>NZ_RHLQ01000018.1 GCF_003711845.1 Lysinibacillus halotolerans
TAAACGATTTGATCGATTCAGATTAAAGGTGTTATTACACCATCAATATAAAAATATAGATGTTCGGGTCGCATAAATTAGGAGTGAGCTAAATGCTCACCCCAACATTTGACTTAGAACCAAAATAAAATGGTGAAAAGATGAATGGAGGTACGACAATTATGAAAATATTTCATACCGCAGATTGGCATTTAGGAAAGCTTGTACAAGGGATTTACATGACGGACGATCAACGTTATGTATTGGAGCAATTTTTACAAGCAATTGATGAAGAACAACCCGATGCGATCATTATTGCCGGTGATTTATATGACCGGGCATTACCTCCAGTTGAAGCAGTTGATTTATTAGATGAACTATTAGCTGAAATTGTATTGAAACGAAAAGTACCTGTATTAAGTATCGCAGGAAATCATGATAGCCCAACACGTTTGCAGTTTGGAAGTAAGTTAATGAGTGAGGCTGGTTTACATATTGTTGGGGAATTATCGTCCAATTTACAACCGATTGTATTGAATGATGAGTTTGGAGAAGTCCATTTTCATTTAGTTCCTTTTGCTGAGCCTTCTTTAGTGAAACATATTTTTGAAGATAACAATATTAGTAATTATGATGATGCGATGAAAAAGGTCATTGAGTCCATTGAGAAAAAAATGGATAAATTAAAACGGCATGTATTTATTGCACATGCCTTTGTAACACCTTATGGAGATCAAGAAGACAATACAAGCGATTCCGAACGGCCTTTAGCGATAGGTGGTTCCGAATGCGTCAGTGCAGAACATTTTAAACCTTTTCACTACACAGCCCTTGGTCACCTACATAAAGCCCACTATGTCTTAAATGAAACGATTCGTTATGCTGGATCACCTTTAAAATATTCGGCATCGGAAGCCAATCATGAAAAAGGTTATTTAATCGTTGAATTGGATGCTGACGGACAAGTGTCAGTCGAAAAGCGTCCTTTCCGTCCAAGAAGGGATTTACGAATCGTTGAAGGATCCATTCAAGAAATATTAAAACATCCAATCAGTGAAGACTATGTATTTGTTCGATTGACCGATCTAACTCCAGTGGTAGGGGCAATGGAACAAATTCGAACGGTTTACCCAAATGCCATGCATGTGGAACGTAAAACTTTACCAAGATTAGAGTCATCAGAACAAGGAGAAGCCATTCGCAGGGAACAAATGGATGAGCTTAGTTTATTTAAAGCATTTCATCAAGAAATTCTAGGAGAAGAACCATCCGAAATTGCTCAGCAACTATTTGAGGAAGTTTTACAAGAAATGCTCGAAGAAGAACGGGAAACAAAAGAGGTGGTCGTGAAATGAAGCCAATTAAATTAACATTGAGAGCATTTGGTCCATATAAAAATGAAGAAGTAATTGACTTCACTGAGCTACAAGATAACCGTTTATTTGTCATTTCAGGTTCGACAGGTGCAGGGAAAACGACTATTTTTGATGGAATCTGTTTTGCTTTATATGGCTTTGGTAGTGGCCAGGACCGGAAAGACACGAAAATGTTACGTAGTGACTTTGCAGAAGATAATGTACATACTGCGGTAGAACTCATTTTTGAAATCCATGGAAAAATTTATCGTATACTACGACAACTTCCTCATGTGAAAGAGGGGCGGAAAACCGCTACTGGTGAAAAATATGAGCTGTTTGAAATTGTAAATGGACAAGAAATACCAGCTGTGGAACGTCAAAAGGTAACGGATATTAATGACAAAATAGAAAATATTATCGGCTTAACCTACGACCAATTCAGTCAAATTGTCATGTTGCCTCAAGGGGAATTTCGTAAACTATTAACCTCCCAATCGGATAATAAAGAAGCAATCTTGCGTAAAATTTTTAAAACAAATCGATACGGCGAGATGACGCAAAAGTTAGAAGAAAAGAAGAAATTGGCCGACCAAGAGTTAGATAGAGCGCGAACTTTGAAAAATAGTTACGTAGCTCAAATTGCTGGGGCACTTCCAAGAAGGGATTCCACTCTCTTTACTGTATTAGACCAAAATTCAAATATCTATCAAATCCAGGATGCTCTAGTTGAGGAAATTCAATATTATCAACAAAAAATAAAAGATGATCAAAAAAACTATGAGCAAGCGGTTGAGAATCATCACGAAAAGTACAATCATTTTTTGGCTGCTAAAGCTTTAAATGATCGAATTGATTCCTACGAAAAGAAGAAGCTGACATTACAGCAATTAGAGCAACAGAAACCCCTTTATGAACAAAAGAAAAAAGAATATGAAGCGGCCATTTCCGCGGGTAAAATTCAACCTTTAAATCAACAATGCCATGCTTTATATCAGGACAAAGTGAAGCAGCAACAGATTCTTTCAGAAATGATGCAGCGGTTGGAACAGGCAAAAAGAGATTTAACGGATGCCCAAAATGCTTATGAACGGGAATCTTTAAAACAATCAGAAAGGGATGCATTAACCCAAAAAGTAAATGAACTTCAAAAGCTTGTGCCCCTTTATGAACAAATTGAAAAACAAAATCAAATCGTCCATACTTTGGAAACGGAAGTACAAGGTGCAAAAACGATCTTCGAAAAGGTGGACAAACAATTAGCCACTGAAAAGGAGCAAATGGCTCGCATAAATGGTTTAGTTGAACAATTAGAAGAAAAAACGGGAAATTTAAACGAGCTTCTTGAGCAGCAAGTGTATTTGCGAGAAGTCGTGAATACGTTCGCCCGTTACAAAGAGTTAGTGGTTAAGGCAAATCAATTCAAAGAGCAATATGAAAAGATTGTTGAGGAATATAATGCGGCTCGAAAAGATTATGAATTGGAAGAGAAGAAATGGTTAAGTAACCAAGCTGCCCTTCTTGCTACAAACTTAATACCTGGAACACCTTGTCCTGTTTGTGGTAGTACCGACCATCAGCAAGTAAATTTGAATCACGAGGAAGCAGTGGATGAAAATTCATTAAGAAATAGGAAGTCTTTATTAGCTAGTGTAGAACAACGGAAATATTCGATTGAAGCGAATTATAATACATTGCAGGAGCAAGTAAAAAAATATGAACTAGAACTAGGACGATTAAAAGCTTCGATTGATAATGAAGACACTTTCATTCAACAATTGAGTGCGGTAAATGAAAACGTGCAACAAGTAAAATTAGGAATGGATAAACTAGCTCAATATAAAAAACAATTAAAACAAATGAAAGAAAACTATGAACAATTAGAGCGCATACGAAAACAAACGGAAGAAACTTTCAGACAAAAAAATGAACAGCTTTTAAAAGAAAATATTGTCCTTTCGGAACAACAAAAGTCGATTCCTCCTCATTTACAAGAGTTGAGTCAATTACAGCAGGTAATCCAGGAAACGGAATTTCAAAAAAATGCTTTATTGGCACAATGGGAAAAGGTCCAAAAGCATTTATTAGAAGTGGAAAAGTTTGTTGCGACAACTGAAGAAGGAGTAAAACAAACGACTAAAAATATTGAGCATTTAGAAGAAAAGTTAAAGCATGCCAAAGAGCAATTTAAACAATCGATGGCTGTTGCAGGATTCGATAACTATAAACAATTTGAATCAGCTTTACGAACGGATGACGAAATACAAAGTTTATATCAATTGTTTATGGAGTTTTCTAATGAACTACACTCCATATCTACACAAGTAAAAGAAGAAAGTATTGAATTAGAGGGAAAACAAAAGGTTGACTTAACAATAGCAGAAGCGGAAGTCCAAAGCTTAAAGGATGAATATGAAAAAGCATTGCAAAGGTTAAATACTTCGAAGGATTGTGAGCGACATGCGATTGATTTTTCAGAAAAACTTGATCATGTAGCGGACCAAATTTTCCAATTAGAAGAAAAGTCGAATCAAATTATTAACTTATATAATTTGTTGCGCGGTCAAAATAGTAAAAAAATATCTTTTGAACGCTACGTTCAAATGGGGTATTTGGAACAAATTACAGAAGCAGCTAACATTCGATTGAAAAATTTGTCCAATGGTCAATATTACTTACAATGTTCAGACCGTCAAGAATCCCATGGACGCCAAAGTGGTTTAAGCTTAGATGTGTATGATACGTATACTGGGCAATCAAGGGATGTAAAATCCCTTTCAGGAGGAGAGAAATTCAATGCTTCTTTATGTCTTGCTTTAGGAATGGCGGATGTTATTCAAAGTTTCCAAGGCAATGTAAAAATCGATACGATGTTTATCGATGAAGGATTCGGTTCCCTTGACGAAGAATCGCTTATGAAGGCCATTGATACATTAATCGATCTCCAAAAATCAGGAAGAATGATTGGGGTCATTTCACATGTTTCTGAGTTAAAAGCAGCAATGCCGGCAATTTTACAAGTTGAAAAATTAAAAGAGGGCTATAGTAAAACATCGATCGTCGTAAAGTAAAAATAGGCTCATTTTCTTATTCAATGAGAAATAGAGATTCTAAGAATAAAAAACTTAACAAAGAATATAAATAATAATAAATTTATAGCAAAAAGAAAAAGGCGATGGTAAATCCATCGCCTTTTGTTAAATTTAGGAAGAATATGGTATGATTTAGTATAAGAATTGAACATACAGTGGGAGTTTAAAATTCAATGAAAAAAATATTTATGCTTATTTTGACAATATGTTTTGTGATTTTAGTAGGCGGATGTATGCAAACCAGCGATGAGGAAAACGCCCAAAACGTAGAGGCTATGTTAAATTATATCAATACGAAATACAATGAAAGCTTCAAAGAGGTTGAGTACATCCCAGGAGAAAAAGGACTTAATGATTTCAAGAATCAAAATACATTAATCGCAGAAAATGATCTAGGTATTACAATATTAGTAACAGAGTTTTTGGGAAAAAAAGGAGAATACCAAGATAATTATCGAAATATGTTAGCATCTTACCTATTTAAAAAAGAATTAAGAATTGAGGATTTAAGCTATATAACTAATAGTAAATTCTATGTAAGTGGGTATATACAAGATACGGATGAAGTGGATGTGAATGACTTAAAGAATAATTTCACTCATTATATTCCGAGTTTAAATTCGATAAACGCCTTTATCTATATTAATGAACCTATAGAGTCCGTTGACTTAGAAGAAATTTACAACTTATATTCTAAAATAAATACTTATAATTTTGAAATAAACACGTTTAGTATAGGATTTGAGGGTGATATTAATAAATCATCAGAATACCTTGAAAAGTATCGTTATCTTGGGAAACTTAAGAGATGGAATGAATATGACGAAAGTCTTAATAAGTATATGAGATTACTTCAAGAAACAAATTTAACTTTCGAAGAATTTAAAAATCGATTGTATGAGGGAAAAAATGAATAATGTATTAAAACTTTTACTAACGATTTGTTTAATAATCGGAATAAGCGGATGTATGCAAACCAGCGATGAGGAAAACGCCCAAAACGTAGAGGCCATGTTAAATTATATCAATACGAAATATAATGAAACTTTCGAAGCAATTGAGTATATACCAGGTGAAGAGGGATTGAACGATTTTGCAAATCAAAATGTATTAATTGCTAAGAATGATCTTGGTCTTACTATCTTAGTAACAGAGTTTTTAGGAAAAAAAGGAGAATATCAAGATAATTATCGTAATATGTTAGCGTCTTACTTATTTAAAAAAGAATTAGAGATCGAGAATTTAAGTTTTATAACGGAAAGCCGGTTTTATGTTAGTGGGGCAATACATGAGTGGAATGATGTAGATATAGAAGACTTCAAGGGGAATTTTGCTAATTATATTTCTAAACTTAATTCAACAAATACATTTATTTATATTGATGAACCTTTAGAGTCTATAGACATAGAGGAAATTTATAAATTATATAGTAAATTAAACGCGTATAATTTTACAAGCAACATAATTACTGTCGGTTCTGATGGAGATATAAATAAAACTTCTGAATACCTGGATAAATATGAGTATCTTGGAACGCAAATGAAATGGTATGAATACGACAAAAGTCTAACTACTTATACCAGATTAATTGATGAAACAAATTTAACTTTCGAAGAATTTAAAAGTCGATTGTATAAAGAGAATCTTTAACAGTTGTAGAACGCCATTAGGATTGTGTTAAAAGAATAGGAGTCATAACTATAATATGGAGAAAATTAATATACTATTTTTGATTATTTGTTTAGCTATTGGAGTAAGTGGTTGTGCAGATTCGAACCTTAGCTCTGAAAAACATTTTGAAAAAAATGATGAAGAAAACAGTGAATTAAAGGGAAAAGCAGAGTTGCTAAAAGAACAAACATTAAGTTATTTGGAAAAATATGATGACACTTTTACAGTGGAAAATTTTACTTTAAAAGGTATAATACAACCCTTTCATACTATTGTAGTTCACTCATCGAAATATGATGAAAATTTTCAAGTATACATTTATGAAGAGGGAAAAGAATTTACTTTTGAAGATGATTATTTTCAGTTAGATATGTCAAATGAAGCTTCTGAATATATATACTCCTTAATTCAATCTAAATTACCAAATGCAAGTGTAAAAGTTGCCTTTCTTGATCAATCCATTGATTATAAAGGAGAAATTAAGACCTTTCAAGATTATTTAAATTCAGGATGGGTTGGTATAAATAGCTATATTTTTTTAGAAAACATAGATTATGAGAGAAATAATGGATTATTTAAAGAGGTTGTGCTAGAGCTAAATAATCATGACGTATTAGGAGCTGTAAGAATTGTATCAACCTCTACAGATATAAGTGAAATGGTTCCAACTAATACACTCCAATCATTATTGAAATTAGAAGCTATTGTTGCTTCACAAACCTTTATGATTGATTCATCAAAAAAAATTATAACTACACCGGTAGAGAAAATTTCTAATTCCGAGGAGTAATGGTGACGAAGTGGTTACAGTACGAAAGTAGGTTAGAAAATGAAAGTGAAAATAAAGAGATTACTAGGAAGTGTCGTTATAGGAATTTTCATGCTTAGTTTATTCGGTTGCAATGCAGTTGATGAAAATCAAGCCCAAACAGTTGAAGAACTTCTAGAAGAAAGGTATGGAATCGAGTTCGAAGTATCCGCCATTGGTAATAGATATGGTAATGGTGAATCCTTTAAATTAGAAGCGATAGCCAATCCTTTAAATAACAAGAATATCAACTTTAATGTTTTTTTGAAAAAAGATGGTGAAAGTGTAGTAGATAACTTTATGGCAAGATTAATTAGTTCAAAAATAAATAAAGTGCTTAAAGAAGAATTAAATAAAATTGGTGTTGAATCGGAAAGCTTTATTTTAACCAATGATAAATATCTATCAGTAGACATTACAGACCCTAATATTGAAATAGCTGACTATGTCGAACAAGTAGGTACAGAATATTTTATTTGTTATACCATTGTGAAAGAGTCAGAAAATATGGATCCTTTGTCTTTTGAATCGGCTTTAAAAACAATTTTTGAATATACAGCGAATACTAAATTTAATATGAATATTAATGTTTATCCTGAAGAATCATATGACAAATTAGTGAAAAAGTTCATAAGTTTGTCATCATTTGGTAGTTCAGCCTTAAATGATTTTGAAAGCATCGATGAATACAAGTTAGTATATGACCAAGAAGGTTTTCATAATAATAGAGAATAATGGGACTATTTCCTTTATCTCAGAGTTTATAGCAGCAATGCCGGAAATTTTACAAGTTGAAAAATGAAAAGAGGGCTATAGTAAACATCAATCGTCGTAAAGTAAAAATAGGCTCATTTTCTTAATCAACGAGAAATAGAGATTCTAAGAATAAAAAACTTAACAAAGAATATAAATAATCATAAATTTATAGCAAAAAGAAAAAGGCGATGTATATCCATCGCCTTTTGTTAATTTTAGGAAGAATCTGGTACCATTATATTTATAAGCAATTTGAACTTGTGGAGTAAATTGGGGTTAACACAAAGGTAAAGGTAGGTTTATGAATGAAATTCGATTTAAAAAGGATAGGTAGATTATTAATCACACTCTCTATTTTAAGTCTATTAGGATGTAGTGATGTAAATGAAAAAACAGCTAAAATCATTGAGGAAAAGTTATCCGAAAAGTACAATGAATCCTTTGAAGTTCAATATTTAGGGGAGCGGTGGGGGACGAAAAGTAATGATACGGTAACGACGTATGTGAAAGCATTAGAATCTGACATTCTATTTACAGCCATTATGGACAAATCAAAAAACATTATTGAAAATTACCCTGAGATGCTTTTAATGAATAAATTTGCATCGGTTTTTAATAAAGTGATTGAAGATCAAGGATTAGATGCTTCTTCATGGATTAATAGTTATACTGAACAATCCTTTGATATTACAACAGATATGACAATCGATGAATATATTGAAAAATCGAAAACGGACTATATTTTCGTTGAAATTGTCATGAAAAATGGTGATAGGTATTACAGCAGAAAAATTAAAAAAGATTGTACAACAAACTTACAATCAGTTTAATGGCCCTTCTATTTCCGCAACTTATTGGATATTTAATGATGATGAATATACAAAAGTGAATAAAACGTTAAAGAATGTGGCAAATATAGATCCCTCTGATTTAGAAGGTTATGACTATGATAGTAAAGTTTTTGTTGAGTTAACAAAAGATGGTTTCGTCGATTCGGACGAAGCTATAAACAACATGTTAAATCGGGGAAATTAATTAAAAGTTATGCGAGAGTAGGTTGGAAATGAAAACAAAATATTGTTTTTAGATAGTGTTGTGATGGTAGCTACACTCTTGGCTCTATGTGGATGCAGCTCATTAAATGAAACAACGTCTAACAAGATTGAATCATCGCTTGAGGATAAATATGGTATTAAATTTGAAGTGTCCTCAATTGGAGGAAGATCCCGTAGAGGTGGAAGCGGCACGGTTCAAACATATGTTTACCCCCAAAATGACGAAACACTCCATTTTAATGCGATTACAACAAAAGAGGGTGAATTAAAAGACGATTATATTGGACGAATTATTAGTGAGAATATAAATGAAGAAATAAAAGGTGAAATGGATGGAGTCGAATTACAGACTTCTACTAATATGTTTTATCTTAGTGCTAATGATAAAGAAGAAACAAATCTTGATATCACGCTAGCTGAATATGTTGAAAAATATTCTCCTAGATATATTACAACTTCAGTTATTGTAAAAGAGAATTCGACAATTACATCTACTTCATTTCAGCTTATTATGGAAAAGATTCACAGCGAAATCCCAGAAATAGTATATTATATGAACGTTTTTTTAATTTCGGATAAGGATTACGAAAGCTTTTTGGAAAAGCCTAGTAGCTTATCTTTCTTTGATAAATCTAATTTAAAAGATTATAAGATTTTGAATGAATATAGACTTTATATCGATAAAGATGGTTTTAAAGATTACACATCAAACAAGAATAAGTAGGATAAAAGGAAAAATTAAATATGAGAAAAAAATTTTGTATCATACTAACCATTTGTTTAGTAATAGGTATAGGTGGTTGTATTGGGAAAGAGAAAGAAGAAAGTGTTTCTAAAGAAACAGAAGTTGAAGCATTAAAAAATGAAGCCATGGACTATTTAAGTAAATATGATGATGAATTTGAACCGGTATCTTTTACATTGAAAAATGTAATGGAACATTATCATACTTTAGTTGTGCATTCAAAAAAATACAATACGAATTTCAAAGTCTATATTGATGAGACCAATGAGGACAAATTTAACGATAACTATTTTCTTTTAGATTTAGAGCAAGCTGGTTCGGAATATATGAATACTATCGTTAAAAAGTTCTTTCCTAATGCTGTTACAAAAATAGAGTTATTAAACTTAACTTTAAAAGCGTATAAAGAGGGAATTGATAATTTTGAAGACTACTATAATAGTGATCAATTTTTAATTTCACTATATGTTTTTGACAGTACACTCTCTTTCGAAGATAAAACTAAAATGAATCGTTTATTAGAGGAAATGAGACAAAATAATAAAACAATGAGAATCATATTTGTACAAACAAGAGCAGAGGGGGATTTAGAAAATTACGTAAAGAATCACAGTTTAAATGAATTATTAACATCAGATCTCCCACTAAAAAGTTTAGATTATTCTATCAAGAAAAATGGAGAAATTGAAGAGGGGACTATAGAGAATCATACATAGTTCCGATTGGAGTTATTTTTATGAAAAGAATGTTAATGATACTATTAATGATTTCTTTAATAATAGGAATAGGCGGTTGCATTGAGAACGGGAAAGAAGAAAGTGTTTCAAAAGAAGAAGCAGTTGAAGCATTAAAAAATAAAGCCCTTGATTATTTAAGTAAATATGATGATGATTTTGAACTGGTATCCTTTCAATCTGCAAGTTTGATGGCACAGTATAATGATTTGGTAGTTTATTCAAGTAAATACGATGCAAACTTCAATGTGCATATAAAAGATGGTGAGAAAGATGAAGAAATGGAGTTTACCGATGATTACTTCACTTTAGACTTAGTGGAACCAGGTTCCGAATATATGAACGAAATTGTACGAGAATACTTACCAAATGCGAATACAAAAATAAAATTATTAACACAAAGTATAAAAGAATACAAAGACGGTATTGAAGACTTTGAAGATTATTATAATAGTAAATATTTCTTGATTAAATTGTATGTTTTCGATAGCACTCTCTCATTTGAAAATAAAAGCAAAATTAATAGTGTTTTAGAGAGATTAAAAAGTAAACCAATCATGGTGGAGTTTGTGCAAATAAAGGAGCAAGCTAAAGTTGAAGATTTTGTTAAAAATCATACATTAAATGAAATTTTAGAATCAGAGTTACCGATAAAAAGTTTAGAGTTTACCATTTCAAAAAATGGAGAAATTGAAGAGGGGACTATTGAGTAGTAGATGTTACACAGCTTTGTCGCCGCATCTTGAAGAGAAGAAATGAGAGTGGGGAACAATGAAAAATAAAAAATTACTAATGACCATCATTTTAGGAGTGAGCCTATTTAGTTTAACATGTTGTAATGTAATGAATGAAAATCAAGCACAGACAGTAGAAAAACTTTTAAATGAAAAATACGGAATGGAGTTTGAAGTTTCATCCATCAGAGCTGAAGCGGATACTACCACAACAATTGTTCATCCAAAAGATAATGAAAATATTCATTTTCGTGCTTTCTTAGAAAAAAACGGAGAATTAAGTGGTGATAATTTTATTGCAAGAGTAATTAGTAATAAAATAAATGAAATTGCCAAAGGAGAGTTAATGAAGGCAGGAATTGACTCTGAGAGCTTTACAGTAGTACAAGATGTTTCAAATGTCGATTTTGATGTGACAGATCCCAATATAGAGTTGGGCGAATACATTAGCGGAAGTAAACCAAAACAATTAGTTACGGATATGATAATAAAGCAAAATTCGAATTTAAACGAAAAAATAATTGAGGCAACTTTAAATAAACTTTATTCACAATCGATGAACACAAATTACACACTTTATGTATATGTTTTGTCAGAAGAAGAGTATGAAAAATGTAAGGAAGAGTTTATTAAGATTTCTTCTTTTACCCCGTCCTTTTTTAAAAATTATCCATTGTTAGAAGAGTACAAATTTACTTTTGATGAACAAGGTTTTTCCGATATATCTGTTTCAAAGATGAAAACATCGTATAAATAGACATTCTCCTTTTCTTTTTTAAGACACATATCTTTATCTTAATAACCTAGTTGAAAAAATCATATACTTTGATACAATAAATGTGTTCTAACAATAAAAAATGATGTATTTACCACAAGGGGAGCTGATGAAGTCAGCTGAGATTGTGCACTTATTGCACTAACTCTTTGAACCTGTAAGTTAGTACTTGCGAAGGGATGTGGATAGAAACCGACTCCATTCATGGCGTTTAGGCTCTGTCCTGACGCCATTTTTATTTGGAGTAAAGGGGCATTGTTTCCAAATAATAATGGGCGAAGATTTCTATTCCTTCTCAATGTTCTACATCGGAATAAAAGAGAGGAGAGTTGTTATGAACAATAAAAGATTATTAATGCTCGTTGAAATTGCTATTTTCGCGGGAATTGGTGTTGTGTTAGACAAATTATCGTTTTCGTTATGGGCACAAGGTGGCTCTATTAGTTTTGTGATGGTTCCGATTCTTTTAATCGCTATTCGTTGGGGATTATCTGCTGGAATAATCACTGGACTATTAATCGGTCTTATCCAAATCCTTCTTGGTGGCTATATCCTTCACTGGGCTCAAGGGTTACTAGACTATATTGTTGCCTTTTCAGTAGTCGGATTTGCAGGTATATTCCGCAAGCAAATCGTCGATGCTGCTACGAATTTAAATAAAAAAAGAATGGGATTATACATTGTTTTTGGAACAGTTGTTGGTGGATTGTTGCGTTACGCAGCACATACCATTGCTGGTGCGATTTTCTTTGCAGAGTATGCAGGAGATCAAAACGTCTGGGTGTACACAATCGTTTATAACGGATCTTATATGATTCCAGCGATTATTTTAACTGCGATCGTTGGTGTACTAATCTTTACGGCTTCTCCTAGATTACTAAAAGCCAATTCTTAATAAAATAAATTCTATAATATGATAAAGAAGAACCAAGAATCGATACGGTATTCTTGGTTTTTTAGTTGTTTAAATAGAAACAATGAAAGTTCGAGAAATGTTTTATTACTGAATAGATAATCCCATCATTCGATCTAAAAAAGGACTACGTATAGATAATTCTGAAAAGAAAAAACGATTTCCTATCAGGTGCAATTGTCATAAAAACCTTTTCGATTATGGTATATTATATAAAGATATGTATATAGGAAGGACGTTTAACATGATTGTTCAAACAAAAGAAGAATTAGAAGCATTGAAAAAAATTGGCCGTATTTGCGCTGAAATTCGTGAAGCCATGAAAGCAGCAACAAAACCGGGTATTACGACAAAAGAGTTAGATGAAATTGCAGGACGTATGTTTGAAGAGGCAGGCGCAATTTCTGGACCAAAAGGAGAATATGATTTCCCTGGTTATACTTGCATTAGTGTAAACCACGAAGTTGCCCATGGGATTCCTGGTTCAAAGGAAATTAAAGAAGGAGATATGGTCAATATTGACGTTTCTGGTTCTTTAAATGGATATTTTGCGGATACGGGTATTTCCTTTGTTGTAGGAAGTGGTTATCCTGAAAAGGAAAAGCTATGTACGGTTGCAAAATCTGCCTTTGATCGTGCGATGACAAAAGTAAAAGCGGGCTCAAAGTTAAATCGAGTTGGTAAAGCAGTTGAACGGGAAGCGAGAGATAATGGTTTAACTGTTATTATGAATTTAACTGGTCACGGAATTGGCCGTTCCCTACATGAAAAACCAGATCACGTTTTAAATTATTATGATGCTTGGGATGCAACGATTATGAAGGAAGGAATGGTTTTAGCTGTAGAGCCATTCATATCCGAAAAAGCAGAACATATTGTGGAAGCTGGAGATGGGTGGACATTTATTACACCGGACAAATCTTTAGTAGCACAAATCGAACATACGGTTATTGTTACGAAAGACAAACCAATCATCATTACACAAATTGAAGATTAAAAAAATTCCTGTTCACTTGAAGAATTACTTCAAGTGCGCAGGATTTTTTTTCATAAAGAATATGCCCACTACCAAAACACCTATTAAGAAAAGCGCTGCTGTCGTTACTAATAGTTCATCAAAACCATTTGAAATCGCAATTCCTAAATAACACCATATCATAACAAGTGGATATGCAATATCAAAATGATGATAGCGTAGATGTAATGCAATCGCAGTACCAATCGTCATTAGAATTACTGTCCACAGCGCGCTACTTAAACCAAAACCTTTCCATTGTAAATCAACAAGTAAGTACCAACCATGTAAAATTAGTAGATATGTAGACCAACTAAAATAAACAGCAATCGGTATTCTTATTTTGAAAATTTCTTTTTTTAATGGATAAGTTAAATAAAGTCCAAATAATAAAATGACTTGTATAAATAATAAAACAAAGGATATGACAAATTGTTCACTATGCCAACTCCACAGGGAAGCAATTTGAAAAATAACTACACATAAAAAAAGAATAACTTGGGGTATCGAAATAAAATAATCAGTGCGGCGTAATTTTACGTAGTTATATATCCAAAGGAAAAGAAAAATGAAAACAAGAACCCATATGTAGTAAGTAAAATTCGTTGGTGCAAATAGAATCGGTAAACGATCTATAATTTGAATAGTGGAATGCCCTTTAAATTGTAGCCAAAATGCATTAAATGTAAAAAGGGTGACTACAATAACCGAAGTAAATAATAGGATTATACGACTCATTCTTTCCTCTCCTTTCTATAAAATTATATACATTTACTTAGTTTTGAACAACAATTTCCAAATAGTAATAAAATTTTGTGAAAACCTAAACAATCCTTCAATTGCTTTCGATAAAAAAATACAGATATAAAATTTAGCTACAGTTCTCCTAGTTTTCAATGGATGTTTAGAGCATATGAATTATAATATCCTACTTTTGATTAGATGGTGAATCCCTTTTTTGAAAATAAGTAACCTTTACTAATATAATGTTCAAACATTTAGAAAGCATAATAAGCTGGGCGTAAATATTCAGTTTATTGTATGCATACATGTAATAGTGGATAAAAAATAAGCGATTATTAATAAGAAGTATTTTAAAGGAATTTTTTTAATCATCAAGAATAATTTCTTAAGAGTTGTATAAAGACGTTCATAATGTAAATGATGGAAACAGTTGGATAAAATTTGAGGAAAGGCTTTAAGGTATACGGGATGGTAAAAAAATTTTTGAATTTACTACATAAAAAGGGTGATCATTTGATAAAGCTCGAAAGTGATCGATTATTATTACGGACATTAGTGGAATCCGATGCAAAAAATTTAGCGGATTTAATGAGAAGGAATAAGTATTTTTGGTCTATCCACGAACCTCTCCATGAGGATGAGTTTTACACGGAAGAAGCTCAATTTAAAAAAATATTAGAGAGTATGCATTTGCTACGAGCAAATCGAGAATATTCCTTTGGTATTTATGAAAAGGGAAGTAATTATTTAATCGGTCATATTTCGTTATATGCCATAAAAAGGTTGCCTTATAATAGTGCGTTCATCGGGTACTCGATTGATGAAAATTATACTCGAAAAGGTTTTGCTACGGAAGCAGTTAAACAAGTCGTTGAATTTGCCTTTCAAAATGTACAATTACATCGTATTGAAGCCTATGTATCACCGAAAAATGATGGTTCCATTAAAGTGTTAGAAAACGCCCATTTCGTTCGAGAAGGTCTATTAAGAGAGCTTTTATATATTAACGGCCGTTGGGAAGATCATTATTTATATTCTTTACTACGATATGATTATTATTCATAAACGTTTTCGTACAATAAAAGGGCTAATGTTAAACGATCGTTTAAGATTAACCCTTTTACATTATTGTTCAATTTTTGTCGTATCAATCAAATTATTTTTCGTTAAATATTCATTCCCATCGGAAAGTAAATCCAGCTTCCCAGTATTCGGATCCATGATTAGTCCGTGGACAGGCGTTCCGTTTGGCATTAATGGGTGATTGCGAATTAAATCAACGCTTTTCAAAACACTTGTTGAAACATCTCCAAATCCTCTAAGCCACTTCACTAAGTCAATACCTGAAAATTTTACAGTATTAATAATATCTTCATTTACACCACGTTCAATCATATGGTGAATCATCAATTCTGGATCAATTGCACTCATCCCACAATCATGATGGCCAATCACATATACTTCATCTGCTTTTAGTTCATAAACAGCTACTAATAAGCTACGCATAATAGCTCCAAAGGGATGGCTAACTTGTGCCCCGGCACTTTTTACTATCTTTACATCTCCGTTACGCATATTCATAGCTTTTGGAAGCAATTCAACTAAACGAGTATCCATACAAGTTAAAATAACTGATTTTTTATCAGGAAATTTTGATGTAATGTAGGGTTCGTATTGTTTAAATTTAACAAATGACTCATTAAAACTAAGAATTTCATTTAAAGATGATTTCATCATTCCACAACCCCTTATTGTTGATAGCTTAAATTATAGTATATATGAAAAAAGTCGACAAACCCGGAATGGATTTGGTCGACTTAACGAATATTTCATTAATATTTTTCAGTTGGTTTAGGATCGATTTTAACAGATGATGCAGAGTTTAAACCGACGCGTAAGTAATGAATGAACATAGCCATAGCAATCATAATTACTACGAAAAAGCCCACTACAGTAGAAATATACATACCCATTGTTGAAAGACTCCTTTCTTATAAACAAGTGTCATTGTTTCCTATTATACAATATATTCATAAACAATTGTATCTTAAGATGAAAATTAATATTGGCAATTTCACGAAGCTTTGAGAATGAATTGCTAATATTTTTTATGTTAAAGCTAATAAATATACTAATTTATTATTATATTTGGCTAATTATACCTAATGAACTTAATTATTATGTATTATTCTTTTTACTCATTGGCCGATACAAATATTAACCTAGTTAAATAGTGTTGTTTTTTGCTGAATAAACAGGAAAAAATGATGAACCTGGCACTTTCTGAAATAAGGATGTAAAAATTATAGAAAACATGTCGAAAAAAATAGTAGGTTGAAGATTTGGAGGAGCGTATATGGATTTATCAACGATAATAGGGATTGTTCTTGGTATTATTGCTGTATTTGTTGGAATGGTGTTAAAGGGTGCTAGTTTAAGTGCTTTAATTAACCCTGCTGCTTTTTTAATTATTATTGTAGGAACAATTGCATCTGTAACAATTGCTTTCCCGACAAAAGAATTAAAGCGAGTACCAAAGCTATTTAAAATTTTATTTACTGAAACAAAACTTAAGAGTGACATAGAAATTATTAAAATGTTTTCTGAATGGGCTGACTTAGCAAGAAGAGAAGGTTTACTTGCATTAGAGGTGAAAGCATCTGAAGTAGAAGATCCATTTTTAAAAAATGGTCTTACGTTAGCGATTGATGGTCAAAATGCGGATTATATTCGCGATGTACTAACGGAAGAAGTAGAAGCATTGGAAGATCGGCATGCAAGTGGTGCACAAATTTTCTCCCAAGCCGGTACATATGCCCCAACTTTAGGGGTATTAGGGGCAGTTGTAGGTTTAATCGCTGCCTTAAAGGATATGAGTGATATTGATAAACTAGGTCATGCCATTTCTGCTGCCTTCGTTGCAACGTTACTTGGTATTTTTACTGGATATGTTTTATGGACTCCGTTTGCCAATAAGTTAAAACGAAAATCAGCAGAAGAAGTAAAACAAAAGTATTTAATGATTGAAGGTATTTTATCTGTATTAGAAGGGGAAGCACCAAGGGTAATTGAACAAAAATTAGCTTCCTACTTAACAATGGATGAACGCCAACAAATTATGAATGAAAGCGGGGCGGGTGGCCTTGGCAAAGAAAGCTAAAAGAAAAAATCACGACGATCATGTGGATGAGTCATGGCTTTTACCCTACTCGGATTTATTAACGCTACTATTGGCATTATTTATCGTGTTATTTGCTTCTAGTACCGTAGATCAAGAAAAGTTAGAACAAATGTCTGCTGTTTTTAGTGAAATATTTGATGGCGGTTATAGTTTTATGGAACACTCTTCCGTTGTAGAGTCTTCGAATACTGTAACAGACGGTGTTTCGGTAAGTGCCTATATTCAAGACCAACAAGAATTACAAGCAATCCAAGAGCGGGTTGATAATTTTATTGCGGTCAATGAATTAGAAAGTACTTTCGCTACGAAAATGACGGACGAAGGGTTATTAATTACAATTCGAGATAGTATATTGTTTGATCCAGGTAAGGCAGATGTGAAGCAAGATTATGTAGATATTGCCGATGAGCTATCGAAACTATTACAAATGGATCCAGCCCGTTATATTGTCGTTACAGGACATACGGATAACGTCCCTCAAAATACCGAGGAATTTAAATCGAATTGGGAATTATCCGTGATGCGGGCTGTCAATTTAATGAAATTAATTATCGACCATAATCCTGAGCTAGATCCAAAATATTTTAGTGCAAAGGGATATGGGGAATATTCGCCTATTGCTTCAAATGAGACAGAAGAAGGAAGAGCGAAAAACCGTCGTGTAGAAGTGTTGATACAACAACTTGTTCAAGAAGATGGTACAAAAGTAAATGAACAATAATAAATAACCCGAAAGTAAATTATATTACTTTCGGGTTTTTTCATTTGAAAAATTATTTTGACTAATGTCAAACAAAAGTTTATAATTTTAAACAAATGTTTCACCATTAAAACAATTGTACATATAAGGTGGTATGTCAGTGAATGAAAAAGAGCTGCTCGTTCTTCAAGCGATAAAGAACAATCCTTTTTTATCACAACAAGAAATGGCTGAACAATTAAGTATGTCGAGGCCTGCTTTAGCCAACATTATTTCTGGCCTTATTAAAAAAGGAGAAATTGTAGGACGAGCTTATGTATTACCGGAAAAAAATTCAGTCGTTGCCATTGGCGGTGCCAACATTGACCGAAAATTCCATATTGATGGCCGTGTACAATACGGGACGTCCAATCCGTCGAGTGTAACGGAAAGCGTCGGAGGCGTAGCAAGAAATATTGCTGAAAATTTAGGAAGGCTCGGCAATGAAGTGAAATTAATTACATTACTCGGACAAGATCAAGATGCGAAGGTTATTGAACATGAAAGCAAGGCGTTTATGGACTTAAATTATATTGAAGTCTTTTCCGATTTGAAAACAGGTTCCTACAGTGCGGTATTAGATCAAACGGGAGAACTTGTTTTAGCAATGGCAGATATGTCGATTTACGATCAACTTCAGCCGTCTATTTTACAAAAACATGAAGCGATATTGAGTAACGCTAAATGTATTATTGTCGATTTGAATTGTCCAAAAGAAACGGTAGTTTATTTACAAAATCTAGCCTGTTTAAGAGATATCCCCTTTGTAATTGTCCCGGTTTCAGCACCGAAAATGAAAAATATGCCGGATGATTTAATCGGTGTTACTTACTTCATTTGTAACAAGGAAGAGGCCGAGATGTATTTGAATATCCGTATGATGAATGATCGCGACTATACAGATGGTGTGAAAAAACTGCTCGAAAAAGGCGCGAAAAACGTCGTTCTAACGTTAGGAGACCGTGGTGTAATCGTTGGAAACGTAAATGGTATTTTTTATTTTGATGCAGTGAATGTAGCGGAAGTAATCGATGTAACGGGAGCTGGTGATGCCTTTGTAAGTGCTCTCGTGCATGGCGTATTGTATGGAGAATCATTTTCTGATGCGGTAAAGTTTGGTCTATATAATGCTGCCAAAACTTTACAATCCGATAAAACGGTAAGACAAGAACTAAATGCAGATGAAATTAATCATTGGAGGGAACAATTATGAAAAATTATTTATCATTTTCACAAGAAGTATTAGAGGCAAAAGAAAAAGGATTACCTATCGTTGCCCTTGAGTCAACAATTATATCCCACGGCATGCCGTATCCTCAAAATGTACAAACTGCTAGAGAAGTAGAACAAATTATTCGAGATATGGGTGCTGTACCAGCTACAATTGCGATTATCGACGGTAAAATTAAAATCGGTTTAACAGATGAAGAATTAGAAATGTTCGGGAATGCCAAAAATGTGGCAAAAGCTTCACGTCGTGATTTAGGCTATTTATTAGCTACGAAAAAAATTGGTGCAACAACAGTAGCAGCAACAATGATTGCAGCTGAATTAGCAGGTATTGAACTATTCGTAACAGGTGGAATCGGTGGTGTACACAGAGGCGCGGAAAACACGATGGATATTTCTGCAGACTTAGAAGAATTAGCTCAAACAAATGTAGCTGTAGTATGTGCTGGTGCGAAATCTATTTTAGATATCGGACTTACACTAGAATATCTTGAAACAAAAGGTGTTCCTGTTGTAGGATTTGGAACAGATATTTTACCTGCATTCTATACAAGAGAGAGCGAGTTTAGTGTTAACTTCCGTCTAAATACTGTGGAGGATGTAGCAAATATGATGAGAGCGAAGTGGGAAATCGGTTTAAACGGCGGTGCTGTCATTGCTAACCCAATCCCTGAAGAAGATGCCCTTGATGCCAAGTTCATTAATAATATTATCGAAGAGGCTTTACAGGAAGCTGAGGAAAAAGGCATTAAAGGGAAAGACGTGACACCATTCCTACTTGGTAAAGTGAAAGAATTAACGGAAGGTGAATCATTAAAAGCGAATATTGCCCTTGTAAAAAACAACGCTAAAGTTGGAGCAGGCATTGCTATTGCTTTAAATAATAATAAAAAATAAAAAAAGGAAGTTTCCAACGAGGATGTTGTCCTTGTTGGAAACTTCTTTTATTTACGTAATGCACCTAATTCTGAAACGATCGCTTGCATCTCACTAGGGCTGAACGTGTTTCTTTTCATAACCATTTCGTAAAGATACAATATGTCTTCGTAATTTTCATCTGTAAAATGCTCTGATTTCATAGCGTCCACATTGACCATTCGAAGCTTTTCTTTAATTTGCTCAATCATATAGATGACATTGTCCCGCGATGGTTTAGTTAAATCCATTGTGACCCCACCTTTCAAAGTATCCAATTTATCATTTCATTACTGGCCCTTCCTGTCAATAACATTTAGTGCTTGCTTTAAAAAACTATTATTTTTTTATAGAATGGTACTGTGAAGAAATAATTACCATTATACATGAAAATGTTTTAATCTTGTTTAGGAGGAAAACATAAATGAGTGAAAGTAAATTATTAAAGTCAATGGTTGTAGGAGCAGTAGCAGGTGCTGTTATAAGTATGTTTGACCGTAAAACAAGAGAACATGCAATTGAAACAACAAAAAAAGTGAAAAGTACGTTTGTTTATTATGCAAAAAATCGAGAAGAACTACAACAATTAATTGAACGAAAAGTAGAAGAGGCACAAGAATTATATGTGGATCTTTCGGGAAATATTAATACGATTGTAAGTAAATTAAATGAAGTGAAGGAAATACCGAATACAGTCCAAAGCATTGTAAATGATACGAAGAAGGTTATTTCCAATTCATCTAAAAAGGAATCGTAAAATTTAATCGAGGGGAAGTGGGCGAAATTGAGTGAAGAGCGAAAACCATCCGTATCAGAGACGTTATCGTTAGTAAAATCCTTTATAGATCCTGATGAATCGAAAATCGACATTACTACGGGTAAAGGGTTTATACAAGATTTAATTGTTCGAATGAGGGATGTAGACATATCCGGAATGGGCGCTCAATTAGCCTACTTCTTTCTACTGTCCTTTTTCCCGCTACTCATTTTTATGGTTACTTTACTACCTTATTTAGATTTGGATGAAGAACATGTTTTCGATTTCCTTCAAAGTATCGTACCAACAGAAGTTTTTTTGCTTACCCAAGGAACGATAACCGAAATTTTAACGACCCATCAAGGTGGTGGATTGTTATCTATCGGGGTCATCGGGACAATTTGGTCGGCATCTAGGGGAGTCAATGCGTTAATTAAAACGTTAAATGACGCCTATGAAACTGAAAGGAAACCTGGATTTATTAACAGAGGGTGGTCTCTCGTCTTTACAATCGCCCTAGTCATTCTCATTCTGCTAGCCTTATTAATACCGATATTGGGGCATCAATTTGCCTTTTCGTTATTTAGTTATTTAGGTGTCGAAGAGACCTTTTCAGAATTTTGGAGATTTGTCCGATGGATTATACCTCCAATATTAATATTTATCGTTTTAAATTTAATGTACTGGATTATACCGAATACAGAGCCGAAATTACATATGATTAGTGTTTTACCCGGTGCCTTTTTTTCAACGGTGTCATGGGTCGTACTAATTTATGGTTTTTCCTACTATGTGAATAATTTTGGAAACTATACTTCTACTTATGGAAGTATTGCTGGCATTATTATTTTAATGCTTTGGTTATATTTCACCGGAATGATTCTAATATTTGGTGGATTGTTAAATGCAACAATGCATAAAAGAAGGATAGTTAAAAAAGGATATAATGAATAAAGCTTTCGCTAAAATTTAGCGAAAGCTTTTTAGTTTATAATTTTAACATTCTTAAACCGTTTAAAATAACTAAAATGGTACTGCCTTCATGTCCGATTACACCAAAGGGTAGGTCGACTACTTGTATAAAGTTAGAAATGATTAATAGACAAATAACAGCGATAGAAAAGAGAATATTTTGCTTCACAATTTTTTGCATTTTTTTTGATAAACGAATCGCATAAGCAATTTTGGATAAATCATTTTTCATTAATACAACGTCTGCTGTTTCAAGTGCCACATCTGTTCCGCCTCCCATAGCAATTCCAACTGAAGCGGTTGCTAATGCAGGAGCATCGTTAATACCATCTCCTACCATTCCGACATTTCGATAAGTTTGTAAATAATTTTTTATATGATTTACTTTCGTTTCAGGTAAACATTCGGCGATAAATTTATTAACACCAGCCTCGCTTGCGATTGTTCGAGCGGTTTTCTCATTATCTCCTGTAAGCATCGCAACTTCAATTCCTAGCTCTTTTAACAATTTTACAGCCACTTTTGCTTCATCACGGACTGTATCTTTCATAGCTACTAAAGCGGCAATGCCTCGTTCATCTTTCATAAAGATAACGGTTTTACCTTCTTCAGCTAACTTTTCTGCAGCATTGTTTGCAAAGTTTGTAGCTTCAAGTTTCCCGACAAATTCTGGTTTCCCAACTAAGTAAGAATGATTTTGGTCATGGGCTTTTAACCCCCATCCCGGAACATCTTCGATTTCAATTCCTTGTATCGTATTGATCTTTTCTTTTTTAGCATAGTTTACAATAGCTTGTGCTAATGGATGATTTGCTTGTGATTCAATGGAAGCTAGAGTAGCAATTGTATCCTTTTCGTTTAAGTCTTCCCTTACGATAATATCTGTTACGGTCGGAGTTCCAACAGTTAAAGTCCCTGTTTTATCGACCGCTAAAAGATTTAAGGCACTTAGTTGTTCTAAATGAACACCACCTTTAAAAAGAATGCCATTTCTTGCACCGTTTGAAATCGCAGCAAGGGTCGCTGGCATGATGGATGCTACAAGGGCACACGGCGATGCAACGACTAATAATACCATTGCACGATAAAATGTTGTTGTCCAATCCCAGCCAAGTAAGTAGTGGGGGAGGAATAACATAAGTCCGACAGCAAGCAGTACAAATTTTACATAAGTCCCTTCAAAACGTTCGATAAACTGTTGGGAAGGAGATTTTTCACTTTGGGCAGATTGTACAAGGTTAATAATTTTTTGGAATAACGTTTCAGAGTTCGGTTTGGTCATATTGATTGTAATGGTACCGTTTAAGTTCACAGTACCAGCATATACATGTTCACCGACTTGTTTTGTAACAGGCATAGATTCTCCGCTAATAGCCGATTCATCAATAGAAGAAGTACCTTTTAGAATTTGACCGTCAGCAGGAATACGTTCACCTGGTTTGATGAGTAAGTGATCTCCAACCTTTAATGTAGAAACGGGAACTTTCATCGGTTCAAAGGTACCCCGAACTAACCATGCTTCTTCAGGCTGTAAGTTCATAAGCGCTGAAATTTCACGATGGCTTTTATTCATTGCATAAGATTCTAAAGCACCACTTAAAGCAAAAATAAAGATTAGAATTGCTCCTTCAGTCCAATACCCGATAATGGATGAACCGATAGCAGCTAACACCATTAATAATTCAACATTTAATGTTTTGTTCTCAATTGTGTCGAGGAATCCTTCTTTTGCTTTCGCGTATCCACCGATAACAAAAGCACTTAAATAGGCGATAATCGCTGCTGTTATAAGTCCGTTTGATTCCATACGCCAAGCTAATAATGTTATGAAACCTGATAGTAAAGCAGCAATAAGTTCTTTATGTTCTTTTATATTCTCAATTAGATTATTATTTTCTCGATTAGAAGTATTCATTTTAGCCTCCTCATGATAATGAATATCAATATCAAAACTCATATAATTCAATATTGATAATAATTTTCAATTGCCATATGAGTTTTTAATAATTCTTATTAATTTATAATTATTATAATATAGACGTGTGGAATTGTAAAACATATTTGTTTTACTCATGAAAAAAGTTGATGTAAAGGGAGGGGGAGGAAAAGAAAAAACCTACAAGAATCAATGATCCTTGTAGGTTTTGATGAACAAATATTGATGAAATTACATTGTTTAATTAGAATACTCTTTCCGCATATTGGGAAAGTTTTTCTAATGAAGATTTTTCAACGTCTGCGTGTAAAGAGTTACCGTGGGAGTCCATTGTAACAACAGCAGTGAATCCTTCTACATTTAAGTGCCACATTGCTTCTGGAATGCCGAACTCTTGTAAATCGACACCATCTACACTTTTAATGCAATCCGCATAGTACTGGGCAGCACCGCCGATAGCGTTTAAGTAAACACCGCCATGTTCTTTAAGGGCAGCAAGTGTTTTCGGCCCCATACCACCTTTACCGATAACAGCACGGATACCGAATTTTTTCATAATGTCACCTTGGTAAGGCTCCTCGCGAATTGAAGTAGTAGGACCAGCAGCTTTAACAGTCCAGTTACCATTTTCGTCTTTTGCCATAACAGGTCCACAATGGTAAATAATTTGACCGTTTAAGTCTACAGGTGCATCGTGGCTCATTAAGTGGTGGTGAATTGCATCACGACCAGTATACATACGACCGTTGATTTTTACAACGTCGCCTACTTTAAGTTCACGAATTTGTTCTTCAGTAATTGGTGCAGTAAGTTCTACTACTTTACTTTCTGAATTTGTTTCAGCTTTTGGCTCATCACGGAATGTAACTTTTTCTCCTTCTTGATAATGCCATTTTTTAATTTCACCAGTTGTCGCATCAATATCGATGGCCATACGACGGTAAGCCCAACAGTTATAAGCAACGGATACATAGAATGATGCCGGGATACGGTGCATAATGCCAATTTTACATCCTAGTAATGTTGCTTCACCTCCGAAGCCCATTGTACCAACGCCGAAAGTATTCGCTTTTTCAACGATATATTCTTCTAATTTTGCTAAATCAGGGTTTGGATTGACATCGTCAACGGGACGGAATAATTGTTCTTTTGCAAGATCATATCCAGAAGAACGGTCCCCACCGATTCCAACACCGATAAAACCAGCTGAACAGCCTTGTCCTTGTGCTTGCCATACAGAGTGTAAAATACATTTACGGATACCATCTAAGTCACGTCCAGCGCGGCCTAAACCTTCTAATTCGCATGGTAAACTGTATTGGATGTTTTTATTTTCACACCCGCCACCTTTTAAAATTAATTTAACTTCAATATAATCTTTCTCCCATTGTTCAAATTTCACAACTGGAAGTCCGTCTCCTAAATTATCTCCACTGTTTTTCCCAGTTAAAGAGTCAACTGCATTTGGACGTAATTTAGCATCTTTAGTTGCTTGAACAATTGCGTTTTTAATAGCAGCTTTAATTTCTAATTGGTTAACACCGATTGGAGTTTTTACTTTAAAAGTAGGTAAACCTGTATCTTGGCAAATAGGTGAAACGTTATCTTCTGCCATAACGATGTTATTTGTAATCGTGTCTAAGCTCATTGCAGCACGTGTTCCGGCATTTTCAGCTTCTTTAGCTTTTTTAATCGCACGGCGAACGTCTGCTGGTAAATTAGTGGAAGTTTCGCTCACTAAGTCATAAAGACTTTTTTCTAATGTTTGTAAATAGGATGTCGCTACTTGAGACATTTATATTCCCCCCAGAATATTAAAGAAATTTACTCTCAATTCTATTATACCTTTTTCATTTCACGAAAAAAAGAGAGATAGAGAGTTAAGGTTTTTATTCTATCATTTTTTAATGGTTTAACTTTTCTTTCCAATATAAAAACCATCCGAATAGTTTCAGATGGTTTCATTCGATTTCATTACTTATTCTTTAGTTGAATCGTTACGGTGATTGAATTGGTCCATTTTTTCTTCAACATCATCGATAATTTGAATGAGTCTGTCGATATCCTCAATATCTGCAGTTTCGGGATCAATGGCATCTAAAACTTCAACAAAAATTTGAAGACGTTCTTTTAAGTAATTCACTTGTTTGTTTTTATCTGTAATAGGGTTCGACATGATTACACCTCTTTCGTCATGACCATCATAGCGAATTTGGCGTTATTGTTCAAATATTATGTGGAAAAGAAGGGGGTAATTTTAATTGTAAAGAAAATTATTCTGAATATTTACAAAATTGAATTTATATGATAAGTTATATTTAACTAATCGAAAGGAGATGGTCGAAAAGAAGATGCTCACTCTACGAAAAAGAAGGAGGGAGTTTAAACAATTTTTCGGCTATCGAATGGCCGAAACGTAGTTTATTCAATCAATTATGGAGTTAACTGAACTGTAGAAACCTTAGTGATGCAATGTCACTAAGGTTTTTTTATAAGCTAAAATGTAGGGGCTATTTATTTCCTTCTATGGTAACATATTCTTAGTTTGTAGTTTTAGTTGGAGGAAAATTATGATAGCAACTGAAAAGTATGTACAACGTAGATTTTGGATTTTGGTAGCAATTGTATCAATTTCAGGTTTCTCACAAGGTATGCTATTACCACTTATTTCGGTTATTTTTGAAAGCGATGGTGTATCATCCGCTCTTAATGGTTTAAATGCTACAGGGCTATACATAGGAACGCTATTAATATCACCATTTGTCGAAAAGCCACTACGTAAATTTGGTTATAAACCGATTATTATTATTGGTGGAGCTGTTGTTTTTGTTTCTTTATTTCTCTTTCCTTTATGGCAAAATGTGATGTTTTGGTTTATTTTACGAATGTTAATCGGTATCGGAGACCATTGTTTACATTTTGCTACTCAAACATGGCTTACAAGCACATCACCAGCTGAAAGTATCGGAAAAACGATGTCCATTTATGGATTATCCTTTGGCGTAGGATTTGCGGTAGGACCGTTAATGGTGAACTTAATAAAAATATCTGAAACGTTCCCATTTATTTTGTCATCTGTACTTTGTTTAATTGCTTGGTCTTTTGTTTTCTTTGTTCACAATGAAAAACCAGAAGCATTAACAGGGGATAGTAAGGAAGTGAAAAGTTTCCATCGATATAAATTATCATTCAAATATGCATGGATAGCATTTTTACCGCCTTTCGTATATGGCGTATTAGAAACTTCTTTAAATTCTCTATTCCCAGTTTATGCTTTAAGAAAAGAATTTAACGTTTCTATGGTATCAATAATATTAGCTGCCTTTTCAATAGGTGGTATACTTACTCAAGTACCAATAGGAATATTGGGCGATAAAATAGGTCGAAGAAAAATTATATTAATTACCTTTTTAGGTGGGACTTTATTTTTCGGAATTGGAAGTTTGTTTGAGCATTCTGAGTTCGTTATAGCGGCGGTATTTTTACTAGCTGGTATGTTCTTAGGATCTATGTTCTCTCTAGGAATAACATACATGGCGGAACTAACGCCGAAAGCTCTATTGCCAACGGGGAATTTATTATGCGGTATTTTCTTTAGTGTCGGCAGTTTAGTAGGGCCAACTGTTGGTGGATTATATCTACAATTTATCCATAACTTTAGTTTCCTATTATTTATATCAGCTATTTTGTTTGCTATGTTTCTTATCGTATTAATCTTTGGAAAACAAATGAAACAAGTAGCAAATTAAATTGAAAGTAGAGAAGGGTACATGTCAGAAACAAACTGATATGTATTCTTTTTGATTTGGAGAGTTTTCCTTTAAAAAAATAAGCTAACTCAATAATTCTGAGTTAGCTTATTTGTGCTTATTAAGATAATCTATTTCGGTAGTCTTCATAACCAAACTGACGTACGACTTTTACGCCTTCATCTTCGTTATATAAACAAATGCTTGGTAAGTTTACACCATTGAACATATGGTTTTTCACCATTGTATAGTGAGCCATATCGGTAAATACTATTTTGTCACCAGCTTTTAATGGTTCGTCAAATGAGTAATCGCCAATTACGTCACCAGCTAGACATGTCATACCACCTAGACGGTAAGTATACGGTTTGTCATTTGGTGTACTCGCGCCAATAATTTGGGGACGGTAAGGCATTTCTAATACGTCTGGCATATGACATGTAGCAGAAGTATCTAAAATGGCAATTTCCATTCCGTTTTTCACTACATCTAGGACAGTCGTTACTAAGTAACCAGTATTTAAAGCAATTGCTTCTCCTGGTTCTAAAATAACTTTCACGTCATATTTTTCTTGCATGTAGTTAATTAATGATACAAGTTTGTCAACATCGTAATCTTCTCGGGTAATATGATGACCACCGCCGAAGTTAATCCATTTCATTTGATGTAAATATTCACCGTATTTTTCTTCGAAGTGTACTAAAATACGCTCCAATACGTCTGAACCTTGTTCACACATCGCGTGGAAGTGGATACCTTCAACGCCGTCTAATTGATCTGGACGGAATGAATCAACAGGTATTCCAAGACGAGAATTGATATAACATGGGTCATAAAGTGGTGTTTCAACTTCAGAGTAACCAGGATTTACACGTAAACCGATCGAAACGTGCTTGTCCAAACTTTGTACTTTTTCTTTATACTTGTTTAATTGGTCAAAGGAGTTGAACACGATATGATCCACATATTTTAAATATTCATCAATTTCATGTTCTGCATAAGCTGGTGCATAGGCATGTACTTCTTTTCCGAATTCTTCATAACCTAGGCGGGCTTCAAATAAAGAACTTGATGTAATACCTTTTAAATATTGACGCACCATTGGGAAAGTAGAAAACATGGAGAACCCTTTTAGTGCTAGTAAAATATCACAACCTGTACGATCTTGTACAGATTTTAATATTTCTAAGTTACGTAATAGCAGGCGCTCGTCCACAACATAACTTGGAGACGGCGCTGTATTCCAATCAATTGTCTTCATTTACTTCGCCTCTTCTTTATCAAGGCTAAGGTCCACTAATTCTGGGTTATGGCTTTCTTGCCATGGTAAGCCCCATTTATTTAAAGCTTCCATGAATGGATCTGGATTGAATTCTTCCACGTTCCATACACCTGGTTTTTGCCATTCGCCATTCATCACTAACATTGCACCAATCATTGCAGGTACACCTGTTGTGTAAGAGATAGCTTGACTACCTACTTCACGGTAACATTCTTCGTGGTCACAAACGTTATATACATAGTAAGTTTTTTCTTTACCATCTTTTATTCCACGGAAGATACAACCGATATTTGTTTTACCTTTTGTACGAGGTCCAAGGGATGCTGGATCTGGTAAAACAGCTTTTAAGAATTGAAGTGGTTGAATCATTTGACCTTCAAATTCGATTGGTTCAATAGATGTCATTCCTACGTTTTCTAAAACTCGTAAGTGAGTTAAATATTTTTCAGAGAATGTCATCCAGAAACGAATTTGTTTAATGCCTTTAATATTTTTTGCTAAAGATTCTAATTCTTCATGGTATAGAAGGTACATATCTTTAGGTCCAATTTCAGGGAAGTTATAAACTTCTTTAAACTCTAAAGGTTCAGTTTCTACCCATTTGCCTTCTTTCCAGTAACGACCGTTCGCAGTAATTTCGCGAATGTTGATTTCTGGGTTGAAGTTTGTTGCGAAAGGATAACCGTGGTCACCAGCATTCGCATCTAAAATATCGATGTAATGAATTTCATCGAAGTGATGTTTTAGAGCGTAAGCAGAGAATACGCCAGTTACACCTGGATCGAATCCACTACCTAATAAAGCTGTAAGACCAGCTTTTTCGAATTTTTCTTTGTAAGCCCATTGCCATTTATATTCAAATTTAGCTGTTTCAGGTGGCTCATAGTTTGCAGTATCAACATAGTGCACACCTGTCTCTAAACATGCATCCATAATTGTTAAGTCTTGATATGGTAAAGCAACGTTAATTACCACATCTGGTTTAAATCCATTGATTAATTCAACAAGTTCGTTAACATTATCCGCATCAACTTGTGCAGTGTGGATAATTGTTTTACCGCCGTCTAATTTTTCCTTTAAAGCGTCGCATTTTGACTTAGTTCGACTAGCGATCATAATCTCCTCGAACACTTCTGAATTTTGTACACATTTGTGTACGACTACGCTAGCTACACCGCCAGCTCCAATAATCAATGCTTTACCCAATTCTTTATAACCCCCAAATATTTTATTTTTTTAAAACAAAACGATTATACACAATAATGTTGAGGGTATCAAATAAAATTAGGTTTCAGTTGTTTATTTCATTGTAGAAAGATAAAGGATATTGGAGAATTTTAACTAGTTTTGAAGAATATTATCCTAAAGATGAAACTATTTAATGTATAATAGAGTCAAGTTTTTAAAGAATTTTACTCATATTCTTTCAAATATAATAGTTCGTTTGAGCAATAAAGATTGGACAATCCTTCAAAATTTATTTGTTACGACAACGAATAAATAAATTTGTCTAAGCGTAATTATGAGTTAAAATGATAGCGTTTCCATTCATTTTTTTAGTTTGGAGTACAAAAGGGAAACACTTATTGCCCTTATACCTTTAAATAATAAAAGGTGTTTCCTTATTATTTTAAAACAAAGGAGATGTTGAAGATGTCACCGTTTTGGGGAGAAGTTTTAGGGACGATGATTTTAATTTTGTTTGGAGCAGGTGTTTGCGCGGGCGCTAATCTAACGAAGTCCTATGCAAAAGATGCCGGCTGGGTAGTCATTTCGATTGCTTGGGGGCTAGGTGTAACATTAGGGGTTTATGCCGTCGGAAGTATTAGTGGTGCCCATTTGAATCCGGCAGTAACAGTAGGTTTAGCATGGACGGGTGATTTTGCTTGGAATGATGTTCCACTATATATTCTTGGACAATTAATCGGAGCATTTTTAGGAGCATGTATTATTTTCCTTCAATATTTACCTCATTGGAAGGAAACGAAGGATCCAGGTGCAAAACTAGGCGTATTTTCTACTGGACCGGCTATACCTCATACGTTTTCCAATTTGTTAAGTGAAATTATTGGGACATTTGTATTGCTATTAGGTCTGCAATTTATCGGAGCGGGGCAATTTACAGAAGGGTTAAATCCAATTGCTGTAGGGCTTCTAATTGTTGCCATCGGTATGGCCTTTGGAGGTACTACAGGTTACGCTATTAATCCTGCCCGGGATTTAGGCCCACGTATCGCCCATGCAGTTCTTCCGATTGCTGGAAAAGGGTCTTCAAATTGGAAATATTCTTGGATACCAGTTGTTGGTCCACTGCTTGGTGGCTCTCTAGGTGCATTATTCCATAAAGCTGTATTTAATAATACGATGACGACTGAATTTTGGATTGTATTAGTTGTGACAGTACTTGTTTTAGGTATTGCTTATTTTATGAGTCCAAGAAATTTAACAAGTAATGAAATGCTTTAAAAGACAAACGAAGTTAAAAATGAACTATAGATAGGTGGGAACAGGAAAATGGGAAAATATATTTTGTCAATCGATCAAGGAACAACTAGTTCAAGAGCAATTCTTTTTAATAAGCAAGGAGAAATTGTCCATAGCGCTCAAAAAGAATTTACTCAACACTTTCCAAATCCAGGGTGGGTTGAGCATAATGCCAACGAAATTTTAGGTTCGGTTTTAGCTGTCATTGCTTCTTGCTTATCAGAAGCAGACGTTTCTCCTGAAATGGTAGCAGCGATAGGGATAACAAATCAACGGGAAACAACGGTTGTTTGGAATAAAGAAACAGGAAATCCGATTTACAATGCAATTGTTTGGCAGTCACGTCAAACAAACGATATTTGTGAGGAATTGAAAAGCAATGGATATAACGAACTTTTCCGTTCCAAAACGGGATTATTAATCGATGCTTATTTCTCAGGAACGAAAGTGAAATGGATTTTAGACAATGTGGATGGTGCAAGGGAACTTGCTAATGAAGGAAAGTTATTATTCGGTACAATCGATACTTGGTTAATTTGGAAACTGTCTGGCGGTAAAGCCCATGTGACGGATTATTCCAACGCATCCCGAACACTTATGTATAATATTTACGAATTAAAATGGGATGAGGAATTATTATCGATTCTTGATATTCCAACATCTATGTTGCCTGAAGTTTGTCCTTCATCAACAGTGTATGCGACTACCGATAAAGAGCATTTCTTCGGTCAGGAAGTACCAATTGCTGGGGTGGCTGGAGACCAGCAAGCAGCATTGTTCGGCCAGGCATGTTTTGAAAAGGGGATGGCAAAAAACACTTACGGAACAGGCTGCTTCATGCTCATGAATACTGGTGAGAAACCAGTTAAATCTGTCCATGGCTTATTAACAACGTTAGCATGGGGATTAAATGGCAAAGTAGAATATGCGCTAGAAGGAAGTATTTTTGTAGCCGGATCTGCTATTCAATGGTTACGTGACGGTTTACGTATGTTTAATAATGCTGCTGACAGTGAGCAATATTGTAGAAGAGTTGATTCAACGGACGGAGTTTATGTTGTTCCTGCCTTTGTTGGATTAGGAACGCCTTATTGGGACAGTGAAGCAAGGGGAGCAATATTTGGTTTAACGCGCGGAACAACAAAGGATCATTTCGTTCGTGCTACAGTGGAATCATTAGCATATCAAACGAAGGCTGTTCTCGATGCGATGGAAAAGGATTCAGGAATTTCATTGAAAACATTACGTGCCGACGGAGGAGCTGTTAAGAATAGTTTCTTAATGGAGTTCCAAAGCGATATTTTAAATGTTCCAGTAGAAGTGCCAAAGGTAAATGAAACAACGGCGCTAGGAGCAGCCTATTTGGCTGGATTAGCGGTTGGCTTTTGGGAAAGTCAAGAAGAAATTGCATCCCAATGGGCAATTGACCAATCTTATGAGCCGAAAATGGACGAAGCGAAAAGAAAAGAATTGGTCGACGGTTGGGAAAGAGCTGTTGCAAGTACGCGAACATATAAATAATTCTCGTTTTAGAAATTAAGCTAGATTATTTAGAGATCACTTAAACATACCTTTAAAGGTGGTGTTTTGTGATCTCTTTTTTATGGCCAGTGGAGGAGGCATAGATGCTTCCTCTTTTTTCACTTTGTTAAATTCGCTTTTTGTTCTATACATTATAGAACAGTTCTGTTATAATAAATATAGAACAGATTGGAGGGGAATTCGTGATCATTCGAATAGAAACAACTTCAGATGTCCCAATTTATACACAATTAACCAATCAAATAATCGAAGGGATTGCCCGAGGGGACATTCAATATGGTGAATCGTTACCATCCGTACGAGCGTTTGCAGCAGACTTAGGCGTTAATATGCATACGGTAAACAAAAGTTACCATGAGCTAGAAAAGAAAGGGATTATTAAAATTGTCCCTAAATCCGGTGCGATTATTTCGCCAGGTGAACATGTCACTAATGAAACGAACGAAAGAATTCTTTCCGTAATAAAACCTATTATTGCTGAAGCACTCGTGCTAGGAGTAAAAAAAGAGGAAATTCAAAATATGATTTTTTCTATTATGGAAGAAATGAAGGAAAGGTAAAGGAGGAAATAACATGGCGTTTTTAGTTTTTCTTATCATTACTTTATTTATAGCTGTCACTCAAATCGTTATTCCGTATTTAGTTAAAAAGACGGTTATTTTTGGTGTGACAATACCTGAACAATATATGAACGATGGGGCAATTAAAAAGTTGAAAAAGCAATATGCTATTGCAGTTGCCCTTATATCCATTGTGTTACTAACAGGTTATTCAGTTTGGTCATTAACTACTGAACCACAGGAAGAACAAATGGCGATTATCGGTATGTTAATGGAATTTGGAATTCTTCTCATTAGTTTATCTTTATATATTTACTATCATGGGAAAACGAAACAATTAAAAATTCAACATAAATGGGTAGAACATTTAAAACAAGTGAAAGTAACGGACTTATCCGTGCGAAAAGAAGATGAAATGTTACCGTGGTATATCTATTTATTACCCATCATTACGACGTTAGGTTTAATGAGTTATACAATTTTTAACTATGATATTTTACCGCAACAAATACCGACCCATTGGGGACCAAGTGGGGAACCGGACGCTTTTACAGAAAAATCGCCTCTTTCAGCAATACAACACACATTACTATTATTAATTATGCAATTAATGTTCTTAGGTGTTCATGTCGCGACGAAAAATTCTGGTATTAAGTTAAGTGCATCCAATTTAGCTGCATCTAAAAATCGTCAATTAACTTTAAGAAAATATTCAAGCTGGTTTCTGTTCTTCGTCATGTTAGCTTGCACTATATTAATGAGTTTTTATCAACTAACAATGATTCATCCTGAATTTGCAGCAGGTAGTATAAAAATAATTTTACCTTTTGCTTTCTTATTTATTGTATTAGCTGGCTCACTTATTTTTGCATTAAAAGTAGGTCGCTCTGATAAGAAGATAGAAGGAACAATTGATGAGAAGATTATGGAAGTAGATGAAGATCAATATTGGAAAGGCGGTATGTTTTATTTCAATAAAAATGATCCATCCATTTTTGTAGAGAAACGTTTTGGAGTAGGATGGACTATCAACTTTGCTAATCCAGTGGGTTACTTAATTGTTTTTGTACCGTTAATCATTATTATTATCATTTCTTTCGTTATGGGAGGGTGAGGTGCCGTTTCTTGAAAAAAGTAGATTTAAAAATTTCATTAATATTAGCATTTATCTGCTTAATTGGTGGGTTCTTTTTAGTACCATACCAGTTAGAAATGTTGCAAAATACTTCTTCGGATCAATACGATTCGTTAATTAAAACAATCCCAATCCCTATTTATATTTTATCGATGATAAGTTCGTTGCAAATTGCTATTTTTTCATTTGTTTTATCTTTTATCGGGATAAAACTAGCGAGGAAAGTAGGATTTAAGTTAAATATTTTCGATTCGTATTTCAGTAAAGAAAAAACGAAGATAGATTTGAAAAGTACTTTAATGGCAGTGGGCTTTGGCGTAATTACAGCCTTTGTTTTAGTTGGGGCAGATCAATTTTATTTTCAACATAATATTGAAGCTATTGGTAAAGGGCAAGCTGAAACTTCAGTGATAGGTTTACTTGCGGGAATTTTCTATGGCGGGGTGTTCGAAGAAATTATGCTAAGGTTGTTCTTCATGAGCTTATTAGTATGGCTTATGATGAAACTCTTTAGACGCAATCAGCAAAGCTTATCAAATTCTTTCTTTTGGATTGCTATTGTAATTGCTTCATTATTATTTGCAGCTGGCCATTTACCTGCAACGGTTATGGTATTTGGGGATTTAACAGTAGAATTAATTATAAGATGTTTCTTGCTAAATGGCATTGGCGGTATATTCTTCGGGTATCTTTATTGGAAAAAGGGATTCGAGTATGCAGTGTTAGCCCATATGTTTACACACATTGCATTACAGCTGTTGTTTATTCCACTATTGTCATGATAGTTGCATGAACTGTCTTTAAATAGGAAAAAGAGATGACTAGGTCACCTCTTTTTTAATTAATTCTTTTAAAACCACGTGCTCTGCACGTGTGAAAATATACTTTTAGAGTGGTATTAGAAATGGAAATAAAAACTCCTATTGATATAATGAAAATAGCCGTCAAACCAAATTCAAATCGAGAAGAGTTTTACTCAATGTCGAGCGACAATAGTCTATCACACACAAGATGGAATTGGAAGTATCACATAGTTTTTATTATTATTATTATTACTTTTTCAATGTTAATTTCGCTACGATTTCAACCCTTGCCGTTTGAGGAAACATATCTACTGGTTGAATGTAGTCCACGTTATAAAACTTCGTTAATTCCTGTAAGTCTTTAGCAAAGGTGGACGGATTACAAGAAGTATAGACAAATCGTTTCGGTTTAATTTTCAATACGGTTTTGATGAAGCTTGGTGCAAGACCAGTCCGGGGTGGATCGACAGTAATTACGTCAGGGATAAATCCATCCCGTTTCCATTTTGCCAACCATTCCTCTGCTGTACCTGTATAATAGCGAACATGTTTATATCCGTGATTTCTTGCATTTTTCTTAGCATCAACAATACTTTCAGGAACAACATCCATACCGCGGACTTCCTTTGCTTTAGGTGCTAGCCATAACCCAATTGTCCCAACCCCACAATAAGCATCTACTACTTTTTCCTTTCCAGTTAACTGGGCAGCTTTTTTAATTTCATCATATAAATGAACCGTCTGCTCAGGATTAAGTTGAAAGAAAGCGCGGGACGATAAGTCGAAGGCAAGTTCTCCTAAATTTTCATGAATCGTTTCTTTACCATATAAACTAATCGTTTCATCTCCAAAAATAAGGGAAGTTTTTTCTCGATTTATATTTTGGGTAATCGAAACGATACTCGGATCGATTTTTAATATGCGCTCGATTAACTCTTTCTTATGAGGTATATCTTTTCGTGTCGTCACTAAACAAACTTGGGTTTCGCCTGTTTGAACAGCTGTGCGAACGACAATTGTGCGAACTAATCCGTCCAACGATTTCCCATCGTAAATGGAGATATTTAGCTTTTGTAATATTTTTCGAGTCCCTACAGTGATTTTGGACGTTAGGGGATGTTGAACAGCACAATCATTAATATTTAATAATTTATTTGTCCCTTCAATATATAAACCTGCATAAACCCGTTTCCCTTCTTTTCTTACTTGGAAGGAACTTTTATTTCGATAATGCCAAGGGGTGTCCATCCCAAGGGTAGGGCGGATATCCGTCGTTTCAGCAATTGATTTAACGTACTTTTCTAATGCTTGTATGACCATATCCCGTTTTTCTTTAAGTTGCCCGCTATATGTTAAATGTTGCAGCTGACATCCTCCACATTCATTGTAAACAGGGCAGCTTGGCTCTTGGCGGTCTTTCGATACTTTACGGATGTTTAAAATTTCCGCTTCAGCAAAATTTCGCTGTACTTTTGAAACTTTTACAGTTACTTCTTCTCCAGGTAATGCACCTTTTACGAATACTACATTTCGTTTATAAAAGCCGACCCCTTCACCATTAATACCTAATCTTTTAATCGTTAAAGGAAATTTTTGACCAATTTCCATTACTACATTTTCGCCCAAAAGCGTTCACGTCCTTTATTTTGTTCATTTAACCATTATATCGAAGCACTATTTGAAAGCAAATGAATAAATTCTTCCTTTAAGTAAAAATCTATAGAGATACGTTTAGTGTTATTTTAAAATAAGTTATTAGCAATTATTTTGAAATCGTGTTATTCTTATTTCAATTAAATAAATTATTCCTTCGGGGTCGGGTGAAATTCCCAATCGACGGTGATGAAGTGAAACTTCTAAGCCCGTGAGCTTGTTATAAGCAGGATTTGGTGCGAATCCAAAGCCGACAGTATAGTCTGGATGGGAGAAGGAACTATTATAGATGTACCATTAAAATTGTTATTTTTAATGGTTTATTTGCTATAGTATTTTTTCTTTTTCAATCCCGATTCATTTCTGAACGGGATTTTTTATTTAATAGTTTAAAATTGAATACGGTTAAGCTTAAGATATATCTTAAGCATCCTTCGGGGTCGGGTGAAATTCCCAATCGACGGTGATGAAGCGAAACTTCTAAGCCCGTGAGCTTGTTAAGAGCAGGATTTGGTGCGAGTCCAAAGCCGACAGTATAGTCTGGATGGGAGAAGGATGAATTTTGGCACTTTTTGAAAATTAATTTCAAAAGGTTTATTTCGTTACGCCATTTTTTTTAAATACTCCCAACTCCTTAGGACATTTTCTAAGGGGTTTTTTATTTTTAGAAAGAGGTGAGTAGATTGTTTACAGGCATAATTGAAGATAAGGGAAAAGTAGTTGGGATTAAAAAAGATATCGACAGTAGTCAATTGACCATTGTTACACCCAAAATTGTGTCTGATGCTAAATTGGGTGATAGCATTGCGGTTAATGGTGTATGTCTGACGATTACCCACTTAACTAGTGAAGAAATGACTGTAGATGTCATGCCAGAAACAGTAAAGGTAACAACGATTCATACGTTAAAATTAGGAGATATGGTCAATTTAGAACGGGCAATGAGTGCCAATGGCCGATTTGGTGGTCATATTGTTTCAGGACATGTAGATGGTGTAGGAACGATTAGAAGTAAAAGACCGGTTTCAAACGCAGTTTACATTGAAATTGAAATACCTAGAGAACTTATTGAAAATTGTATACCTAAAGGTTCTATTACAATTGATGGGACAAGCTTAACGCTATTTCAAGTATCCAGTAATACTGTTACAGTATCCCTTATTCCTCACACGTATGCAGAAACGATTTTAGGCATGAAAAGTGTAGGAGATAAAGTAAATATCGAAACAGATATGTTAGGGAAATACGTTTTATATCATTTAAGAAAAACGGATAATACGTCAAATATATCAATGGAATTTTTAAAACAAAACGGATTTTAACTATAAAAACGGTGGTGGAGAAAATGATCAATACAATAGAAGAAGCTTTAGAAGACTTAAAAAAAGGAAAGCCGATTATTGTTGTGGACGATGAAAATCGTGAAAACGAAGGAGATTTAGTCATTCTAGCTGAATTTGCCACACCGGAAAATATTAATTTTATGGCGACATTTGGTCGAGGTTTAATTTGTACACCGATTACGGAAGAACTGGCCAATAAACTAGAATTATTTCCGATGGTTGAACATAATACGGATAATCATCAAACAGCTTTTACAGTAAGTATCGATCATATGGAAACGACAACTGGAATCAGTGCGTATGAGCGATCCTTTACGATTTTACAAATGATTAAAGAAAATGCTAAGCCAGCCCATTTCAGACGTCCGGGTCACGTATTTCCGTTAATCGCAAAAAGAAACGGAGTGCTCGAAAGAAGAGGACATACTGAAGCAGCTATTGATTTGGCAAGAGCTTGTGGCAGCGTTCCGGCAGGTGTTATTTGTGAAATCATGGCTGAAGATGGAATGATGTTACGCCTTGACGGCTTGAAGGATTTTGCAACAATGCATCGATTAAAAATTATTACGATTGAAGATTTAGTTCGATTTCGTTCAAAACAAAAAATTGGATAACACATTTTAAGACAATAATTTTATGACGAGGAGAATAGAACAATGGGAAAACGATTTGAAGCACAATTAATAGGAACAGATTTAAAAATAGGGATTGTTGTAGGACGTTTTAACGAGTTTATTACAACAAAATTATTAGATGGTGCCCTTGATGGTTTAAGAAGACATGGAGTAGATGAAGAAAATATTGATGTAGCATGGGTACCAGGAGCGTTTGAAGTACCATTTATCGCTAAACAAATGGTTGAAACAGGTAACTATGATGCGGTAATTGGGTTAGGTACAGTAATACGTGGAGCAACAACTCATTATGATTATGTTAATAACGAAGCAGCAAAAGGAATTGCTAGCGTTTCATTAAATTCAAATGTGCCAGTAATTTTCGGGATCGTAACAACAGAAAACATCGAACAAGCAATTGAACGTGCAGGTACAAAAGCGGGCAACAAAGGTTATGATTCTGCTGTTTCTGCCATTGAAATGGCCAACTTGAAAAAAATGTTTAAATAATGAATAGAAATCAATGCTTTTAACAAAATAAGTGCCAACACGCCTACTTTTCGTGTTGGCACTTTTTATTATTCTAATACGGATTCCATGACTAAATCGTCAAGGGAACCAAAAGTATACCCTTGTTTTTTCGCTTCTTTTATAAATTTCGGAAGGGCATCGGCATTATGTTTTGCCACAGTATGCAATAAAATTAATGCGCCTGGGTGCAATTGGTTCATTAGTTCATCGTAAGCATATTCCCACCCTACATTGGAATCAGCATGCCAGTCTACAAATGCTGTATCCCAGAACATGTGGGTATAACCGTGTTTATTTCCAACTTCTAAAACTCTTTCGTTAAATATACCTTTTGGTGGACGTACATAATGGGTACGTTTAATTCCGGCAACTTCATTTAATTTTGAATCGAATTTTTTCCATTCTTTTACAAGTTCTTCGTCGGATAACTTAGACATATCTGGGTGTCCATAGGAATGATTCCCGATAATATGACCTTCTTTAATCATTCTTTTTACTAAATCCGTTGCACTTGTTAAATAGTGCCCCGTTAAGAAAAAGGTTGCTGGAACATTTTCTTCCTTTAAAGTATCCAAAATACTTTCTGTATATCCGTTTTCAAAGCCGTTATCAAAGGTTAAATAAATAACCTTTTTGTTTGGGTCTCCTCGATAAAATGCGCCATACTCTTTTAACATGCTTTCAAATTTTGCCCCCGCATCTGCCGGCTTTCCATCTTTTGATTTACTAAAGCCCCAGTGATAGGAGTTTGCGTTAGCAATATCTGGTTTAATAAAACTAAAGGCAAAGAAAAATGCGATTGCCCATAATGTTAAACGAAAAATGGGATGTTTCCACATAAAAAATTTTAGCCTCCTTTTTGCTTATATTGTGCGAAAACTGTTCCTTTATGCCAATGAATATTCGCTTATCCTAGAAGGAAATGATTTAACAAATGAACGGCAATGAAACGAACTTAAAAAAAATGTATACTAATGCTTAGAAGGAGTGTTTGTATGCAAGTCATATCGAAAATAAGCAGACAGAAAAACAATCCAGAACGATATAATATTTATTTAAATGAAAGTTATGCCTTTGCTGTTGATGAATCGACCCTTATTAAGTTTGGTTTAACAAAGGGAAAAATACTCGAACAATTTGATATCGATGAAATTACATATGAAGATGAAATCGCAAAAGCGTTTAATCGTGGGTTAAATTTTTTAAGTTATCAAATGCGCAGTGAATTTGAAGTGAAAAAGAAATTGTTAGATGCAGGCTTTGGAGAAGCTGTCGTGTTAGAGGCCATTCGGAAGTTGGAGAAACTTGGTTTTTTAAATGATGAAACTTATTCGAAAGCTTTATTAGAAACAAAAAAGAAAACAGCCAAAAAAGGGCCGAGAGCGATTAAACAAGATTTGATGAAAAAGGGAATCGATAAAGATACTCAAAGCAAAGTACTTGAATCTTTTACTTATGAAGAACAAGTGAATATTGCGATGGAGCTGGCAGAAAAAACAGTGCGGGCAAATAGTAAAAAGACACCGATGCAAATAAAACAAAAGGTACAAGATCTTTTAATGCGGAAAGGTTATTCCTTTTCAGTTGTAAACGAAATACTTGACCAAATTCGTTTAGAGAGAGAAGATGATGATTGGCAACATTTGATTGAACTACAAGGGGATAAACTGTGGAAGAAGTATGCTGCCAAGTTAACAGGTAATGAATTGCGAATGAAAACAAAACAAGCCTTATACCAGAAAGGCTTTCCAATAGAAGTAATCGATCGTTATTTAGATGAAAAGGAGCAGGAAGCAAATGGCTGAAAAAAATTATGCGGAAATGACGGAACAAGAATTAAGAGAAGAAATTGCCAACTTAAAGGAAAAGGCTAGAAAAGCTGAACAGCTTGGGATTGTAAATGAGTATGCTGTATATGAGCGAAAAGCAACGATGGCTGCTGCTTATTTAATTGACCCGAAAACAATTGTACCAGGAGAAATGTATCGTATAGACGGTGCTCCAGGGGAATTTTTTAAAGTAGAATATTTAAAAGGACGATTTGCTTGGGGTTATCGTTTAGGTGGAGATCGTTATGAAGAAGCATTGCCGATTTCTATTCTTTTACCAATGAAAGTAGGGAAGTAATATGAATGTGAATCAATCAATAGATAAATTAACACAAATTTTAGTAAGTAAAAATCCTAATTTATCCGTTAATAAAGCAAAAACATGGATTGAACTACTCTGGTCTGATTTTGAATCGACTTATGCAAAAGCGGGATATGATTACCGTGGAATGGAATATACAGAAAAGATAGTCCAACAATGGATTGAAAGTTACGGAGATAAAATTCATGAGTTTGCGGGTAGAAATCCAAAGTATGCCCATCTATTAGATGAAAGTGATGAAAATCTTCATTAAATAATAGAGGAGTTGTCCTAATAGGTTGGACAACTCCTCGCTATTTAATTACTCGAACCAATTTGTAGTTTGCGTTGTAGTTTATCTTCAGAATAAATCCAACCCGTATAGGAATTGACAATGTTCAACTCCTCATCCACATGGGCAACAGCTACAAAGGGATAGCGGTCATTACTTCGATAACGTAAATCGATTAAACGAACTTCCGTTAAGCCGCATTCTAGTTCTGAAATTTCCCAACGATATAAGGGAGAGAAAGAAATAAATGCAGCTAAATTCGAATCTTCAATAGCTTTATTTACAATTGGTGTTTTCGGAAGTGGATGGATTTCAAATTTATCATAAATGTTTATTTTTTTACCGTAAGCGCGGCCAACATAATAATGGGTTTTTGATTTTGCAGCTACTCGCCAATTTAAAAAACGCATTGTTGGTGCGACAATGACATAATCTTCATCGGGAATAGCATCATGAACGGCCTTCTTTACAGCTGCTTGTAAAACGAAACGTATAATATAGTAAACAAAAATAATCGTATACATGACAGTGAATGTTATGACAGGGTCGAACCAAAAAGCCCATAACATAATGCCGATGCAATGTAATCCGAAAATAATCGGATCAAAGGTATTAATAACACCAAGTGCAACCCATTTCTTTGAAAAAGGACGAAGGGCTTGCGTACCGTAGGCATTAAATATATCAACAAAAACATGTAAAAAAACAGCTAGGAAAGTCCAAAGCCATAAATGAAATATATTGGCGTCTTGAAATATAAAAGATAATACAGCTGTAATGGCAATGGGCCATAAAAGGACTGCTGGGATCGAATGGGTAATGCCACGATGATGTCGGATGTAAATCGCATTATTTCGAAGTTTTAATATAGTATCCACATCTGGTGCTTGTGAGCCAATAACGGTACCAGCCATAACAGCAACAAATGTTAAATTATTTTCGGCTACAACAGGATCTGCTAAAGCTAAGCCGCCTAATGCAACGCCCATTACTAAATGTGTGCCTGAATCCAAAGTATCAACTCCCTGTTTATGGACACATTTCTTATATACTTGACGGTTATTTTCATGAATCTTAATAGAAGTATTATACCCTAATTATAAAATTTAAAATCGAAATTCGTCGGAGGTTATCGTGAATTATCAATATAAAAATGAATTTCGCCATCATTTAGTCGATTGGTTTAATAGAGAAAAAAGAGATTTGCCGTGGAGGCGAACATCGGACCCTTATAAAATTTGGGTCTCCGAAATTATGCTTCAACAAACAAGGGTAGACACGGTCATCCCGTATTATAATCGTTTTTTAGAAAAATATCCTACGATGCAGTCCCTTGCCTATGCTCCGCAAGAAGAACTGTTAAAAATGTGGGAAGGGTTAGGATATTATTCAAGAGCTAGAAATTTACAGGCGGGCGTTAAAGAAGTGGTCGAGAAATATAACGCCGTTGTACCGGACAATCGCCATGATCTTTCAAAATTAAAAGGTATTGGACCATACACTGCTGGCGCTATTTTAAGTATTGCCTATAATAAACCAGAGCATGCAGTGGATGGAAATGTTATGCGTGTTTTAAGCCGCGTATTACATATTGAAGAAGATATCGCCCTACCCAAAACGAGAAAAGTTTTTGAAGAAGCAGTCGATATGTTAATCGATAAAGATTACCCTGGTGATTTTAATCAAGCCATAATGGATTTAGGAGCTATGATTTGTACTCCAACTTCTCCGAAATGCTTGCTTTGTCCTGTACGTGATTATTGTATTGCGTTCCAAGAAGGTGATACAGAACAATTGCCAATAAAATCAAAAAAAATAAAAACGAAAAAAGTAATATATAATATATATGTAGCTGTCGATAAACAAGGGAATTATTTAATTGAAAAGCGACCAAATGAGGGGTTGTTAGCTAATATGTGGCAATTTCCAATGATAGAAATGACGAAAGAAACTACAAAAGACGCTTTTGAAAAACAGTATAATGTTCAAATTGAAAATTACTTAAATAATGATTTCATGAAATTTAAACATATCTTTTCCCATTTAACTTGGGAGATGGAATGCTACCTTGTACAAGTTCAACAATTGAATCAATTACCGGCCAATGCCCATTTTTTACCTATAGGAAAAATTAGGGAATTACCAATGTCAGTACCAATGTTGAAAATTTTGAATATTCTGAATTGACTTATTTTTTAACTTTCGCATAATCTCAATAACATCAGTCCACAATAATTATTACGGAGGTGAGTTTGAGATGGCGAAGAAAAACAACAACAATAACAACAATAATAACAACAACTTCAACAATAATGAAGAATTTGGTGTTGATCAAGACTTCCAACAAGCACGTCAACAAAACCAAAAACAAAATCAACAAAACAACCAACGCAATAACAACAATAATAACAATAATAAAAATAACAACAACGAATTTTAATTAAATTGCTTTACAATTGTGAATAAGACAATTCACGTTAAGGTATAGACAAATTTATTTGTCTATACCTTAATTTTATATAAAGGATAAAAGGATGTTCTAATCTAATTTTTACCAAATTCATTAAAAAATATGTTCTTCTAACTACAAGTTTTTTATTTCCATTGTTATAATATAAAGAAATAACTGCTAGATGTTGATTTTTCTTCATTTAGCGGGTGTATAGAAACCCGCTGAATAAGATGGATTTTATTCACAGAGTTTGAAATGATTAATCGATACCGTTTAAGGTCATATCAAATCCTGGACATTTTTCAACATGAGGAAATTGATACATAGACGAAAAGGTGGGCTTTAAATGACAATACCTACAGAAGGAGAAACGATTCAAATACATAGTTATAAACACAATGGTCGCATCCACCGTGTCTGGCAAGAAACGATGGTTTTAAAAGGAACGAAAAATATCTTTATTGGAGCCAATGAGCGTACACTTGTTACTGAATCGGATGGACGAACATGGCTAACACGCGAGCCCTCTATTTGTTATTTTCACGCAGAACATTGGTTTAATATTATTTGTATGTTGCGTGAAGATGGTGTGTATTATTATTGCAATATGAGTTCTCCTTATGTTTTTGATAATAATGCTATAAAATATATCGACTATGATCTAGATATTAAAGTTTTCCCAGATATGTCATATACACTTTTAGACGAAGATGAATACGAGCAGCACAAGAAGGAAATGGGCTATCCAGAAGTGATTGATAAAATTTTAAAACGAAATGTGAATAAATTAATCAGCTGGATAAAACAAAAAAGAGGTCCCTTTGCGCCAGATTTTATTGAAGTTTGGACGAATCGATATTTATTTAATAAAGAAATGCAATCAAATGAAAAATAATAGTGGAAAAGTCTACTAGGAGAATCAGTAGGCTTTTTTTATGTATTTACTGGTAAATTAGAGTATAGTGTTATTCGTGTGTCCAAAATGGGACAACTTTTAATTAGGACGATTTAAGTTTGTTTGTTGATAAAGGGAAGTGAATGGAAATTGGGTAGTATTAAACGATATATGAAATTTGTCAAACCTTATAGATGGGAAATATTATTAACCATTATTATTGGTATATTAAAATTTGCCATTCCGTTGTTCATTCCGATTTTAATCAAAATTGTAATAGACAATATTATTAATGCACCAGATTTAACAAATGGGGAAAAAATTGAGCAACTAAGTTATTGGTTAGGTGGTACTGTCATTTTATTCTTTATTATTCGTCCACCTATTGAATACTACCGTCAATATTTTGCCCAACATGTTGGGAACAAAGTATTGTTCGATATACGACAAGAATTATTTGGCCATTTACAGAAATTGAGTTTAAAATATTACGCTAATACTCGAGCGGGCGAAGTAATATCCCGGGTTATTAACGATGTAGAACAGACGAAAAACTTTATTATGATTGGCTTAATGAATTTATGGCTTGATGTTGCAACGATCCTCATTGCAATTGGGATAATGCTTGCGATGGATGTAAAACTAACATTTGTTTCAATCATTGCATTACCGCTATTCGCCATTAGTGTAAAATACTTTTTCGGAAAACTTAGGGATTTAACACGTAAACGATCCCAAGCGTTAGCCCATGTCCAAAGTTATTTACATGAAAGAGTAAGCGGAATTAGTATTATTAAAAGTTTCACGTTGGAGAAGCATGAACAGAAAATTTTCGATAATGAAAATGGAGAGTTTTTAGACCGTGCCCTAGATCATACAAAATGGAATGCAAAATCCTTTGCAGTCGTAAATACTATTACCGATATCGCCCCATTATTAGTGATTGCGTATGCCGGTTATCGAGTAATTCAAGGTGATCTATCCGTCGGAACAATGGCTGCGTTTTACGCTTATATTGAACGATTGTATAGTCCATTAAGACGTCTAGTTAATTCATCTACAACTTTAACCCAATCTATTGCTTCAATGGATCGAATGTTTGAACTAATGGATGAAGAATACGATGTTCAAGATAAAGAAAATGCTCGTCATCTTGCTCCTGTAAAGGGACAAGTTTCCTTTGAAAATGTAAATTTCCAATATGAACAAGACGGACAAATGATATTGAAAAATGTTCAATTTGATATTAAACCTGGAGAAACCGCTGCCTTTGTTGGGATGAGTGGAGGCGGAAAATCAACGATTGTAAGTTTAATTCCTCGCTTTTACGATGTAACAAATGGGGCAGTTAAAATCGATGGGATGAACGTGAAAGATGTATCCATTCAGTCGTTACGTTCCCAAATTGGAATTGTATTGCAAGATAATATATTATTTAGCGATTCGGTAAAACAAAATATTTTAATGGGTCGACCGGATGCTACGGATGAAGAAGTGATTGCAGCTGCTAAAGCAGCCAATGCCCATGATTTTATTATGACATTACCTGAAGGGTACGAAACAAAAGTAGGAGAGCGCGGTGTGAAACTGTCCGGGGGTCAGAAACAACGTGTTGCGATTGCCCGTGTATTCCTAAAAAATCCGCCAATTTTAGTATTGGATGAAGCGACTTCTGCCTTGGATTTAGAAAGTGAAGCATTAATTCAAGATTCCTTAGATCGATTGGCAAGTGATCGAACGACTATCATTATTGCCCATAGATTATCAACAATTACCCATGCGGATAAAATTTTCGTTATTGATCATGGTGAATTAGTAGAGGAAGGTAACCATGAATCGCTTATGGAAAAACAAGGTGTTTACTATGATTTATTCCAAATTCAAAAATTAGACTAAAAAAATAATACGACAAGAAAATGCCTAACAAGTCAACGTTCGACTAGTTAGGTATTTTTTATTTTTTGCAAAAATTTGATGTATAATCCACTGTTTATATACGTTTTCAAATTTTAGTGAACCAGAATTTAATCGATTAAAGCAGTATAACTGTTGCTTTTTGTCGAGAAAATTACATTGAAGTTTTGTGTTAATTTAAGGTATTTTATCATAAAAACATATGATTAAGAGAATTCAAATCTATTATTGTTTTTAAGCAAATAGAGAACGAAATAGAATGATAGATTTGTAAATTAGCGTTATGCGAGGGGGTACAAGATGGAAAAAAAAGTACTATTACAAGTTAAAGATTTGGAAACAACTTTCTTTACTGACGATGGAAAAGTACCAGCAGTTGATCATATAGACTTTCATATTAATGAAGGAGAAATATTAGCTATTGTAGGAGAGTCAGGCTGTGGGAAAAGTGTTACCTCTCTGTCTATTATGGGGCTCGTACCATCTCCTCCTGGAAAGATCACATCAGGTCAGATCCTTCTAAATGAGTTAGATTTAACAAAGCAAACAGAAAAGGAAATGCGTAAAATTCGTGGAAAAGAAGTGGCAATGATATTTCAAGAACCGATGACTTCTTTAAATCCTTTATACACTATTGGGAATCAACTAACAGAAGCCATTTTAATCCATAACAAAGGTATGAAGAATAAGGATGCAGCGAATAGAGCGATTGAAATGATGAAACTGGTTGGATTACCAAGGGCAGAAGAATTAATGAAAGACTATCCCCATCAATTATCAGGCGGGATGAGACAACGGGTCATGATTGCAATGGCTCTACTATGTAATCCAAAACTATTAATCGCCGATGAGCCTACTACTGCCCTAGACGTTACAATACAAGCTCAAATATTAAAGTTAATGAAAGAGTTGAATAAACAATTTAAGACGGCAGTTTTACTCATTACCCATGATTTAGGTGTTGTTGCTGAAACGTGTGAACGGGTAATCGTTATGTATGCTGGTCAAATTGTCGAAGAAGCTCCCATATCTGAAATATTCAAAAATCCTCAACATCCATATACGAAAGGTCTAATCCAATCTGTTCCTGACATGCGTTATAAAAAGGAAACTTTATATTCCATTAAAGGTAATGTACCAAAGCCTGGTTCCATTCAAACTGGTTGTCGATTTGCTCCCCGTTGTGAATTTGCTGCGGAACGGTGCTTTACAGAAAATCCGCCATTATACGAAGTAAGCTCTTCCTTTGTCCATAAATCAAGATGCTTCTTACAGGAAACGGAGGGAATTCCATTTGCAGAACGTGCTATTGAAAGTCGATAACTTAAAAAAATATTTTCCAAAGGGAACGAGTTCTTTAAAAAAGGGCCCCCATGTGAAGGCAGTCGATGACGTTTCATTTCAAGTTTATGAAGGAGAAACCCTAGGAATCGTAGGGGAGTCGGGTTGCGGAAAGTCAACGACTGGTCGGATGATCATGCGTCTTCTTGAACCAACAGATGGATCAATTAAGTTTAACGGTGTAGAACTTTCTTCATTATCAAAACAAGAGATGCGAAAAGCAAGGCGAGATATTCAAATGGTATTTCAAGATCCCTATGCATCATTAAACCCAAGGCATACGGTAAAGAAAATTTTAGAAGAACCGCTGATTGTCCATGATATCGGAAATTCAACGGAACGAAAAAATAGGGTTGAGGAATATTTAGAAATTGTCGGCTTGAGCTCATATCATGCAAAGCGCTATCCCCATCAATTTAGTGGTGGGCAAAGACAGCGTATCGGTATTGCTAGAGCTTTAATGACAAATCCGAAGCTAATTATTGCTGATGAGCCGGTATCTGCATTAGATGTTTCGATTCAAGCACAAGTTTTAAATTTAATGCAAAGATTACAGCAAGAGTTAAAGCTAACGTATATTTTCATTGCCCACGATTTAGGGGTAGTTCGCCATATTAGTGATCGGGTAGGCGTAATGTATTTAGGTAGATTTGTAGAGTTAGCTGATAGTGAATCTTTATATGCGGAACCATTACACCCGTATACGCAAGCTTTGTTATCAGCCGTACCGATTCCTGATCCTACTTATGAACGGGAAAAAATTATTCTCACAGGTGATGTTTCGAATGCCATTCCAAATAAGGGATGTACTTTCCAAACTAGATGTCCATATGCAACGCTTACTTGCAAAATGACAGTTCCAGATTTAGTAGAAGTCAAACCAGGTCACTCTGTTGCGTGCCATTTATTTAATGAAGCGCAGCAATGACATATAGAACAAAGAAATTGGGAGGGTAACTATGAAAACAGGGAAGTTTTGGTCTCTAAAACTATTTTTATTACTAGTTCTTTTAGTAGTGCTAGCTGCATGTAGCGGAGAAGAAGGTACTTCAGAAGAACCAGCAGACACAGACACAAGTGGAGATACAGAAGAAGCAGTACCTCAAACTTTAGTATTCGGTCGTGGTGGAGACTCTGTCTCATTAGATCCAGCCATTGTAACAGATAGTGAGTCTTTTAAAGTAACAGAAAATATTTTTGAGACATTACTAAACTTTGGTGAACAAGATACGACGGTACAGCCAGGTTTAGCGAAGGAATGGGAAGTTAGTGAGGATGGTCTAACATATACATTCCACCTACAGGAAGGTGTTAAATTCCATGACGGAACAGATTTTAACGCTGAGGCAGTGGTGAAAAACGTTGAACGTTGGAAAGGTGGCGCTGAAGAAAAGTTTTATTATTTCCATTCCATGTTTAAATCTGAAGGGGAAGATATTATTAAAAGTGTAGAAGCTGTTGATGATTACACGGTTGTCTTTACCCTTACGCGTCCACAAGCACCGTTCTTAAAAAATATTGCGATGAGTCCATTTGCTATTGCATCACCGACTGCCTTTGAATCAGCGGGTGATGCCTTTGGAGATAATCCGGTAGGAACTGGTCCATTTAAATTTGTTGAATGGAAGCGAAACGATTCAATTACAGTTGAGAAAAATGAAGATTACTGGCAAGAAGGATTACCGAAATTAGACAAAATTATTTTCCGTTCCATTCCCGATAACTCTGCTCGTTTAAATGCATTAACAACTGGAGAAATCGATTTAGCAGATGGTATTAATCCGTCTGATGCAGCAACTGTAGAATCCAATTCTGAACTACAATTAATCGAACGTCCATCTATGAACATTGGTTATCTAGGGTTAACATCTACACGAAAACCTTTTGACAATGTACTTGTTAGACAAGCTGTCAACTATGCGATTGATAAACAAGCGATTGTCGATGCCTTCTTCCAAGGTAGAGCTGAAGTAGCTGTAAACCCAATGCCTTCTTCGATTAGTGGTTATAACGAAGAAATCGAAGGATATCCATATGACCCTGAAAAAGCAAAAGAATTATTAGCTGAAGCAGGGTATGACGGTGAAGAAATTGAGCTTTGGGCAATGCCAGTTCCACGCCCATATATGCCAGACGGTCAAAAGGTTGCTGAAGCCATTCAGAAAAATTTAGCGGACGTTGGTATTCCATCTAAAATCGTAACTTTTGAATGGGCAACATATTTAGAAAAGGCAAAAAATGGTGAAGCGGATGCCTTTTTAATGGGTTGGACAGGCGATAACGGTGACGCGGACAACTTCCTTTATACATTGTTAGATAAAGATACGATTGGAAGTAATAACTATGCTTATTATTCGAATGATGAAGTTCATGAATTATTAATTGCTGCTCAAACTGAAACGGATGAAGAAAAGCGAAATGATCTTTATAAACAAGCACAAGTTATTATCCATGAAGATGCACCGTGGGTACCATTAGCCCATTCAACGCCATTACTTGCTGCGAAAAAAGGTGTTACAGATTATTTACCTCACCCAACTGGATCTGAAAGTTTAATTAATGTATCGATTCAATAAGTGTCTATTGCTTGAATAAGTGCCAAGCTGCTTACGAATTTTGTTAATAGACATTAAAAAAATGGGGGGTATTTTTACCTCCCATTCTTTCATTCATGCATTCTAACGAAAGAGGTGAAGATATGCTTCGCTACATAGGTAAACGAATTCTTCATTTAATACCTGTGCTATTAGGAATGACATTTATTGTGTTTTTAATTATTCGTGCAATACCAGGAGATCCTGCTCAAGTCATTTTAGGTCAGCAAGCGACAGAGGAAGCGATTAAAGCGTTAAGAGATAAATTAGGACTCGATCAGCCATGGTATATTCAATACTTCGATTATTTAAAAGGACTACTAACTGGCGATTTAGGAGAGTCGCTACGTACAAGTCAGCCGATCACTAGTGAAATTTGGCCCTATTTAGCTGCCACTATGGAATTAGCCTTCTTTGCGATGATTTTAGCTATCCTTATCGGAATGAATGCCGGAATTATTTCGGCTTGGTTCCAAAACTCTTGGTTTGACTATATTGCAATGGTTATTGCTTTAATCGGTGTATCTGTACCGATTTTCTGGCTTGGTTTAATGGAGCAATGGGTATTTAGTTTAGAGTTAAATTGGTTGCCTACTTCCGGAAGGGAAGAGGTGCGAGCACCTGTTGAAGCAATTACCCATTTCTATTTAGTCGATACATTGATTCAAGGACGTTTTGATCAATTTTGGGTAACGATTCAGCATTTAATCTTACCGGCCTTTGCCCTTGCAACGATTCCGATGGCGATTATTGCCAGAATGACCCGCTCTTCCATGTTGGAAGTAATGCGCTCAGATTATATTCGTACTGCTCGAGCAAAAGGGCAAAAAATGGTGAAAGTGATTTATAAGCACGCATTAAAAAATGCCCTTATTCCGATCTTAACAGTAATTGGATTACAAACGGGCTTGTTATTAGGTGGAGCTATTTTAACGGAAACGATATTCAGTTGGCCAGGAATCGGCCGTTATATTTACGAGGCTATAGGTTACCGTGATTATACAGTCATTCAATCGGGTATTTTAATCGTTGCCTTTATGTTTGTCATCATTAACTTGGTTGTTGATATTTTATATACAATCATCGATTCAAGGATTAAATATAACTAGAAGGGAGAGGGAATGATGCCTGAATTGGTCTCAAATTCAGTCGATTTATCGACGAAAGAAGAGAAAGTAGTTGGACCATGGAAAGAGGCGTGGCGCAGCTTTCGAAAAAGTAAAGCCGCCCTCGTTGGAACAGCCATTGTTGTATTTTTCATCCTTTTAGCTGTATTTGGTCCATTGATTGCGCCAGAAGGAATAAATGAACAAAAATTACAAGACTCAAGCTTAAGACTTGCACCTCCATCCAGTGAATATTGGTTTGGTACAGACGACTTTGGAAGGGACATTTTTTCAAGAGTAGTTTACGGAGCGAGAATTTCTTTGGCGGTCGGATTTTTATCGGTTATCGTTTCAGCTATAGTAGGGAGTTTTCTTGGAATTATCTCTGGCTATTATGGCCGCTGGATAGATACGATTATTTCAAGAGTTTTTGATATTATGCTAGCTTTCCCTAGTATACTTTTAGCTATTGCTATCGTATCAATATTAGGTCCTTCTTTACAAAATGCCCTTATTGCGATAGCGATTATTAATATCCCGAATTTCGGGCGATTAATTCGCTCTAAAGTTTTAAGTGTAAAGGAAGAGGAATACATTGTAGCAGCAAAGGCTATAGGAATGAAGGATTCTCGAATATTATGGAAACACATTTTGCCTAATTCCTTATCGCCAGTCATTGTACAAGGTACGTTAGCTATTGCAACGGCTATTATTGAAGCGGCTGCATTAAGTTTCCTTGGGCTCGGTGCAGAAGCGCCCCAACCTGAATGGGGGAAAATGTTATCGGACGCTCGGATCCATCTTATGACTGCACCATGGACGATGATTTTCCCTGGATTGGCTATCATGTTAACCGTGCTTGGCTTTAATTTAATGGGGGATGGTTTGCGAGATGCGTTAGATCCTAAAATGAAAAATTAAAGGGAAGGGGGAGCGAATTTAGCTCTCCCTTTATTCGTACGGAAATAAATCGGATGATAAATAACGTTCCCCTGTATCGGGCGCAATGCATAACACCTTTGCATTCGGAGGAAGTTGTTTAGCTATTTGCAACGCGAAGTAAGCAGAAGCAGCGCCGGAAGCTCCTACTAAAATTCCTTCTTCCGTACCAAGACGTCTTGCAGTAGTTTGGGCATCGAGATCTTCAATGTGAAGAATTTCATCATATATTGTTTGATTTAATATTTTTGGAATAAATCCCGGACCAGTTCCAGGTATTTTATGAGGTCCTGGATTACCACCAGCTAATACTGGGGAGCCTGCTGGTTCTACTACATAAATTTTTAAATCGGGCATAACCTTCTTCAATTCTTCCCCCGTTCCGGTTACGGTTCCACCTGTTCCTGCTGTCAATACGAGAACATCTAGTTTATTGTCAAAGGCATTTAAAATTTCAATAGCAGTTGTTTGACGATGGGCATCAGCATTTGCATTATTTTCGAATTGTAATGGGATAAAGCTATTTGGAATACTTTCAGCAATTCGTACTGCTTCATCGATAGATCCTTGCATACGTAAGCTTGCAGAGGTTAAATGGACTTCTGCACCGTAAGCTCGCATTAACTGTACCCGTTCTTTTGTAGCATTGTCAGGCATTGTAATAATACATCGGTAACCCTTTACCGCACATACCATAGCGAGACCAATTCCTGTATTCCCACTAGTTGGTTCAATTACAGTACTCACTCCTGGAATCAGTTTCCCTTCAATTTCTGCTTGTTCAATCATATTAAAAGCAGCTCGATCTTTAACGCTGCCACCTGGATTAAAAGATTCTAATTTCATATAAACTTTCGCACCGTTCGCATCAGGTAATGCATTTAATTTTACAATCGGTGTGTTTCCTATTAATTCAAGAATGGAGTCATGTATTTTCATTATGAAACACCTTTCAAAAAAATTTTGAAAAAGCTAGGCAAGAGTCCAACCTAGCTTTTCTTACTCTATACAGTATAATACGGTTATTCAAAAGTGACGAGTATAGGGGATAAGTTAAAACAGCTAAAGTTCCTTTAGAAACGGATGAAATTATTCGTTTGAAACTGCTTCTAAGAAACTAAGGTTTAATAAGCCGTCGATATTATCCGTTGTAATATAACCTGCTTCCTTTGAAATAGTTGCCATCTCTTTAATAATCTCTTCATTTATTTCCGATGTTGGCGTTATACGATCAAAAGATTTTGTCACTTCTTCCTTTGAAAGGTCCTTACCAGTAATTTTTTTTACGTGGTCAAGGAATAACTGTATAGCTTCTTCAGGATTTTGTTTAATAAAATCAATGGCTTGTAGATGCGCTTTTAATATTTTTTTTGTCAACTTTGGATTGTTTAATGTAAATGCCTTACGTGCAGCTACAACGGTGTTAGTCGATTCACTACCCCAAGCAAATTCCTTTTCATCTAGTAAAAGTTTTGCTTTTCCGTTCGTTTCAATGTTAACCCCCCACGGTTCTTGTGCTGCTGCAGCATCAATGTCTCCTCTTAACATTAAGGATGCTGTATCAGCAGAAGCTAGTTTAATGGAATTGACATTTCCACCGCTTAATTTTACTTTTAAACCTGCATCTTTAAGGGATTTCATTAACCCAATGTCCTGTGTACTACCGTAAGCAGGTACTGCAACCGTTTTACCTGCCAAATCTTCTACACTAGTAATATTTGAATCGCCTCGTACGACAAGTACTGCCCCGGCATTGACAGCACCAGCAATAATTTCATGTTGTGGATGTCTCGTATAAGTGTTTAATGCAGGTGTAGGGCCAACTGTTCCGATATCGATGGCGTTCGTAGACATTGCCTCCATGAAGGCAGTACCATCGTTAAAGGTTTTCGTTGAAATGGTAACATCATCGCCTAGTTGTTGTTGGAAATAGCCCTTTTCTAGTGCGACGATTGTTGCGATATGGGTCATATTCGGAAAGTACCCGATTCGAACAGTGGAAGCTTGATCCTTTTCTTCGTTGGAAGAAGCTTCACTATGACTACATGCTGCAAGGATAATAGTCATCAGGGTCATCATTGTTAAAAATAAAAAATGCTTCTTTTTCATTTTTTCATCTCCTAAACTGTTTGCATACCCCATTTTCTTAATGCATAACGTTCAATACGTACAAAAATAAAGTTATCGATAAAGGAACCAATGACACCGATGATAATAATAATACTAAAGATTAAATCCATTGCTTGTATGGAGCGTCCAAGGTCTAAAAGGGTTCCGAGACCCCCGCTTCCTCCGAGTAATTCCCCTGATAATACTGCCCGCCAAGCAAGTGCCCATGCTAAACGTAAACCTGAAATTAATTGAGGTACCGTTGCTTTAAAAATAACAGTACGGAATAAATGGAATCCGTCTGAACCCATTGTTTTCGCTACTCGAATTAGCAAGGGAGGTACACTTTTAAAGGCGGCACTTGACGTAATAATAATAGATAACGCCGCTCCTAATATGACAATGAAAATAACGGAACCGACCCCTAAACCGAACCAAAGAATAGCTAAAGGCATCCATACGATATTTGGGATAGCTTGTAAACTTGTGACAAAGAAACCAAGGGTATCGTCAATTACTTTGTATTTATAAATTAAATATCCAAGTATTAATCCGATAACGACTGCGATAAAGAAGCCAACAAATAATCGCACAAGGGAAGCGCTAGTTGCTTCAATTAATTGTCCAGTCATTAATCCGTTTACTAACGTTTTTAGTATTGTGACACCACCTGGATCATTCGGAATGATTAAAGGTGGCCACATAAAGGCAGGGAAGATGTCGAATTTAGATATCGCTTCCCATATTGTTATGAGGATCAACACGAAGACGATCCTTCTCAAGAGAGTAGTCACTACCTAATTCCTCCTTCAGCACTTTTTCCATTTCCTGCTCCAGCTCTGTTAATATACGATTCTCTAAATGTATTAAAATGCTGTCTGAAGATTTGCGCGGACGAGACGCCTGTACAGGAAAAACATTTTTAATACCTCCAGGACGCGTCTTCATTAAAACGATGCGGTCCGATAATACAACTGCTTCACGAATATTATGAGTGACAAAAAGGATGGTCTTTCCAGTTTCACTCCACAATGTTTCCAGTTCTTTATGTAAAACCATACGAGTTTGTTCATCTAAAGCAGCAAATGGTTCATCCATTAAAAGGATTTCCGGATCCATTACAAGGGCACGGGCAATCGCCACCCGTTGCTTCATGCCTCCAGACAATTGATGGGGCATAGAATGGGCAAACTTCCCAAGGTGTACTTTTTGTAACCATGTCATCGCCCGCTCCTTAGCTTCTTCCTTAGGTATTTTTTTAATCAGTAGACCATACATAACATTTTCAAGAACTGTCATCCAAGGGAATAAACCAGATTCTTGGAAGACAACGATTCGATCGTTCCCGGGTCCCTTTACCGGACTATCATTGACTAAAAAAGTGCCAGAAGAATGTTCTTCAAGTCCTGCAATAATATTTAAAAGTGTGGATTTCCCACAACCAGAAGGGCCTAATAAGGAGATAAACTCACCTTTATTAATAGTTAATGAAACGTCATCTAACGCAATTGTTGGAGCATGCTCATTACTTTGAAATTCCTTATGAACATTTTTTAGAATAATATGTTCATTTGACAAAATAAATCCCTCCATTCCTATAAAACATATTAAAATACTAAGTTTTAATTTATTTTATGTGTTGTATTCGCTTCTTTCTGTCACTTTTGTTACAAAATTTCAGAATAATTTATATAATAGAATTATAAGGGAGAGGGAAACAATGGAATTAGATAGTTCATTGAAGTTAATAGAACAGCTTGGTAAGAAAATACATGCTAGAAAAGGACAAATTATTTATCAAGCTGGAGAAGAAGCAAATAACGTATATTTTTTAAATGACGGAATCGTTAAAATTGCGATCGATGGAGACGATGGACATCCAGTTACGATTTCCTTAATTCGAATGGGGGAAATGTTTGGATTTCTAGATCGATTAAACAACCGGTTAGAGCATACTCAATATGCCGTTGCGATGACGGATGTTGAATTATTTGTTTTACCGATAGAAATTTTAACTCAACATTTGAATAAATTATCTGAAATGGAACGAAGCTTATTTTATTCCTTAGGGAAACGATTAATAGAGGCTCAAGAATTTGTCTATGTTCATTCTAAAATGACGATTCCTGAACGACTTGGCTGGCTTTTGAAGAAGTTAGCAAAAGTAGAAAATAATATTTTAACAATCAGTATTCCTTTAACCCACGAGGAAATATCTTTTATGATTGGCTGTAGCCGTCAAAAGGTAACGACTTATTTAAGTAAGTGGAAAAAGGAAGGAGTTATTCAATATGAACGGGGATTTATTCAACTAATGGACTTAGAAAAACTTCAATAATTAAAAAACTACCCAAAGGTTTCATCAAATCCATCTTGTACCATGGATTTGACGTCCCTTTATGGGTAGTTTTTTAGTAGAAATCCTCTTCTAAATCCGAATTTTTTTCTGTACTATGATAGCTTCGGAAAGAAACAATTAAAGTATCTAAGTGTTCTAAATTCTCCTCATAGTCAAGGAGGCGGGAGAAGATGTAAAACAAATGATAACTTGAAAACTCTTCTTCACCTTCTCGATTTTGTTCAAAGGCGATTTGTTGGATAAGGTGTTCCATAACGTCCGCATGTTTGTCGTCTTCTTCGTCGACCCACTTTGAATGTTCGGGTTTTAACTTACCAGTAAATTTCAATAATAATTGTTCGTGGAAAGTAAGAAGAAAATCTAAACGTTCTTGAATCATCGTTCGAAACGGAACGGGTAAATTAGCTATTTCATTTTCATGTTTATTTAAACGATGCAAAAGCTCTAAACTTTTTTTCGTCGTGATAATCATTTGTCGATACATAACAAGTTTTCGGGCTTGTATAAATCGTTTTTTCTTAGAATAATGGCGCTCTTCTTTATAGAAATCATACATATTTTCAATCCCCGATAAACGGCTATGGAATTTATTAAGAGCGTTTTTCGTTGATGTATGTTCAGACGCTTGTCTAGCAGCTAAGCGAGTCCAACGAATAATATCATCCTGCAATGAATCGATCATTTTAAATAATTTTATTTCATAGCGTGGTGGGATGAATACGAGATTCACTAGAAAGGCTGCAAATACACCTACCATAACAGTTATAAAACGTATAATTCCAAATTCTAAAAAGTCTTCTCCTTCATAAACCATAATTGCAACTACAGTTACAAGGGCAAGGGACAGGGAACTGTTTAATTTGAACTTAAGCATTATCGCGATAACGATAATTGCTGCAAGTCCAATTGTAACGGTATGATGGCCAAATATTAACCCGAAGGTAACTGCGATTGTTGCACCTATGAAATTCCCTTGAAGTTGTTCAATAATCGTTAAATAAGACCGGTAAATAGAAGGTTGGATTGCAAATATAGCTGCAATCCCAGCAAAAACAGGAGAAGGTAAGTTCAGTAATTCCGCTAAAAAAAGGGCAAATACAATAGCAAAACCTGTTTTTAAAACACGGGCACCTACTTGCATTAAAAAATAAATCCTCTCTTTCAAGAAACATATGATTGAAATCACATTACTTTACCTAATATTTTCCCATTGGTCAACTAGTTTCATGAAAGATTCACATTATAATCAACTTAACATGGTTTTGACTTATTTTAATTGTGAGAAAGCATAGTCGACAGCTTCAATTGTTTCTAAAATATCCTGTTCTGTATGTTCTGTCGTTAAGAACCAAGCTTCATATTTAGACGGTGCTAAATTAACACCCTTTGAAAGCATTAATTTAAAGAAACGTCCAAACATTTCCCCATCAGAGTTTTCAGCTTGTTCGTAGTTTTCTACTTTTTCATTTGTAAAGTAAACAGTTAAAGCACCTTTTAATCGGTTTATTGTTATTGTTACACCATGTTTTTCAGCTGATTGTAAAATGCCTTTTTCCAACATTGCCCCTAGTCGATCCATTTCTTCGTAAACACCAGGTTGTTTTAACACTTCAAGACATGCAATTCCTGCAAGCATAGACGCTGGATTTCCAGCCATTGTTCCAGCTTGGTAAGCAGGTCCAAGGGGAGCAACTGTTTCCATAATTTCCTTACGACCACCGTAAGCACCGATTGGTAGACCACCGCCGATAATTTTACCCATCGCAGTTAAATCTGGAGTTAAACCTAGTAAGTCTTGAGCTGCACCGTAATGGAAACGGAATGCTGTAATAACTTCATCGTGAATCGTTAAAGCTCCTTTTTCCTTCGCCACAGTATGAACGTATTCTAAAAATCCTTTGTTTGGTTCAACGATCCCGAAATTCCCTACGATTGGTTCAATTAGAATGGCTGCAACTTCATCTCCCCATTTATCCATTGCTAATTGGAATTGTTCTTTATCGTTGAAAGGAACGGTAATCACTTCTGTCGCTACGGCTACCGGTACACCTGCTGAATCTGGGGATCCTAAAGTAGCAGGACCAGATCCTGCAGCAACTAATACTTGGTCAAAATGTCCGTGATAACATCCAGCGAATTTAATAATTTTTGTACGTCCAGTATATGCTCGAGCTACACGAACCGTTGTCATAACTGCTTCCGTACCTGAATTAGTAAAGCGAACTTTATCCAATGAAGGAATCGCTTCTTTTAACATTTTGGCAAATTTCACTTCATGTTCTGTAGGTGTTCCAAATAACACACCTGTTTCTGCAGCAAGAGTGATTGCTTTTGCGATATGTGGATGACCAAATCCTGTAATAATTGGACCATAAGCAGCTAAGTAATCGATATAACGGTTACCGTCTACATCCCAAAAGTATGCGCCTTTACCTCTTGCCATGACAACCGGTGAACCGCCGCCTACCGCTTTATAAGAACGTGATGGACTATTAACGCCACCAACGATATGTTGTAATGCTTCTTCGTGAATTTGTTCAGATTTTGTATGATTCATTTTCAAATGCCTCCTCATAATTTACACATCTTATTGTAGACCTATTCCCATTTGAATGCCAAAGAATTTGAAACTCCAATGTTTGTTCGGTACGATATAAATAAAGGGGAGGAATATTTATGGAAACTTTATTAAATATGGAAGCACCAAATTTTACTTTATTAAATGAAAAAGAAGAAAAAGTAACTTTAAGTGATTATAGAGGGAAAAAGGTAATTCTTTATTTCTATCCGAAAGATATGACACCAGGCTGTACTACTGAAGCGTGTGATTTCCGCGATCAACACGAGGCATTTTCCGATTTAAATGCTGTTATTTTAGGTATAAGCGCAGATGATGCAAAGAAACATACAAAATTCATTGAAAAATATGGGTTGCCCTTTTCATTGCTAGTTGATGAAGATCATGAAGTTTGTGAAAAATATGGAGTTTGGGTATTAAAGAAAATGTATGGTAAAGAATTTATGGGGATTGAACGTTCTACTTTTCTTATTAATGAAGAGGGCATTGTAGAAAAGGAATGGCGTAAAGTAAAAGTGAAAAATCATATTGAGGAAGTTTTAACTTATTTGCGTGAAGGGGAAAAGAAATAATGAAAGTATATTTTACATTTAACTCAAGACCAGATTTACAACAGCAGTTAATCGAACATTTCCCCAAAGTTGAATTTACTTTTCATAGTCGAATCGAGAATGAAGTGTTAGCAGAGGCAGATGTTCTTGTGACTTATGGTGAAGATTTGAATGATGAACATATTAAAATTGCCAAGAATTTAAAATGGATTTTCGTTGCTTCAGCGGGAATTGAGAAAATGCCAAGAAAGGCAATCGCCGATCGAAATATTATCGTTTCAAATGTGCGTGGAATTCATAAAAAGCCAATGGCAGAATCGATTATCGCTCATATTTTATCACTTAAACGTTCTCTACCTTATATTTATAACAATCAACAAAATAAAATTTGGGATAAAAAAGGAAATCCAACCGAATTAAATGGAAGTACTGCTTTAATTATTGGTCCAGGTGCGATTGGTGCAGAAATTGGTAGACTTCTTCAAGCCTTTGAAGTATATACAATTGGGTTGAATCGAAGTGGTGAAGATGCACCATTTATGAATGAGACACATCGGATTTCAGATTTAGCACAACAGTTGCCAAAAGCTGATATTGTTATTTCGATTTTACCGAGTACGGAAGAAACGACACATATGATAAAGTATGAACATTTTCAACTAATGCGCGAAAATGCCATTTTTATGAACTTTGGACGAGGAAATTTGGTGGAAACAGATGTATTAATTCGTGCCCTAGAAGAAAAACTAATATATCATGCGGTACTGGATGTATTTGAAGTAGAGCCACTACCATATGACAATAAATTATGGGAATTAGATAACGTGACCATTTCGCCTCATTGTTCGAGCCATTCGTCCCGTTACCTAGAAAGAAGTCTAGAAATTTTTAAGCCAAGTTTGGAGAAATGGTTAAAAGGTGATACTGATATTGAAAATCAAATGGATATTTTGAGAGGTTATTGAGAATATTATCCATAAAGTGAGAACATTCATAAAGTTCCTTTTTACAGAAGAATTATATATTTATGATAATTAACGGTGATTTTTATTCAATTTTTGATAAAATAGGCAATAGCGTAACCGTTACCAATAAGGAATTGTTGACTATTTACAACGATTTGGTTACACTAATGATAACTATTATAAATTAAGAATTATGTATGAAAAGAGGTGCATGACGATGTCTGAATTGCATTTGAAAGATGCACTAGACACGTTAAAGACAACTGGTGTAAGAATTACTCCGCAACGTCATGCTATTTTGGAATATTTAATCGAATCAATGACACATCCAACTGCAGATGAAATATATAAAGCTCTTGAAGGTAAGTTTCCCAATATGAGTGTTGCAACGGTTTACAATAATTTACGTGTATTCCGAGAAGCAGGTTTAGTGAAGGAACTAACTTATGGAGATGCAGCGAGTCGATTTGATTTTGTTACAAACGATCATTATCACATGATTTGTGAATGTTGTGGTAAGATTGTTGATTTCCATTATCCGGGCTTAAATGAAGTGGAGCAATTTGCATCGCATGTAACGGGTTATAAAGTTCACTCACACCGCCTAGAATTATATGGTACATGTCAAGATTGTCTTGAAAATGATGGGAAACAAGTTTTGTAATGAGCAAAACCTAGCGATGCGTTGCTAGGTTTTTTATTTTACATTGTAATTACTTTTGGAAAGTACGCTTTTGAACAAACAAATTACACTGTATAATTAAATAGAAAAAAGGTCGACTCATTTAGGAGCCGACCTCATTTTATTTTTTTCCTCTATTATAAGATTCGTCAAAATCTTTTCCTTCTAATGAAGGGTCAAGTGTTAATGGTTCATTACAGTACATACACATATCTACACGTCCTAATACTTTTGTATGTCTATTACAATTTGGACAAACAACTTGTACAGCCCGTGTTGAAAGTAGACCAATCCAGCCATATACTACTGTACTGCCGATAATGCATAGTAAACCTAAAGTCATGAAAATTAAAACTAAAATTTGATTTTCGCGGAAGAAGATCGCCCCGTACATAATAACGAATCCTATGAAAATAAGTGCTAAGGCAAATGAGCGAATTTTATTTATTTTATTTTTATATTTTTTTGCCATATTTCTTTAGCCTCCCAACCTAGATTCTACTATAACATAGTACCTTTTTATTTGCGGATAGAAAAACATTATTTAAAGGAAAAATATCATCAATTCTATTTTCTTTAAAAAGAAGGATTCTACTTTAAGATGTCGAAACAAAATAACGTAATCGTAATTTAGGAGGATTATTATGGAGCACATATTGCGCCCGATCTACCAAGAACGTGCTAGTCAACCTGAAACATTAGGGGTCATTCTAGTCACAAAACGTGAAGAGATAATGAGTATTACCGATACGTTTGATACCGTATTATTAATTATTGTAAAAGAAGCGGATATGCCTATTTTTACAAAACATTACTTACATGAAGATCAAAAAATGGCGATGCATGTGATTACAGAAGAGTTATTAAATAAAAGATTAAATGTTGGTTTAGACAGACGAATTGTGGATTGGATTTTCCACGGGAAAGTTATATTTGATCGTAATGAATATCTTTGTAATTTAAGATTAAAGCTACAGGAGTTTCCGTTTTTCGGTCGTAAAATAAAAACAGGGATTCAATTTTCTAAATTGATTAGACGTTATTTAGAAGGAAAAGAATTTTTTAATAGAGGAAACTATTTCGATTCTTATCATCATGTTGTTGATTCATTACATCACTTAGCCCGACTGTCTGTTATAGATAACGGATTATATCCGGAAGTAACGGTTTGGTCCCAAGTGAAAAAAATAGAACCATCGATTTACAAACTTTATGAAGAACTAGTAATGAGTACAGAAAGTTTAGAAAAGCGATTAGAACTATTATTTTTAGCGATTGAATTTCTCATTAACTCCAAAACCGATGATGGGGCACAACATATTTTAGAAACAATGCTTTTAAAGGATACTTGGACAATACAAGAATTACATAATCACCATGATTTAAGATATTACTCTAAAGACTTAGAAGTATTTGTTGAGTTTTTAATAGATAAGGGATATATTATCGTGGAGCCAAAAGAATCAAAGAGTGATTCAATTTATCACCGTCACTATAAAGTAGATCGTGATTTTGTTATTTCACAATATAATGGTGAAAAGTAAAGTATATAAGAAGAAAATCCATTAGAATAAGCAATACTAACCATTTCGGGGTGTTAAAATGAACACCTCGAAAATTTTTTGAGAAAAAGTGTTGACTTAACTATTAAACTCGTTGTATTATTGTAAACGTCGCTGAGGCAAGTTGTAAATTAATAACATAAACATTATTTCAGATATAACTTTTTCAAAAAAGTTGTTGACAGAGATTTGGTGAAATGTTATTATAGAGAAGTCGCTGCAAAACGACATGATAATTATGAACTTTGAAAACTGAACAACAAAACGTTAATGAATACAGTTTCGACTTAATCGTTGAAACGAAATTTTGGACATCATTATGATGCCAGCAAAAATTTGAGCTTTATCAAATTTTCTTTTATGGAGAGTTTGATCCTGGCTCAGGACGAACGCTGGCGGCGTGCCTAATACATGCAAGTCGAGCGAACAGATAAGGAGCTTGCTCCTTTGACGTTAGCGGCGGACGGGTGAGTAACACGTGGGCAACCTGCCCTATAGTTGGGGATAACTCCGGGAAACCGGGGCTAATACCGAATAATACATTTTATTTCCTGATGGAATGTTGAAAGATGGCATCTAGCTATCGCTATAGGATGGGCCCGCGGCGCATTAGCTAGTTGGTGAGGTAACGGCTCACCAAGGCGACGATGCGTAGCCGACCTGAGAGGGTGATCGGCCAC
>NZ_RHLQ01000019.1 GCF_003711845.1 Lysinibacillus halotolerans
AATTATCTTACTCATAAAAATTCTCCCGTTCATAAATAGTATGTTAAGTATAACGGGGTAGTTCATTGAAGAAAATAGAAAAACCCCGAATAGGTCCACTTTTTTTAAAGTGTCCACTATTTGGGGTTCAGTTCAAATATTGGGTCGACCCTCTTTTTTGCTTAAAATTTTTCTAGTTCATCCAAAGTTGGTAATGCTTCGATGGCACTTACTTTTTCACAAACTTTCGCGCCGACTTTATTGGCGAAAGAAATAATCGTATGCCATTCGTCAAAGGTTAAGTTATGAGGGTTATTTACTTTACCTAATTGGTATAATACTGCCCCAACAAATGCATCGCCAGCACCAGTCGTATCAATAGCTTGAACGGGTATGCTAGGAATTGTTGTTGATTTACCGTTATAGGAAAAATATGTACCTTCTTTTCCTAAAGTAACAGCAATACTTTTCGCGCCAAACTGATGAAGTACGGTAACGGCTTTTGCTATTTCTTGTTCATTTGTTAATAGATAAAGTTCCTCATCACTAACCTTTAAAAAATCACAGTTGGAAATGAATTCATTGGCTAATTGGATAAATTGCTTTTCTTGTCCGCTCCATAAGTCAGATCTAAAATTAGGATCAAAGGAAATATAGCTGTTGTTTTCCTTTGAATCTACTAGTATCTTTTTATAAGTTTCCTGTAATTGTCCTGGAAGGAGGGCAGTAGCTGAACCAAAGTGAACAATGTTCATTTCTTTAAAGAATTTATTTGGCACATCTTCTGTAGTTAAATAAGCATCGGCTCCCCGATTGAAAACAAAGTCTCGTTGGCCATCCTTTTGTAACGAAACAAAGGCAAGGGTAGTAGAGTGGGAAGGGTCTTTTACTAATAGATCCGTATGGACGTTTTCACGAACGAGGGTCTCCGATAAAAATTCTCCAAAGGGATCATCACCAACTTTACCACAAAAGAAAGCTTCTCCACCTAACTTTGCAATAGCTACACAGACATTTGCTGGAGCTCCACCGGCTTTTTTCGTAAATGTTTGAGTTTCTACTAATGTTGTATTCACTTCGTTACTAAAAAAATCGATAAGCAATTCGCCTATACATAAGATAGGTTGATTCATTGTAAAGCTCCTAACTTTTAGTAGTTTTATTTCATTATAAAGTTATCTTTAGTAAATCGATAAGTTATATTCTTCAATTAATTAAAAAGTGTCCCAAAACTACCTGGGACACTAATGAGAAATATAAACTTATTCTGCGTTAGGATAAATCATTTTCTTTGGATCGATATATTCTTCAAATTGTTCTTCAGTTAAAAGACCTAAAGAAATAGCTGCTTCTTTTAAAGTAGTTCCTTCTTTATGGGCTTTCTTTGCAATTTTCGCCGCATTCTCATAACCGATATATGGGTTTAATGCAGTGACTAGCATCAATGAATTTTCTAAATTGCGCTCAAGAACTTCTATATTTGGTTCGATGCCAATTGCACAGTTATCATTGAATGATTTCATCGCATCAGCAAGAAGGCGAGCAGATTGCAAGAAATTATAAATAATAACCGGTTTAAATACGTTTAGCTCAAAGTTCCCTTGGGAAGCAGCAAAGGCAATAGTAGCATCGTTACCTATTACTTGAGTGACAACCATGGTCATGGCTTCGCTTTGGGTAGGATTCACTTTACCAGGCATAATAGAGCTTCCTGGTTCATTTTCCGGTATCGTAATCTCACCAATACCACTTCGAGGTCCGCTAGCAAGCCAACGAACATCATTGGCGATTTTCATTAAGTCTGCTGCTAGTGCTTTTAATGCGCCATGGGCAGAAACAATTTCATCATGGGATGTTAACGCATGGAATTTATTTTCAGAGGAAGCAAATGTTATACCAGTTAAATGGCTAATTTCCTCGGCAACCATATCACCAAATTTAGGGTGAGCATTGATTCCAGTCCCTACTGCAGTACCACCAATTGCAAGGTCTTTTAAAAATTGTGTGTTAACCATAATCATTTTTTCTGATTTCACAAGCATGTGGTGCCATCCGCTAATTTCTTGACCTAATGTTAATGGTGTCGCATCTTGTAAATGGGTACGACCGATTTTTATAATATCTTTAAATTGCTCTGACTTTTCTTTGAAAGTGGCCTTTAATAATTGAAGTCGAGGCATTAAATAGTTTTCAACCATTTCCACTGCAGCGATATGTAAGGCAGTTGGGAATGTATCGTTTGAACTTTGGGATTTATTTACATCATCATTTGGATGAACCCGTTCCGTAACGCCTTGTGCTTCCAACAATTGATTTGCACGGTAAGCGATTACTTCATTTACATTCATATTGGATTGTGTACCACTACCAGTTTGCCATACGACAAGGGGGAATTGATCGTCCCATTTACCTGAAAGGATTTCATCAGCAGCAGTAACAATTGCTTCGGTTTTAGCTTTTGATAATTTTCCTAATTTTTCATTTGTAATAGCGGCAGCTTTTTTTAATGTTGCGAAGGCACGGATAATTTCAATCGGCATTGTTTCTTGCCCGATTTGGAAATTTTCTTTACTTCGTTGAGTTTGAGCACCCCAAATTTTATCCGCTGGTACTCGTACTTCTCCAAGAGTGTCTTTTTCAATACGATAATCCATTCTATCAACTCCTTTATTCATTATATGTACAGTGTACATCAGATAGTATACAGAACACAAAATGGCAAACCTTTAATAGATTTGCCATTACTCAAAAGAAATATTCGAGAATTCTGAGGGGTTCATCTCGAAAAGTAGTATTACTACGATAATGATAATCATTATCAACGGGAATGTCAATATTTTTCATTCGGAATTATCAAATTATTTGTTTGTAAGTAATAACCATAAAAATATTAAAATAGACCTATTTTCGTGGACTGGAAAAAAATAAATCTTGTAACATATGAATAGGGAATGTATTATAATCATAGTGATTTACTAAGAATTAAATGTGAGAGGTGAGAAAAATGACATACTTAATTATTACCGGATTACTTTGTGGAGCATTGTTAGGTTTTGTAATGCAAAGGGGCCGCTTTTGCTTAACAGGTGGATTCCGTGATATGTATATAGCAAAAGATAATCGTATGTTTTATGCGTTATTAGTTGCAATCGCAGTACAAAGCGTAGGCGTATTTTTATTAATCGATCTAGGTATATTTGAATATTCAGCAGGTTCTTTACCAATTTTATCAGTCATTATTGGGTCCTTTATTTTTGGGATTGGTATTATTTTAGCCGGCGGATGTGCAACTGGAACTTGGTATCGTGCAGGCGAAGGATTAATAGGAAGTTGGATCGCATTAGCTGGATATATGTTAATGAGTACAATGATGCGTACAGGTGTATTTGGTCCGTTTAATCAACAAATGCAACAAAGTACTGTATTACCTAAAAACTCAATTGCTGAAACATTTGGCATTAATCATTGGTTTATTATTGTTCCATTTGTTTTAATCGTAGCGTTTATTTTATATAAACAATTAACGAAACCAAAAGTAGCTATTCCATCATTGAAACCAAAACGTACTGGATTAGCACATATATTATTTGAAAAACGTTGGAATCCCTTCGTTACTGCTACTTTAATCGGTATTATTGCATTCATCGCATGGCCATTAAGTGCAGCAACAGGACGCGTATTTGGATTAGGGATTACTACACCTTCTGCTAACATTTTACAATACTTAACAACAGGAGATGAAGGTTTCCTAAACTGGGGCGTATTTTTAGTGTTAGGAATCTTCGCGGGTTCATTTATTGCTGCTAAAGCAAGTAAAGAGTTCCGTTTCAGAATGCCTGATGTAAAAACAGGTATTAATAGTTTTATCGGTGGTAATTTGATGGGTGTCGGTGCAAGTCTTGCTGGTGGATGCTCCATCGGGAACGGTTTAGTAATGACTGCTATGATGACATGGCAAGGTTGGATTGGACTTGTCTTTATGATTTTAGGTACATGGACTGCATCATATTTCGTCTTTGTCCGTCCACGCCAAAAAGCGATGGCTGCAAAATTAAAAGAACAAGTTACACCTGCATAATCTTATATTAAGGAGGACTTTTACATGCAAAAGAAATTAGAAGTAAAAGGTATGGTTTGCCCATTCCCTTTAATCGAAGCACAACAAGCGATTGAAGAAATTAACTCTGGGGACGAATTAGTGGTAGAGTTCGATTGTACACAAGGTACGGAATCGATTCCACGCTGGGCTGCTGAAGCAGGTCACACAGTAACAAATTTTGAACAAATTGATGAAGCTGCTTGGTCCATTTCAATTCAAAAGAAATAAAGATAAATTTAAACACCGCTTGTCAGCGAAGCTTCTTAGCTCACAACAGGCGGTGTTTTTAATTGATATTCACTTTTTTGTCACCTCAAAAAGTATTAAATAATTTTCACATAAAAATCTTTGCCGTTATTTAAACCATCTACACTTAATTTTTTAATATTTTGGTAGTAATTTATAATGCTTCTTGCAAGGCCAGAGTAGCCATTTAAATACGTACCAGGGGCAATTTGTTTTCCAGGATTATGGAAATCAAAATAAAGTTTTATGTCGTGGGACATATGATCCAATATTTCTACAAAGTCTTCATGGGGAATATGAACACCCCGCGTGTAACAACATTCTCTTTTATAAGTATGGTGGGGTACATTGATTGGTTTTGGTTCATTTACCAGTCTGATTTTTTCCATAGCAACAGCTCCTTTACAAATAATCATTTTTATTATAGCAAAAAATGCTTACAAATGTCTGAAAATTAAGTAAATTATTTATTACCAATCTTCCCTCTGCATTTCCTCAGCAATTACTTGAAGATCATAAGCATTTATTTCTATTATGTTATAGTTATGCAAATCGGCGTACTTTTGTGCTAGGTTTTTTACGTATTTAGGAGAGCCTTCATTTTCTTCATCGTAAATTAATAGTAAGCTGTCTGTATTTTGAATAATAAACTTGTCCTTTTCAATGAATTGCCAAGGTGCTTCATAGGGACGTTTCGTTACGCTTGTCACAAAATCAGCGTGGCTAACAATATATTGATATTTCAGTTGCTTTTGTTCGTTCCAATTTTTCTCTTGTTCTAAAAATGGGGTAATAATCGAGTATTTTATATTATCATATTCCTTTTTTAGTTCGATTATGACTTCAGCTGTCCATGTTTCTACACCTTGTTGGCCGCTAATGACCACCCATTCAAGACCATCCTCTAGTAATATTCTTAGTTCATTTTCAATTGCCTTTTTAATAATCGGTATTCCAGGATGACGATCGTTAAAAATTCCAAGTTCGTGGGGGCGATATCCAGTAACATAAATCGTTTGCATTTTACTCTCTCCTAAAAATTTATATACTATGTATCTTAACGTAAAAAAGAGGGTATTCGGAAATAATCCGAATACCTTCTTTACATTCTATTTATTTTAAGCAAATACAGCTCTAATTTTTTCAAGTGCCCAATCAATTTCTTCTTTTGTAATGACTAAAGGTGGGGCAAATCGAATGACATAGTCATGGGTTTCCTTACATAATAGTCCTAACCCCATTAATTGCTCACAATATTTACGGGCAGGTTCTGTTAGTTCCACACCGATAAATAAACCACTACCACGAACTTCTTTAATTGTTGGATGGTTGATGGAACGTAATTGTTCTTGGAAGTAGTTACCTAATTCTAATGACCGTTCCGTTAATTTTTCTTCTTCAAGTACTTCTAAAGAAGCGAGAGACACGGCGCAAGCAAGTGGGTTACCTCCGAATGTTGAACCGTGGGAACCTGGATTTAAAACACCAAGTATATCACTATTTGCTACCACAGCAGATATAGGCATAACACCGCCACCGAGGGCTTTACCTAGAATGATAATATCTGGAGTTACTTCTTCCCATTGATGCGCAAACATTTTCCCAGTACGGGCAAGACCTGTTTGAATTTCATCCGTAACGAATAAAACATTTTTTTCTTTACATATTTGTTCAGCTGCTTTTAAGAAGCCTTTTGGAGGCATTACAATACCAGCTTCTCCTTGAATAGGTTCAACGATGAAAGCTGCTGTGTTTGGAGTAATCGCAGCTTTAAGGGCATCCGCATCACCATAAGGAATAAGTTTAAATCCTTCTAACATTGGACCGAAACCACGTTGATATTCTTTGTCAGAAGATAAGGAAACAGCCCCCATTGTACGTCCGTGGAAATTCCCATTACAGCCGATAATTTCTGCTTTATTTGCTTCTACGCCTTTTATATCATATGCCCAACGACGAGCGACTTTAATGGCAGATTCAACCGCTTCTGCACCGGTATTCATAGGTAAAACCATGTTTTTACCAGTCATTTTCGTTAATTTCTCATACCAAGGACCAAGTTGATCGTTGTGGAATGCTCGAGATGTTAACGTTACGCGGTTTGCTTGATCAATTAATGCTTTTATAATTTTAGGGTGACGGTGACCTTGATTTAATGCTGAATAAGCGGAAAGCATATCCATATATTGATGTCCTTCAGGGTCTTTCACCCAAACCCCTTCAGCTTCTGAAATAACAATTGGAAGTGGGTGGTAATTGTGAGCACCCAGATTCTCTGTTAATTCAATAACGCTCGTTGATTTTGAAGTCATTTCTATTCCCCCTTGAATCGAATTGTAAAAATACCATTGATATTCCTTATAAGAATCAATACAAATTCGGCTCTACTATTCCTTTTCATTTGAAATTAGTAGATTGGAATTTTCAGTATCTTGCGATTAATATAACATTTCCTATGAAGTCATTCAATATAGGTTAGGTGGGGGAAATGTGTCGCTTAAGAAATACTAGCTTGTCCTTTGATACGTTCTTGTGCTCCTCGTAGTTGATCTTGAATAAATGTATCAATCATTTCAATAATTTCTTCAGGGGTTTGTTCCATTTCTCCTGCTAACCAGCTTTCCACAAGACCACCTAATGAGATGGTATAGAAATGGATAATGAATGATAAATATTGTTCAGATGCTTGTAAATTATTACAATGCTCTTTTACGACACGCTCTAAAATGTTGTGAATGTCAGCATAAAAGAAACGTTTTAAATCTCCTCTTCCTAATGACTGGAGCGCATTTAAGCAAATGGTACGGTTATCATCTAGATAGTGGAAAAGTTGAAGTAAACCTTCTTGCCAAATTTTGGCGCTATTATGAACTGCTAACAATTGAACAGCCTCTTGTTGAAAAGTCCACTTCAATAAGTCATAAATATCCTCAAAATGATAATAGAATGTTTGTCGATTGACATTGGCATTATCCGTAATTTCACGGATGGAAATTTTCTCAATGGCTTTTGATTTCATCATTTCTTTTAATGAATTAGCAAGTATTCTTTTCGTTTCATCACTATGTCTCATTATCCAACCTCATTTTCATTTTTTTAAACAGTTTGCCCCTAATTGTCTATATTGTAATCCATATTGCCATGGTAGGGTAATAGATAGGTTTTTGAATAAAGAGAATAAGAAATGAATGATAAAAGAAAGGTGATCTATTTTGAAAAAATGGCTGAATGTACGTACTGTATCGTTCGTTATTTGGGTAATTATTTCCACTATAATGATTGTAACGATGCCGAATTTGGATTTACTAGTACGGGAAAAAGGTCAAACTGATATTCCAGCTTATACGCAAAGTAAAATAGCATCAGAACTATTAACCGAAATGGAGGATGGAGGAACGGAAACATATCAGTTTATCGCTGTTTTTACTAGTGGAAGTGATAAAGCTTTAAATGATACCCAGCTTAACGAAATTGAAGAAGTTATACAGTCGTTAAAGGCCGATCGTGATGAACTAGGTATTACCGATATGTTGACCCATTCCGATAGTGAAGAAACTAAAAAACAACTCGTTTCTGAAGATGGTACGACGATTTTAACGCAAATTTATGTTAATCATAATCAGGGAACAGTGGAAGAGGTAGCACAAGCTTTACGTGATAAAACGGAAGTACAATCAGTAGATTCCTATTATACAGGTACAGACATCGTACTGGATGACTTCGCCAAATCATCACAAGCAGGAATTAAGAAAACCGAAGTTATCGCGATTGTGTTCATTTTAGCTGTATTAATATTAGTTTTCCGATCACCAGTTGTACCGTTAATTTCTCTTATAACAGTAGGAGTTTCCTATATTGTATCGTTAGGTATTGTTGCGCAATTAGTTGATAAATTCAACTTTCCATTTTCAAACTTTACCCAAGTATTTTTAATTGTCATTTTGTTTGGAATTGGAACGGATTACAACATTCTTTTATATACACGTTTTAAAGAAGAACTGGGGAAAGGTCTCCCGGTTTTAAAAGCTATTACGGAAACTTATAAAACAGCCGGTAGAACTGTCGTTTATAGTGGTATTGCGGTATTCATCGGTTTTATGGCTCTATATTTAGCGGAATTTAAATTGTATCAAGCGACATCAGCGGTAGCCATTGGAGTAGCTGTTTTATTGTTCGTTTTAATCACATTAAATCCATTCTTTATGGCGCTATTTGGCATTAAAATGTTTTGGCCAGCAAAAAACGTTAATGGTCATAGTGAAAACAAGTTATGGCAGTTTTTATCGAAGCATTCCTATTTCAGACCGATTGCAGCATTAGTGATTATCGCAGTTTTATGTTTACCATTTATTATTAAATATACAGGGGAACTAAATTATGATGATTTAGTAGAAATTAGTGATGAGTATGAATCGAAACAAGCAATTTCTGTAATCGAAGATCATTTTCCTTCTGGATTTTCATCACCGACTAATTTAGTGATACAATCGAAAGATTCGCTTGCAACCCAAACAGGATTGCAAGATATAGATCAGTTGGCGGAAGTGATTTCAAAAGTAGATGGTGTTTCACAAGTTTATTCAGTTACTCGCCCAGCAGGAGAAAAGATAGAAGATTTATATATTAAAGAACAAACAAATACATTAAATGAAGGCTTAGGAACTGCACAGGAAGGGCTAGGTACAATTCGTGACGGCCTTTCAGATGCAGAATCTGAACTTGGCAAAGTCGATGAGAATAGCTTTGATAGTGTACAGCAGTTAATTGACGGAACGGCTCAAATGGAACAAGGGGTAGGTCAACTTTCTGATGCTTTAAACCAAGTAGCTGGTGGATATGAAAAGGGTGCTAAAGGCGCAACGGATTTAGCAAATGGTTTAAATACGTTGAAGCAAAGTGTTAGTGAACTAAGAACAGGTGCTTCCCAGTTACAAACGGGTTATGGAGAGCTTGCGCAAGGATTTAGTCAATTCAATGAGTTGTTTACTTCGATGAATAGTGCAATAACAAGTGCAAAACAAGGCTATGCGGCAATTGAACAATCCATGAATGCATTAGTTGCTTCAAAGCCGGAATTGGCTTCAGATGTCAATGTACAAACCGTTATAGGAACAGCAAAAGCTGCAAAAGATCAACTATCTCAATTGGAAGTTAAGCTACAAGAGCTAACACCTCAATATAATTTAGCGGTAGAATCTTTTAAAGAGGCAAATGCTTCGTTTGCTCAAATTACAGGTGGCTTGGAACAGGTGGAGTCTGGAGTAGGACAATTACAATCTGGTGCCAATACTTTAGCTACAGGTCTTGAATCAGGTGTAGATGGAGTTAATACAATTAATTCTCAAACAAGTGAATTACAAACTGGATTATCAACTGTTAATGAAGGTCAAAAACAATTACAAGATGGTTTAACTGAACTTCAAGACAAAATGAAATTATTGCAAGATGGATTAGCTCAAAGTACTGACGGATTATCTGAAATTGGAAATGGCTTATTAGATGCCCGGGAATATTTAAGAGAAGTTAGTAGCTCAGATTCAAATAGCGTATTTTACATTCCACAGGAAGTGTTAGATGGAGAAGAGTTCAAAGAAAGTTTGAATATGTATATGTCAGATGATCAAAAAACAACGAAAATGATGATTATTTTAGATGTTAATCCATATTCAAAAGAAGCAATGAAAGTAATTGAAGATATTGATGAACAAATTAAAGCGACATCGAAAAGCTTAAGCTTTAGTGATGCAGAAATTGCCCTTGGTGGTAAATCAGCAGCGAATGTAGATTTACAACAAGTCTCAAGTGGCGACTTTACTCGTACAATCGCAATTATGATGATTGGTATTGCCATTGTCTTATTCGTGATTACCCGCTCAATTTGGCAACCTTTGATTATTATTGCGTCACTTATATTAGCTTACTATACTTCCCTTGGCCTTTCTGAATTATTGAGCGAAACGATTCTAGGTCAAAGTATATTAAGTTGGAATGTACCATTCTTTAGTTTTATCATGATCGTAACCCTAGGTGTTGACTATAGTATTTTTCTTATGATGAGATATCATGAGTTAGAAGATAAGGGTAGTGTAGCAATTATTGATGCGGCAAAACATATAGGTGGAGTAGTTTTATCTGCCGCACTTATTTTAGGTGGGACTTTTGCAGCGTTAATTCCTTCTGGTATTGTGACATTAATGCAAGTAGCCATTTTAGTGTTAGTTGGTCTTGTGTTACTAAGCTTTATCATGCTACCGGTCTTTATGCCGGCAGTAATGGGGCTTACTGAAAAAACAAAAAATTTGTTTACAAGAAAAAAACAATAAAAAAGATGACTCCTATTCGGAAAAAACCGAAATGGAGTCATTTTTCATTTAGAAGATAATGGACTTTTCCAGAAAAGGGAAAAGATAATGCCGATTACTAAAACGATCGTAGCAAAGTAATAGGGATAGTTAAAATTAATATCGAACAACATTCCACCAATCATCGGTCCCATAATATTTCCGAGACTAGTAAACATCGAATTCATTCCACCAACAAATCCTTGTTCATTGCCAGCGTGTTTGGATAAGTAGGACGTAATAGCAGGGCGAATTAAATCAAAACCGATAAAAACAATACATGATGTGAGCATTACGGACCAATAAGTATTTACAACAGTCATACTAAAAACCAATAGTGCTGAGACAATTAAACTGTATGTTACTAATCCTATTTCACCTAACTTTTTCGTAAGTGGATCGAATAAGATTACTTGGGCAAGGGCACCGACAAGTCCGCCACCCGTTACGAGTAATGCGATATCTTTAGGTGTAAAGTTAAATTTATGGTCGACAAATAAGCTAAACAAAGATTCGAAGGATGCTAAACTAAAAGAGCTAAAAAACAATAATATAAAAGCAAAAAAGTACATTGGAACAAAAATCCGTTTTACGCCAGTCGGTATCTTTTCACTAGTTTTGATGGACTCGCTCGCTTTTGGTTCCTTTAAAAAGAGAAAAGAGATGACGGCGGCAATACAAGCTAAAAGTGCAGCGGTGAAAAAAGGTGTACGTGTACCGAACTCTGTTAATAAGCCACCAATACCGGGTCCGATAATAAAACCGGTATTAATCGCAGCAGACATATACCCAAGTGCTTTTGGACGAGCACTTTCCGTTGTAATATCAGCAATAAAAGCTGTAACTGCAGGCATAATAAAGGCACCACTAATACCGCCTAATATTCGGGAAAGAAATAACATTTCAACCGTCTTCCCTAATCCGAAAAGTAATTCTGAAATACTGAATATGAGGAGACCGACAATAAGTATCTTTTTTCGTCCAAATTGATCTGCCCATTTACCAGTAATTGGGGAGACAATCAGTTGAGCTAGGGCAAAAGCTGCGACCATATAACCCATAATAGAACCACTCAGTGCCATCTCATTCATAATCGTTGGCATAACAGGGATTACTAGTCCTATACCAATGAAAGAAATGAATAAATTGCTTAATAATATGACTAAAGTCATCTTTGATACTCCTGGATTCATAAAGAAACTCCTTTAAACTAAAACCGGAAATTTGTACATACAAAAAATAAACCTTATCTATGTAAGGAAGTCAACTATTTCAGTTCTATGTTCAAAATATGATGAAAATAAAAAGAATGCCTACTAGTTCCGTTCTAATAGGCATTAAATGATCGGTGTAATAATGGATTAGTGGAAGAAACATTAAGCGAAATATTAAATAGAGCAGTGCCTACTCTTCATAGGCGTTAAAGTTAAAAGAAATGTCTTACCCTAGTACTATGGTGACTTTTGGAAAGCGTCTATTCTTAAAAACATCGTCTTTCTCACTCTTCTTAGTTGCTATTAAAATGGGATGATGGATCAATTTAATAGAAATTGAAGTATCCAAAGAGCGTAAGACAAATATTCTAAGAATGTCCTGTCCTCATCGGAATAGTTTTTAGTTCGTATGGAATTCGGATTCCATTTTTTACTTAGTAAATGACCTTGCTTAAATGCTAGCATTTGCAAATTCATTACAAGGAATTTAGCAAATCGTTATCTTCCCACCTAGACAACTTTTGTTTCCTTGCTCTCGACCAAGTTCCCTTTGAATTGCATTTGCGAGGATTATAGCAAAGACATTTTCTATTAAAATACCCTTGATGGAAATGTGAATAAACACATTTCTTAGTTTGATTTTAATAACGATTCCTTTTTTTGAGGGGAAAGATGATGCAAAACGTTTTTTGCTATTAAAAATGAATCTACCTAATGTAGCTTAACGTGTAAAAGGTTTATTTTAGCTTTTTACTTTTTCAGTTTTATTTTCTAATATTTTTTAAAGAGATTCCATTACATTTATTAACTTAAGTCTAGTTTTGAAATTGGGTTTGTTTAGAAAATCAATGAACTGAAAATGATGGAAGCTAATTAAAATTACAACTTATTTCTTCACCTCCTTTTCTTTAACATAATATTCGCTTAATAGATTTTGTTAATGGACATATAGCCATTAGAGGGAAAATATGCTTCAAAATAAATATGAGATTGGGAGGAGAAAGTCTATTTTATAGAAAATTGGGAGAGTGTCTAGGAAGGATAGAATAAGTAGTTAGGTAAGTGACCTGAAAATAAAAGAATAGATTTTTAGTTTAAAAAGGCAGTTATTCTTTTATTAAAAGAGTAGCTGCCTGTTGACATTTCTTTGATGCATTTTAATTTGACATTTTGGAGATATGAGATAGTTGTCTCCGATCACTATACATATTAAGCATTTTTACTTATAACAGATGATGATTACTTGAACAACTTATTTTAGTTATGGAAAAAATAAGACTAAAATTTTGTGACCGAAATCAATAACCAAATGAGTAATACAATCTCTTTAGCCATATTTTAGATTTTACTAAAAGGAAGACAAGGAAGTAATTTTACAGGGTGATTAAGCCAAGCTTTATAATTCCTCAATAGGACTACAATAATTTTTTGACTATCATTAGGCATTTAGTTTTTAGGGAAATAAAATAGCAATTATGACCAAGATAACTAAGGGTAGTATGGACACTTACTAATAATTAGCAAATGATTATGATTTTTAAATGTTGGAAGTATCTGATGTAGGAAATCAAAATACTGATTCAACTTTAATTATATGGAGTTTAAAGATTGTTTTTTAATATCCTTTAATCATAACATAATAAATAATGCCAAGTTCACTATATTTTAAAGGTGACTTGGCATTAGACAGACATGTAAATTTGTTTTAGAAATTAAGAAACAATATATGGAACCATATTATTCACTTATTATTCCTGCTCTTCCTTGTAAATACTTAAGCCCTGCTTCACCTGTCCATTTGGCTCTAGCATAATAGTGATCATCTTCATTTATATAAATATCTTGCGATTCTACTTGTTGATAGTCACCGATTGTCCGTGTATGTACAGATTTGTTTATACCTGTAACCTCTTGCATTATATAAGCATAATAGTTAATATAACTATCATTTTCAGCCCAAAATAAGTCCATTATGTTATCTCCACACCAAACCTGACTTCCAGAATGATCTGAATCGCTGCTAGACACTACTGCGGTTGATGATGCTGCATAGGCATTAAACGAAAAAAACATTAATGTACCAAAAGTGAGAATACTACCAGCTACTTTTTTTCTTTTTAAATTTTTTCTCTTTTCCATACAATCTCCTCCTATTTACCCTATAAAATCTTAAAAAAAAACTTTATTGGTAATTATTACAAATAAAATATAACATAATTTTACAATATCTTGTAGTAATTTGTAAATTTGTAATATAAAATAATTTTAGGAAATGTAGGAGGTATTATCTTGGGGAAATTATTAAACTTTATTTACATAATTTTTTTACAATTTAGCAGGCAGCCCATTTTTTGGTTACTGTTAGTTGGATTTTTAGCTTACGAATATTTAGCCTTGTCTGATATTTCTTCACCTGGTGATGTTTTAACGTCAACTAGCTTTTTAGTCCAGGCTGGGATATTAGCTTTTATTTTATTTGGGATAATATTAGTACAACTAGATCATCGGCATCATTTAGAGGACCTATATTCAACGATTGAAAGAGGAATGCTCTTCAACCTAATTGGAAAACTGTTATTTGGACTATTATTGTCTTTATTCTTTACAATAATATTCTACGTTTTCTATTTAATTTATTATCTAGTTCAAGGGTTCGCATTTAATCATATCTTTATTAGTGCCATTTTTTATATGCTCCTCTATTTTTGTATTACTTTTTTCATTTCCTATTTTATTGGGATATTAATTGCCATTTGGATAAAGGGAAGATTGGCATTCCCGTTAGCACTAATTGCATGGGGACTTATAGGTCCAATTAATACATCCTTTTTAGGAATTCACCTTACAACATTGGCACGTTGGCTTAATTTAGGAGAACCAAATCCAAGTGGTGTATACAATGGATTATATGGACTTTCGATTGATTGGTTTTATTGGTTAAAACATTTTGTTTGGATTGTTACTTTGATAGTCTTTCTACTAATTGCACTTTATAAAACTTATTCAATCATTAAAAGAAAAACCTTTTCTAAATTGATTGCATTTTCTTTTATTCTACTTTTAGTCATTTGCTATGGGCTTTCGCTTGATAGACAACTATATATAACGGCACAGGACGAAGAGATTTCAAGAGAGCTAGTAGAATTTTTGTATTATCAGAAGGAACAGCCAGAGGCCAAATCGCTAGATATACACGCCTTGTCCTACGAAATTAATTTAGAGATTAACCGTTTGCTTAAAACAACTGTGAATATGGAACTTATAAACAATCAAGGCGAGCTGAATGAATTGACGCTATCTCTGTATCATGATTTTAAGGTTAAAGAATTGTTAGTTAACGGAAAAATAGTTCAGATTAAAAGAGATAAGGATTTAGTAACAATACCCTTAACAGAAAAGTGGGGCCAAGATGAATCAATTAAACTTACTATTACTTATGAAGGAACTAGTTCGTCTTTGTTTTACGCTAATAATCGGGCAATCTATCTTCCTTATTACTTTAATTGGTTGCCATCTGTAGATGCCTCTCCTTCTTTTGAAGTAGATTCATACGGAACTCTTGTAAGAAACAACCACCAGTTAAAATATCCGACTGAATTTGTCTTAAATTATGAAGGAAGAGAGCCCCTTTATACAAATATACCTGAAGTAAAGCCAGGACAGTTCAAGGGAACTTCCTCGACAGGACTTTCTCTCCTTTCTGGTGAACTTCAAGAGCGTAGTGTTGAAGACGTGCAACTTGTATATCCAAGTGATATTAAAGGTAACCATTATAACGAAATGAAAGATTCTACAATAATGCTTTTGAATTATGTATCAAATAATTTAGGAATCGAAAACCTAACTTATCCAAAGCAGGTTTGGAAGGCTCCTACACTATCTACTTCAGACAATTCAATGGAGGAAATGGTCTGGTATACACCTGAAACACTAATTTTTAGTTATTCCAATTCATCTTGGTATATTGATTCCCCTGCCTATTTTACTTATTGGCTATTTCCAGCTATTTCATGGAAATATGAAGATATTGAAGTAGAAGATAGGGATGTATTTCGCGCATTCGACTTAATGTATTGTTATTTATATAATCAGATTCACAATATAAAAGATGAAGGGAATTTTTTAGATTGGTATAAAAATGTTTCATCACAAGGACAGAAAAAAGAAGTTTTATATGCTTTATCAGACTGGTTGATGGAAAATGATGCTATAGAGGAGAAACAACTATTTGTTAAAGATTGGTATAATTTAATGAAAAATAATAATTCTTCTTGGGAAAATGTTTATAAATTATTAGAAAAATACAAGGGAGTATAGAAAATTGAAATCAATTATTGTAAAGGATATTACTAAAAGTTTTGGATCCAAGCGTGCTCTAGATCATGTTTCTCTTGAAATTCGTGGAACCTTCGGACTTTTAGGTCCTAATGGGGCTGGGAAGACAACTTTAATGAAGTTGTTGGCAACTCTAGACATACCTGATAGTGGCATCATAAGAATTGATGAAGATGACCTTTCTTGGAACGAACCATCTGAAGTTCGTGAACGGTTAGGTTATCTTCCTCAACATTTTTCAATTTACAGATCTCTTAAAGTGGAGGAAGTAATGAACCATTTTGCCATTTTGAAAGGTATTAGGGGAAAAAAAGTTAGAAGTGAGGCAATAAATTCTATCCTTCAATCAGTTAATTTATCTGAACAAAAAACGAAAAAGGTAAAGAACCTTTCAGGTGGTATGCTTCGGAGGCTTGGGATTGCACAAGCCTTATTAGGTAATCCCCAGATTATTATAGTAGATGAACCAACAGCCGGACTTGATATTGAGGAAAGAGTTCGTTTCTGCAGACTCCTTCGGAAAATTGGTGAAAACAGAATTATCATTATTTCAACCCATATTGTTGAGGACTTAGAGTCAACATGTGACCATATTGCTATTATGAAGGAAGGAAAGATATTACAAACGGGTACAAGGAATAAACTTGCTGAAATGACAAAGGGACTTGTTTTTGAAATGGATGTTCCATTTGATTCACCTATCCCTATAAAAGAAGAAGATATTATATCCATTAAACAACTTAACAACCGTTATTTGGTACGTTTCTTTTCTGAAGCTTCTATTAATAATGCTAGAACTGTCGATACTTGTCTCGAAGATACCTATCTATATATAACTAAAAGGAACTTAACTCATGTTTAGGAAAATAGATTTATTTTTTGAAGTAAAAGCAATGGGTTATGCATTTTATTTCCCTTTAGTCTTTTTTATCGTTTTCTTTATCCAATATGTGATGGGAGAAAAAGAACTGTCTTTCTTCCTTCTTACGCAAATGGAGTTTTTAATTGCTCCTTTTTCAGCCTGGTGGGTTATTTTTTTATACTTTGATTATTTTGAAGAGGATGGAAGGGATTTGTTTTACAGCTATCCAGTTACTGCATTAGAGCATGGTTTATTTAGGGTTAGTATCTTCTGCTTTATTTATTTCTTATTCATATTAATTTGTTGTGCTGCCTTGACATTTAGATTTCCTGATGCTAACTTCTTTGTACTTTTGTTGCAATATTTATCTGAATCGATATTTTATATTTCAGTAGCATTCTTGTTTATCATTTGTTTTAAAAAAGTTACTATTCCGATTGTGATTATCGGATCATATGTTTCCACCGAATATTTAACTGGGGGACAAATTATCCCTTTATTTCATGTCATGTTCTTTAATGATAGTCCTTTAGCATTTGATGAAGTAATCCTTTCTTCAACTATAAATTTAGTGCTAAGTATTGTATGTACGGTTATTGGACATTTGCTACTAGCAAAGCAATCTCAATTAAAAGTCTTTAAAAATAATAAGTTTTACATATAGGAGTAGAATTTCCTAATAATGGGTAGTTCTAAATTTAGATTGGAAAACTTAAAATAAAATGCCCTGATTTTTTACGAGTAGTAAAAGGTCAGGGCTTGCTTATTGTAGTAGAAGATATCTTCTAATAAAAAATGTAATGTTACATATCTACTTGTATAAATTTTTTAATAGGCTCTATACTAGTTATTGAAAGTATAAAAACAGAGCCTATGTTTTGACAGATAAAAAAATGAGGTATAAATTAGAATTATAATATTTCGAATTCGAGATATTAAATTTAAAAAGCATAAGGGAGTCTTTCATATGAATCGATTTGAAGAAAAAGTTGTACTTATTACTGGAGCAGGTTCTGGATTAGGGCAAGCAGCGGCTCTTCAAGTCGCTAAAGAAGGGGCAAAATTATCTTTAGTTGACTTAAATGAAAAAGGTCTTGAAGATACAAAAGCAAAAATTTTAGAAGTAGCACCAAAGGCAGAAATATTACTTATTACTGCGAATGTGGCTGATGAACAAGCAGTGCAAAACTATGTAAATAAAACGGTTGAAACCTTTGGTAAAATTGACGGTTTCTTTAATAATGCAGGTATAGAAGGAAAACAAAACTTAACAGAAGACTTCGGTAGTGATGAATTTGAAAAAGTAGTAAGCATTAACTTAAACGGTGTATTCTACGGATTAAAATATGTTTTAAAAGTTATGAAAGAACAAGGTTATGGTTCAGTAGTGAATACTGCATCTGTTGGTGGTATTCGTGGAGTAGGTAACCAATCGGGTTATGCTGCTAGTAAACATGGTGTCGTTGGGTTAACTCGTAACTCTGGTATAGAATACGGTCAATTTGGTGTATCGATTAAAGCTATTGCTCCAGGTGCGATTATGACGCCTATGGTAGAAGGGTCATTGAAACAAATCGATCCAGAAAACTGGGAAGAAGTAGGAAAACAATTTGTTCAACCGAATCCAATGAAACGTTTTGGAAAACCTGAAGAAGTTGGTTACTTAGTAGCGTTCCTACTATCTGATCAAGCTAACTTCATTAATGCTGCTGTTATACCTATTGATGGTGGTCAATCTTATAAATATTAATATGGATTATTAATCAATGAATGAATCGTCCCATTCGATTGCAACTTTGCATGAATGGGACGTTTTTATTTTTATAATACTTAAAGAGATTCTTAAATAGTTGAAACTTTAAAGAGCATAAAAAGCGGTGGTATGATAGTTGAGAGATAACCATTTTAGGGAGTTTATAGATAAAAGACAATGAAAGAGAAGAGGATTCCATTGAAAATTAAGGAAGTTATTATACGTCATCTAAAAATGAGATTAAAAAATCCATTCTCAACGAGTTTTGGAACGTTTCATGACAAAGAGTTTTTATTGTTAGAAGTAAAAGAAGAAAAGGGAACAATTGGATGGGGCGAATCAGTAGCATTTGATGCACCTTGGTATACAGAAGAAACTTTGAAAACAAATTGGCATATGTTAGAGGATTTCATCATCCCTCTTCTTTTAAATAAAGAAATACACCATCCAGATAATATAACGGATTTGCTTAAAGGAATTAGAAAAAATAATATGGCTAAATCAGCTATAGAAGGGGCAATTTGGGATATTTATACACAACAGACGAATCAGTCATTGGCTCAGGCATTAGGTGGTAAAAAAGATAAAATTGAAGTGGGAATTAGTATAGGAATTCAAGAAACGATTGAAAAACAAATCGAAGTAGTAGATCGTGCGATTAAAGATGGTTATAAACGAATTAAAGTGAAAATTAAACCTGGCAGGGATATCGAGATAATCCGCTCATTACGGGAACATTTCCCCGATGTACCATTGATGGCAGATGCCAACTCAGCTTATAGCTTAAAAGATGTAAAGTTACTAAAGCAACTGGATGAATTTAACTTAACAATGATTGAACAACCCCTTGCATATGATGACATTATTGACCATGCGAAACTTCAAAAACAAATTAAAACACCTATTTGTTTAGATGAAAGTATCAATTCATTAGAAGATGCGAAAAAAGCTATCGAGTTAGGCAGTTGTGGCGTCATCAATATTAAAATTGGGCGTGTTGGAGGTATTACTGAAGCGAAAAAAATTCACGATTATTGTGAAGAAAAAAATATTCCAGTTTGGTGCGGAGGAATGTTAGAATCCGGTATTGGTCGTGCGCATAATATCGCACTCACATCCCTTTCTAACTTTGTAATGCCAGGTGATACAGCAGGCTCCAACCATTATTGGGAGCAAGATATTATAAATCCGGAAGTCGTAGTAGAAGATGGTTGCATTCTAGTACCTCAAAAGGTAGGAATAGGTTATGAGCCAAATATAGATATAATTAATCAATATACAATTGCGACAAAAATATATCGGTAATCTTCGTCCGAAAACAATTCATGAGTTGTTTTCGGATTTTTTTCGTCGAATTTTGAATAACATAAAACGAGTATAAAGACGTATGAATAAGAAAAGAAATCATATCCATATATTGAGAGCTTGTTCATAGAAATATAAGATTACCTATATCCTAGGTAATTGTCCAATTTTAGAAATGAGGGAATTGGTGAAAAAAAGTTTTCAAATAGGTGGAGCTTTTGTTGGACTAGTTGTTGGTGGGGGTTTCGCTTCTGGACAAGAAATCATGCAATTTTTCACGGGGTTTGGGATATACGGTATTGTTGGAGCAATTGTTGCCACAATTGGATTTTCTTATTTAGGAATGTGTATAGCACAATTAGGATATGAGTTACAAACTACTTCCCATAAAGAGGTTGTATATCATATAGCGGGTCGGACTTTCGGTACGATTTTGGACTTTCTCATCACGTTCTTTTTATTTGCGTTAGTTGTGGCTATGTTCGCCGGTGCTGCTTCAACGGTAAAGCAAATGTTAGGGTTTGACCCCTTTATAGGAAGTTTGCTCATGGTAGCGTTAACCGTTTTGACGTTAATGCTCAATGTGAAAAGTATTATTAGTGTCATAGCAGTAGCAACCCCATATTTAATGGCAATCATGTTGATTATTGCAATCTATTCCATCCTTACAATGGATTTATCCTTTGCTGAACAAAATATATTAGCCCAACATCAACCAATAGCAGCCCCAAACTGGCTGATGGGTGCTTTGCTTTATGTATCTTATAATATCGCTACCAGCGTCGCGATGCTAACAGTTATTGGTCGTACAGCATCAACAAGAAGAGTGGCTGGAGCAGGGGGAATCATTGGTGGGCTAATGCTTGGAATGTTAATTTTACTTATTAATGTAGCTATGTTTGCAAAAATGGATATCGTGTCCGGTACAGAAATGCCTATATTAGAAATTGCTAAAAACATACATCCGTTATTAGGGTTCTTAATGGCATTTGCTTTGTTAGGGATGATTTACAATACAGCAGTAGGTCTTCTCTATTCCTTTATTATTCGTTTCATTCCGCCAAAGGATCCTATTTATAAGCCGTCTGTCATATTAATAGGTGCCATTGGCTTTATGGCAAGTTTTGTTGGTTTTACAACATTGGTAGGAAAAGTCTATTCGTTAATGGGCTATTTAGGGTTTGCTCTTATTTTAGCCATTCTTTTTTCAAGGGCGAGTAAAGAGTAGCGTTTTAAACGTATTGAATACTTCACTGAAATTATGGCAACCGGATTATTTGGAATGGTACTTTTCCTTACTGTTGAACATTAAATAAGAGAGAGAATAATGAATGTTCTTTGGATTATTGTTTATTCCAACTAAGTAAGGGAGAATGAGGATGAATAATTTTCAGTGGAGAAGAGCGGTACAATATGTGCCAACTGCTTCTAATCAACAAATAGTAGCAAGTGAATTCGGCGATGTAACCGGGGACAGATTTCCTGATTGGGTATACCTGACAGGTACGAAAGAGCCCGATAGTCCTTTTTTAAGGAATATAACGCTGACAATAAGAAATGGCCATACTAACCAATTTCAGCATATAGCGCTTCCAGAAAATGCTGGTTATAACCCAACTATATGGTTAGGGGATTTAACAGGTAACGGAGTAAAGGATATATTAATAACGATTGATTCCGGTGGTAGTGGTGGTATTTTATATAGTTATGTCTTTACTTCTATCCAAGGAAGAATGACGAAAATTTTTGACTCGATTCAATTTAATGAACAACACAACTATACGGTACAATATGAAAATCAATATAAAGTAAGTGTAGTAAGTGAAAATCCGAAGAAAAAATATATTTTAGATTTGCAATATAAAGGGAAAGAATATTTAGAAGAGATTTATAATGCAGACGGTACTTTGAAACAGCCTATAGAAGGTTGGGTAGATCCAATCAGTGGGATTTACCCAATTGATTTGGCGCGAACAGGTAAATACTATTTACTTACAATGCAATTAATTGCTGGACAATATCATGCCGATGGATTAGGAATTGTTGAAAACCTTTTACTTTGGGATGGACGTCAATTTTCAATTGTCAGGCAAACGGTGTCGATACAAGGAGAAAATATTTTATAAAAAGTAAAAAAATATGAATAAACTCCAAAAAACTACACATCCTATATACATCAAGTATAAGGAGGAAATTTCTGTGAAAAAATTCTTATTAATTCCTTTTTCATTATTATTAGCAGGTGTGCTAGTTGGTTGTGGAAATGATAATGCCGAGGAAAATGATGCAGTTGAAGAAGAGGAAATCATCAACGAAGATGTAAATGACGAAGCAAATGACAATGGTACAGGTAACAATGACAACACAGTTGGTGATGAACCATTAGATGGTAATGGTAACGATAATGCTGATGAAGCTCTTGAAACAGAAGATGGCATGGGAACAAACAATGAAGGAAATACAAATGGCACAACGAATGGTACAACAAACGGTGCAGATATGAATGGTAATGGAACGAATGGAAATGGACATGAATTGCCTGGAGAAGAAGACGAAGAACAATAATTGAAAATAACATTAAAAAGTAGTGTTAGGTATTCTAATACTACTTTTTTTATTGTTAAAAAGTACTCCTAAATAAAGGAGAAAATTAATATGTTGAAGAAACAAGAAAAATTTTGATAGGGGAAATGGGGATTTCATTATGATTATTTATCCATCTCTGACAGAACCGGTTAAAATGGGAGTAACTGCTCCTTCGTCTGGTTTACATATGGAACAACATTCATTGTTGGAAGAAGCTATTTATCGTATGGAACAAAAGGGATATGAAGTTGTGATTGGACAAACCTGCTGGACAGAATATAAAGCGAAGTCGGCTCCTGCTAAAATTCGAGCAATGGAACTAAATACGATGTTACAGGCTGACTCTATTCAACTTATTTTTCCCCCATGGGGAGGGGAATTGTTAATTGAAATATTGGAGCATATAGAATTTGATCAAATAAAACCGAAATGGTTGTTAGGGTATTCTGATATAAGTGTATTGCTCCTTGCGATTACATTAAAGACGGGGATTGCAACGGCCCATGGGACAAACTTAATCGATTTGCGCGGTCCAATGTCAGACCCAACGACGGCCATGTGGGAAAAGGTGCTTTTTACAAAAAAGGGAGAAGAGGTCATTCAATATCCATCCGAAAAATATCAAGAACGTTGGCAGCATGATTATCCGACGGAGTGGATTTTCCATTTAACGGAACCGACAAAGTGGAAAACGATTTCTAATTCCCCGATGTTTATAAAGGGAAGGTTACTTGGAGGTTGTATCGATGTGATACGTCATTTGATTGGAACAGGATATGGAGATGTTCAACATTTTCAAAAAGAAATTATCCAAAATGAACCGATCATTTGGTATTTAGAAAACTGTCAATTGAATGTAACGGATTTAAGAAGATCATTAGTGCAAATGAAATTGGCAGGATGGTTTAACAATTGTAGTGGTATTTTGTTTGGAAGAAGTGAAGCAAATGATACGATTTATGATTACCATGTTTTAGATGTTTATATGGAACTAGCGGAAGAGTTGGCGATACCAATTGCGTATGACATTGACTGTGGACATATGCCTCCGCAGCTAACTTTCGTGAATGGGGCCCACGCAGAAGTGAGGGTTTATAATAGTGGTAGTATTATAAAACAACAATTTATATAACAAAAAGGGCGCCTCTCCTATTGGAGACGCCCTTTTGAAATTTATTTTACTATTAATGCTGGGCAATTTACTCGTTTCATTACTTTATGACTAACACTACCTAGTACCATCTCTTGTAAGCTGTTTAAGCCTCGGCTACCAATAACGACTAAATCAACTTGTTGCTCGTTGGCATATTTTACAATCTCAAGTCCTGGTGTGCCATGTAGAATAATCACCTTATAAGAAATATTTGATTCGCGTAACAGATGTTCTATTTTGGATAATTTTTTACGTCGTTCTAGGTTTAATGCTTCGCTAGATGAGGAATGTAATACTTCTACCTTCGTCTTTTCGAAGTCTACAACATAAACTACATCAATGATAGAATCTTTATGAAAAGAAGCAATTTTTATCGCCTCTTTTGTTGCGCGGACAGCATTTTCAGAACCATCCGCTGCTAATAAAATCTGTTTATACATGCGAATCCCCCTTTAATGAGATGATGACATTCCTTGTAATTTTGAGATGACTTTTTTACTTGAAGCATCTAATTCGATCACTTCAACTTGAATCCCTTTTTCTCTTAATAAATCTTCCACTTTCAATAATGCACCAACACCAGAATCATCCCAAATTCGACTATTTGAGAAATCAAGTTGAATCTGGTTATTTGTAATTTCGACCTTTTTAAAGTAGTCAATAAAAGATTCGGTTGAGGCGAAGAATAGCTGACCATATACAATGAATTGATTACCTTCTTGTTTAATTTTTACTGTAGAAATTTTTACAACGAAGAAAATCGCACTTAAAATGACCCCTGCTATAACACCTTTTGATAAATCATGAGTCCAAACAACAATGACGACAGTTGTTAGCATGACTATGACATCCGTTCTAGGAGCTTTTACTAAATATTTAAAGGAGCTCCAATCAAAGGTTCCGATACTCACCATAATCATAATTCCAACAAGTACTGGCATTGGAATTTTAACTACTAAATCTCCGAGAACGATAATTAAAAAGATTAAAAATAAGCCCGCTACTAGTGTGGATAGACGACCGCGACCACCGGACTTGACATTAATAACGGATTGACCGATCATAGCACAACCTGCCATCCCTCCAAAGAACCCAGTGACGATATTGGCAATCCCTTGACCGCGAGCTTCTCTATTTTTATTACTTTCCGTACCAGTCATATCATCGACAATTTGGGAAGTTAATAATGACTCTACTAAACCTACAATAGCAAGGGATAATGAGAACGGGAAAATAATCTGTAATGTTTCAAAATTAAAAGGAACATTAGGTATGAGGAAGGATGGTAAAGTTTGCGTTATGGATCCTAAATCCCCGATTGTTCTTAGTTCAACGCCTCCAAAAATCGCAATAAACGTTAAAAGAATGATTGCAATAAGGGGAGCGGGAATGACTTTTATGAAACGTGGTAACGTATAGACAAGAAGAAGTGTTATACCGACGAATACATATGTCATTGTTGAAATGCCGATAAAATGCGGTACTTGGGCCATAAAAATTAATATAGCTAATGAATTGACGAAGCCAATCATGACAGCATTCGGAATAAATTTCATTAACTTAGCAATTTTGAAAACACCAAAAAGTATTTGTATTAATCCTGTTAAAATTGCTGCTGCAAATAAATACTGTAATCCGTAGTCCCGAACTAATGGAACCATAACAAGGGCCATAGCGCCTGTTGCTGCAGAAATCATTCCCGGTCGTCCACCGGCGAATGCAATCGTAACAGCCATCGTAAACGATGCATAAAGCCCTACCATAGGATCCACGCCTGCTATAATGGAAAAGGCGATTGCTTCTGGAATGAGTGCGAGTGCTACGACAATTCCTGATAAAATATCGCCACGCACGTTACCAAACCATTGTTGTTTTAAACTTTGCATGGTATTCTCCTTTACATAACAATTTGCTTTGTTTGAAGTTTTAGAAAAAAATCTTTGATTATCATAACACCTCTATTCCTAAAATGGAACCTTTTTGGGAATTTATTTAGGAGTGATAAAATGATCTACGGTTATATTAGACCCCTTTATAATGATATCCAATGTGAAAATCAGTTACATGTACTAAAAGGTTGTAATGAAATTTTCCGTGAACAACATGGATCCCCCAAAAAACGGATTGCCCTTGAGCAAATGCTTATGTTACTTCAAGAAGGAGATACGATTATTGTTGAACGAATGTTTGCATTGGCTGATACAACACGGCATTTGATGGAACTATTAAAAATATGTGAAAAAGACAAGGTAACAATTCGTTTTTTAAAAGAGGGTATTGAAAGTAAAGGGAAATTGGACTTTTCTTTGCAAGAAATAATGGATGTTATACTAGAATTTCAGCAAGATATTGTAAAACAGTCAACAACGATTGGACTAGCACATGCTAAAGAACAAGGAAAAATAATTGGTCGTCCTAAAAAGTCGGGTGAAAGCATTCAAAAAGCAATTTTAATGTATCATTCAGGGAAATATTCATTGCACGATATTAAAAATGAAACTGGAATCAGTAAATCAACCCTATATCGGTATTTAGAGTCGTTGGATAATAAGTAAAATAAAAAGAGTGTAGATAAAGTGAAAATCACCTTTTCTACACTCAAAAGCTTTATTTTGTTGTGCTTAGTAAGCTAGCCAACCAGCATCGGCAGCAATTACTTGGCCGTTGACGAAGCTTGATTCATCAGAACCTAAGAAAATCGCTAATTGAGCAATTTCTTCTGGTTGACCAACTCGCGGCATTGTCGCATTACCAGTCATTTGACGACCAGCACCAAATTCAGAGACGTTTGTCATGGAAGCGCTAATATTTGTAGCTACTCCTCCTGGAGCAATCCCGTTGCAACGGATTCCAGAATTAGCATACATATAGGCAGTATTTTTTGTTAAACCAGTTACAGCGTGTTTAGAAGCAGTATAAGCTGCACCAGCACGAGCTCCTCGTAAACCACCTGCAGAAATATTATTAACAATTACACCGTAGCCTTGTTCTAAGAAAATGTTCGTTGCAATACGCATCGCACGCATAACACCAGTAGTATTAACCGCAAATACCCGATCCCATTTTTCATCAGAGATTTCACCTACAGGCTCCATACCATCCATGATTCCTGCATTATTTACTATAATATCTAATTTACCAAAGGCGTCTTTTGTCTCTTTGAATAAATTTTCCAAATCTGCTAATTCAGCAACGTTTGTACGATTAGCGATAGCAACGCCACCATTTACGTTAATTGCATCTGCAACAGCTTTTGCACCTTCGAAATTGTAATCTGATACAACGACTTTTGCACCTTCATTTGCATAACCTTCTGCAATTGCTTTTCCCATACCTGATGCTGCACCAGTTACAATCGCTACTTTATCTTGCAATCTCATAGTAAAATCCTCCCTGAATTTATTGAACATCTGTACAATAAATATTATAAATATATTAAGTAAACGCTTTCAATAAGCAAAAACATGTATACTGTTCATTAATGAACACATATTAAATATTTTGTTTATAAAGAGGTGAAATAAATTTTGAGTCAAGTCGATTTACGGATTATAAAAACAAAGGAAGCTCTTCATACAGCATTGCTTACTTTATTAAAAAATAAACCGTTAGAATCTATTTCAATTTCTGAAATATGTAGAAATGCAAAAGTTAATAGGGGAACATTTTATTTGCACTATTCTCAAGTTGGCGATTTATTTGAAGAATATTTTAGGGAAATGATGGAGGATTTGGCTAACTCCTATCAAGAACCATATCGCCATGTTGTAAAAATAAAAACAAGTGAATTGGATCCATCGACGATACGAATTTTCCATCATATTGAAAAATATAAAGAGTTTTATCGTATTGTCTTTTCTAAAAATGTGCCTTTAACTTATTACTATTTACTATTCGAAGAGACGAAACGGTTATTTACAGAAGATGCTAAAGAGCATTTTCAAGTAAATGAGGGTATTGATCCGAATTTTTACGCATCCTATCAAGCAAATGCTATTTTAGGAATGATCATTCAATGGTATAAAGAAGGCTTTCAACAAAAGGCTAACGTTTTAAATGAGCAGTTAGTGAAAATATTGAACTTAAAATAAATTTAAATTAAGCCTAACATTTCAACTGCATATAAGATAAAATAGTGGGAAAATACTTCGCAAACCGAAATGAGAGGAGACATCTATGCTTTCAAAGTTTTTTTCGTATTATAAACCACATAGGCGTTTATTTATCGTTGACTTTACAAGTGCAATCATTGTAGCGATTTTGGAATTAGCTTTCCCAATTGCTGTTCAATGGTTTATCGATACATTATTACCTACGAATGAGTGGGGGACAATTGTAAAAGTAAGTATTTTATTATTACTTGTTTATGCATTAAGCACAGTTTTAAACTTTATCGTAAACTATTTAGGTCATAAATTAGGTATCAATATTGAAACGGACATGCGTCAGGATTTATTCAATCACCTCCAAAAACAATCATTCCGTTTCTTTGATAATCATAAAACAGGCCATCTAATGAGCCGAATTACAAACGACTTATTCGATATTGGAGAATTTGCTCACCATGGTCCAGAAGATTTTTTCATCGCCGTTATGACGTTTATCGGGGCATTTGCAATTATGTTCAATGTTAATTCGACTTTAGCATTAGTAGCATTAGTTGCCGTACCATTTTTAGTTTGGATCGTAACCTTTAGCAATAAGAAAATGAATGCAGCTTGGAAGGAAATGTATGGCAAAATTGCCGAAGTAAACGGTCGTGTGGAAGACAGTGTCTCCGGTATTCGAGTAGTACAATCCTTTACAAACGAAGCTTTTGAAATGGAACGTTTCCGTGAACAAAATGGATTATTTAAAAAAGCAAAGTTATTTGGCTATAAAGTGATGGCAGGTACCCATTCTGGTATTTACATGATGACGCGACTATTAACTTTAGTCGTATTAGTTGTGGGGGCATGGTTAAGCTTTAATAACCAGTTATCCTATGGGGAATTGGTAAGCTTTGTTCTTTACACAAATGTGTTAATTAAGCCAATCGATAAAATTAGTGCGTTACTTGAGTTATATCCGAAAGGGATGGCTGGTTTTAAACGATTCCAAGAATTATTAAGTGAACAACCTGAAGTACAGGATAAAGCAGGTGCTATCGACGTACCTTATTTACACGGTGACATTAAGTTTGAAAATGTTACATTTGGTTATGAAGAGGATAAAACGATTTTAGACAATATATCCTTTGAGTTAAAAGCAGGTGAAATGACGGCATTTGTCGGCCCATCGGGAGCAGGAAAAACTACGATTTGTTCGTTAATACCACGTTTTTATGATGTGCAGAGTGGTTCTATATCGATAGATGGCATCGATATTCGAGATATGACAAAACGTTCATTACGCGAGCAAATTGGGATTGTACAGCAAGATGTATTCCTATTTACAGGGACGATTCGAGAAAATATCGCATATGGAAAACGGGACGCGACCGAGGAAGAAATTCAAAATGCCTTGAAAAAAGCCCATTTGGAAGAGTTCGTTCAAGGTTTATCAGAAGGTCTTGAAACACAAATTGGAGAGCGTGGTTTAAAACTTTCAGGAGGACAAAAACAACGTCTTGCCATTGCGCGAATGTTTTTAAAAAATCCACCGATATTAATTTTAGATGAAGCGACTTCTGCACTGGATACTGAAACGGAAAAAATAATTCAAGAATCTTTGGCAGAACTGGCTGAAAATCGTACTACCCTTGTCATTGCCCACCGTCTTGCTACAATTAAAGATGCGGACCGGGTAATTGTTGTTACGCCAAAAGGCATTGAAGAAGATGGGTCCTACAATGAATTAATAGCGGACAATGGAATTTTTGCCCGTTTACATCAACATCAATATAGTTAAACGATTGGAGAATCCGCTTTTTAGGTGGATTCTTTTTTTAAAAGGACTATACTTAAAGTGAAAAGAGTAATGTATAGAAACAGAAGGTGTTTGAACAATGGTCCCCTTTACATGATAGTAGGGGTGAGGGAAGGATTTATGGTGGAGGATGCTGTACGTTTTTATAAAGAGCTACCTACTAGCATACATCAACAGTTATTTATCACGATGGATGAAAATCATGCGTCTGTCGTTCCTACTACAATGAGTAGAGCCTTTAGATTTTGTTTTGAAGTGAATAATGGATAAGAAACCCAAAACACTCTATAGGAAAAATGATTGCTCATTTTTCTTATAGAGTGTTTTTTAATTAATATATTGAAGGACTTTGTTAACAACCTGTTCTCCAGCTTCAACCCATTTATGTTTATGTTGAATTTCAGCATCTTTATCTACTGGATCTTGGAATTGACTAAAACCAGTTGCCTCCAGTAAAGAACTTTCATCAAAATCTAAACCAAGGTTTACAACGTGTTTAATAACATAGGGAGTTTGAAATTGAATACGTGCCTTACTTGAATCAAGCATCCCGCTTGTTACTACAAAGGGAAGACGCAAGTATATTGTTTCTTCATCTTTTTTGTATAAAATTGTATCAAAAAAACCTTGATCATAATCCCAATAGCTACCTAAACAAAATCCGTAGCGTTTAATATTATCCCGCAAAGAGCCAAATTCTACTTGTTTCCCTTCAAGTTCGGATTCAAATTTTAGCATTTGTGGTTTCCTCCTTTGTTTCTCCTAAAAGGATAGACAAAAAATGAGGAGCAAATACTTATGAATACAAGTTTTTGAAAATTTTTGAAATAAAAAGGTAGTACTTTTCAAAACTTAGTTAGCTTTGTAGTTGGGCTATTAAAGGAATGGATACTAATGCATCTTCGGTACTACTAAATGGTGAACGAATTAAAAGCAATCGTTCAATATATTCTGTTACTTGTGGGGGTAGCTCTAATTCTTCTTGCCAACTACGTTCCTTTTTTTTCATCGGAGTATAGGTTGAATATAGTAAGAACAGAAGAAAATGACCAATAAAGTAAAGATCACTAATATAATTTTCGGCACGCTTAGGATTATTAATTTCCTTTAGATTTACATCTTCTTTCATGTAAGTAGCTAAGCCGAAATCAATAATATATATTTGATTATCTTTTAACAAAATATTAGGAATACGTAAATCTCGATGAACGATTCCTTTTTTATGAAATTTAATAACAATTTCAAGAAGTTTCTTTGTTATTTGAAGTGATTGTTCTATAGAAAAGCGCATACCATTTTTAAAAATTACTTGTTCAAAGGTTTGCCCATCTACATACTCCATTATATAGTAAGGTAACTTTTGAATTTCTCCGTGAAATAAAACGGAAGGGACGTTAAAGAAATCGATATCTTTTAACATATTAATTTCTTGGAAAAACTTATTTCGTAGTTTTTCCTTACGAATATGCTTTGCCTTCATTCTTTTTAGAACAAATTTCTCCCTTGTAACAGCGTCTTCAATTAAATAGGCAACACCATAAGAACCTAAGCCAATCATTTCGATAAAATGGTATGCTGTTTGTTGATTGATATAGTCTTTTACAATTTGGTCATATTTCTTTTCAGAAAAGTAATCGAACATTAGCTACTGAAAAAGCTACGGGAACTGAAGAAACTTCTTGAACTACGTTTGTAACCTTTTTTATAGTGTTTATGACCATAATAATTATGTTTATGAGAATAATGTTTGCGACTACTACTTGAATAACGACGACGATGACCGTGGCCATGATTTCCGCCTAATAAACCTTTTAAAATTTTATCTAACATCGAATCATTCCTTTCTAAATAGAAATTTAAGCTAGAAAAATGTACTGATATTTATTATACGAATTCCATATTCGTAAGTTTCGTTTTTATAAGAAGAAAAAAATAATTAAAAAAAGATTAGACACAAACTGGACAATTAAAAAATAGCCAAGCATTCACAAAATGGTGTGATACTTGGCTATTATAGTTTATTCTTTCATGAATACTTCACCGTCTTTATAAGTCATTTGCTCTGGATAGCGAAGGTTAATAACTGAATCTTGTATTTCTTGGGAAGGTGGCTTTGTAGCAAGGGAAACGATGATGTTCGTAGCAAAGGCAGCAATGGCTCCGAAAATACCGGCACCAGTATCAATAATGCCTAGAATTGTAAATCCACCATACTTGGCAGCGAAGATGTAAGCTAGTGTGACACCAAGTCCAACAAGTAATCCAGCTATTAAACCTTGAGCATTTGAACGTTTCCACCAAACACCTAGTACTAATGCTGGGAAGAATGTTCCTGTAGCGAGTGCAAATGCCCAGGCCACAATTTGCGTTATAGCCCCTGGAGGATTTAAGGCGATTAAGCCAGCTAAAAGAGTAGCCACAACAATTGTAATACGTCCAACTTTTAAACGTTGTTGATCTGTTGCCGTCGGTTTTAAAATTCGATAATAAATATCGTGGGCAAAGGCAGAAGAAATAGCGATTAACAATCCACCAGCTGTAGATAATGCTGCAGCCATTGCACCAGCGGCTACTAAACCAATAACAAAAGCACCTAGATTTGCAATTTCTGGTGTAGCCATTACGACAATATCGTTTGCAATTACTAATTCGGTCCATTCAAGTATACCGTTGCCGCTAGTATCAGCTACTTTTAATAACCCCGTATCCACCCATGTTTTTGTCCAAGCAGGAAGTTCAGAAATTTTACTTCCAGCAACCTGTGTCATAAGAATAAAACGAGAAAACGCAGCATAGGCAGGTGCAGAGAAGTATAATAATCCGATAAATAATAGCGCCCAAGCTCCTGACCATCGAGCTGCTTTCATCGTTGATACAGTATAGAAACGAGCGATAACGTGAGGAAGACCAGCTGTACCAGCCATTAATGTAAACATTAGAGCAAGAAATTGCCATTTCGTTCCTTTTTCAAAGGGAGCAAAATATTCGGAAAGACCGAGTTCCCGATCCAATTCGCCTAACTTTCCAACAATTTCACCGTACGATAACCAAGGGAGTGGATTTCCGGTAATTTGAAGGGACATAAAGATAACAGGTACTAAGTAGGCAATAATTAATACAAGATATTGAGCTACTTGGGTCCATGTAATCCCTTTCATTCCTCCGAAGGCTGCATAAACCGCAATTAAAACAACGCCAATCATAGTTCCAAGCTTCGCATCAATTTCAAAAAGTCGTCCAATGACCACTCCTGAACCTGAAAGTTGACCGATAGAATAAGTAAAACTGATAATCATCGTACAAATTGCTGCTATTACAAGGGCTGTATTACTTTTAAATCGATCCCCAATAAATTCAGGAACGGTGTAACTACCAGACTTTCGTAATTGTGGAGCGAGTAAGAAGGTTAATAATAAATAGCCACCAGTCCACCCCATAATATAAGCTAAACCATCATAGCCAAGCACCATAATCGTACCAGCCATACCAATGAAGGAAGCTGCACTCATCCAATCGGCACCAATTGCCATCCCATTCCAAATAGGAGGCACACCGCGGCTCGCCACATAGAAATCCGATGTTGCTTTTGCTTTGTTATAAACAGCGATGTAAATATACAAGGCGAAGGTCGCTAAAATAATCGCAAGCGATACAATAAATTGTGTATCCAATAACTATCCCCCTTTAAATGAACTACCTTCTTTAATGATTTACTGTACTATTGCTCCCAATTTCTTCGTTTTTCCTATGATCAATTCCATATTTTTTGTCAATTTTATCCCCAACGATGGCATTCACAAACAATAAAATAATAAATACTGCTAGAGCTCCTTGTGCCCCCATAAAATAGTGAAACGGAAAACCATTAAAGTAAATATTACTTAATGGCTCTGCTATTAACACGATGCCATAAGAAACAAGAGCCCAGATGATGAAATAGATCACCATATAAATGTTTTTTTCACGAAAATAGGCATCTGCAATGTTTTTATCAATTTTTTTCACCTTTTCACCCCTGTGGATTAAATTCCCCAAATAATTGTTGCAAGGATAATTTAAGGATTTAAAAGTTTCTATTAAATACTTTCCCACTTCCTTTTTATTGGAGAATTTTATTTTCACTTCACTGTAAAAGACAAAGGAAAAATAATTAAATTTTATTCCTTTAGAAAAGGTGTTTTTAAAAATAAGGGATGATTTGTTGTAGGTAAATTTTAAAGAGGAATAGTCAAATTTGCATAGTTATTGAAGGCTGAATATAAATTTAACAGTGTCTAAAAGTGGGAGGGGAATCATAATAATTTCCGCTACTATGTAGAGAGCAATTGCAATAAAAGGAATGGTTAATAGCTTAAATTGCTTCTTTTTTAATGCCAGTATTAAACAAATTCCTGTTATGAATAGTAAGATGTAAAAAATTTCTATATCCTCCTTTTTTATCATAGTTTCTTTTTCTTATTTAATTTATGAGGAAAAAGGTCACATTATTATTCAATTTCAAATAAAAAGTAGTGGGAAATAAAAAAAGAGTTCCGATTTTTTAGGAGTAAAAAGCTAGAGGGATTAAAAAAGGATATCAAAAAAGTAGTATTAGAACACCTTTCTAATACTACTTTAGCATTGTTGCTAGGTTACAAAATATATTTACAAAAATACTCAGCCATTTCTTCTTTCGTTATATTCAATTTACGCATCATTCCTAAACAGTTGGATAGAATGATGTCAACCCCTTCAGAGTGTTCAAATTGAACACCATATTCTGTTTGTAAAAATTCTGCGAAATCCCATTTTTCGATAGAGTGACGTTTATCTCCATTATAATAGCTTTCCATTTCGTTATATAAGTCTTTAAAAAACGGTTCAAATAGCTCGCTTTTTTTCATTAAATAGTGATAAGTACTGTTGTTGGTAGGTACTTTTGCTGCATAAACATCTTTTGAAACAATCTGGATTATATCCTCCGTATTAATATACTCACTTGTTCTCTCCTCTATCATCCAAATAGCAGATTGGAATAATGGATGAGATTCGAGGGATTTTATATTTTCTAATTTTTTTCGATAAAACTTCTTTAGAATAAGGCCTTCATCGGATACATAGAGCACCTCGTAGTGAAAGGTAGTATCTAAATCCAAATCCCGTTGGTTATATTCTTCGAGAATTGCGTAACTTTCTCCAAAAAGAATTTCCGTTTGCATATAGGTTGGTTGAAAGTCATAGTAAATAGACCCCTTTACTACATGCCCAAAATACTTTAAATAGACGTCATGAACATCCTTTTTACTTGGATTCACGAGACATAGGCTATATTTTTCTTTTGGAATGACAAATTGAAGAATAAAATTCAGCTCCTTCTAAGTTGTTCAGCCAAAATAGTTTAGTGTAAGGGAAAGAAAAAGCATGTCGTTAAAACATATTCAAGAAAATGGATAATATTCGTAAGTATACAAAAGGGGATTTTTTAAAGGATAGGTGATTGACTATATAGAAATTAGACAAGCTAATTGGAAAAAGTTTTCAAAGAAAATTGTTGACTCATGATACTCAACCTAAGCCTACCTTTTATTCCTACATAAATTAATGTTAGCTCATAAAAGAAGGGAGGATTTTGCAGTGCGTCCTATTGATTTTAATGATGAGTCCCCACAACGTCAATCATTTCCAGGAGGTTTCCCAGGAATTCCGGGAGGAGGATTTCCGGGATTCCCAGGTGGCGGTGGCCCAGGAGAATTTCCAGGGTTCCCGGGAGGTGGATTCCCAGGAGGAGGTCCAGGCCAACTTCAAGCTCCAACGGCACCACCACCAAGTTTTACACCACAAATGACTTCATTCCAACAACAAGAATTCGCTAGCAGAGGTGGAATAGGTGGAATTAGACGGTGTTTCTTCCGAAATACTTTTATTTGGCTAAGAAACGGTAATAGTTTTTGGTTCTTCCCTATGATTGCCTTTGGAAACCAAATAATTGGATTCCGATGGAGAGGAACGAGAGGTTGGGTGTATGATTCTATCAACCGAAATCGAATATTATTCTTCCAATGCTTTTAATTAACATTCTCTATTCACCCACCTCCTAAAAGAACAGAATACCCCATTTCAAAAGTGAGATGTTCACACGTCTCACTTTTTAATTTGACTATAAGGTTCTAAATGAGAGATAAATAGAATAAGTGAATAAGAGACCGTTTGTACTTGAGGAGGATGGAAATGGAAATAAAAAAAGCTCGAGAAGAAGTTTGGAATAGTGTAGTAGGTTTAACAGATGCACAATTAAACGAAGTAGTGGAAGAAGGAAAATGGAGTATTGCACAAGTACTAGAACATTTACATTTGATGGAGGAAAATGTCATTAGATTAATTCATCATGCTTTGAACCAAAGTGAATTCGAAGAACCAGGATCATTTCCCGTTCAAATGGTTGCCGATCGGACTAAAAAAGTAACTGCTCCGGAAATTTTAAATCCATCGAATAAGTTTCAAACATTAGAGGGATTAAAAACGAAACTATCGCAATCTAGAGATTCATTGGAAAAAGTGATTCAAAATTTAAGTGAAGATGATTTAAACGAAAGGACAATGGAACATCGTCGATTTGGAGTATTATCTATAAAACAATGGATATCTCTTGTCGGTTACCATGAGCTACGCCATATTGGTCAAATAGAAGAAATAAAAAAAGAGTTAGTAGAGACTGTTTAATTGTTTGAATAGGTAGGAATTCGACATCGTCTGGATTCCTACTTTTTTCGAAATAACTTAAAATAGTATTTTTTTGATATATGACATTTTCTGCTGAAGGGTGAATTTGAACGATTTATAATCCGGTTTATAATTATATCAATATAACAAAAAGTTGATAAATATGAAATTTGACAATTAAAAACATTGGGTGTAAAAATGATTCTAAATGTTGAGGAGGGGTAGATGTGGAAACAAATGTAGTGAATGTGAACGGGGGAGAATTATTTTATGCAGATTATCCTGGAACTCAAGGAACAATTGTAGCCGTACATGGTTTAACGGGTAATCACAAACAAATGCATTATTATGCACAATTGTTAAAAGGGGATTATCGTTTTATTTCGGTCGATTTAAAAGGGCGCGGAAATAGTGGGCAAGCTCCCGAAAATACAAGTATTGAACAACATACAAAGGATATTCTTGTTCTTTTAGAACAGTTGGAAATTGAAAATCCAATTTTGATGGGTTATTCAATGGGGGCTTTTATAATGGCAAACGTTGCAAGTAAACGCTCAGACGTAAAAGGTGTAATCTTATTGGATGGTGCAGCAACTGCTACTGACCATCAACGAAACATTATTGAACCTTCATTAGGACGCATTAGTAAGTTATATGAAAGTGCGCAAAGTTACATAGATGAGATTAAAGGGATATATGGTCGTCTCGGTGTGGAATGGACAGATCATATTGAAAGTGTTGGTCATTATGAAATTGGAAAGGTAGATGGATACTGGAAAAATAAATCTGATGAAGCAAAAATTCGTCAAGACTTAGAAAGTTTCTTTGAATATGAACCATCCCAAGTCTTTTCGAACATATATTGTCCGATTTTATTAATTCACTCGGAAGGTAATATCGGAACAAATCCTGCCTTATTTTTAGCAGAGCATTACAGTAAAACTTTACAATTTGCTAAAAATATTCATAAGTTCACATCTCCGAGTAACCATTATACATTAGTATTTTCTAATCGACCTGAAGTTAATAAAGCGATTGTTCAATTTTTAAAAAATTTGTAAAAAAGAGTTGAAATTTAGCGAAAATTATGCAAACATTATATCAAATCATATTGAATGGCCTATCGAAGAGGCGTAAGGAAACGAACTTTCCTTTCATAACCGATTCGAATAGTTGGCTGCATTCCTCAAAACGACAAAGGTTTTATGATGTCGGGAGGAGTGTAGCCATTTTTTATTTTCTAAGGGGGAATATACGTGTCACTAGGACTTGATTACTTTAAAAAAGTTTATGGTGTAATTCCTGGATGGGTTCAAAAAATGTACGACTACAATCCTGAAATGTTACAACATTATACTGCTTTACGGGGTGCTGCAATGTCTTCGGGGGCTTTATCAGTTAAAGAGAAAGATATTTTATTAGTTGGAATGAATGCCGCAAGATTATATGCACGAAGCATGGTTTATCATACAAAAGGTTCGATAGACGGAGGAGCTACGTTAGAAGAGCTTGCGGAATATTTAGTAGTGGCATATCACTACGGAGGTGAAAAAGCGTTGCAAATCGGATTGCAATCCTTTGAATATGCCCTAGAGTTAACGGGAGCGAAATCTATCAAAATATCCCATGAAAGTAATGGTTCAGAGATTATTCGTTTTTATGGACAGTTTGCAACTTCAGATCAAAGTAGAAGCTATTTTGAACAGTTGGCAATTCTATTTGACCGTGGAGATGTAAACGCTTTAAAAGCAAAGTTGCTCGAAACAAATTCTGTTACAACACAGATGAAACATATTTTAATGACAGGGATATATACAACTACTTTAAATAACGAAGAAACAGATGTTTGGGCTAAAAAGGCAAGAAAGGTAGGAGTACAAGAAGCCCAATTAGCTGAATTAGGATATGCCTGCTTATTAACTGCAGGAATACCATCTTGGTTTGAAATTAGTGATGCGTTAATAGAGAAATAACGGGGTGATGACAACAATGAAAATTTTCAAGACAGAAAAAGAGGCGTTGGCTACTGTTCAAAGCAACCAGACGATCATGGTTGGCGGTTTTGGACTTGTTGGGGCGCCCCTTACGTTAATCGATGCATTAGTCGAATTAAATGTAAAAGACTTAACAATTATAAGCAATAACTTAGGTGAGCAGGGAAAAGGACTCGGAAAATTGCTTCAACAAAAAAAGGTGAAAAAAGCAATTGGCTCTTATTTCACTAGTAATCGGGACGTTGGTGAAGCATATCAACGGGGGGAGCTTGAAATTGAATTAATGCCCCAAGGAACATTGGCTGAATCCATTCGTGCAGGTGGAGCTGGAATTGGTGGTTATTACACAAAAACTTCCGTTGGAACAGATCTTGCAAAAGGAAAAGAAACGAAAGTAATTGATGGAGAAGAATATGTTTTTGAGAAAGCTTTAAAAGCAGATGTTGCAATCATTCGAGCAAATAAAGCAGATACACTTGGAAACTTAATTTACTACAAAACAGCAAGGAATTTTAACCCGATAATGGCGACAGCAGCTAAATATGTTGTAGCAGAAGTAGATGAAATAGTAGAAGTTGGTCAATTAAAAAGCGATGAAATCGTCACACCCCATCTTTTTATTGATGGTGTGATTGTTGCTAAAAAAGTGTTAACAAAGGATGGTGTCGTTAACAATGGCTAACCTAGTACAAGAATTAATTGCAAAAAGGGCAGCACAGGAACTACAAGAGGGAGAGGTCATCAATTTAGGAATTGGCATTCCAACTTTAGTTTCAAAGTATGTAGAGGATAAAAAAGTATTCTTCCATACCGAAAATGGCATGCTCGGGGTGGAAGATGTAATAGAAGAAAATATGGATCCGAACTTGGTGAATGCTGGAAAGCAACCGGTAGGAGAAGGAATTGGATCATCCTTTTTTAATAGTGCGGATTCCTTTGCCATGATTCGTGGTGGACATATCGATGTTGCTATATTAGGAGTACTCCAAGTGGATAGAAAGGCTCAAATCGCAAACTGGGCAGTACCAGGGAAAAATATTATCGGAGTTGGAGGGGCGATGGATTTACTAGAAGGTGCAAAGAAAGTAATCGTCACTACTACTCACACATCTAAAGATGGAAAAAGTAAATTGTTGAAGGAATGTACTTATCCTATTACTTCTAATAGAAGTGTAGATATTATCATTACTGAATTAGCAGTATTCCGATATTTGGATGGAAAATTACATTTAACGGAATTAATGCCGGGGGTAACAATTGAAGAAGTAGAAAAGAATACTGAAGCAGAGTTTATTAACTCACTTAGATTAGGGGGAAAGCCGTTATGAAGGAAGTAGTAATTATCGACGGTGTTCGAACTGCGATTGGGAAATTAGGTGGCTCTTTAAAAAATGAAACAGCGGATTTCCTTGCTGAAAAGGTGATAAGTGCACTAGTAGAACGAACAGGAATCGATTGTAGTGAAGTAGACGAAGTAATATTAGGACAAGCAAAACAAAGTGCAGATCAATCAAATGTAGCTCGTGTTGCTGCTTTACGAGCGAAATTACCTATTGAAGTTCCTGCCTATACGGTACATCGTCAATGTGGATCAGGCTTACAATCGATAAATAATGCCGCTCAACAAATTGCCGTAGGGCTGAGTGATGTCATTATTGCTGGTGGAACAGAGTCAATGAGTACAGCTCCTTATTATATTCGCAATGCTCGTTATGGTTTTGGCGCAGGTAACGGATTAATTCTTGATCCGAATACAGAAAGTCAACCGGGGTCACAACCTGATCATTACAACATTCATACGATGGGAGAGACGGCAGAAAACTTAGCGGAAAAATATAACATTTCCCGTGAAGACCAGGATGCCTTTGCGCAATTAAGCCAAGACCGTGCCCATCATGCCATTGCAGAAGGCTACTTTGAAAATCAAATTGTTCCTTATGAAGTGAAGGGAAGAAAATCAACGTCGGTATTTTCCGTCGATGAACATCCACGACTTACTTCAATTGAAAAACTTTCAACTTTGAAACCTGTATTTCGAAAAGAAGGTTCTGTTACAGCAGGTAATAGTAGTGGGAGAAATGATGGTGCTTCGGCATTATTAGTAATGTCAAAGGAAAAAGCAGATCAATTAGGCTTAAAACCGAAAGTAAGAATCATTGCACAGGCTGCTGCTGGGGTGGATCCAACCATTATGGGGATTGGACCAGTACCTGCAACGTTAAAAGCATTAAAACAAGCCAATTTAACAATAGAAGATATTGACGTTATTGAATTAAATGAAGCATTTGCAGCCCAGTCATTGGCAGTGATGGAAGAGTTAAATTTAGATATTGGAAAAGTGAATCCAAACGGAGGAGCCATTGCATTAGGTCATCCAATTGGGGCAACAGGGGCAATTTTAATGACAAAATTGATTCATGAATTAGAAAGAACAGGTAAACGTTATGGTTTAGTTACTTTATGTATTGCGGGTGGGTTAGGAATTTCGACGATAGTTGAAAACTGCCAAATTTAACATTTGGCAGTTTTCATCAACTATTTTTGATTTTCTCTAAATAACGTTTTTGTGCAGATTTGATAGCAACAATGACAGACCCTGTTGATGGTGTTACATAATGATCTTCAACACGGGAGACTAATTCATCAATATTGGATGTAATGTCAAAACCGACAAGCATACGTCTGAAAAAGTCTTGTGCAAGTCTTGTTACAAAAGTAAACTCAGCATCGATAATTTTATGAGTCTTTTTATCAATTTCTAAAACAATCCCTGCGTGCTTGTACACTTCATACATCGAAGTGCCTTGAGGAGCTTTTGCATAAGCTGTCACAAGTATTGTAGATAAGTTTTGCATAATGGTTCCTCCAAATAGAGTATTTTTAACTATTTTACCATGTGAAATAAAAGTTTTTAGTAGATTTATAATTTTAAAAATAACTAGGGGATATTTTCAAATCGGAAAATGTAAACGCTTAAAATTCAAGGGGGAATAATCGTGGGAAAGTTAACAAACTTCTTTACTAATTTAATGAAGAAATATATGCCAGATCCATTTGTATTTGCAATTGGGTTAACATTACTAACATTTATTTTAGCTCTTTTAATCGAAGATATTTCATTCACAAAGCTTACAACAGCTTGGGGAGATGGATTTTGGGATTTATTAGCCTTTACTACTCAAATGGCTGTTATTTTAGTATTTGGTTATGTACTAGCTACTGCACCAGCAACGGATAAACTGTTGAACAAAATTGCTAGTAAGGTAAAATCGCCAAAAACGGCTGTTATCGTTGCAACGCTCGTGGGTGCCATCGGTAGTTATTTAAACTGGGGATTTGGTTTAGTAGTAGGTGGGATTATTGCGAAAAAATTAGCTATACGAGTTAAAGGGGTTCACTATCCTTTAATTATTGCAGCAGCTTATTCTGGTTTCACATTTTATGGTTTAGGTTTATCAGCTTCTATTCCTATTTTAATTTCAACACCTGGTCATTTCTTAGAAGGGGAAATGGGGCTTATTAACTTAGCTGAAACGATTTTTAGTTTACCGATGATTATTCTGACGATCGTCCTATTAATTGTTTTACCGTTCTTTAATGCAATGTTGCATCCAAAAGATCCGAATAATGTTATTGAAATAAATCCGGATTTATATGCTGAAGCTCAAGGGGAAAAGCCTAAATTACTAGAAGATAATACGTTTGCAACAAAACTAAACAACAGTAAAATTTTAGCTTATACCATTGGAATATTAGGTATCGTTTACTCTATTTTCTACTTTGTAAACGGAAATACATTAAACTTAAACATTATTAACTTTATTATTTTATTTTTAGGGATACTTTTACTTGGTACACCTGCTCGTTATGTGGAACATATTAATGATGGTATTAAAACAGTATCAGGAATCATTTTACAATTCCCGTTTTATGCAGGGATTATGGCGATTATGGCTGCATCTGGTTTAGTTGATACGATTGCCCATTTATTCGTTAACATTTCAACGGAACATACTTTATCATTCTGGGGATTAATTAGTTCTTTCTTTATTAATTTCTTTGCACCTTCTGCAGGTGGGCATTGGACAGTACAAGGTCCATTTATGATCGATGCTGCCCAATCATTAGGGGCATCCGTTGCACAAAACTCCATGGCTGTTATGTTAGGGAACGCCTGGAATGATATAGTTCAACCGTTTTGGATTTTACCAGCATTAGCTTTATCCCGTCTAAAATTAAAAGATATTATGGGATATTTAGTAATGATTATGTTATTCGTAGGTGTATTCTATATTGCTGCAATTTTATGTTGGTCTTATTTATTTTAAGAAAGGAAAGCCTTTGTTTTGTAACAAGGGCTTTTCTTTAGAAATAAGGGGTGTTTTTGTTGAAAGAAACTATATTGAAATTTGTACAGGATGGAAGGTTAACAGCTAAGGAAAAATGTTTATTATTAGTTGGATTGTTTGCTGCAAGGCGTGAAGAACAAGAGATGCTTCAGGCTGTTGATGCAGCCGTAATAAAAGGGAATGGGGTAGCCGAAATTGCGGAGTTAATTGCAGCAGCAATTATTTCTCGTGGCATCCCAACGTGGTTATCGGGAATTGAGGCGATATCGAAGGCCATTGAGTTAACTGATGAAAATGCAACGTTACCGAACGATGAAAACATTGCTTCTTTTGCCACAAAGGAAGAATGTATTCAATACTATCAAACAGAATTTGATGTGTTACCAAAATGGATTCAATATTTAGTCGATTATGCACCGGATACTCTTCTTAAATATAGCAATCTACGAACAACTTCATTGAGAGACGGTTTAGTATCTCGTCTTTTAAAAGAACTGCTTTTATATGCAATTAATATTTGTGATGGGTATCCAAAGGGCATTGAGATTCATAAAACGAATGCATTACAACTCGGCGCAGATCAAAGTTTACTGTACGAAGTTAAAGATTTGTGTGTTTTAGCAGTTGGTCTTAAGGCTACTGCGCTTGATTAAGTAGGAAGGAGAGTATAGATGAAAATATTAGTCATTGGTGGAGGGTTTATGGGTACCGCATTAGCGACTTATTTTAATGCCCACGGAGTAAAAGTTTCAATCTATGAAACGTTTGAAAAGAAAAGAATCGAATTAATGAACGATATACGACTTTCCGATATTCAGATACTGGATGAACTTTGTACTATTGAAGATTTAGATTTTATTATCGAGGCGATTCCTGAAAATTTGGAGGCTAAACAACATTTATTTGCAAAACTTGAACAACTTTTCCCGCCAAATATTACGTTATGTACAAATACTTCGAGTTATTTAATTAGTGAAGTAGCAAAATTAATGGAACAAAAAGGTCGTCTTATCGGCACCCATTTTTTCTCGCCAGCCAATATTTCTCCTTTAGTGGAAGTTGTGCCAAGCGAGTATACGGAACAATCTAGAATTGAGGATGTAATGGCTTTATTAAAGTCGATGAAAAAGAAGCCTGTTTTATTAAAAAAAGAAATCGAAGGATTTGTCGCTAATCGACTTCAAAGCGCCCTTGCTAGGGAAGCGATGTCGCTAGTCGAAAAGGGAATTGTATCTGCGGAGGAACTGGATTTTATTGCGAAATGGAGTCTTGGAATTCGCTTAGCGAATACGGGGCCCCTTGAGCAGCGAGATATAAATGGATTAGACACCCATTTAGCAATTACGAAATATGTATATCCAACTCTTGAAAATCGTCCAACTCCTTTACCGATTCTTGAAGAGAAATGTGCAAGTGGTTCTTTAGGGTTAAAAACGAAAAAAGGTTTTTATAATTGGGAAACAATCGATGTACAAGCCTATCAATCAAAGAAGAACAACATTTTAAATCGAGTGATTGAAGTCGTCTCAGAGGGGGATCGTAATGAAGTATAAAGCATTAGTAAAAAATTCAGCTGCCAAACATGACGTGAAGTTTGTTGAATATGAGGTACCAGAATTAAAAGACAATGAATGTTTAATACGGGTAAAAGCTGTTGGAATTTGTGGAAGTGACTTACATATGTATGATGGCCATGGGGGATATGATTGGGTCACTTATCCATTAGTTTTAGGTCATGAAGTGGTAGGGGAAGTAATCGCGGTCGGTAACCATAATGCTACTGAATATTTAAGTAAACGAGTAGTGATCGACCCTTATAAAAGCTGTGGACAATGTGACTTTTGTCTTCGCGGGGAAACGAATCGATGTGATTTTAACGAGTTTAGAACAGTCAAAACACCGATTGAAGCTTTACGTTATGGATTTAGAGAAGCTGGTGGAATGGCACAATTAATGGTTGTAGATATAAAGAATATTATTCCAATTGATCAAAACGTATCAGACGGTGTAGCGGCAATCTCTGAAGCTCTTGCAGTAAGTTATACTGCTGTAAAAAAAGTGGAGCATTTTCATAGTAAGCGTATACTAGTCGTTGGACCAGGACCTATCGGGCTTGGTGTAGCAGCTGTATTAATCGGTTCAGGTAACAAGCAAGTAGATATGCTCGGTACAGCTGTCGATGAAAATCGATTAAAGTTATCAAAATTGATAGGAATAAAATCTACCTTTATGTCGGAAGAAGAAATTTTATCAAAAGATTTTAAAGGCTACGATGCTATCATTGATTGTTCTGGACATCCGTCGGTTCCTCAAATGGCAGTGAGATTATTAAAACGTGGAGGTCAATTAGTACTTGTTGGGATTAACTCTGTCCCTTTCTCAATTGCAATGGATCAAATAGTTCGAGGTGAAATTTCTATAGATGGAAGCTATGGCATCACAAGAAGAAATTATGAAGAAGTATTAAAATTAGCTGCCATTCCATCGTATCCATTTGAAAAGTTAATAGCAGAAAAAGTACCCTTTACCCAATGTACAAAAGGGTTTGAAAAGGCATTAAATAAAGTCAGTGGAAAAGTAGTTATAACAATGTAGGAGGCTTACATATGAAAATAATTGACTTAACTTTAGAGATTTATGACGGATTGAAATCCTATTTATCCCATCCGCCAATCGTTATAAGACCAGAATCCACTTTTGAAAATTCCGGCCATCGTTACGTAGAACCGTGTGAAGGCTTTGAATCTCGCTTTTTAGAAATGTCCGATCATAGTGGGACACATATTGATGCGCCTTTGCATTTTATACGGAACAGTCAGTCAACAGCAGAAATGGATTTAACTCGATGTTACGGTGAAGCGGTTTGCTTAGATGTGACACCGTTTAAACAAGCAAAAGATGAAGTAACATATGACATGTTAGAAAAAGCAGTAGCAGCACAGGGAATTGAAGTACAACAAAATGATATTGTACTAATACGAACTCGTACAGGCCAGTGGGGAGAAGAAGGATTTTTTGAAGAGGGGGCGTTTGCTCCAAGTGCAGGTGATTGGCTTATTGATAATCAAGTAAAATGTGTCGGATTAGATCTAGCAAATATTGATACCCATGATAATATGGCGCGTGAAGTGCATATGAAAATCTTACCTGTACCTATTTATATCATCGAAAATTTAGTTAACTTAGATCAATTACCAAAGGACAAACATTTCACTTTTAGTGCATTACCTTTAAAATTAAAAAATGCAACAGCCTCTCCAGTACGCGCGGTGGCCATTATAAACGATTAAATATCATAAACTCCTTCGAACTTTTCGAAGGGGTTTTTTAAATTTTATTGAATTTTAATTATTAAGTTGTAAAACTAGTATAGAGTAATTGGGTGTATAAGTCATACTGATAGAAGTTAACATTGTTTGATTTTTGAAAAATAGGGAAAATTAAAGTGGATAGAATAACTTAAAGTACTGTTTTTTTCAATAATTTGTTTAAAAGATGGGCTGAAAATAAGGCTAGAACATATTCATTCACACGAGTACAATACTTAATTATGGGTAAAGAATAGTAGTAAAACTCTAATTTTTAGTGAGGCGTTTCCAATGACCAATATTTTGTTAATACTAGTGTTACAACTCGTATATGTACCGTTATTAACGTTACGGACCATTTTTCTAGTAAAGAATTTAACGATGTTTGCAGCCGTTTTTGGGATATTAGAAATGCTGATTTATGTATTTGGACTTTCTTTAGTATTTAATGGAGATCAAAGCTTATTGGCTATGATTGTATATGCCGTAGGTTTTGGACTAGGCATGTTTTTAGGAACAAAAATTGAAAACAAATTAGCAATTGGATATGTTTATGTCACCATTAATACGCAACATAAAAATCAAGAGCTCATCGATACTTTGAGAATAAATGGATTTGCTATTACGACGTTTGTTGGAGAAGGTCGAGATAGTGATCGATATAAGTATGAGATTTTGGCAAAGCGAAACCGGGAAAAGGAGCTTTTTGAACTTGTTGAGTCAATAGAACCAAAGGCATTCATTATTTCTTACGAGCCGAAATCCTTTAAAGGTGGCTTTTTAGTTGACCGTATGAGAAAAATAGCAAAAATGAAATAAAAAGAGAGCTAGGAATTGAATCCTAGCTCTTTTCTTGTTCTAATACAAACTGAATTTAAAGGGTCAGAGATAGATCATCTCACTATCTTAGGGATATTAGTTCTTTTTTAATGAAGGTAATTGGATATGTGTGTGTTAAAAGATTCAATTAATTGTTGAAGTCGTTCAGCTTTGGCAGGACCATTTGGACATGGGTGATAGTATTCGTTATTATCTGATTGAATACCGAAGTATGGGATTCCGCTATCTTCGATCAATTGGAGCCATTCTTTTTTCTCTTCCTCAAAAAATCTCCATCGGCTTCTTTTTTCAACTCCCCAACCGATTAAAATCCACGGATGTTGGGACATTTCTAGTAAAGAAGGGAGAGTAATCGTTGGATATTTGCCGGTTATTTTCAAATGCTCAAATAACTCAATTGCTTCAATTCCTATTGTATTACGTACATAAAATAAATTGTAAAGATGGAGCCTGCCATCTAATTCAGAATGGGTAGCTTTCATAAATTGAACTAGTTGTTTCATTGTATTGTCTAATGTTGTTTCGTCGGTATGGGAACCATTCATAATGAGTTTTTTCTTTGCCTCACCTTTTAAATGAGCAGAACCAGGATTTAACATCACAACGGCACCTAATGACTTTCGGGAAGTTCCAAATTGAATAAATGCATTTGTCCGGTAAACTTCCTCGCCAATTAGCTGAAAAGTAGCAATTGCCCTCACGTTTTCCACCCGTAAACCCCCATGTAAACTTAGTGTTATTCATATTATTCTTCCAAACTCGGAATTATTAGCGCAAATTTACTATTATGAAGATGGAAAATGATAAATATCCATTATTTTATAATGGGGGAACAAATATTATATCGTTAGGTCCCATTTATTCATAAGTTTCTAATAGCTGAAATTAACATGTTCATGGCATTTACAATTCTAAGGAAGACAGAGGGGCATATAATAGATAAAACCTAAATCCACTATTTACATTCAACTTTTCTGACTCAAAATATCCTCAATCATCAATGCAACATTTAAATTTGTTCTCGTAAAGGTATTATTTAAGTCCACATCTAGTAAAGATTCTATTTTTTTAATTTTATAAGTGACAGTATTTCGATGGATAAACAGCTTTTGGCTTATTTTATTTGGGCTACCACCTTCTTCGAGAAAAACGCGTAAAAATGGAACAAAATCTGTATCATGCAAATGATCATACATATAAAGGGGGCCAAGCATGTCTTGTTGAAATTGTTTAATAATTGATTGATCTGCAACACCCATAATAATTTTATACGTGCCGATTTCTTTGTACTTATGAATAAAAGGATTTTTATGATGTTGTACTAGATGGATGACAGTTAATGATTCGTTGTAACTTTTAGATACGTTCTCCAAGGAAGCTGAAAAATTCCCCATACCAATGATTAAATCCAGTTGTCCATTTAAGTCGACCACTTTTTCGTATATTTTTTCTACTGTTTTAGAAAAAGGTAATTGTTCTGTTTTAACTTCATGGCGATTTATTAAGAAGATGAGTTGATTGTTATGTTTTAGAGTTAGGAAATAATTATAGCGTTTTTGAAATTCGTAAAAAATAATAGCTGTATAACGATTAATGCTATTTTTGGAGGAAGATGACGTTGTACAAGTTATGATTCCTAATTCTGCTCCTTTAGGAAATCCCCGTTTCTCTAATTGTTGTGGGATAGATGTTCGAAAAATATTTTGATCATAACGGAAAATCAGATTGTATAAAAGCTTTTCATCACTTTGTTGTTCATGAAGCGATTGTTGTTTTAATGAGATAAATTGGAAGGTATTTTTTAGTAAATCTGCAATGCGGTAGTTCCAGTCCATCACAAAGATAGGGAAATGGTTTTGATTGGCGAATTGAATGATTGTTAATGGTACTTGAGATATGTAAGGTCCAGTATTGATGATAAAACCTGCCACTTTCTTTTCAAAGGACTTGCTTATTAATTCTTCTAATTGACTGGCATTATTTTTCATTTGAATTCCTGTAGTGACAAGTAGTTCATTTGGACGGCAAAAGGGAATTAAATCTGCACTTTCGATAACATTAATACCAGATAGTTGTCTATATACTCCCTTTTCACCTGCAATCAAATGAAGCTGTCGAAATTCAGGTTCTAATAATAAGTCGCTTATTGTAGCCATATGAAACTCCTTTCATCAAATAGATTGTTAGAAGTTTTAACATTAGAATAGTGCATTTGCACAAAAATTTTTATATCGATTGACCATATTTTGTGAATTAATTTTACATTAAAATTAACAATAAATCCATATGTTACTAATACTAACGTAGGTTAATTGGAGGGGTGTTTGATGTACAAATGTAATGAAGCCCGATTAAAGGAATCGATTGTTATGTTTAGTCGCTTTGGAGCTACTAAAAACGGCGGTGTAACAAGACTTTCTTTATCTGCAGAAGATGTACAAGCACGAGATTACTTTTACGAATGTTGTCGAGAGTTAGGATTGGAAATTCGGGTAGATGATCTGGCGAATATGTATGCAACACTCCCAGGAAAAAGCGATCTACCTCCGATTGTGATGGGTTCTCACCTTGACTCTGTCGTAAAAGGGGGACGATTTGATGGAGTACTAGGAATTCTTACGGCATTAGAAGCAATAAAAACAATTAAGGAGAATGACATTGAACTGGATGTTCCATTAACCATTGTCAATTTTACGAACGAAGAAGGGGCGCGTTTCGAACCTTCTATGATGAGTTCAGGAATTTTATCAAAAAAATTTGATAAACAGAAAATGATGCAATCAACAGATAAAGATGGAGTCACCTTTAAACAAGCTTTGCAAAAGAGCGGTTATGAGGGAGATGAAGAAAACCGATTAAAAGAAGCCTCAGCTTATATAGAACTACACATTGAGCAAGGACCAGTTCTTGAAGCGGAGCAAATTGAAATAGGCGTTGTAGAAGGCGTACTAGGAATGGTTTGCTATGAAATTCGTATATTTGGTGAATCCAATCATGCGGGAACAACACCGATGAAAATGCGAAACGATCCTTTGTTTTTAGCTAATAAATGTATAACAAAGCTTATAGAAGATTTAGCAAAGGTTGACGATGAGCTTGTTTATACTATTGGTCGAATGAATGTTACCCCAAATATTCATACCGTTATTCCAGACAAAGTCGTGTTTACTATTGAAGCCCGTCATAAACAGCCAGAAAAAATTAGAAAAGTAGAAGTAATCATTCATTCCCTTCCAGCAGAATCAGGGGAATGCAAGATAGAAAAAGAGAAATTATGGGATCGGGATACTGTCCATTTTGATTCGTCCATTTGCAATCAAATTGAACAAGCTTGCCATGGTTACGGATATTCATCTAAACGGTTATATAGCGGGGCAGGACATGATGCCCAATTTATGGCGTCTTATATTCCTTCGGCAATGATTTTTGTTCCAAGTATAAAAGGGAAAAGCCATTGTGAAGAAGAGGAAACAACTTTTGAAGATTGTGTTAAGGGGGCGGATGTTCTTTTAGAAACCGTTTTAAATCTTCAGACGAAGATTGCGATGAAAGAAGCGTTCATTTAGTTTAATAACAATGGGAAAAGGAGAAATGTAAATGACTAAGAAAATTATTACAGGCGGCACAATTGTAACAGCAACTGATACGTATAAAGCGGATATCCTCATTGAAAATGAAAAGATTGCTCAAATTGCCGCGAAGATTATCGACTCGGAAGCGGAAATAATTGATGCAACAGGAAAATATGTTTTCCCGGGGGGCATCGATCCGCATACTCATTTAGATATGCCTTTTAATAATACGGTTACCGATGATGATTGGGAATCAGGTACGATTGCTGCTGCGTTTGGTGGTACAACAACGATTTTAGACTTTTGCTTAACGGCAGGTGAAACAAAATTATCGAATGCTATTGAAAAGTGGAACGAAAAATCAAAGGGGAAAGCGGCGATTGACTATGGGTATCATTTAATGATTAGCGATTTAAATGAAGAAACAGAAAAAGAGCTGCCCCTTCTTTTAGAAAAGGAAGGCATTACGTCTATTAAAGTGTTTATGGCCTATGCAAAGGAATTCCAAGCAACGGATCGTACTTTATATAAAGCTTTTAAAATTGGAAAAGAAACAGGCGCCGTTGTCATGGTTCATTGTGAAAACGGATCAGTAATTGATGAACTCGTTGAACAAGCGAAATTAGCAGGCAATACAGCACCCATTTACCATGCTCTAACACGTCCTCCTGAATTAGAGGGAGAAGCGACAAAACGAGCAATCGAATTAGCTCATGTAGCAGGAGCAACCCTTTATGTTGTCCACGTAACTTGTAAAGAAGCAGTAGACGAAATTATAAAAGCCCGCGAAAAGGGTTATGACGTCTATGGTGAAACTTGTCCTCCATATTTAACATTAGACCAAACGGCATTGGAAAAACCTAATTTTGAAGGTGCTAAGTATGTATGGTCACCACCATTAAGACCGATATCTCACCAAGAACCTCTTTGGAATGCATTAAAAGCAAAACAACTACAAACAATTGGCTCCGATCAATGCTCTTTTAACTTCAACGGTAAAAAACAACTAGGATTAAATGATTTCTCTAAAATACCTAATGGCGGTCCCTTTATTGAAGATCGATTTTCTGTTTTATATTCAGAGGGTGTCGCAAAGGGACGCATTTCTTTAAATGATTTTGTCGATATGATTTCAACGAGTGCGGCGAAAATCTTCGGTTTATACCCGCAAAAGGGAACGATTGCAGTTGGGTCCGATGCAGATATTGTACTGTTTGATCCAAGTGTAAAACGAACGATTTCTGCTCAAACCCATCATATGAACGTTGACTATAACGCCTTTGAAGGTTTGGAAGTAACGGGTGAGCCGATTAGTGTGCTACTAAGGGGCGAATACGTCATAAAAGACAAGCAATTTGTAGGTTCCCTTGATTATGGTAAATATATTAAACGCAAACTGGCAAAAAAACTAAGTGATGAAGAAGCTGTAGTACCTAATTAAGCTTGAGTTTACTTTAGGGGGGATTAAATGAGTTCACTTACTGGAGGGCAAATTTCTTTAAACCTAACTGATAATTTTAAAGAAATTCATCCTGGTTTAACGAAAAGGGAAGCTATCGAAGAAGCCAATCGTTGTTTATATTGCTATGACGCACCTTGTATAAAGGCTTGTCCGACTAGCATTGAAATTCCTAAATTTATTAAAAAGATTGCATCGGGAAATTTAAAAGGTTCAGCTAAAACGATATTAGAAGCAAATCCTGTCGGTGCTAGTTGTGCGCGGGTTTGTCCAACGGAAGAGTTATGTGAAGGAGCTTGTGTTTTAAATAACGAAACGAAACCGATTTCAATTGGTCATCTTCAACGTTATGCAACGGATTGGGCAATGCAACAAAGGAAACCGTTGTTTGAAGTAGGAGAAAGAAACGGTAAAAAAGTGGCCATAATCGGCAGTGGTCCAGCAGGATTATCGGCAGCTAGAGAGTTAAGTTTACTAGGTTATCAAGTAACTATTTTTGAAGCTGAGAAAGAAGCTGGTGGATTAAATCGTTATGGTATTGTTTCATTCCGATTGCCGACGGAAGTTGTTCAGTGGGAAGTGGAACAAGTAAAACAACTGAATGTCGACATTAAAACGAATACAGTTGTAGGGATCGACATTACGACAGAGGAACTTCTAAATCAATTTGATCGAGTTGTTGTAGCCGTCGGAATGGGCAACGTCCCCCATCTTGGGATTGAGGGGGAAACATTAAAGGGTGTATATGACGCCATTGAATTTGTAAAAAGAACAAAGATGGAAGAGCCAACCAATGAGCTAGTTGGTAAAAAGGTCATCATAATAGGTGCGGGAAATACGGCTATTGATGCAGCTACAACGGCTGTTCGATTAGGTGCTGCCAACGTTAAGATTGTTTATCGTAGAACGAAAAATGAAATGACGGCTTATCAGTTTGAATACGACTTTGCTAAGCAAGATGGTGTAGAGTTTCGATGGTTAACCGCACCAACGAAAATTATCGGAAATGAACAAAATGAAGTGGTTGGATTAGAGTGTATAAAAATGGATTTAGGGGAAATAGGTCTAGATGGAAGACAAAAGCCAGTTCCTATCCAACAATCTGAGTTTGTTTTAGAAACGGACGTGGTCATTAAGGCGATTGGCCAATCGAGACATATTCAATTAATAGAAAGGTTCGGTTTAGATCATTCAAAGGGTGTAGTAGAGGTAAATCCAGAAACCTATCAAACATCTCAAGAAAAAGTTTATGCATGTGGTGATGTCGTTTTTGGAAATGGTCAAGGGGAGGCAATGGTTGTGACTGCTGCTCAGCAAGGGAAGGAAGTCGCAAAAGCCATTCACCGTTCATTTGTGCTGCAATCGGAAATTGCGTAATAAAGGAGGAACTATTAATGGCAGATTTACGAATCAATTTAGCGGGCATTAAGTCACCCAATCCTTTTTGGCTTGCTTCAGCACCACCGACCAATTCGGGATACCAAGTACAAAGAGCCTTTGATGCTGGTTGGGGAGGGGCTGTTTGGAAAACGTTAGGCGAACCAATTATTAATACGACTTCCCGATTTGCAGCCCTCAGCTTTAATGGTCAACGGGTAGCGGGATTTAATAATATTGAGCTCATTACGGACCGCCCTTTAGAAGTAAATTTAAAGGAAATATATGAGACGAAAAAACGTTTTCCTAATCATGCGATTATTGCTTCCCTTATGGTCGAACCAAAACAGGAAAAATGGCATGAAATCGTAAAGCGGGTTGAAGAAGTAGGGGTTGACGGGTTGGAGTTGAACTTTGGTTGCCCCCATGGAATGGCTGAGCGCGGAATGGGAGCTGCTTCTGGGCAAGTACCTGAGTTAGTTGAAAAACAAACCTATTGGGTGAAGGAAGTAGCAAAAACACCTGTTATCGTCAAACTCACTCCTAACATAACGGATATTACCGTTACAGCAGAAGCAGCAGTTCAAGGTGGAGCCGATGCTGTTAGTATGATTAATACAATAAACAGTTTAATGGGTGTCGATTTGGATACGTGGAACACGATCCCCCATGTTGCAGGAAAGGGAGCCCATGGAGGCTATTGTGGTCCCGCTGTAAAGCCGATTGCCCTTAATATGGTAGGCGAATGTGCAAGAAATCCGCTTATTAATGTCCCTATTTCTGGTATCGGTGGAATTTCTAACTGGCAAGATGCCGTTGAATTCATTTTAATGGGGGCTACCGGTGTCCAAGTATGTACAGCAGCAATGCATCATGGTTTTAGCATTGTGGAGGATATGATAGATGGCTTAAACAATTATCTCGATGAAAAAGGAATTACTTCCATAATGGATATCGTCGGAAAAGCGGTTCCGAAATATTCCGATTGGGGCGACTTAGATTTAAATTACAAAGTGGTAGCGCGCATTAACAACGATGTGTGCATCAATTGTAATAAGTGCCATATATCTTGTGAAGATACGTCTCATCAATGTATTGACATGTTGAAAAATGAAAAAGGTGAACCATATTTGAAAGTACGGGAAGAGGATTGTGTCGGATGTAATTTATGTGCGATTGTTTGTCCAGTTGAAGGTGCTATCAATATGGTGGAAATGAAACAACCTTTACCAAGTATGACATGGAATGAGAGACAATCGAGCATTGCCCGCTTCAAAATGGATAAAGTAGCAAAGTAAAGTTCAAGTCTTTTGTCATATGGAATAGAGTTTCAATTGAAAAAGTGAGGTGGACGTGTGTCAGAGCATATGCAGTATTTAGAGGAGAAGAGAAAAATTGATAGTTACTTTGATAAGGGCTATCAAATTGTAAGTATTTTCGAGAATTTAAGTGGTACGTTCGTTGACTTTGTAACAAGTCATGATGCCGGTGAACGGGAAATTGTAGAATTACAATTACTTACTGCAGAAGCACGCAAATATATTGCATCAAAACTAATCGTCGCAAATTAAACTTAAAAGAAAGTAGAAAAACTTGTAAGGATTTCTTCGTCCTTACAAGTTTTTTGTTAGATTGACAAAAACTAAACAATCAATTAAAGTGTTTGTATAAATATAAACGAATTTTAGTTTTGTTTATCTATTTATAAACATTTATGTTTGACGTTAGTATTGGGGGAGAAAAAGTGAACCAGTTGGAACCATTTTGGAATGCATCTTTAGAGGAAATTAAAAGGGGATATACGGAAGATCAATATAGATACTCATGTTTATTATGCGGAGAACAAGTGGAAAAAGGGATTATATATCCTGAGGAACAGGTTTTCTATGAAGCAGAGCGATTTATTCGTTTACACATTGAAAAAAATCATGGCTCTGTATTTGATTATTTAATCGGATTAGATAAAAAAGTAACTGGTTTAACGGAGCATCAAACGATGTTGCTACGCCATTTTTACGCTGGTAAAAATGATAAAGAGATTCAACAAGAAATGGAAATTGGCAGTAGTTCTACAATTCGACATCATCGATTTATGTTGAAGGAAAAGGAACGTCAAGCTAAAACATTTCTAGCTATTATGGAGTTGTTGAAGGAAAAGGATCAATATGCACCTGCATTTGTGGAGCCTCATAAACATGCCACAATGGTAGACGACCGTTATGCGGTAACAACTGAGGAACAATCGAAAATATTGGAAAAGTATTTTCAGGAAGGGTTATCTGGTCCTTTAGCGAAATTTCCTCCTAAGGAAAAGCAACGCATTGTAGTATTACGAGCAATTGCGAACCGTCTTAATCCCAATGCAACTTATACAGAAAAAAAACTAAATGACATATTAAAAATGATTTACAGTGACTATGTATTGATTCGAAGATATTTAATTGAGTATGGGTTTTTAGATCGGAAATTAGATGGCAGCATGTATTGGTTGAAGAAGTAACATGATTAAAAGAATGTAGGTGATACGGATGGATAGAAAAAAAGAGTTAAAGCAACAATACCAAGAGGTTGCCATTGTTGCAGGTGTGTATGAAATTAAAAACAATGTAAATGGAAAAGTGTTTGTTGACAGTACACGTAACTTAAAAACCATTAACGGTGTAAAATTTAGTTTAGACAATCAAGTTTTTAAAAACAAAGCGCTCCAAGCGGATTGGACGCAATTTGGAAAAGATGCCTTTTCGGTTACGGTATTAGAATCATTAAAAAAAGATGAGAAGGACCCATATTTCAATGAAAAAGAAGCTTTGAAGGAATTACAACAAAAATGGTTAGAAAAGTTAAAGCCTTTTGGTGAACGAGGTTATAACTAATAAAATATAATATTGATGAGAAGGGGTTGCGCTGTACATATAGACGCCCCTTTTTTTGTTGTCGATAAAATAAGGAAAATGTAACAAGAAAGCGACAAAAACTTTTTCAATTCATTCATTTCATTTCCAATTGTTTCGTAATATATAGAGACATTATTTGGTAGGGGGAGTGCATTTCTTTGAAAATTCTCCGCTTTCTCTTAGTTACCTTTACTTTCTTTTTAGTAGGTTGTGAAGAGTCAGTGGAAGTAAAGCCAGTTGTAACAATAGAAACTAAACCATTAGTAGAAGCTAGTTCAGTTGTAGAAGTTTCTGAAGGAGATACAAAAAAATTGGAGGCTTCCGGTGACGAAGTTCAATTACTAGATAATGCTTGCTATAGTAACGAGATTTACATTGAAGGGGAGGACATTTGTGCCTTAGAGATTCAATGTATAGATGATGATTCCTGTATTGAATGGGGGAATCGTATTATTAAAGGTCTTGAAGCCGATTATGGCTCTCTTGTTCATGAAGAATCTGTTGCAACTGGTAATGAAGGAGTAACGGTGCTCACTACTTATAATGTCGATCATAGCCAGGAAGTCATCTATACTAATCAAAATATTTCCATTGAAGAGAGGACTTATCATGAAAACCTATGGTCTAGCTTTAGTTGGTTAATTCCCGAAGCGAAACGAAAAGAAATTAATCGTTTTGAAGTGTTTGACAGTGGAGATACCCTCGCTTATGTTTCCCTTTATGACCCGTATGGTAAGTATTGGACCCTCGGGATGAATCAAAAAGATATTGAACTTGCCTCCGAAACCCTTGTTACATACTTACATGAATATGCCCATTTCCTTTCATTAAATGAAACCCAAGTGAACTATTGGGTACCTGAGAAACGGTGCCAGTCCCTTTATTTAATAAATTCAGGATGTTTTTATAAAGATGCCTATTTAACCTATTTTTATAAACAATTTTGGGAATCGGGAGGACATGGTAAATTGGAAGACTTTTATGTTTCAAAATATGCGATGTATTCTCCGGAAGAAGACTTTTCAGAATCATTTGCCCACTTTGTGTTAACGCAAACACCAAAGGGGGACAATGTAAAGGAAGAAAAGATATTATTTTTTTATCAATTTGAGGAGTTAGTGCAATTGAGAACAGAGATTATAGCCCGGACTGCTACTTGGTTGATTAGAAGTGTTATTTAATACTATCCGCAAAAAATCCCCTTCGCCTAATGCGTTGGGGATGTTGTTTTTTGCCTTAATGAATCCGTTCAAAGGGAAGTGAAATTTAATTGTAATGTTAGAATACCCGCAATCGAAGAAGTTATGATTGTTAATTTAAACCATCGATAAATAACTCAATTTCTTCTTGTGTTTTTCGATCTTTACTAACAAATCGTCCGCTTTCCTCACCATCTTTATAGGCGATAAAACTTGGGATACCAAAAACGTCTAATTGGATACAAAGATCAATGAATTCATCCCGATCTATTTTGATAAATTGATATTCAGAAGCGTATTTTTCTTCAATGGATGGCATAAACGGGTCGATGAATCGACAATCTTTACACCAGTCCGCCGAAAACATAAAAATCGTTTGTCCTTCAGATTTTAGTTGTTCAAATTGTTCAACCGATTGTAAATTTTCCACGAGATAATTCCCCCAAAATTAATTTTTTCTCATCTTACCATACATATGTATTATTTTCCTGTTCGGAAATTGAGGAATTTGACAAAAACTTCTGCAAATAATATTCCACAAATCGAACAAATTATTTATCTAAGTACTGTATTTCCTAAACTCATGGATTCAATTTTTTCGGACATTCTAATGAAGAAAGGAGGTTTCTTTTTGGTCCGACGATTAATTCCTTTAATTCTAATTGTTTTTGTTGTTAATGCGATGTTTTCGAATGTTGGAAGTGCAAAAGAAACACCATCTCAGGAAGAAATAATGAACAAGCGAATGGCCATTTATATACAATTCCAAGATCACATCGTACCGTGGTACCACTTGGCTGCCATTGACCAATATGAAAGAAACATCCAAGCTGTACGTCCTGATATACCAAAACGAGACAGTATAATAGCTATTCAATTTTCTAAAGAATATTGGGCTGGTGCATTTAATCCGTTAGCGGATGATACCTCACCGTTAACAATAAAATATTTTGGTGGTTTAGGACTTGATGGAAATGGTGATGGTGTAGCAAATCCAGAAGATGATGAAGATATTATGTTTACAATGTCAAACTATTTAAGTCAATACGGACCAACTGTTGAAGATTTTAAAATTGCATTGTGGGAATATTATCAAAGTGAGCAAGTAGTAAATCAAATTTTAACCATTGCTAAACTATATAAACACTTTGATACGATTAATATAGATACACATGTTTTCCCTGTTCCTGTCCGTGGATATAACTACAGCTATAGAGGAACATGGGGTGCCAATAGAGGCTGGGGCGGAAGACGTATACATGAAGGTACAGATATTTTTGCAGGATATAGTACACCTGTATTATCAACATCTTATGGTGTTGTTGAAATAATGGGGTGGAACGAATTTGGTGGTTGGCGTATAGGGATACGGGACAATCATAATACGTATCATTATTACGCCCATCTTTCTTATTTCAATAAAGATTTAAAAATAGGCGATATTGTGGAACCAGGAACTATGCTCGGTGGTGTTGGTAGTTCAGGTTATGGGAAAGAAGGAACATCAGGTAAATTCCCACCGCATTTGCATTATGGGATGTACAAGTTCAATGGTCGTACAGAATGGGCATTCGACCCATATCCTTCCCTTGTACAGTGGGAAAAATATTCAAGACAACAGAAGAAGTAAAGAGGCTGTCTTTTAAAGACAGCTTTTTTATTGAATTAAAAAAATTTAAAACAAATCGTTGACAACTAGTTTGGATATATGTTAAATTTATCTCGAATTAAAGATAATTTAGTTCGAAATTTTATTTGAGCTAGTTATCCGATTATTTTTTTAAAATAATATCTCGAATTCGAGACAAAAAAGGGGAAATAAAAATGGCTAAATGGGTAATTGATCAATCTCACTCAAGTGTTGGTTTTGAAGTAAAACATATGATGGTGTCAAAAGTAAAAGGACAATTTGATAGTTATACAGCTGATGTAGAAGCGGCAGATCTTACGGATTTAACAACTGCATCGATTTCATTTGAATTTGATGTTGCAAGTGTGAATACTCACAGTGAAGACCGTGATAATCATTTAAAATCAGCAGATTTCTTTGATACAGAAAAGTTTCCTACAATTACTTTTAAATCGACTAGCATCACAAAAGATGGAGATGACTACAAAGTAACGGGTGATTTAACTATAAAAGATGTAACGAAACCAGTAACATTTGATGTAGAATTTGGTGGTAAAGGTACGAATCCATGGGGCGTTGAAGTCTATGGATTTGAAGCGGAAGCGAAAATTAACCGTGAAGAATTTGGATTAACTTGGAACGCTGCTCTTGAAACTGGCGGTGTACTAGTTGGTAAAGATATTAAAATTAAAGTTGAGTTAGAGGTTAACCCTGCTGCTTAAATAGTATGCAATATGGGTAATCCATCAAAAGGGTTACCCATTGTTATACTAATGTGTACTTGGTGATGTTTGACATAAATCGAATAAAGTGCTACTATTATCTCGAATTAAAGATTTTAAAAAGAAAATAAAAACGTAAATTTTTTTGAATAAATTAAATAAAGAAATTCACACTAAAAATAGTTTGAAAAAACTATTCTATTTTTTAAAAAAATATCTCGAATTCGAGATAAATTGGAGGAACTATAATGAATGAATTAAAAGGTCTACATCACGTTACAGCGATAACAAGTAGTGCGGAAAAAATTTATGAATTTTTTACTTATACATTAGGACTTCGGTTAGTAAAGAAAACGGTCAATCAAGATGATATTAAGACATACCATTTATATTTTACCGATGATGTCGGTAGTCCAGGGACAGATATGACATTTTTTGATTTTCCTGGTATTCCGAAAGGGGTACACGGAACAAATGAAATTTCAAAAACTTCATTCCGTGTACCAGATGATGCTGCATTAGATTATTGGATTAAACGTTTTGATCGTCTAGGAGTAAAACATACTGGTATAAAAGAACAGTTTGGTAAGAAAACTATCTCATTCGTAGACTTTGACGATCAGGCATACCAACTTATTTCAGATGAGTTTAATGAAGGAGTTGCATCTGGAACTCCATGGCAAAAAGGTCCAATTCCTTTAGAATATGCCATCACTGGATTAGGTCCAATATTTGTTCGAACATCCTACTTTGACTACTTTAAAGAAGTGTTAGAAAAAGTATTCTTTATGAGAGAAATCGCTCAAGAAGATTCGTTCCACTTATTTGAAATGGGAGAAGGAGGAAATGGCGCTCAAGTTGTCGTAGAGTATAATACAGTTCTTCCACAAGCGAGACAAGGTTTTGGAACAGTTCATCATACAGCGTTCCGGGTGGATGACCGGGCAGAATTAGATGATTGGCAACAACGTTTACAAGGCTTTAAATTACCGAATTCAGGATATGTCGAACGTTATTACTTTGGTTCTTTGTATACGAATGTAGCTCCTTCGATTCTTTTTGAATTAGCAACGGATGGTCCTGGATTTATGGGCGATGAACCATACGAAACACTGGGTGAAAAATTATCGTTACCACCATTCTTTGAAGAAAAACGTGAGCAAATTGAGAGCTTAGTAAGACCTATCGACACAGTTCGTAGTACGAAAACATTTGAAAAGGAATATGAATAAGGAGACGAAAAGAGAAATGGGATTTTTAAATAAATTATTTGGTACTGAACAAAAGGAGGAAGAAACAATGGCAAACTTAAATATTGGTATTATTTTAGGGTCAACTCGAGAAGGTCGTGTTAGCCCGCAAGTAGGTGCGTGGGTAAAAGAGTTAGCAGATAAACGTGGCGATGCAAATTATACAATTATCGATATCGCAGATTATAAATTACCGTTTTTAGGTGAAGCTGGTGCAGATAATTCTGGTGTAGCAGCTTGGTCTGAAGCGATTGCAAAACAAGATGGATTTGTATTCATCGTCCAAGAATATAATCACTCTATTACAGGTGCTCTTAAAAATGCATTAGATTTACTTCGTGAACAATGGAACAATAAAGCGGCAGGTATTGTTTCTTATGGTTCTGTAGGTGGTGCTCGTGCTGCGGAACATTTACGGGGCATTTTAGGTGAGTTATTAGTTGCTGACGTACGTGTACATCCAGCTTTATCACTATTCACTGATTTCGAAAACGGTACAGAATTCAAACCTAAAGCTGTTCAATCAGACTCGGTAAATCAAATGTTAGATCAAGTCATTTCTTGGTCTACTGCCTTAAAAACAATTCGATAATAAAATAGAAACCATGTGTATGGACTATCCATACACATGTCTCTATTAATAGGTTGTTGCGGGACTCTTAAAGTTGAAAAATATTGTTGTATGAAGTTTGAGCAAATCCTTTGAAGTTATTTCCTTTGAAGGATGTGCTCAGACGTTATGCATAAATTGGAGGAAACTGAAGTGAAAAAACAGACAACAGGAATTCATCATATTACAGCAATCGTCGGTCACCCACAAGAAAATGTTGATTTTTATGCTGGGGTACTAGGTTTACGTCTAGTAAAGAAAACGATTAATTTTGATGATCCAGGTACTTATCATTTATATTTTGGTAACGAAGGTGGAAAACCAGGTTCTATCATTACTTTTTTCCCTTGGGCTAACGCTTATAATGGACAAATTGGTGATGGGCAAGTAGGGGTTACAACTTATGCCGTTCCTGTCGGTGCAATGGAGTTTTGGAAAGAGAGATTAACAAAATTTGAAATCGAATATACATTAAATGAAAGATTTGGAGAAACTTTTCTTCAATTCGATGATCCCCATGGATTGCACCTTGAAATTGTTGAACGGGAACAGGGAGAATTAAACCCTTGGACATTTGGTGGCGTGACGAAGGATGTTGCCATTAAAGGGTTTGGCGGGGCAGTCTTATTTTCTGCCCGTCCAGAAGAAACTGCGTCAACTTTAGTAGACGTAATGGGACTTGAATTAGTAGGGACAGAAGGAAATTATACGAGATTTAAAGCTTCAGGTGATATTGGAAATATTATTGATTTAAAAATGATTACAGGTGTTAGAGGCACAATGGGGGTAGGCACGGTTCACCATTTAGCATGGCGAGCTAAAGATGATCAAGAGCATATGGAATGGCAAGAGTATGCTATGGATCACGGTCAGCACGTAACTGAAATTAAAGACCGAAATTATTTTAATGCCATTTATTTCCGTGAATCGGGTGAAATTTTATTTGAAATTGCAACTGACCTACCTGGATTTGCCCATGATGAATCTTACGAAACGATGGGGAGTCAACTCATGTTGCCTACTCAATATGAACATTTACGTGACCGATTAGAAATGTCACTTATTCCAATTCAAGTACGTCCGATTGATTAAGGGGGAAATACATGATTTCAATTCAACCGAAAAACAATAGTGAACGTGAAAATTATAAGATATTAACAGGCACGATTATTCCGAGACCAATCGCCTTTGTAACAACCATTTCTGATGAAGGCGTTGTAAATGGAGCGCCCTTTAGCTATTTCAATATTGTTTCCTCAAATCCTCCATTAGTCTCGGTGGCTATACAAAGAGCAAATGGGAATTTAAAGGATACAGCTCGCAATATTTACAACAATGGAGAGTTTGTTGTGCATATAGTTGACCAAAACAATGTAAAACAGGTGAACGAAACGGCAGCTAGCTTACCTTATAATGAAAGTGAGCTTGATATAGCAAATTTGACTCAAGTTCCAAGCGATATGATAAACGTTCCTGGTGTAAAAGAATCTAAGGTAAGGTTCGAGTGTAAACTTGTTCAAGCATTACCTTTACTTAATGAAGAAAACCCTGGAAGTGATTTGTTTATAGGGGAAGTTGTGTTATTTCATATAGATGAATCAATTTATGATCAGGATAAAAGATATATTGATGAACGTAGTTTAGATGCAGTTAGCCGTTTAGCGGGGCAAAACTATGCCACTTTAGGTGATATATTTTCTATTAAAAGACCAAAGTGATTGTTTATAAAGGAGAAAATTGAATGCGACATATATTTAAAGAAGGAACAAACCCAAATAAACCTGTATTACTTCTATTGCATGGTACAGGTGGGAACGAAAATGACTTACTGCCAATAGCAGATATTATAGACTCTGAAGCCTCTGTATTAAGTGTTAGAGGGAATGTTTTAGAAAACGGAATGCCTCGGTTTTTTAAACGTCTTGCTGAAGGTGTTTTTGATGAAGAGGATTTAATTTTTCGGACAAATGAACTAAATCAATTTTTGGATGATGCTGCTAATAAATATCAATTTGATCGTCATAATATTGTAGCAATCGGTTATTCAAATGGAGCGAACATAGCTGCGAGTTTACTATTTCATATTCAAGATACTCTTAAAGGAGCAATTTTGCACCATCCAATGGTTCCGAGAAGAGGTATTCAATTACCAAATCTAGAAGGAATTAATATTTTCATTGCAGCAGGTGTGAACGATCCAATTTGTCCTCAACAAGAGTCAATTGAACTAAAGGAACTTTTAGAAAGTGCCGGTGCCAATGTTCAAGATCATTGGGAAAATAGAGGACATCAATTAACGATGTCCGAAATTCAAACAGCTAAAGCATGGTATGAAAAAATTTACTCATAATTTTAAGATCGTCCCCATCATCAATTGATGGGGATTTTTTTGAATTAAAAAGCGCTTTTTTTTTAAAGGCAATGTAAGAATACTATAGGAAGAAAAACTTATAATATCGTTATTTTGATTTATAAATGAATAATTTTGAGAAATAGTATTGACTTCTTTTCTATAAGAGTGTAGTATATTAAAAGTCGCTGATGTGACGTTAGAAATATATTAAATGATATTTAAAATTGTTGACTTCCATTTAGTATATTGATATAATATAATAGTTGTCTTGTTGATTTTACAACTTACAATTATCTTTTAAAAAAGTTGTTGACAACAATGCTATAACGAGTTATTATACAAGAGTTGCTGTTGGAAGATGGCAACTAAAGTGAACCTTGAAAACTGAACAACAAAACGTTAATGAAATACAGTTTCAACTTAACAGTTAAAACAAAATTTTGGACATCATTATGATGCCAGTGTAAATTTAGAGCTTTATCAAATTTTCTTTTATGGAGAGTTTGATCCTGGCTCAGGACGAACGCTGGCGGCGTGCCTAATACATGCAA
>NZ_RHLQ01000001.1:0-232769 GCF_003711845.1 Lysinibacillus halotolerans
TCTTCGCCTGCCTTTCCATTTCTTCGAGCTTTTTTAGGAGCGTAAGCTCCGCCTCTAATAATCGAATACGCGCTTCTGCTTTTTCTAATTTCTTTTCAGCTGACAAGTGTTCAGCCTTTGGACGACCAGAACTTGCTTTTCCGCGTCGTTCCTCTAAAAATCCTGATTCTCCAAGTGTTTGATAGGTTTTACGCCAGCGTGCAAGGGAACTTTGAGCTTTCTTTAGACCAATAATTTCTAAATCAAACCCAGCTTCATTGAAGATCTGAGCTGGTCCTTTTCCTAATTGATTTTCCTTAACCGCTTTTATTTTAAATTCGGCTGTATATTGGATGGCGCGATCTGATACTGATGCAACATTTTGGTTTGTTTCTAATAGTCTACGTTGATGTTCATTAAAAATTATCTTACTCATAAAAATTCTCCCGTTCATAAATAGTATGTTAAGTATAACGGGGTAGTTCATTGAAGAAAATAGAAAAACCCCGAATAGGTCCACTTTTTTTAAAGTGTCCACTATTCGGGGTTCAGTTCAGACCTTTTTTCAAGTGTCTTTCTTATAGGGTACATTTTATTTTCCACTGCCCCTTTAAATTTATTTACTATTTTTCTCATTATAGTTGCTTCGAGATACAAGTAAAATCATGTAACAGAATAAACCGAATAGACACGAAATAAAGAATGAATGTAATAAAGAAACGATTAAGTTAAGCTTTGTGAAAATAATTAACATACCCGTCATCATTTGTGTTAGTAGAATGAAGAAGGCAATAATCCATCCCCAGTAAATAACTCGCTGTTCTTTGTAATGTCTTATAACATGTATTGCAATATATGTAACCCAAACGAATATTAATAAAACCGCAAAACGATGTCCCATTTGAACCCATTGATGTAATCCCGTTGGCAATGCGAACGGATTTTCATTGTTACAAAACGGCCAATCAGAACAAACTAAACTTGCTTGTGTATGTCTTACTAACGCACCAGTATACACTACGATATATGAATATAACGTGACACCGAAAGTGTGTATTTTAAGTTTTTTACTTATATAAACTTTATCGGCATCGAATTTTTTATCTACTTCGAAAACAATCATCGCTAATAATAAAACCGATGCAAATGAAATTAATGAAATACCGAAATGAAGTGCAAGAATGAAGTCGCCTTGTCCCCAAAGTACTTGAGCAGCTCCAATTAATGCTTGAGCTACTAAGAAAAAGATTGCTAAAATTCCTAAAAATTTTACTTCACGAATAGAACCAAGTTTACGCCATGTCCAAATGACTAAAATAAGAACGAGGATAGATACTGAACCTGTCACTAATCGGTGGGAAAATTCAATTAAAACTTCAGTTGTTATTTCTTTTGGAATTAGTGAACCGTTACAATCTGGCCAGTTTCGACCACAACCTAAACCGCTTTCAGTTTTTGTAACAAGTGCTCCTCCAATAAGAATAAGCAACATACCGATTGTCGTAGCAAAAGCAATCCATTTCAGTAATTTACTTTGATAATGTTGCATTTTAAGAGCCACCTACTTTTTCTATCTATAAACTTATAAAAAGCTTTTATGCCTTTTATGATAATAGCGAATAAATAGGTAAAAGACAACTTCAAACAGTTAGACCTTAGTTTGGGGCTATGTCTTTTCACAAATTGTTCATAAATTCGTGCTTTTACATTCACATTTCCCCCCCTAAAATGGATTACTATATAGATGTTCTTTTAAAACAATGTAGCTAACCCAAATTGCATTTTGGTCAACTTATCGAAATTTTACTTAATATCTAGAAATAAAGGACAAATTTCGATATAGTTATTGTTAGCGGAATATGCTTACAAAAATGAAAGGAGAGGCAAAATGTTATAGGGCGTGCATTGAATTGATGATATGTCCTAAAAACTTCGTTGATAAAAATTTCTGCACTTATTTTATGATAGGGATTGTAGATTGAAACATAGTACGAACTATTTTTTACATGGGTAAATACACAAATTTATTTCATTTAAAGAGTAATCAATCTCATAACAATAAACGAAGCATCGGACATTTTGTTTCCATTCCTTAAAATTGTAGGTAAATTTTTGTTATTACGGCATCTTTACGCCGTCATGTGGGGACGAGTTGGGATAAGAGCATAGTGTTCTATAGTCAAACTATAGTTTAGAACAGGGCAGTATCGATACTGTTGAAAAAGTTTATTTGACAACTTCGTACTGCTAATAAGTAGTAGCGGATAAAATCCTTTCGGTATGGAAGCGCTAGCTTTTTTCAAGTTTGTATGGCATCCACAGGATATTTACTTTACATATGAACCCATAGTGAGGAATATCGAATAGCAAATATACCAATGCTACTATAGGAAAAGTTTTAAAATGACTAATTGTTTTATGGTATTATAAAACTTAGTGCTTTTAACTTTAGGAAAGTTGGTCAGGCTTTATTATTTTAGCTATTATATTGAATATGGATAACTTGCTCATGTGGTTCAACTTTTAATACAAACGATGATTTATTATGATCAATTGACTTTTGTTATTTTTGGAATTCTTCTTTGAAAAGGGATTCACATAGAACTATAAAACCAACGTCCTAGTTACACATGAAAATACAACAAAGAAAGAGGGGTTAATTAAGCTATGATGAAAGGGCTTAAAAAATGGCGTCTTTTCTCGCTGTTAGCGGTAATGACAGTTTTTCTTTCTGCATGTGGTGAAGATTATATTTCAACACTTAAACCAGCTGGAGCAGTGGGAAAAGAACAATTAAACTTACTATTATTCTCCATCACAATTATGGCTTTAGTAGTAATAGTAGTATCATTCCTTTATTTATATGCTTTCGTTAAGTTCCGTCGTTCAAAACAAGGCGAGAACCACATGCCAAAACAAGTAGAAGGAAGTCATACATTAGAAGTAATTTGGACAGTTATTCCAATCATTTTACTTTTAATCTTAGCTGTTCCTACTTTAATTTCTACTTATAAACTTGCTGACGTAAAAGCAATGGATGAGGTTGACGAAGAAGGAAACAAATCAGCATTAACTGTTAATGTTACTGCGAAATTATATTGGTGGGAATTTGAATATCCAGAACAAGGTATTGTAACAGCACAAGAACTTGTTGTTCCTACTGGTGAAAAAGTTTACTTTAACTTAAAAGCTGCAGACGTTAAGCACTCATTCTGGATTCCATCTATCGGTGGTAAAATGGATACTAACGTAGAAAACGTGAACAAATTCTATTTACAGTTTGACGAAGAGTCAAAAGATCTTGAAGAAGGCGTATTCTTCGGTAAATGTGCTGAACTTTGTGGTCCTTCCCATGCGTTAATGGACTTCAAAGTAAAAACACTTGCTCCTGAAGAGTTTGAAAATTGGGTTGCTTCTATGCAAGCAACAGAAGGTCAAACAGCATCTGCTGATTCTGCCGATTTAGGGGAAGCAACATTTGCGAATAGCTGTTTAGCTTGTCACGCAGTATCTGGCGTTGGTGCTTCAGGTGCTATGGGGCCAAACTTAACAACATTTGGTGACCGTAACCGTGTTGCTGGTGTATTAGAACACAATAAAGAAAGCTTAGAAAAATGGATTACAGATCCAGAAAGCGTTAAACCAGGTAACTTAATGACTGGTAAATATGGTGAACTGTCTGAAGAAGAAATAAGTGCAGTTGCTGATTACATTATGAGTTTATCTGTAGAAGAATAATTTCTACTTCGATAGAAACACTTGAAGGAGGTTAAAGTTGTGAGCTCTGTTGCAGTTGCAAAGAAAAAGGGCTTTGGAGCAACATTATGGGACTACTTAACAACTGTCGATCATAAAAAACTAGGCGTTATGTATTTATTAGCCGGGACTTTGTTTTTCGCAATCGCAGGTTTAGAAGCGCTTTTAATGCGTATTCAGTTAATGTTACCAAATAATGATTTTGTTTCAGCCGGTACATTCAATGAATTATTAACAATGCATGGTACGACGATGCTATTTTTAGCAGCAACACCATTACTATTTGGCTTTATGAACGCCGTTGTACCTTTACAAATTGGTGCACGTGACGTTGCATTCCCATTCCTAAACTCTTTAGGATTTTGGTTATTCTTCCTAGGTGCAATCTTTTTACACCTATCATTCTTTTTAGGTGGAGCACCTGATGCTGGATGGACTTCTTATGCATCATTATCTTTATATTCACCTGGTCATGGTATTGACTTTTATGTATTAGGTTTACAAATTTCTGGTGCTGGTACATTGATTTCAGGTATTAACTTCATCGTTACGATCATTACGATGCGTGCACCAGGTATGACATTTATGCGTATGCCATTATTTACTTGGACTACTTTAATTACAAGTGCATTAATTTTATTCGCATTCCCTCCACTAACAGTGGCTTTATTCTTTATGTTAGTTGACCGCATGTTCGGAGCTAATTTCTTCGACCATGTAATGGGTGGTAATACAATTATTTGGGAGCATTTATTCTGGATTTTTGGTCACCCTGAAGTATATATCTTAGTTTTACCTGCATTCGGTTTATTCTCTGAGATTATTCCGGTATTTGCTCGTAAACGTTTATTCGGATACTCTTCAATGGTATTCGCTACAATTTTAATCGGTTTCTTAGGATTCATGGTTTGGGCTCACCACATGTTTACAACTGGACTTGGGCCAACTGCAAACGCTATTTTTGCCGTTTCAACAATGGCGATTGCCGTTCCAACAGGGATGAAAGTATTCAACTGGATCTTAACAATTTGGGGCGGTTCGATTAAAGTAACAGTTCCAATGCTATATGCCCTTGGATTTATTCCATCATTCGTAGCTGGTGGTGTTACAGGTGTTATGCAGGCAACTGCACCACTTGACTATCAATTACATGATTCTTACTTTATTGTAGCTCACTTCCACTACGTAATCGTTGGTGGTATCGTATTAGCAATCTTTGGTTCAATGCATTTCTATTGGCCAATTATGTTTAACCGTGCTTTAAATGAAACATTAGGGAAATGGACTTTCTGGTTCTTCTTTATCGGATTCCATTTAACATTCTTCATTCAGCATTTCTTAGGTTTAATGGGTATGCCTCGTCGTGTATTCACTTACCAGGCAGACCAAGGATGGGATTTATTTAACTTTATTTCATCAATCGGTGCGATTATGATGGCCATTGGTGTTCTAATTTTAGTATTTAATATCATTATTTCTGCAAAATCTAAACCATTAAATTGTCGTGATTACTGGGGCGATGGACGTTCACTTGAGTGGGCTCTTAAAACACCAGTACCGTTCTATAACTTTAAACAAACTCCACTAGTACGTGGATACGACCCTTATTGGTTAGAAAAACATGAAGGTAATGAAGAAGGTATGACATATGCTGAACCACTTGGTGAAATCCATATGCCAAATAACTCAATTTTACCTTTAGTTATGTCAATTGGTTTATTCGTTGCTGCCTTCGGTGCACTATATCACCCAGATGGTGAAGCATGGTCTATTCCAGTTATTATTATTGGTTTAGCGATTACAGTTGGAGCTATGATTGTTCGCTCAATGAAAGATGATCTTGGTTTCCATGTACATGTTGAGGAAATTGTTGCTACTGAAGAGCAACTTTATGGAAAAGGGGGTAACAAATAATGGAAGAAACTAAATTCACCCCACAAACTTGGCCAGATAAACCGGAACAAGCTACTCCGGAAGCTAAAAATAAATTCGTAGGAATTTGGATTTTTATTTGTAGTGATATTACGCTTTTTGCCAGTGTATTTGCTACTTACCTTTCTTTAAAAGACAAAGGTCCTGCTGGTATGGAATTTTCAGCTGCAGAACTTTTTGAACTACCGTTAGCATTTGTTATGACAATGTTACTTTTAACATCATCATTAACATCCGTTTATGCAATGTATCATATGAAAAACTATAACTTCAAAGGCGTTCAATTATGGATGACAATTACAGTTCTTTTAGGTCTTGGATTCCTTGCCCTTGAAATTTATGAGTTCTATCACTATGTACACATTGGTTTTGGTTATACTCAATCCGCGTTCTCTTCAGCATTCTTTACATTAGTAGGGACTCACGGATTGCACGTTGTTATCGGTTTAGTTTGGATCATTTGCTTACTAGTTCGTAACGCAAGACGTGGACTAAACTTATACAACGCTCCAAAATACTATGCCGCTTCTATTTTCTGGCACTTTATTGATGTAGTTTGGGTATTTATCTTTACTGTTGTTTACTTGATGGGGGTGTTAGGATAATATGGGACACGATACACAAGTTCAAGCTAAAACAAAAGCACAGTTTGAGTATGAGCGTCATCATAACGCCGTGCACATGCGTAAGCAAGTAATCAATTTTGCGATTATGATTTTCTTAACATTTCTAGCATTTACTGTAGTAGTTGCTGATTTTTCCGCTTATTTCATTAAGCCTTTTATTCTACTACTAGCTGCAGTACAAGTTGTATTACAACTATATTCTTTCATGCATATGGATGATAAGAAAGGACACCATATCGGTGTTATCCAAACATTCGTATGGTTTGGAGCTGTAATTGCATTTACATTCTTCTTAACTTTCTTAACGATCATTTGGTGGTAAGATTGAAAAAAGCGCTTCTAGGCAATCTAGAAGTGCTTTTTTTTACCGCAAATATAGTTAATTGTCATAGTTCGTTCATTGATGTTATGATGTAAGCGTTCTATAATAGAACTACTGAAGTTTAAAGGAGCGCATGATTTATGCCGTTAAGTATATTTGGATTTCAAGCATTATGGAGTCCTTATTTAATTGGGTTTATCGTATTGTTAACCGTTCTCTATTTTTTATTAACAACTACTTGGAGAAAATCGTTTAAAGTAAGTGAGCCCTTAAAGAGAAATGAAGCAGTATACTTTATATTAGCAATGATTTTATTATATGTACTAAAAGGCTCGCCCATTGATTTAATGTCACATATTATGTTTACATATCATATGGTTCAAATGGCTTTTCTACTTTTATTAGTTCCAATGTTCTTGATCAAAGGTGTTCCATGGTGGGTTTGGAAAGTCATGATTGAAGCGCCGGTTGTACGTAATATTTTTAAAGTATTTACACAACCGATTGTTGCAGCCTTTGTGTTTGCATTGATGTTTTCTTTGTATCATATGCCTGGTATTTTTGATGTTATTAAGCTGAATGAAACGTATCATGTTATTTTTACTTTCCTTTTATTTGCTGCAGCCTTCTTTATGAACTGGCCATTAGTAGGTAATGTTCCGGGGCAGCGAAAAATGAAACATCTATCAAAATTAGGTTATATTATCGCCAATGCGGTTTTAATTACTCCTGCCTGTGCATTAATCATCTTTAATCCAAATCCAATGTACGCCACATATACGGATGGAGAAACTTGGTTAAAAGCGATGGAGCTTTGTGTTCCTTCTACAACATTAGCAGGGTTATCACTGTCTGGACCAGAGCTATTTAATAATATGAGCCCTCTATCTGATCAACAATTAGGTGGGGTTTTAATGAAAATCATTCAAGAAATTATTTTTGGTATTGTATTGTTTAAAGTATTTTTTGAATGGTGGAGAGTTGAAAAAGCAGATGAGAAGGATATTAACGAAAAGGCATTAAGAGATTTTCAAGCAGCAAAGCAACAGAGCAACAATTTTAATTAAATTGTTTATATAAAGAAAATATAGATTACTAAAAGATAGGAGAATGTTTAATGGGTGTACCTATTCTACCTACGATTAGTACTTCATTTATTGTTATAAGTGCCGTTTTAGTTGCAATTGGATGGGGTCTAATTTATAAAAGAAAAATTGAAGCACATAAAAAAGTAATGTTAGCTGCTGGCGTAGCGGCGTCAATCTTCTTTATCATTTACGCTTCTAGAACGATTTTTATCGGAAACACTTCCTTTGGTGGACCAGAGGAATTAAAAGGTTATTACACGTTCTTTTTAGTTTTCCATATTGTTTTAGCGACAGTGGGAGCAGTATTTGGACTTGTAAGCATAATTACAGGATTGAAAACAAAATTAACGATCCATCGTCGAATCGGACCAATCACGAGTATTATTTGGTTTTTCGTAGCAATAACAGGGGTAGCAGTTTATTTACTGTTATATGTTATTTATGAAGGTGGACAAACGACATCTTTAATAAAAGCAATCTTAGGATTTTAATGGGAACGAAAGGGCAATCTAACTGATTGCCCTTTTTGTTTTAAATAATATAAAAAAGGTAAGACAAAGTGTCTTACCTTAAATGTTGAAATTAAGCTTCGATACCATATGCTGCAAAATCTTTTTTAACGTTCGCTAAAATTTGTTCGCATTCATTTACTAAATGTTTTGGGAAAACTTCATCTTCACCGTATTCAACACCGTGTGGATAATAGTATTTACCAAGAGCTGGTTTACCAATTTTTAATACAGCGCTACGATTACCAACATCCCCAGAAATGGCACTGCAAAATACGCGTAAATAATAGCGACCTTCTTTTAAATCAAAGCGTTTATCGAAAGTCATACGATCGTAGTCCCAAGCACCGTCACATTCAAGACCGTTTTTTCCCATAACACTTACAAGAAGTTCTTGTTCAGCTGTTATATTTTCAAGTGTTTTGTTCTCAAAATACATTAATAAATCCTCCTTTAGCAAAATCGTACATGAAGTATACGCTCAATTTTTATAATAGAGCAAAATATCTTTTGTTGCAATGGCAACATTGTGTCAACCACGATATTATTGATATAATAGTACTAATAAAAATAAAGGATAAAGAACGCATGAAAACTCTTTTTCGAATCTTAATCGTCCTGTCCTTGCTTGCAATTATCTTTTTTTACTCTTCAAACATGGAAGATAATTATGAACCATTAGAAGGACCCAATTCATCATCACAAGTTATACCCAAAACGGATAGCGAGCCGAAAGAAATTCAAGATGCACTACCACGTCCTGAAACAGGAATATCAACACTTATCGGTAAACAAAGTAATGAATTATTAAAGCTATTTGGAGAGCCATCTCGTTATGACCGTTCGCCATATGGTTACGATTGGTGGGTATATAACGAGGATTATAACAAATTTAGTATGTTTGCAGTGAAAGATAATAAGGTTACCCAAGCTTATAGTAGTGGTGAATTAGCAGATGTCTCTCCGTATAAAATGGGTCAATCATTGGCGGAAATTTACCAAATGACGATTATGGAGTCAGAGATTACAGCTACAATTGGTGAAAACATTTATACCTTTACATTGAGCGAAGATGATATGAATACACGGATCTTAACTAAATTAGGTGACATTTTTGCTCAACTATATATCGATAGTGAAAGTGGAAAATTGAGTGGTATACGTTTTTTAGATAGTCAAACTTTAGTTTTACACCGCCCTTATGAAATGTCCTTTGTAGGTGAGTTAATATCACCTCCAAGCCCGAATTCCTATTTAATAGAAGAAAGTAATAAAGACAGTGCAGCACAGCTTTTCGATTTGTTAAACGTTTTTCGTGTGAACAACGATATACCAATCATTAATTATGATGTGTATGTATCAGTAGTTGCTATGCAACATAGTGAAGATATGTATACAGAAAATTATTTATCCCATGATTCGCCGACAAATGGGTCATTAAAGGACCGATTAGAGGAAGAAGGGATTCTTTATGAAGAAGCTGAAGAAAATATTGCGACGGCTTATATTGATTCGATAGAAGCTGCCCATGGTTGGCTAAATTCTAGAACGCACCGGGAGTATATGCTTAGTAGTGATTATACCCACGTCGGTTCAGGAGTTTTTATCAATTACTATACACAAATATTTATTCAAAAAAATGAAGATGAATAAAGTCGCCCTTTAGTCGAGTTGGACTAAAGGGTTTTTCGTTGTGTCCAGTCTTTTCTTAGCCTTTCACTTTTTAGTGTCACGATAAAAACCTAGGCATAAAATAGGGAAAAGGAGTGACAACTTGCAACTGGCAGAACTTTTAAAAGAATGGCCATGTACAGTAAAAGGTGGCTCAATTCGAGTTGAAGTAACTGGAATAGAGGATTATGCACAAGGTGTAAAAAAAGGCGATTTATTTATCGTTCGTAAAGGTAGAAAATCGGATGGACTAAAATATGTTGATACGGCAATTGAAAATGGAGCAGTCGGTATAGTAATTGAAGATGAAAAACAATTAGATACATTAAAGCTATCAGTTCCAGTAATATGGGTTCCAAATGTTTTAAAATTCATGTCGTATAGTGCTGCTAAACTAAATCATTTCCCAGCTGAAGCAATGCAAGTTATTGCTATTACAGGAACAAATGGAAAAACAACCGTCAGTCATTTTATCGGTCAACTACTACACGCACTACATAAAAATGTAATAGTGATTGGAACGAATGGAATTTATATTAATGGAGTAGAGTTACTATTAGATTATGAACATTTAACAACTTTACAACCGAAACATTTACACAGAATTTTAAAAATTGCCGTAAGTCGTGGAGTGGAATATGTTGTACTTGAAGCATCCTCCATGGGACTTGCAAAGCATCGACTAGATGATTGTGCTATTAATATAGGTGTTTTCTTAAACTTAGCAGAGGATCATATTGAAGATCACGGGTCCTATGATAAATATAAAGCAGCAAAACAAATCCTTTCCACATTATCTGAACGACTTGTTTTAAATGGGGACGATTCGTTTTGTCGTACAGTTGGGCTTCAAGCTAAAAAGAAAAAAGCCTATTTTGGTCTAGGAAATCGGGTCGATTATCAATTGCAGCTTCTTGCAGAAGGGGTAACAACATCAACTTGCTGTCTTCAAAGTAATAAAGGGCAAAAGGTATTTTCCGTTCCATTTGTTGGTGAACATCATTTGCAAAATACGATTGCTGCGATTACATCGGTAAGTGAACTCGGATTTCCGATTGCAGACATTTGCGAAGCAGCTGAAAAGCTTACTTTACCAAAAGGTAGGCTTGAAGCAATTCCAAATGATTTTAATTTAGATATATATATTGATTATGCCCATACCGAGGCTGCTTTACGAGCAGTATTGCAAACGTTAAATAAAACTGTAAAGAGAGATTTAATTGTTGTCTTTAGTTGTGGTGGAGATAGGGATAAACATAAACGGATTAAAATGGGCGCAGTTGCTTCGAAATATGCGAATTTCATTTATTTAACGACTGATAATCCAAGAAGTGAGGATCCAGAACTGATTAATTCACAAATTGCAGCTGGATTTTCTCCAAAACAGCAATATGAAATGATATTGGATCGAGCAAAGGCGATTGAAACAGCTATCCTTAATGCAAAAGAAGGGGATACAATATTAATTGCTGGGAAAGGGCATGAGACGACACAAACAATTGGTACTAAAGAAATACAATTCTCCGATTACGAATGTGTCAAGGCTGTTCTCGAAAAACGTCTTACCGATCATGTAGAATAACTATTTTTTCGTTCAACTTTCTTCTCTATTATTAATCATTCAAACAATTCGATACAACGCAATTAACATGTTAAAATATACTAATAACATAATTATAAGCCATTGTTATACAAACATGATTCAAATTCTGCTATGATAATATCAGATTGGAGGAAATAATGGTGATAATGACATCAGAATGGGCCTTCATTTTAGATGAAGCAGATGAATTGAGTGCAATGCTCCTCTCTTCAGAACAAGCTCAAAAGTTACGTAATGCTTATCATGATGTTTATAGTAATGAAGATCTTGTAGAGCAAATACGAGCATTTACACGAATGAAAGAACAATATGAGGATGTACAACGTTTTGGTAAATATCATCCTGATTATCATACAATCATGAAAAAAATTCGCGAACAAAAACGAAATCTTGATTTAGATAAACGTGTTGCGAGTTTAAAACTAGCAGAGAACGATTTCCAAGATTTATTGGATGAAATTAGTTTAATTATTGGAAAATCTGTTTCTGAAGCAGTTAAAGTACCTGTAAGTAACCCTTTCTTTGCAACAAATTCTTCCTGTGGAAGTGGTTGTGGTAGCGGAGGAAGCTGTTCTTGCTCAGCATAATGGAAAAAGGGTAACTTCGAAAAGTTGCCCTTTTTTAAGAGTAGATTAAGTCTTTTTGACTTCATCTACTCTTTTTTGTCTTTATTTCGTTCCTCTTCTAATTGCTGTAATAATGGTACGGCGATATCCGGTCGATCAGTTACAATTCCTTTTGCCCCTAATTTAATTAAACGTTCCATCGTATTAGGATCGTTAATCGTCCAAAAATGAACTGGGATATTCAGTTTTCCAAGAAATTGAATAAATTTTGATGACTCTAAAGAGACGACACCAAATTTTGTTGGAATTTGAAAAACATCCACCTTTGGATGATATAAATGGCCAAATTGACTAGTAAATGCTGTAAACGCTTTTCTTACATCATTTTCTCCAGCCCCTAAAGCAACTTGATTTTGGGCATATAAATTAAAACGATCAACTTGCTCACTATAGAAGCTTGTCACAACAATACGGTTTTCAGCTCCGAATTCCTCAATAAGACGCCATAATTTTGATGGCATTAAACTACCTTCGTAACTATCTGGTCCATCTTTAATGTCAATATTAATGTACATATTCGGATAAATTTCAAATAATTCCCGTAATGTTACGATTTCAACTTTTTGTTCACGATAAGGGAAGTTTCCCTCTAAATCTTCGAAGTGATATCCGAAGTTTAATTGTTTTAACTCTTCAATTGTTAAATCTTTAACAAAACCGGCACCATTACTTGTACGGTCTACTGTTTCATCATGAAAGACAACAATTTCCTCATCTTTTGTTAAACGAATATCGATTTCGAAACCATCGACACCTAAAGATACAGCTTTTTCAAAGGCAATCATTGTATGTTCAGGGGCTAGGTGAGAGCCACCACGATGTGCAAGAACGATTGGATGAGTATGTTGTAAAACTTCCTTATCTTCTCTTTTTTGTGGCTTTGATATCGCTTTGCTTCCGGCCCATGCTGCTGCACTGGCAGCAGCAATTGCAATCGCAACTTTCGTTTTCTTTCCCATTGAGATCCTCCTTCATAATGGAACAGTTCAATTATATAATTTCATATTTCAGATGAATACCATTCTATTTTATTTTTGTGAATGAATAGTTAAAAACAAGTTAACTCTATAAAGATGATTATAACGGAAATTCTTCTCCCGTGTCACTAAACTCTGTTGCTAACAAAATTGACATTATGGTATGCTTTTATGTAAGAAATGAGGGAATTGAAATGCAGGAACGACAAGGTTTAATTGTTTATGTTCACCAGCTAAAACATGCAAAAAGTTTAAGAAAATATGGACATGTTCATTATATTTCTCGAAAGTTAAAATATGTCGTCATTTATTGTAATCGGGATGAGATACAATCAACGTTGAATAAAATACAACGTCTTCCATTTGTGAAAGACGTTGTTGAATCGTTTCGTCCATTTTTAAAAACTGAGTTTGAAAATGCGAAACCGGATAAAGCAAAAGAATATGATTATAAAGTAGGTTTATAATTGCGAGGAAACCAAGATCATTCTTATTGCTTTGGTGGGATGAAATGATTCATTCTTAAAATACCGATTAAATGTTGATAGAACAAAACGGTTTCAGAGTAGAATGAAGAATGCTTAATTTCCATTGGAATAGCTTTTTTTCCTATTTCACTTAATGTTTCTTCAAATATTTCAAGTCTTTTAGAAGGGTTTTCCGGTGTATATGGAATCCCTTCACGACAAATATAAATAGGCATAAATTTGCTATCCCCAACAGGTTTCAATGCTACAGCAATTGATGCGACTTTTTTGTCGCCTTTAGTTGAAATAAAAATAAAAGCATTATGGAATCTGTTTTCGTTTGTTTTAATGAGTTCGCAAAGTTCATAAATATCTCCATAACCTTGTCCTAATTCAATAAATTGTTGAATCAACTTTCACACATCCTTTCCGATAACAATAGTATCACGATGTAGGGGGTTAGGCACATGAAATATGCAATAAGTTTTTTTGGAGTGCTTATTGCTTCAATAAGTGTGATGCTTTTTTTTCAGTATCAAGTTTATTCCGACAAGCTCGAGTCAGGGGATGGTAATTTCTCATATACTCAAGAAATTGATATCACCTACCGGAGCGGAAACTTAGATATTCGTCATCAGTTTCACAATTTACCAAGTGGAACGATTAACATTCAATGGCCAAATTTAGCTGTAAGCCCTGATTGTTTTATGGATTCTGCTAATAGTTGTAATCGTTTAAGCGAAGATAAGACGAAGTTTGAATCGGGAGAAGGACATAGTCAAGCTTTATCATACATAATTCCTTTGGAAGGTGATTTAACTTCTCAACAGTTTTTAAAAGATATATTTGTCAACCTTTCCAATGGTGAGGCTACATATTCAACAGTACATATTTCAACTGATAATGATGTAAAAGGTAGTTGGGTAACTGGGTTACCGTTAATCGGAGAACAATCCTTGTCCCTTGTTAATTATTCAATGTTTAGTGGTGCTGGTGGAGTTCATGAGCTCTATTGGCAAGTTGGTGATTTAACGGTACAACAACTATCTGATCATTTCTCTTTTTATTCTTCTAATCCTTTGTCACCAGATCTTACGAAGCAATTAAAATCTTCGAAGTTATTATCAGATGAACATATTGCCATTGTACAAGCTAAAAATGTGGATGGACAAGGAGAAAGAGTTTTATTTCTAGAAGATTTTTCGTTGGAATCAATTTTGGAAAATATTCCTCTATTCCAAGTGGCTAAAAACTATCAATTAAATGAAAACCCAAGATGGTTACGGGAAGTGGTTACTTCATTTTTAACCGATTCTATAATCGGTGGGGACAAGGCAAAGGAAATGGTTAATACTTTAACAACTAACATGTCAGATGATCAATTATCAAGTTGGGTGGAGAAGTTAAAATCGTTAAAAGGTGAAAAAATTTCTTCAGAAATATTAGATAAAGAATTATCATCTATTTTTGACCTTCATACAAAATATTTTACAATGAATGAGAAAATGGATGGGGTTTATCCTTTACTATTTCTTGATAGTAGAGAAATTTATTTGAACTCTGAAAAAATACTTGATGGGGATATCGTGTATAAAGATAGTATGTTGTTCTATCCAGCAGATGCTGTTCTGAAAAAGCTCGGCTTTAAAACTTCAGTGGGAAAAAATGGATACTACGTAGAAAATGAATCGAATCGATACAGATTCCCACAAAACTATGGATTTTATGTTTATAATGAACAACGGTATAATACAACGTCAGAGCCAATCACAATCATTGCTGGGACATATTATATTGAAGAAAACTCGTTAAAAAAATTATTCAATGTGGAAATTACTAAGAATGATACAACCATTACGATAAATAGCTACAGCAATTAACAATAAAGGCAAGGTGATCATATGAGAGTTGTAGCAGGTGAAAGAAAAGGAATGCCTTTAAAGGCTGTAACAGGTACGACGACAAGACCAACAACCGATAAAGTGAAAGAGTCTATTTTCAATATTATTGGACCGTTTTTTGATGGTGGTATCGTTTTAGACTTATTTGCAGGTAGTGGAGGCTTAGGCATCGAAACATTAAGTAGAGGTGCGAGTAAAGCAATTTTCGTTGAAAAGGATGGACGGGCCTTTCAAACGTTGCAGGACAATATAAAAAAATGTCGTTATGAAGAGGTTTCTGAAACATACAAAACCGACGCAACCCGTGCTGTGAAAGGATTAATAAAAAGGGATCTTCAAATTGATTATATCTTTTTAGATCCCCCTTACCGTAAAACAGAATATTACGATTTATTAAGTACATTAATAGAAAATGATAAATTATCAAAAGATGCCATTATCGTATGTGAACATGCAGTTGAAGTAAGTTTGCCATCGAATTATGGTCCATATCAATTAACTCGTCAAGAAACATATGGTAGTACGATCATTTCAATTTATCGGTCTACTCATATGTAATTGATAAAGGGAAGAAGGAGAAACCATTGTCTGAAAAAATTGCAGTTGTACCAGGTAGTTTTGATCCGATTACGAATGGACATTTAGATATTATTAAACGGGCAGCGGATGTATTTGATATTATTTATGTAGCCGTTTTAAACAATTCATCAAAAAATCCACTTTTTTCAATTGATGAAAGAATGGACCTTATTCAAGAGGTAACAAAGGATATTCCGAATGTGCGCATTGAAAGTTCATCTGGATTACTAATCGATTACGCCCGAGCAAAAAATGCGAAGGCCATTGTTCGTGGTTTACGGGCTATATCAGATTTTGAGTATGAGATGCAAATTACTTCGATGAATAAGTTTTTAGATGAATCGATTGAAACCTTTTTCATTATGACAAAAAATCAATATTCATTTTTAAGTTCAAGTATTGTGAAAGAAGTAGCCCGCTATGGTGGAGTTGTCTCTGGACTAGTTCCTGAAGTCATTGAAAAGGCATTAATCGAAAAATATAGTCAACAATAAATAAAATCGACAAAATCACAAAGATGATTTTGTCGATTTTTTTATAGAAATAGTAGGTAGAAAAGGGTTGGAATAAGAAGGGTATAGCAAAGTCTCATGAAAAAGTATGGTTTTAACGACAGTTTCTCCGTTTTTGCAATAACAGCAACTTGCATATGAATGCTTAAACTTTGACTAGTTAAAAAAGTTGCTAAAATTACTAGAAGTAAGGTTGGTTGATTCGAAAATAGTTCTTGTCCAATTTTTAAACCGTTTGTCATCTCTAGCATTGCTGCTATAAGAAGCATCAGATTATTATGTATGTCTGGGAAAAAGCTTTTAACAGAATGCATGACAACCGTGTAAATCGTCGTGAAAAAAATAATGGTAGATCCAACGACTAATACAGTCGGTATACTATCTTTAATACTGCTAGTAAAAGGATTCAATTGGTTACTAGGTGGAACAGCAGAAGTAAAGTCGCTTTCCTTTTCTCGACGACAGTAATAGTAAGCTCCGGTTAAAATAATGATCGAAACGGCATGATATAAAATTAAAAATTTCCAGCTAAATGCAGTATTATTTAATAAATCGTTCCCAACAAAGCCTAAAACGAATAATGGGCTTGGACTATGACAAATACTTAAAAGGATGTTTGCTTCACGAAGGGAAATTTGATTGCTTTTTTTCAAATAAGTAATAGTCGCAGCACCAGTTGGAAAACCACCAAGGGCACTAATACCATAAGTTTTAAAATATAATTTGAATCTAGAAGAAGATTTACTTTTTGTTGGTGTTAATCGTATAAACCATTGGGTTAATATTAAATATGGCAATAGATATGGAAAGAGTGCCTCCATAAAAAGTTCTACCCCTAAATCCGTACCTTCATGGGCGATTCCTGGGAAAAGTAGTAGCAAGCAAATCAACAATATACAAATCAATAGATAAAGTAGTGGAATAAGCATCATCTCTTTTCAAATTTTTGTTTTCCATTTAAGCAAATGCTAAACTAATATATGCGACACTTGAATAAAATAGTCTATAAAAGGTAACTTCAGGAGGTGCCATACATATTGAATAAATCCCTTGTTTATTTAATTATCTCGCTTATCATTGTGTTTTTTCTCAGCTTCTATAAGCTGGACTACTATATTATGAAACCTGGAAGTGCCTATGATGTAAGTGAATTTGTTACGGTGGAAGACGGAGATAAAAATCATGAAGGAACAATGAGCTTAATGACGGTAGCAATGGCTCCAGCAACACCTCTTACATATGCGATCGCCTATTTCAAAGACTTTGAAGAAATTTACAAAGAAGAAGAAGTTCGACAAGAGGAAGAGGACGATGAAGAATATAGTGTTCGGCAGCTTAAGTTAATGACGGATTCTCAATTTAATGCCCTTTATATTGCTTTTCAAAGAGCAAAATTACCTTATACGATCGAGTATCATGGGGTAACGGTATTAAATGTTTTAAAAGATGGAGCAGCAGATGGTGAATTACATGCAGGTGATGAAATTGTTGAAGTGGATGGTCAGTTAATTGAAAAGGCACAGGAACTTACAAATATATTAAGTAAGAAGAAAGAAAATGACAAAGTACATCTTGTCATCGATCGTAACGATGAATTATTGGATCGGACTGTTTCATTAAAACCAATTCCTGGTGCAGAAAATAATCGGGTCGGGATTGGAATTACTTATTCTGAAAGTAAACTTATTAAAACTGAACCGAATGTGAAAGTAAATACTGAAAATATTGGTGGTCCTTCAGCGGGGTTAATGTTTACATTGGAAATATTAAACCAACTGCTCGATGAAGATTTAACAAAAGGTTATCATATTGCGGGTACCGGTGAAATGAATGAAGATGGCACTGTTGGGCGTATAGGTGGTATTGAGAAGAAAGTAGTAGCAGCAGATGAAGACGGAATCGAAATCTTTTTTGCTCCTGATGATGAAATAACCGATGAAATGCGTCATGCCGATCCGGATATAAAATCAAATTATGAAGCTGCTGTTGAAACAGCTAAAACAATCGGTACAGATATGGAAATTGTACCAGTTAAAACGATTGATGATGCTTTAGAATATTTAGAACAACTAAAACCAAAAAAAGGATGACATTATTGTCATCCCTTTTTAATATTTTTTATAAACGAATAGGGGGAGTTTGATAATCCTTTGCTATCTTTTCTTTCGTTGATAATTCCACTCCTAGTGCATACATATCGGTTGCGCGGATGTCTAATGCAAGCATTGGGTCTTTAACAGAAGCAACTCGGCTTATTAATGGAAGGGTGAATTGTTTTTTCTTTTCCGATAAATAAGCTTGTCCAGTTGTTGTCATACCTAATAAGCGAATATAAGATGGTTTAGAAGATTGATGAAGCTGTTCCTTCGTTATCCCAGTATAAATATGAGTAAGCATTCTTTGAAGCCTTGTCCAAGTGTACCTTTTTGATTTCACATTGTTCATAAAGTCGAAAAAGGAATCACTTTTTTTAGCAGCTTTTATTAGTGCATGTTCAATTCCTTCAGATACATCGGCGAATTGGGTTAACTGTTCTGGGGTATTTCTCAAAATAGCGTAACGCAAGTATGACCATAATGATTCCCAATGGATAAATGTATGATATTGATTGTTCCAATTTTCCAGTTGTAAATAGGTTTCAGAAGGGACGTATTTTTTCACCCTTTGTAATAATTGTTCTTCAAAAATGGCTTTTCGAATTCCAGTTGCACTAGCAATGGATGAATTGACATTGATGCTATCGTGATAGCCTGCTTGAATACGTTGAATGGTTGACGGTTCAATGGATAAATTCAATCGTTTCGCCGCTTCGATGTAGTGATAGCCTAAAATGTTATTTGGCTGAGATAAATCAATTGTTGCTTTTGATACTTTTTGTCGCAGTTGCTCGTATGCCATATATAAACTTTGGGGATAACTAATCCCAGTTGTAACAAACTGTTTTATTAGCGAGTTGTATTCCTCTTCATGGGCTTTAATTAAATGATACGTATTGAAAAATGGTTCAATAGTGCCTTCTTCACTTCCGAAAGTAAAAGTTTCACATCCAATTGCATTTAAAAGCGTTATAGCCCCTTCTGCAAAGTGGGTAGCATGTCCAGTGCTAAAAACATAAGGAAGTTCGATAACAAGATCTATACCATTTTGTAATGCCATTTTTGTTCGATGCCATTTATCAACGAGAGACGGCTCACCTCGTTGTAAAAAATGTCCACTCATCACAGCAATGACGACATCGGCATTGGATTGATTTTTTGATTGTTTTGCATGATAAAGGTGTCCGTTATGAAACGGATTATATTCAACAACAACGCCGACTGCTTTCATTTGCTACACTCCTAAAAATCATTTTTTCCTACTATCAATTTATAAAAATTATAGTACTCATTTTGTCTAGTGACAAGAAAATATCTTGACATCTAAAAATACACATTATATAATCAACATTGTTGTCTCGAGGTGATTAATGAATGAAATGGTCAATTCATCAATTATCGAAGTATCGCCAAAATGGGATGCCGATAGATGCAGAAGTACAATTGGATGATGTAATGAAACGAAACAAAGATATTCGTCATATTTCACCCGTTCATGTAAAAGGACACTGTACTTTCGGTGCATCGCAAATGACATGTCAATTTACGATGACAGCGACATTAACTCTTCCTGAATCTAGAACTTGGGAAGATGTTGAATATCCAATTGAAGTCGATGCAGTTGAGGTTTTCAGCTGGATAGATCCTGAACATCGTGGTCATGACGATGAAGATATACATTATATTGATGGTGAAGTAATCGACTTAAAACCAGTACTAGAAGAACTTGTACTTCTTGAAGTACCGATGCAAGTATTTAAAGAGGATACGGAAGGAAAAGTACAAGGCGGTAAAGGCTGGAGCTATTCAACTGATGAAGATGTTGCTCGTCAAAAGGAAAATGACGAACCAAAAGTGGATCCAAGACTTGCTGATTTAGCTAAGTATTTTGATCAAACAGATGAATAGATAATCTGTAAGGAGGTGCCAATAATGGCTGTACCATTTAGAAGAACTTCTAAAACTGCAAAAAGAAAGCGTCGTACGCATTTCAAATTATCTGTACCTGGTATGGTAGCATGCCCAAACTGTGGCGAAGCAACATTAGCTCACCACGTTTGTAAAGCTTGTGGACACTACAAAGGTAAAGAAGTAGTTAGTAAATAATTCAGTATTTACTAATGATAAGGCTATTAGAGAGACCATGGCTCTCTAATAGCCTTTTTTATTTGTTTAAATAAATGAAAGTATAAAACAAAAGGAATTCCTATATTAGAAACTCCCTTGTAAATTATAGACAGCTCCTTTACTATTTTAATGGAATAGGTTCATTTTAAAGGGGATGTTTAGTTGTGGCTTACAAAATGGAGAACAATGATGGGATTGTAACCTTTACGATTGATCGACAAGAAAAAAGAAATGCGGTCAATGATGAAGTGATGGAAGGATTAAAAGAAACGATTTCATATATCAAACATCAACAAGATGTTCGTTTTTTAGTCGTAACGGGTAGCGGTGAAAAAGCCTTTTGCTCTGGTGGAGATTTGTCTGAATTTCATAGTCTTCATACTGAAGAAGAAGCCTTTAGTATGCTTAGTAAAATGGGACATATTTTATATGACTTAGCTACTTTACGTGTGCCAACGATTGCCCTTGTTAACGGAGCGGCGGTTGGTGGAGGGTGTGAAATTGCAACGGCTTGTGATTTTCGTCTCGTTGCTAGTCATGTTAAATGTGGATTTATTCAAGGAACTCTATCGATCACAAGTGGTTGGGGTGGAGGAACTTATCTATTTGAAAGAGGTTTACGACATGACCACGCTTTAAAAATGCTAATAGACGCTAAAAGTTATAACGCACAACGTTTATATGAAATGGGTTGGGCGTCAGTCGTATTTGAAGGTTCAAAGGAAAAAGCCCTTGAAAATTTCATTGTTGATATGAGGGAAATACATCCATCCGTCCACCAAGCGTATAAAGAGATACAACTTCGAAATTGGAAAGAAAAAAATATGTATGAACGCGTGATGGAAGAGATTCGATTATGTGCAAAACTATGGGAAAGTGACGCTCATAATGAAGCTGTTCAACGCTTTTTAAATAAATCAAAATAGTGAATGCGCCCTCGTGTAGAGAGGCGTTTTTATTTTTTGTTTTTATATAGAAAGGGAGTAGAAAGAAATTAATAGGTCTCAACCTATTTTTCTATGATTGTTATTCTATTTAATCTATTGACCTGCATATAGTAGTAAAAAATGAGAGGTGATAGAAATGGATGGAAAAAGACGTAAAGATCAGTGGACAGCAGATGACGATGAAAAATTAGCTGAAATCGTTATTCAAGCTGTTCAAAATGGTAAAACACAACTTGAAGCATTTGCTGAAGCGGCGAGTGTATTAAATCGTACAAAACAAGCGTGCGGTTTTCGATGGAATAAAACATTACGTCAACAATATGGCCAAATGTTAAATAGTGTGAGAAAGCGTCCGAAGCAATTAATGCGCAGCCATTTAAAACTAGCACTTAGTAGTTTTGATGAATTAACAGAAGCATATAATGAACTAGAAATAAAATATCGGGAATTACAAACTGAACATGAAAGAATTTTAAAATGGCTACAACAAGGGGCAAGCTTCATCGAACATCAAAAATAAATGTTTGAAAATTTATTTTTGAATTAAATAAAATGTTGAATAGATAGGCAATACCGGATTTTTATTCCAATCTTTTATTTGAGAACATTAAGAGGGAAATATGTATTTTCTTTTGTTCTTTTTGGCAAAAGAGATTGCAACAGGTTCATGCATTCATGGATTTATTTACTTTATTAATAGTAGACAAAAAGTTTCATCGGAATAGTTTGTCTACTGATTTATCTATGCATTTAAAAAGGAATAACAAACAAATTACATTACCGTATCGAAAAAATCCGGTATAATAGTAAAAAATACAAGGTCTGCCTCATCGGGTAGACCTTTACTTTTCGTTCGTAATAGGAGGTGACGATTTGGATATTATTGTGATTGGAGCTGGTTCGGTCGGTATGTTAGTTGCCAGCTTTTTATCAGAATGCAATGACACTGTAAAGTTAATCGTTCGTAGAGAAAACCAAGCAGAACAACTTTTACGGCATGGCTTAGTACGGAAAAATTTAGATGGTACAATGACCAAAACAAAAGTCCAAGTAGCAATGGATTTAGAAGGTATTTCAAAACAATCGATTGTTATAATTGCAGTGAAATATGGGGAATTAAATCAAATTTATCCTATACTTCGTACCATCCATGAAGATATCCCACTCCTCTTTTTACAAAATGGTTTAGCCCACTTAGAAGAAGCAGTTCAACTACCACAGAAAACAATCGCCTTTGGTTCTTGTCAGTTCGGTGCTGAAAGGGAAAATGATTATACGATCGTACATCGAGGACAAGGTGTTTTAAAAATTGCTATGGAAAGGGGCACGGCAACACCGTTTCATTTATTTTCACAAAAAACGAATGAATTATTTCAAGTTACTTTTGTAGAAAATGTAGAAGACATGCTATTCGAAAAAGCTTTATTGAATTGTTTTATCAATCCGTTAACCGCAATTTTGCGAGTGAAAAATGGTATGTTAATAGAAAATCCACATACCTATAAATTATTGGAGAAATTATATAATGAGCTTATGATTGCTTTTCCGGAGAAAAAAGCCATATTTCCTTTTGAAGAAGTGGAAAAGTTATGTAGGAAAACAGCTATAAACACTTCATCCATGTTAGCGGACATTTTACATAAAAGACCGACGGAAATTGATACAATTGTTGGAGCGGTTTTAAAAAGAGCAGCAAAAAGAGGGAAAACTTTACCGATATTAACTACACTATATCATTTAATAGTAGCGATAGAAGAGAGCGGTGAGAAAATGTGAAAACAATGATTCAATACATCGTAAGTACAATTATATTTTTCCCTATCATTTTGTTTTTCTTTACATATGTTATTTGGCGAAAACGTAAAAAGAGTAATATTCAATCGATAGGAAGGGCATCGGATGTTACGACCTTCGTATTGTTTTTCTCAGTTCCCCTTTCGATTTCTAGTTTATGGGGAGGAAATTATAGTGGAATCGTCTTTATAGTGGCTATTTTTATTGCCATAATTTTTACATACATAGATTGGCGTACGAAAAAGGAAATAAAAATTTTATCGTTGTTTAAAAAAATATGGCGATTATTCTTCATTTTATTAACCCTTTCCTATTTCGTTATTTGGATTGTAGGATTAATTCAAAGTATAATAAACTATGTCATGATTTAAAATAAGCATTTTCTTTTGAAGAACTTGATGGAAGGTTTACAATATAGAAAGTGAATTATAAATATAACAGATTAGATAGAAATTAGAACATCTTTTAGATAACTGTTCAATGAGTAGAGGAGATATTTTTTATGAGGCTGGAACAGATTGAACTACCAGTTAATAATCAATTATTAGATGATTATTGGTCTGGAAGTGAAAAATTAAAACCATTTTATGAGTATGAGTATAATGATGAATCATTTATTACTCGATTCAATTATTTAAAATCAAAATATTACGAAACAAAAGAGTTAAGTAAAATTATTCGCTCTTATATGGAACCTCTAGGTATTTCCAATAAAATTGAAGGAAATTTAAGTGCCCTTGAAAATGGTTCAGTTGCTATAGTAGGTGGACAACAAGCTGGAATATTAACAGGTCCCTTATACTCTATTCATAAAGCAATTTCCGTTATTTTGTTAGCGAAAGAGCAAAGTGAAAAATTAAACGAAAGAGTTGTGCCGATTTTTTGGATTGCTGGCGAGGATCACGATTTAGATGAAATTAATCATACTTATACAATCGTCAATGGGGCTCCGAAGAAAAGGGTTTATCATGAACGATCAAATAAAAAGACGATGGCCTCAACAACTCCGATTCGCCAAGATGAAATGCGTCAATTGTTGAATAAAATTTTCCAAGATTTCGGTGAAACGGCATATACACATGATCTATATAAATCATGTCTTCAACAACTCGAAAAAAGTGAAACATTCACTGATTTCTTTGCGCGACTGATGAATGAATTTTTTAAAACCGAAGGCCTTTTAATGGTTGATGCCGCATACACACCATTCCGCCAATATGAATCGTCTTATTTTGTGAAAATCATTGAGCAAAACGAGAAAATTGCAAAGGCAGTAGTGGACAAGGAACGGTTATTACATAATGAAGGTTTTGGTACTCCAATTAATGCAACGGTAACGAATGCCAACCTTTTTTATGTGCAAGAAGGTGAGCGCTATTTATTAGAAAGAAAGGACCATTATTACCAAGATTCAACTGGACTTATAAAACTTTCTGAAGAACAACTCTTAAATGTTGCGAAAACAAAACCGGAACAGTTAAGTAATAACGTTGTGACAAGACCTTTAATGCAAGAAATGACCATTCCTGTATTAGCTTTCGTTGGGGGCCCTGGAGAATTAGCATATTGGGGAACTTTGAAAGATGCATTTTATGCAATGGATTTACAAATGCCTATATTGGCACCGAGGTTAAATATTACTTTAGTGGATCGAAAAGTAGATCAACTACTATCAGCGTATGAATTATCTGTCCCAGAAGTTCTATTAGGAAAAGCGCAAAGTTTGAAGGCGCAATATATCGAAAGTGTTCAAGATTTGGAAGCAAAAAAGCAAATTGAACATGTACACCAATTATTAAAAGAACAATATGAAAAATTAAATAGCCATTTGAATACCCAGGATTTAAATTTACATTCGATTGTAGAGAAAAATTTAAAATATCATAAAGTACAACTGAACTATTTAAGTAAAAAAATTGAGCAGCAAGTGTTCAATAAACACGAAAAGATCATTCGTCAGTTTGATTTAATCAACGCAGAGATCTATCCGAATGATAATTTCCAAGAAAGAGTTTATAACCCTTATCAATATTTGAACAGTTATGGACCGAATTTTATACAGGATTTATGTGCTTTACCTTTGTCGATTTCACGTAATCATTATGTCATTCATCTGTAATATACGATCCTTTTTTTATGATACTGTTCCAAAAGTTAGCATTTTAACTTTTGGAACAGTTTTTTTATGTCTAAATACCTAAAAACGGACCTAATTTGCAGAGGTGGAATGGATTTGATAAGTAAAAAGTTGTCTATGAATGTTGAAATGTCTTAGATTGTTGAGTCGAATTTCATAAAACGGAAAATGTAGAAAAGTACTATATACATAAATTATAAAAAGTTCTTAACAATCTCTTTAAAAATGTGGAGGAAAGTGGGGGAATGTGGTACATTATTTACTAAAGTGGGGTGAGTAGCATGTTCATGGGAGAATATCAACATTCCGTTGATGCAAAAGGACGACTAATTATACCTTCCAAATTCCGTGAAGAATTAGGGAATACTTTTGTTATTACTCGCGGACTTGATAACTGTCTATTTGGATATCCTATGGATGAATGGCGAAAACTCGAAGAAAAATTAAAAGAATTGCCTATGACAAAAAAAGATGCTCGTGCCTTTGCACGTTTCTTCTTTTCAGGTGCAACAGAAGTTGAAATTGATAAACAAGGAAGAATTAATATCCCATCCACACTCGCTACTTACGCAAAACTTGAAAAAGAATGTGTTGTACTAGGTGTATCAAGTAAAATTGAGATTTGGGCAAAGGATTCTTGGGAATCTTATTTCAACGAAGCAGAGGATTCTTTTAATGAAATTGCAGAAAATTTAATTGGCTTTGACTTCTAGTTAAGGTATGAGCCAAAAAGGAGTAATGGTTTATGTTCGATCATACAACCGTATTATTAAAAGAAACTGTTGATGGATTGAACATCAATCCACATGGTTACTATGTGGATTGTACTTTAGGAGGCGCTGGACATAGCGAATACTTAGTACAGCAATTATCATCAGAAGGAAGACTTATTTGTTTTGACCAAGATATGATAGCGATTGAAAATGCGAAAATTCGATTAGCAAATTATTTGGATCGTATTATCTTTGTTCATTCAAACTTCCGCTATGTCAAAGAGGAATTGAAAAAAATTAATATTGAAAAAATTGATGGTATTTTATATGACCTAGGTGTTTCTTCACCCCAGTTAGATACACCTGAACGCGGGTTTAGTTATCATCATGATGCACCTTTAGATATGCGTATGGATCAAACGGCGGAACTTACTGCCTTTCATGTAGTAAATAAGTGGTCTTATGAAGATTTAGTTCGTATTTTTTTCCGTTACGGGGAAGAAAAGTTTTCGAAACAAATTGCTCGCAAAATTGAAGAAGCTAGAAAAGTTGCTCCAATTGAAACAACGGGTCAGCTTGTTGAACTAATTAAAGAAGGAATTCCAGCCCCAGCCCGAAGAAAGGGTGGACATCCAGCTAAACGAGTTTTTCAAGCTATACGTATAGCTGTAAATGATGAGCTAGGTGCAGCTGAAGATTCACTTGTAGATGCAATCGAATTGTTGAAAGTTGGTGGAAGAATAAGTGTCATCACTTTCCATTCTTTAGAAGACCGTTTAACAAAATCGATTTTTAAAGAGGCTTCATCACTTCCTGATTTACCACCTGGTTTACCTGTTATTCCAGAAGAGTTTAAACCAACATTAAAACTGGTGACTAGAAAGCCGATTGTCCCTTCAGAGGAGGAACTTGAGGCAAATAATCGTTCACGCTCGGCCAAGCTTCGAATCGCTGAAAAAATAAATGAAAAAGGACGTGGGTAAATGGCAGTACGTGTTAGGCAAGATTCGTATATTCAACAGCCAGTAGTTCCTGAACATCAACAGCCCCAAAAACAACAAAGTAAAAGAAAAAAATCAAGAATTACGGCTAAAGAAAAGTTTTTATATATTGCATTTGTTGCCATCGTTGCTGTATTGGCTGTTTCGATATTACATAAGCAAAGTTCAATCCAGCAAACGTCGATGGAAATACAGGAGATTGAATCTCAAATTTCTGAAATTGAAAAACAAAATGTTGACTTGAAAGTTCAAGTTAGTGAGTTATCTACGTATGAACGAATTTGGGAAAAAGCAAAAGCACTCGGTTTGACTCTTAATGAGAACAATGTAAAGGTAGTGCCGGGAGAATGAAAAAAAAGAGATTTCGATTCCAATGGGGAGCCTTTCTAATGTTTATTATTTATGGAGGGCTCTTTTTTTCATTATTTATACGAATTTTTACTATCCAAGCAACGGGAGAAGTGAATGGACATCAATTAGAAGCAAGGGCTGCAGCATTATATGAAAAGGAAGCGGTTCTAACGGCAGATCGGGGAAAAATATTAGATCGTAATGGCAGTGTCATAGCAGAAGATACATTAAGTTACAGGTTAATTGCAGTTGTCAGTCCGAAAGCAACTACGAAAAAAGACGACCCACAACATGTAGTAGATCTTGAAAAGACAGCTAAAGTATTATCTGAACATATAGCTATGGAAGAATCGGATATCTATGAAATTTTGAAAGAAGGAGTTTCAAAAGAAAGATGGCAAGTAGAGTTTGGTTCAGCTGGTCGTAGTATTAGCCATGAAGTAATGAATGCGATTAAAAAAGAAGATTTACCAGGCATTGTTTTTGCCAGCGATACTAATCGATATTATCCAAATGGTCCTTTTGCTTCCCATTTAATTGGTTTTGCCTTAAAAGAAGAACAAAAGGATGGTTCCTTTAAAACAGTAGGTAAAATGGGCTTAGAATATATTTATGATAAGGAGTTACAAGGGGAAAACGGCTCCGTTCATTATGAAAGTGATCTATTTGGATACTTACTTCCAAACTCTGAAAAGATGGTTCAACCGGCGAAAGACGGAGATGATATCTATCTTACTTTAGATAAAACGATTCAAAATTTTTTAGAAGAAGCGATGACAGACGTGTATAAAGACTACAACCCTGAGTCGATGGTAGCTATAGTCGCAGATCCGAAAACGGGTGAAATATTAGCAATGTCCCAACGGCCGACCTTTGACCCGGATACAAGAGGGGGGTTAGATTCTTGGACAAATGAAGTAATTGAGTCTGCTATAGAACCTGGTTCAACGATGAAAACTTTCACACTAGCGACTGCCATAGAGACTGGAAAATGGAAACCAAATGCACAATACCAGTCTGGTAGTTATACCATTTTAGATAGAACGATTCGTGACCATAACCAAGTAGGTTGGGGGAAAATTAGCTATTTAGAAGGATTTCAACGTTCATCTAATACAGCTATGGCTAACTTATTAGAAGATATCGGAAACGAAACGCTAATTGATTATTTTAAAAAATTCGGTTTTGGTAAAAAGACTGATATTGGGTTACCAAATGAGGCATCAGGTACACTACTAACGAATTATCCAGTAAACTATGTGACAACATCCTATGGTCAAGGTTCAACAGCAACTCCTATACAGCTTGTCCAGGCAATGACGGCCATTGCAAATGACGGCAAAATGATGCAACCATATGTGATTGATAAAATAGTAGATTCCAATACAGGTAAAGTGATTCAAGAAGAAAAGTCAAAAGTAAAAGGTGAACCTATTTCGAAAGAGACGGCAAAACAAGTTCGTGAAGTACTAGCTTCTACGGTTACAGCTGAAGCAGGGACGGCAAAACGATTTGCCATTGGAGGCTATGAGGTAGCAGGTAAAACTGGGACTGCATGGATTGCTGATACCGATGGCTCTGGATATTTAACAGGAAAAAACAATTATTTATATTCCTTCTTAGGAATGGCACCTGCCGATGACCCGCAACTCATTGTCTATGTAGCCGTGAAACGACCTAAATTAAAATTAACCGAGGCTGGTTCTGAACCAGTAGCAAAAGTATTCACTTCGGTTATGGAAAATAGTTTAAAATATTTAAATATTAATCCTGAAGATGCAGTAGAAGTACAAACAGAATCAATGGGAAATTATGTTGGTAATGATGCGGAAAAAGTTCAGACAGCATTAACGAATGAAGGGTTAACACCGATTATTATTGGTGAAGGTGGAAAAATAACCGACCAATATCCTAAAGAAGGTTTATCTATTCCAAAAGGTAGTTTAATATTTTTAAAGACTGATGGAGCCATTACCCTTCCGTCCTTTGATAATTGGTCTTTACGAAATGTATTAGTCTATAAACAAATGTCCGGTTTACGAATAGAAGTTGCAGGAGAAGGGTTTGTAACAAGTCAAAGTGTTTCTCCAAATACTGTAATAGCTGATGATTCACCAATTGTTATTCAGTTGAAGACACCAGAAGAAGTATACTCAGCGAAAGAGGAAAAAACGGAGGAAGGTGAAGACTTACCGCAAGATTAACAAAACCTTTTCGAATAGAAGTTGTTTTTATTTCATACTTTGTTAAAAACGAGGTGTGAATGTCGAATGAAGTGGATTTCTACCATTTCAAAAAAAAGGTTAAAGTTAATCATATTTGGTTTTGTACTTTTTGGTTTAGCAGTTGTCGTTCGATTGTTTTATGTCCAAGTCATCCAGCATGACAAACTAACAGAATTGGCGAAAGAAAACTGGGACCGGGAAATTCCCTTTGCATCTGAAAGAGGGGAAATTGTAGATCGTACTGGAAAAGTTATCGTTACGAATAAACTGGCTCCAACCCTTTATTTTATGCCAGCTCAAAATGATAATATCGAAGAAGCAGCAAATCAAATTGCTTCCGTTTTAAAGTTAGATCCGAAAAAATTATACGAAAAAATGAACACTAGAGATTACTTGGTGAAACTAGCCCCTGAAGCAAAAAACATTACGTATGAACAAGCTGTACAAATTCAAGGCCTTAAAATTGATGGCTTATATAGTGGTGTCGATTATGTACGACATTATCCATATGGGAGTTTACTATCTAGATTTTTAGGTTTTACAGGGTATGATACACAGGGGCTAGCTGGTATTGAATATCAATACGATAAACTACTCACATCAAAAGATGCGGCAATTCGTCTTTTTACAGATGCACAGGGGAATTCCTTACCCCACGTTGATGATGAGTGGCGGGAAGGCGAGCAAGGTGCTACCGTTGAGCTGACGATTGATTTGGAAGTTCAAGAAGTTGTTGAGCGGGAATTATCCCAGGCGATGGAAAAATACAATGCAGATCAAGCACTAGCAATTGCGATGGATGTCAATACTGGAGAAATACTAGCACTTTCATCTTATCCTACATACGATCCTTCAAATTTTGAAGAAACAGATCAATCGATATACAATCGCAACTTACCTGTTTGGATGACCTATGAACCAGGTTCGACTTTTAAAATCATTACGTTAAGTGCTGCCTTGGAAGAAGATGTAGTTGATTTAGAGAATGATATGTTTTATGACAAAGGTTATACAATCGTGGAAGATTCAAGACTTCGTTGTTGGAAAAGGGAAGGACATGGTAGTGAAACATTTTTAGAAGTCGTCGAAAATTCTTGTAACCCTGGATTTATTGAAATGGGACAACGGGTAGGGGCGACAAAATTACTTCAATATATTAAAGATTTTGGCTTTGGGGAACCTACTGGATCGAACATTGCTGGTGAGGCATCTGGAATTTTATTCTCAGAAGAATCTTTCGGACCAGTGGAGCATGCCACGACCTCCTTCGGTCAAGGGATTGCCGTCACACCAATCCAGCAAGTACAAGCCGTTGCAGCAGCTGTAAACGGTGGGAAACTTTTTACACCTTATGTTGTATCACGAGTGTATGATTCGGAGTCTGGTAACACAATACTTGAAAGTAAGCCTGAATTAAAAAGAAACGTTATAAGTGAAGAAACGTCAAAAAAAGTCCGGGAAGCCCTTGAGTCTGTCGTTGCTAATGGTTCAGGTCGTCAAGCTTACCGGGATGGTCTACGTATTGGTGGCAAAACGGGGACTGCCCAAAAAGTTGAGGATGGACGTTATAAAGACGGTGAATATATCGTATCATTTATAGGATTTGCCCCTGCGGATAATCCGGAAGTTGTTGTGTATGTTGCGATTGATAATCCAAAAAGTTCAGTTGTATTTGGTAGTACAATTGCAGCTCCAATCGTTGGTCAAATCATTGAGGACATTGCACCTGAAATCGGATTAGAAGTAGATCGAGAAGGACAACTTGAAAAACAATATCGTTGGGGAGATCCAATTACGGAGCGAGTTCCTAATTTAGTCGGTTACACATTAGATGAAATCATGGAATTACAATATCCATTCAATATTGAAATACACGGAGATGGAAAGAAAGTTACTTCCCAATTACCAGAAGCAGAGAATATTATTCAACAAGATGGTACAATCCATCTTTATTTAGAAGAAAACTAATCTTTAAAAATGGAAAGAAAACATCTATTATTAGGATGAATCATTTAAGAATGAACAGAATTAAAGGAGATTTATCATGACAATTACAACAACAATAACCATTCTAGCAATTTCATTTATCGCTTCTGTGGTTCTAGCTCCAATATTAATCCCAATACTTAGACGATTAAAATTTGGACAGAGTATTCGAGAAGAAGGTCCCCAGTCTCATATGAAAAAGGCCGGTACCCCAACTATGGGTGGGATAATCTTTTTAATATCGATTATTGCTACGACGGTAATTGTTGGAAATATATTTAATCTATTTACAACACAATCAATCGTAATGATACTTGTATTAGCTGGTTTTGGTTTAATCGGATTTTTAGATGATGGCATTAAAGTTATCTTTAAACGAAACTTAGGTTTAACATCTTTACAAAAATTAATCGGTCAAATTATTATTTCAATTGCTGCATTCCTATTATTACGTTTAGGTTCATTTGATACTTCCGTCGGTATACCGTTTACAGACTGGTCAATTGATTTAGGAATTTTATATGTAGCCTTCTTAATATTCTGGTTAGTAGGCTTTTCAAATGCAGTCAACTTAACAGACGGATTAGACGGATTAGTGGCAGGCACAGCATCCATCGCCTTTGCGGCATATGGAGTTATTGCCCTTTATAATGAACAAGCTGATGTAGCGCTATTTACTTTTGCAGTTACCGGCGCATTGCTAGGGTTCTTACTTTTTAATGCAAACCCAGCAAAAGTATTTATGGGGGATACGGGCTCCTTAGCATTAGGTGGAGCCCTTGCCCTCGTTTCGATACTTGTAAAAGAAGAATTGCTACTTCTTTTAGTTGGATTAGTTTTTGTCATTGAAACGTTATCTGTCATTTTACAAGTTGCAAGTTTCAAGTTACGTGGCAAACGTATTTTCAAAATGAGTCCAATTCACCACCATTTTGAATTGTCAGGATGGTCAGAACGTAAAGTAGTCGGCGTATTTTGGACGACAGCTTTAGTTGTAGCATTAATTGCAGTTGTATCGGAGGCATTACTATGATTCCATATTCAAAATTACAGCATAAAAAAGTATTAGTTTTAGGATTAGCAAAAAGTGGCGTAGCTGCTGCAGAGTTACTACATCAGTTAGGAGCTTTTGTAACAGTAAATGATTCCAAATCCTTTGATGAAAATCCCCAAGCCCAAGGGTTATTAAAAAAAGGAATTACCGTCATTTGTGGTCGTCACCCTGAAGATTTATTAGATGAAGGTTTTGAGTTGCTTGTAAAAAATCCAGGTATTCCTTATTCAAATCCGATTGTATCGGATGCTATCCATCGTGGAATTCCGGTTATTACGGAAGTAGAACTTGCTTATTTAGTAAGTGAAGCACCAATCATTGGGATAACAGGCACAAACGGAAAAACAACGACGACAACGTTAATATTTGAAATGTTAAATCGTGGTTCAAGAAATCCCTTAATTGCGGGGAATATCGGCACCGTTGCTTGTGGCGTTGCAGCAGAAGCAACGAAAGAAAATGTTATCGTTACGGAACTATCTTCTTTCCAATTAATGGGGACAATTGAATTTAAACCGGACATCGCTATTTTAATGAATTTATATGATGCCCATTTAGATTATCATGGTACTTTTGAACAATATGTTGAAGCGAAATATGCCATTACAAAAAATCAAGATGAGGAAGATTGGTTTATTTATAATGCCGATCAAGAAATTGTTAATCAGCTTGCTATGAAATCGAGAGCTAAAAAAGTTCCTTTTAGTACGAATGGACGTTCAGAAGAGGGAATTAGTGCAGATGAAACGGCGATTTATTGGCAAGGTGAATTTTACTTGGATCGAGCATCCATTGCTCTTCCAGGAAAACATAATTTAGAAAACATTTTAGCTGCCGTCGCTACATGCATTTTATATGGATGTGATAAACAGGCTATTGAAGAAGTATTAAAAACCTTTACTGGTGTTCGACACCGTACTCAATTTGTACGGGAATGGAATGGCCGTAAAATATACAACGATTCAAAGGCAACGAATTGTTTAGCAACGAAAGTGGCGTTAGAAGCATTCGATCAACCAACTGTTTTAATAGCTGGTGGATTAGAACGAGGACACTCTTTTGAAGAATTACGTCTAGCCATGAATCATGTAAAAGGTGTAGTTGCATTTGGAGAAACTGGTAAACGCTTTATAGAATTTGCTCAATCTTGTGGAATAAGCGAGACAATACTAGCGGAAAATGTGGAGGATGCAGTTCCAAAAGCTGCCTCCATATCAGAAAGTGGTGATGTCATTCTACTTTCACCTGCTTGCGCTAGTTGGGATCAATATAAAAGTTTTGAAGTTAGAGGCGACTTGTTCATTGAAGCTGTCATGAAACTTTAGTTTTAATCCCTCCAAATTGTAATAACATTAGTGCTTAGGAATTAAGATTTTCTAAGCACACCTCTTTTGTTTTTTTGATTTCTTAGTTCATAAGAGGAAAGGATGCCTTAACTGAAATTTACTTATAAGAGGCTCTTCATTATTTCTGCTTTCTTGTTGTCATTAATAGGAATTGTGTTTATTTTTTCTGCCGGTACATATTGGAGTTCTATTCATTATGAAGGCGAATTGCCGTTTTATATTAAACAAAGTATGTATCTTTTGCTTGCGATTATCGTCTTTATATTTGTAGCAAATATGCCGGTTTTTACTCGTGAAAAAACATGGATTACTCTATATGTACTATCTTTAATTTTATTAGTACTTGTTTTAATCCCTGGGATTGGTATTGTTCGAAACGGTTCACGTAGCTGGATAGGGCTTGGTCCTTTAACTATTCAACCTGCTGAGTTAGTTAAAATTACAACATTAATGTATTTAAGTTTTTTATTGAGTAAAGTAAAAAACAGTGAGAGAGTTGTTCAAATAAAGCACTTTTTAATCATTATTCTTCCTTGTGCATTAATCATGTTACAGCCTGATTTTGGTTCCGTATTTATTTTAGTTGTATCTGCATTTATTTTATTGTTTATCGCCAGATACCCTATTAAATTATACGTTGGATTTATTGTACTAGGAGTTGTTGGGTTAATTGGTTTAATAGCCTCTGCCCCCTATCGATTAAAAAGAATCGAAGCCTTTATAAATCCTTGGGAAGATCCTTTAGGAAGTGGCTTCCAAGCTGTTCAATCTTTGCTCGCAATCGGACCAGCAGGAATACTTGGACATGGGTTTCAAGAAAGCCGTCAAAAATTTTTATATTTACCAGAGCCACAAAATGATTTTATTTTCTCCATCATATTGGAGGAAATTGGGTTTCTAGGCGGTTGTTTCGTTTTAGTGTTATTTGGAATTTTCATTTATTCCGGTTGTGGACTGGCCATTCAAACTGTAAGAAGTTCCGACTTTTATGCTATTTCAGCTTTAGTAGGGATGGTTGGGTTTCAAGCTGCATTAAATATCGGCGTTGTCATTGGTCTTATCCCTGTAACAGGGGTGACATTACCGTTTATTAGTTATGGTGGGACGTCACTCATGATTATCTGGTTTGTTGTAGCCATTGTCGTTTGTTTCTCAAATCAATCAGAAGTTTATAATGAATAAGTCTTTTAAACAGATTGACTTATAATGAGGCGATGGATATAAATGGGAAAAGGAGAGGGGGAGTAAAAATTATGGATAAAGTCATTGACATAGAAGAACGCATCCCAACATTACGAGAAAAACGTAGAAAGAGAACAAATAAAAAATTTATCACACTACTTTTATTGTTCTTTTTAACATTATTTTTACTCCTTTACTTTCAATCTTCCTATAGTGATATTAAGAATATTAATATTACCGGGTCCGAATTAGTAGCGGAAGATGTGTATTTAAAACAATCGGATTTAAAAGCTGGAGACTCGTTGTGGGGCTTTAAAACAAGTGATGTTGAGGAGAAGATTCTTGAAGAATACTGGGTAAAAGATGTGAATGTAAAAAGAAAATGGCTTTCCTCTGTTGAAATTGAAGTTGAAGAATATGAGAAGGTCGCCTATATTTCAATAGATAATGATCTGTACCCGATGTTGGAAAATGGAGAAATTTTCAAAGAATCAAGTTTTTCAGGTCCAATTGATGCTCCATTATTTTTAAATTTTGAAGATGAAAAGTTACGAAAAAAATTGTTAGTTGAGCTTTCAAAGTTAGACCCCACAGTTCTTTCGTTAATTTCTCAAATCAATTCAACGCCTTCGAGTGCTGATCCTTATGCTATTACCCTCTATATGAATGATGGTTACGAAGTTAGAGCTGAAATTACATCTCTAGCGAAAAAATTAAATTATTATCCTTCGATTGTTGCACAAATTGAAGGGGCTGGCCAATTTGAAAAGGGCATAATAGATATTGAAGTTGGTTCATATTACAAATCCTATCAAGATGAATATGCTCAATTTGACTTTGATATCGATGGGACAGAAGGACAAGATATCGAAGAACAGGAAGTGATGGCGGATGAAGAAACCACTTCACAATAATAAATTTACAAAAAAGCAGTTCATCGTACTCATTGTATGTATCGCAACAGGATTTATTATTGGCTATTCCTATAATTTGACAAAAGATAAAGCAAAAATGAACAATTCATATGTAGATCAAGAAGAATCCTACCGGGAAGACCTGATTGAACAACAGGAAAGAAATAAAGAGCTGGCTGAAGAATTAAACGATTTGCAAGATCAAATTAGAGACTATGAAAAAAGCATTGCTAAAAATGAAGACCAATATGAGGATTTAATAGAAGATGCTGAAAAACTTCGATTGCAACTGGGCTTGATACCAGTTAAAGGGGAAGGCATTAAAGTAACGTTAAAAGATAACGTATACGATCCAAATTCTACTAATCCAAATGACTATATTGTTCATGAAAGTCATGTTTTATCAGTGATTAATGAATTGAAAATTTCTGGCGCGGAGGCTATTTCCATTAATGGCCAAAGATTAAAGTCCAATTCCTATATTAAATGTAATGGACCAGTCATAACAATTGACGGTCACCAATTTCCAGCACCATTTGTTATAGAAGCAATTGGAAATGCTGAAACTTTAATGGCTTCTTTAAAAATTGTTGGTGGTGTTTTCGATCAATTATTGATGGATAATATTGTCGTAACAATGGAACAAAGCGATCGGATCCAAATGTCTTCCATTAATAATGAAATATAATATTATTCGGGGACAAGCCTAAAAATAAGAGAATTGTTTAGGAGGGGAAACGATTGAATAAAAAAATAGTTACCCGAATAACGATTGTATCATTTATTGTAGGTTTGATGATTGCTGTTCAATACAATACAGTACAAAATCCAACAACGAGAGATACACGAGACATTTGGGCAATAAGACAAGAATTATCTGAAGAAAAAAAACGTCATTCGGAATTGTTATCCGAAATCGAAAGCTACAACGATTTGATTGAGGAATATGAAAATAATGAAAAAGAACAACAAGCCGATCTTTTAGAAAATACAGTGGAAGATCTAAATGAACAGGTTGGACTTACATCTGTCACTGGACCGGGTGTAATTTTAAATATATCACCGGCGATTGAGCTTATAAATTCCGGTTATTCCATTGAAAATATATCACCGGACCTTTTAATTCGCTTAGTAAACGAAATTTATCATTATAATGGTCTTTACGTGGAAATCGATGGACAACGACTTACCCATACTTCAGCAATCCGTGAAATTAATGGAGAAACGACGGTGAATAGTGTTCCTATTGATACTGAAGTTGAAATGAAGGTAATCACCGATTCTTATGAGAAAGCCGAAAAACTTTATGGTTATTTATTTGCTTCAACATTCAAAGATGATTTTTACTTGGATAATTTAAATTTAACGATTAATAAAGCACAATCAGACATTACTATTGCTCCCTATGATGGGAAATTATCAAGTCAATATATAGTTGAAGACAATAAAGGGGAATAAAGAAAGTATGTGGTTACCATTATTAGGATTAATTTTAGGTCTAGGATTAGGGTTATTAGCGGATATTCAAATTCCTACAGTCTATGAAAATTATTTATCCATTGCTGTGCTTGCAGCCCTTGATACAATTTTTGGTGGAATCCGTGCAAATTTACAACAAGTTTATGATGATAAAGTATTTTTATCCGGTTTCTTCTTTAATATCGCTTTAGCTGCTGGATTAGCATTTTTAGGTGTTCATCTAGGCGTAGACTTATATTTAGCAGCCATTTTCGCCTTTGGAGTTCGATTATTCCAAAATATTGCAGTAATTCGACGGATTTTGATAACAAAATGGGAAGAGAGACATATAAAAAAGGATGAAAATACAGTATAATAGCTGTAAAATTAAAGAGTATACACGGAATTATTTAGACAATAGCTGGGAATTACAATAGAATAAAATATAGTAGTAAACGAAGGAGGTGCGGAATGATGAATCACCAAGATATTTATATTTCACTCGATATTGGTTCATCCTCTATTAAAGTTTTGATAGGAGATATTACTGACAATCAATTACATGTGATTGGTGTAGGTAATGTAAAATCAAACGGTATCCGTAAAGGTGCTATTGTTGATATAGATGCAACCGTACAATCAATTAAAAAAGCCGTAGATCAAGCAGAAAGAATGACTGGCATCAAAATAGATGAAGTGGTGCTCGGTATTCCTGCAAATCAAACGACTCTTCAACCTGTGAAAGGGGTTGTTGCAGTCAATAGTGAAAACCGTGAAATTACAGATGAAGATTTAGAAAGAGTAATTGAATCCGCACAAGTGATGTCAATTCCACCAGAGAGAGAACTTGTTAACTTAATTCCACGTCAATTTATTGTAGATAATCTAGATGAAATCAAAGACCCTCGAGGTATGATTGGTATTCGTTTAGAAATGGATGCTACAATGATTACAACTTCAAAGACATTAGTACACAATGTACTTCGCTGTGTAGAGCGTGCTGGGTTACAAATAAGGGAAATTTATTTACAACCATTAGCAGCAGGATTTTTCGCACTTACTGAAGATGAGAAAAATCAAGGAACTGCCTATATTGATATAGGGGGAGGCTCTACAACAGTTGCGGTTTTTGAAGATGGTTTGCTGACTAGAACAGGAGTTATTCCAGTCGGTGGCGAACATTTAACTAAAGATTTATCAATAGTATTAAAAACCCCAACAGAACAAGCCGAAATAATAAAAAAACAGTTTGGACATGCATTTTACGATGATGCTTCGGATGAAGAAATTTTTGAAGTTCCGGTATCAGGTACAGATGCAATGGATCAATATAGTCAAAAATTTATTTCCGAAGTGATCGGAGTACGTCTTGAAGAGTTATTCGAACTCGTTTTAGATGAATTAGCTCGATTAGGAGTTCGTGACTTACCAGGTGGAGTAGTCCTTACAGGTGGCGTTGCTCAATTAGAAGGTATTGCACAGCTTGCTAGACAAATTATGCAAACACGTGTAAGAATTTATACTCCAGACTATATAGGAGTTCGAGAACCTGCTTATACAACTGCTGTTGGTTTAATACGATATGCGCATTTAGATGATGAGTTTTATGGTCGAAGTACAAATCAGACACCTGCATTAGCAACAACTGGTGTCGGATCAACACCTCCTAAAAAACAATCAAACGCACCGGAAAAAGTAAGCAACAGTACGAATAAAACAAGCGTAATCAATAAAGCTAAGAAACTATTTGATAAGTTCTTTGAATAATATTTCGAGATAAATGTGGCAGGAGGAGAAACTATGTTAGAATTTGATACGAGTATAGACCAACTGGCTAACATCAAAGTCATTGGTGTTGGTGGTGGCGGTAATAATGCAGTAAATAGAATGATTGAGCACGGTGTACAAGGCGTGGATTTTATCGCTGTAAATACAGATGCACAAGCTTTAAATCTATCAAAAGCTGAATATAAATTACAGATTGGTAACAAGTTAACAAGAGGGCTAGGTGCAGGTGCTAACCCGGAAGTAGGAAAAAAAGCAGCAGAAGAAAGTCGCGAACAAATTGAAGAAGTTCTACGTGGCGCAGATATGGTGTTCGTAACTGCTGGTATGGGTGGAGGAACTGGTACAGGTGCGGCTCCTGTTATTGCTTCTATTGCCCGTGATTTAGGAGCATTAACTGTAGGTGTCGTAACACGTCCTTTTTCCTTTGAAGGCCGTAAACGTCAAACTCAAGCAATTGGTGGTATTGCAGCAATGAAAGAAGCTGTTGATACTTTAATCGTCATTCCGAATGATAAATTATTACAAATTGTTGATAAAAGTACACCAATGCTTGAAGCTTTCCGTGAAGCAGATAATGTATTACGTCAAGGTGTACAAGGTATATCCGATCTTATCGCAACACCAGGTCTTATTAACCTAGACTTTGCTGACGTTAAAACGATAATGTCTGACAAAGGTTCTGCTCTTATGGGAATCGGGATTGCAACAGGTGAAAATCGTGCAACGGAAGCAGCTAAAAAAGCAATTTCAAGTCCACTTCTTGAGACTTCAATTGATGGAGCTAAAGGTGTTATTATGAATATTACAGGTGGCTCTAACTTAAGTTTATTTGAAGTTCAAGAGGCTGCTGATATTGTCGCTTCTGCATCTGATGAAGAAGTGAATATGATTTTCGGTTCGGTTATTAACGAAAACTTAAATGATGAAATTATCGTAACAGTAATCGCAACTGGTTTTTCTGAAGATGTAATTTCACAACAGCAACGTCAACAAAATTCTCGTCCGATGGGAACTGTACGTGGTGGACAAACACAGCAACCGCAAGCACCAATTCGTGAACGAGTACAAGAACAACAGCAACAACAACAAAATGTACAACATGAACCACAAAGACAGGCTCAGCAATTAGATGATTTATTAGACATTCCGACATTTTTACGAAATCGTCGAAATAGAGGGTAATGAACATAATTCGACAAAAAGGAGACTCATAGTTTATGAGTCTCCTTTTTTTATGTAAAAATACTTCATGATATTTTCTTTCATTCCTTTATTACCAATGATTAAAGGAATTTTAATAATTAAAACGTTTCTGTTTTTCGTGTCATATTTTCTCCTTTAATAGAAAATTTTGTCAAAAAGAAATTTAGATTTCATACAATGTTTTGACATTTTCTTTAACAGACGAATGGTAATCTATTTTTAGGAGGACGCTGAAATGATTGGAGAATTACTCATACTATACAATACGTTGTTTAACTATTTTTTATTAAAGTTCACACAAGAAATAACGGGATTGTATGTAAAAAGGAGTAGATTGCTCCTTAGTGCGTTTTGTAGTGGATTCATCGCAGCAATTTTTTATCAAACGTTATTTGGAGCTGTACTAAGTTTCATTGTATTAATTGGACTTGCATTTTCTTTTCGACTCCAATCGTTGTTAAAACAAGGAACAGTCTTATTTATTACTACTTTCTTTCTTGGTGGTGTTTTAACAAGCCTACTTCCTTTTTTACTAAATCAATCCGAGGTTGCTTTTTTTATTTTATGCATAGCCATCGCCTTTTTAAGTTTAACAACGATTCACACAAAGTGGAGAAATATGATGCAAGAAAAAATTCAACATTCATTTGTAGTGGATTGTGACCTTGAGCTATTTAAAAAAACATATCGTTTAAAGGGTTTTATTGATACGGGAAACGAATGTATTGAACCAATTAGTGGAAAACCGGTTCATTTTCTCTCCTATACAGCAATAAGTAAGGAGCTCCCGAGTGATTTCCAAGAAGCATTACTTACGTGGGATGATAAAAACCCTTATCAATTAAAAATGTTTCCTACTTACGTTTATCCAAAAGTGCGGGTGCTTTCTTTATCGACAGTCCAACAAGAACGTTCATTAGTACTTGCCTTCCGATTTGATAAATTAAAAATTAGTGGTAGTGTTTCAAAGGAAATTGTTGATCAATATGTTGTTTTAACTAGAAATGATGCGAGGTATCCTCAAGACGCACAAATGATTCTTCACGTTTTGGCACTATAACTACTTGTTTTTTTAAAAGTTTCATAGTAGTAAATGCTCCGACGGATGTCACAGATTACTTGAAGGCAACTAATCTGGACAGCGAATACAAGCGTATTCGTATTCATCAAATTTACACATAAAGGGGGAAAATGATTGTTTAATAAATTAATCGACTTATTTAGAAAAATTTGGAGTAAGTTTCGACTCAAAGGAACGTACTATATAGGAGGGCACGATTCATTGCCAGTACCATTAACTAGAGAAGAAGAGATGACAGTTATTGAAGCCTTTATGAATGGTGATTTGAGAGCAAGAGACACACTAATTGAAAGAAATTTACGTCTTGTTGTTTATATTGCAAGACGATTCGATAATACTGGTACGCCTATAGAGGATTTAATTAGTATTGGATCCATTGGCTTAATTAAAGCAATTGAAACATTTAATACAGAAAAGAATATAAAATTAGCGACTTATGCTTCTAGATGTATTGAAAATGAAATTTTAATGCATTTAAGAAAGACGAGCCGCATGAAGGGAGAAGTTTCGTTAGATGAACCTTTGAATTCAGATCCTGACGGAAATGAATTACTCCTTTCAGATATATTAGGAACGGAAGAACAAATTATTATGAATGATGTTGAAAAGAAAATCGAACGGCAACATATGTTTCAAGCAATTAATGGCTTAAGTGAAAGGGAAAGATATATTATGGAATGCCGTTTTGGCTTAAATGGAAAGCAAGAAATGACGCAAAAAGAAGTGGCTGACCATTTAGGAATTTCCCAATCCTATATATCAAGATTAGAAAAGAAAATTATATTAGATCTTCGAGAACATTTAAACCAACCAATTTCATAAGCTCATATTGGCCTACATTTTCTTCTGTTAAATATGCGAATGAAGCTATTTCGAAGTAATTGAACAACGTATGAAGTTCAAATTAGAACGCTCCTTTCTCTAATTGATTGGATGAAATTGGACAAGGATTTTGTGCATATTCTTCTTTTTTCCGGACAAACTTAAAAAACAGTTCAGAGATAAAAAACAGACAGTTCGGAGGAAAAGAAGATGGTTCGTACAAAAGTAGAACTTTGTGGTGTAGATACTGCTTCTTTGCCAGTGCTAAAACATGAAGAGATGAGAGAGCTGTTCGTTCGCTTACAGTCAGGAGAAGAATGGGTAAGAGATGAACTTGTTATTTGTAATTTAAGGCTTGTATTAAGTATTGTCGGTAGATTTTCTTATCGTGGTGAACAAGCAGATGACCTTTTCCAAGTAGGATGCATCGGATTATTAAAAGCTATAGATCATTTCGATTTGAAGCATAATGTGCGTTTTTCAACATATGCTGTACCGATGATCATTGGTGAAATTCGAAGACATTTACGAGATCATCACGCATTAAGAGTATCTAGATCATTAAGAGACATTGCTTATAAAGCAATGCAGGCAAAGGAAAAATTTATTTCGGAAAATTTATATGAACCGACAATCGAACAGTTAGCTGAAGCAATTGAAATGAAAAAAGAAGATGTATTATATGCATTAGATGCCATTCAGGATCCTTTATCCTTACAGGAGCCTATTTATTCAGATGGCGGTGATGCAGTATATATTATGGATCAATTAAGAGATGATGATGTGTCGGAAGACCAATGGGTTGCGTATGTTAGTGTAAAAGAAAGTATGCAAAAATTAGACGAACGACAACAAATGATTCTATCTAAACGATTCTATTATGGCGAAACACAAACTGAAATTGCAAAATCACTCGGTATTTCTCAAGCGCAAATTTCGAGATTAGAGAAAAATGCCATTGAGACAATGCAAAAAGACTATAAACTAGGATAACAAATGCAGCGCACTTATTTTAAGTGCGTTTTTATTTTTAAGTAGAAAAGAGAATTTATATAATTTCATCCCATTAAAAAGTAGAGGAAAGGAGATTTTCTTGCGATTTTCAGATGTACAACAAAAGGAAATTATAGAAGCGGGGAATGGAAGATTTATCGGATATATCATTGATGCGGAAGTTTGCGAAAAGACAGGAAATATTATTGCTTTTCTCGTTGCAGAGCCTAAAAAGTTTATGTCTTTTATGCAAAATGAAGAACATGTAAGAAAAGTACCAATTACTGATATTCTCGTCGTAGGGAAAGATGTTATTTTAGTGCGTGAAGAGAGTTAAAGCAGTACTATTCATTGAAAATTACTTACTAGATTGATACAATGAAGGAAACTATTGATGTAAAGTTGGGTTTAAAATGGCAAGAATAATTGATAATTTAAATACTATATCGAAAAAAATTGATGAAGCCAAAAAACGCACACAAGCGACACAAGATGTAACGATTATTGCTGTAACGAAACAAGTGTCTACAGAAAGAGCGGTTGAAGCCGTTGAAGCTGGATTAAATCATTTAGGTGAAAATCGTCCAGAAGGATTATTAAGTAAAAAGGGCGAAATGAATAATCAAGCGATATGGCATTACATCGGGTCATTACAATCAAGAAAAGTGAAACAAGTGATAAATGAAATCGACTACTTACATTCATTGGATCGTTTTAGTCTAGCGGAAGAAATTAATAAACGGGCTGAAAAAACGATAAAATGTTTTGTACAGGTTAACGTTTCAGGAGAACAAACGAAACATGGATTATCGAAGGAAGAAGTTATTCCATTCATTCAATCTTTACAACAATTCGATAAAATTCAAGTAGTTGGATTAATGACGATGGCTCCAAATACAGAAGATGAAACGATTATTCGCCATGTATTTCGTGAACTAAAAAAATTACAGCAGGACGTTGTTGAGTTGAACTTGCCCTTTGCACCTTGCCAAGAACTGTCAATGGGGATGTCAAATGATTTCGACATTGCAGTAGAAGAAGGTGCAACGTTTGTAAGAATAGGAACAGCTCTTGTTGGATAGAAATGAGGGATACTAGATGAGTATGAAAAATAAAATTAAAAATTTCTTTTATTTAGAAGAAGAAGATGAATCAGTAGAAATCGAAGCATCAAGTAAACCAGTTCATATTTCTAAAGAGCAACCCGTTGTAAAGTCACGACCTAAAAAGGAAAGAAAGCTTGCTGAGGTTGAACCCCAACAGTCACAACCACGCAATGTTGTCAGCTTACAGGCGGCAAACTCACTAAAAAATTCAAAAGTTGTAATTGTTGAGCCACGTGTATATGCAGAGGCGCAAGATATTTCTGAGCATTTGAAAAATAAACGGGCAATTATCGTAAATCTACAGCGCATCGATCGTGAAGCGGGAATTCGTATTATCGATTTCCTAAGCGGTACGGTTTATGCTCTAGGTGGAGATATTCAACGTATCGGTACAGATATTTTCTTATGTACACCGGATAATGTGGAAGTATCTGGGGAAATATCAAATTATTTATATGAGGAATTTTAACTTCATTCCCCTAAATGGGGGATGAAGTGACCCTCAAGCAATGTAGAAGTATTTTATTTCTATAGGTACATACTAACTTTTTATAAAGGCTACTTTGCTACAAGAGGAACTTTAATTTAGAGAGGGTAATTAATTTATATGATGATCTATTCAATCAGTACAGTTATTACAATGGCCTTTTCGATTTATTCGTTTATGCTTATCATTTACATTTTAATGTCTTGGGTTCCGGCCGCACAAGGTTCGGCCTTTGGACGACTTCTTGCAAAATTATGTGAACCATATTTAGGTTTCTTTAGAAAATTCATCCCACCTATCGGTATGATTGATTTTTCGCCTATTATTGCGATTTTATTACTGACTTTCATCGAACGTGGGATAAAAATTGTCGTTTTCAATCTATATAACATGTTAACTTAAGTCAAATACTAAAAAAAGAAGTCATTCTTTCGATATTTAAGGAGACGTTTCCAACAATTTTGAAACGTCCCTTTTTTAATACGATAAATTGGGCAGTATTTAAATATATAGTTATTCAAAGTGAGCTGAGAAAATGGAGCATTTAATTCAACATTTTAGAAAAGACGAACAAACTTTCATCGAAAAAGTCATCGGGTGGCAAAGGGAGGTAGAAGATCGATTTGCACCAAAATTAACGGATTTTCTTGATCCTCGGGAAAGATTTATTGTTTCTTCTATTGTTGGTCAAAATAACGAACTATCCGTTCAACATTTTGGAGGGTTTGATGAAGCAGAAAGACAAAGACTTTTTATTTGTCCCAATTATTTTCAACCAACGAAGAATGATTTTGAAATTTCCTTTTTTGCAGTGAATTATCCTTCTAAGTTTGTTCAGTTAAAACATCCAGATGTATTAGGAGCTTTATTATCGTTAGGCATTGGACGTAGTAAGTTCGGTGATATTCGGATTGAAGAGGATATAATTCAATTTGCAGTCGCTAAAGAAGTCCAAGATTACGTATTAGTGAATTTAACTTCTATTGGTAAATCAAAAGTGAAGTTGGAACAAATTGATTCTCATCAATTAATTAAACTAGAAGAAGAATGGTTCGATAAAACCTATACAGTATCTTCTATGCGATTAGACGTTATTATTGCCACAGTTCTTAATATATCGAGACAAAAATCTCAAAGTTTAATTAAAGCAGGCAAAGTTAAAGTCAATTGGACGATAAGAGAGGATGCTTCCTTTGAAGTACAAGAAGGTGATATTCTTTCGGCTCGTGGATTTGGCAGATTAAAAGTGATAATGTCTGAAGGACGGACGAAAAAGGATAAACTTCGACTTCAAATAGGCCGATTAGAGAAAAAATAGTAGATTAAAGTAAAAAATTACGAAATTTTGATGTCATGTTTCAACGACAAGCTGTATAATAGATTTATATATTTAAATGAAGAAGGAGTGTTGACGAATGCCATTATCACCTCTCGATATACATAATAAAGAATTTACTAGAGGCTTCAGAGGATATGCAGAAGACGAAGTGAATGAATTTTTAGATCAAATCATAAAAGATTATGAAATTCTTATTCGTGAAAAGAAGGAATTAGAAAATAAAGTAAAAACAATGACTGAGCAAATGAGTCATTATAATACACTTGAAGAAACGTTACAAAAATCGATTGTAGTTGCACAAGAAGCAGCTGAAGAAGTTCGTCGTAACTCACAACAAGAAGCAAAATTAATTATTAAAGAAGCTGAGAAAAATGCAGATCGAATTGTAAATGAAGCATTATCAAAAGCTCGTAAAATTGCTATTGAAATTGATGCGTTGAAAAAACAATCGAAAGTTTTCCGTAATCGTTTCAAAATGTTAGTAGAAGCCCAATTAGATTTATTAAACACGGATGATTGGGAACATTTATTAGAATATGAAATTGGGTTAACGGAAATCCAAAACCATGCACGACAAGAAGATGATGATTTAGAAATAACAACGGAAGGTTAATTTCTGTCAATCTTCATCGATTTACTTGACTGAATTTCTTCATTTCCATATACTGATATACACGAGTATGAAAAATTGATATTTTGGGCGTTGAAGGAGACAGTATTTTTTGAAAGTGGATAAAAGCGATTCGAGGATGGTGAAAGCTCGAACGAAACATTCAAAAAAGAAGATCACTCCTGAGCTAAATCACTGAAAAGGTGTTAGAACGGTAACACACCCGTTAACCTATAATTAAAATAGGTGGACGATTTTTGATTAAGTGATTTCGTTTCACACGACGTTACAGTGTCTAAGAGGCGGTTAACCATTTCGTTTTCCGCAAATTAGGGTGGTACCACGAGTAATAGCTTCTCGTCCCTTCAGGGATGTGAAGCTTTTTTTATTTTTTAGGTGCTTAACAATTAGACTTAAGGAAACATTAAAGGAGGATTTTACTATGGTAGAGTACAAAGATACATTGCTAATGCCAAAAACTGATTTCCCCATGCGCGGAAATTTACCAGCTAATGAACCAAAAATGCAAGAAAAATGGGAAGAAATGGACATTAACGCTCTAGTAAATGAGCGGACAAAAGATCGACCTCACTTCGTTTTACATGATGGACCTCCCTACGCAAATGGTGACATTCACATCGGTCATGCTTTAAATAAAGTATTGAAAGATATGATTACCCGCCATCGTTCAATGACTGGTTACCATGCACCGTATGTTCCAGGTTGGGATACGCACGGTTTACCAATTGAGCAAGCGTTAACAAATAAAGGAGTAAAGCGTAAAGAATTAACAATTGCTGAATTCCGTGAGCTTTGTGAAAAATACGCTTATGAACAAATTGAAAACCAAAAAACTCAATTTAAACGTCTAGGAGTTCGTGGTGATTGGAATGACCCTTATATTACATTGAAGCCAGAATTCGAATCACGTCAAATTGAAGTGTTCGGAAAAATGGCTGAAAAGGGATATATTTATAAAGGGTTAAAACCGGTTTATTGGTCCCCTTCTTCTGAATCAGCATTAGCAGAAGCGGAAATTGAATATAAAGATATTAAATCACCATCTATTTATGTAAGCTTTGAAATTAAAGATGCAAAAGGTGTTGTACCACAAGATGCTAAATTTATTATTTGGACGACAACACCATGGACGATTCCAGCGAACTTAGGAATTTCTTTAAATGCTGAAATTACGTATGTTGTAGTATCAGTCAATGATAATAAATTCATTATCGCAAAAGACTTACTTGAAACAGTTTCCCAAAATTTAGAATGGGAAAATGCGGAAGTAATTCAAGAAGTAAAAGGTGCAGAACTTGAATATGTTGTGGCTAAACATCCAATTTATGGTCGCGATTCATTAGTGATGGTTGGTGACCACGTAACGACAGAAGCAGGTACTGGGTGTGTTCATACAGCTCCTGGTCACGGGGAAGATGACTTCCTAGTGGGGAAAAGATATGGTTTAGATGTACTTAGCCCAATTAACGACCAAGGTTGCTATACTCATGAGGCCCCTGGATTCGAAGGGTTATTTTATGATGATGCTAACAAAGTGATGACAGAGAAATTAAAAGAAGTAGGCGCTTTAGAAAAATTATCATTCATCACCCATTCTTACCCACATGACTGGCGTACAAAAAAACCTGTTATTTATCGTGCTACGCCACAATGGTTCTGTTCGGTAGAAGCTTTCCGTGATGAATTATTACAAGCAGTTGAAGAAACAGCTTTCACACCATCTTGGGGTGAGACGCGTCTTTACAATATGCTTCGTGATCGTGGAGACTGGTGTATTTCAAGACAACGAGCTTGGGGTGTTCCAATTCCAGTATTCTATGCTGAAAATGGAGAAGAAATTATTACGCCAGAAACGATTGCCCATGTTTCAAAATTATTCCGTGAGCATGGTTCAAATATTTGGTTCCAAAGGGAAGCAAAAGACCTTCTACCAGAAGGATTTACTCACCCAGGTAGTCCAAATGGTAAATTTACTAAAGAAAACGATATTATGGATGTATGGTTTGACTCCGGTTCATCCCACCAAGGTGTCCTTGTAGAAAGAGGAATGAAATATCCGGCTGATCTTTATCTTGAAGGATCTGACCAACACCGTGGATGGTTCAATTCATCATTAATCACTTCTGTTGCCATTAACGGATACGCACCTTACAAAGGGTTATTAACCCACGGCTTTGTATTAGATGGAGAAGGTCGCAAAATGAGTAAATCATTAGGAAACGTCATTATTCCTGAAAAAGTGATGAATCAATATGGTGCTGACATCCTCCGTTTATGGGTAGCGTCTGTTGATTATACTGGTGATGTTCGCATTTCGATGGATATGTTAAAACAAATTTCAGAAGTGTATCGTAAAATTCGTAATACCCTTCGTTTCCTACACGGTAACGTATCTGATTTTGATCCAAAAACAGATCGAGTTGCGTATGAAGAATTGCGGGAAATGGACCAATACATGTATATGCGCTTACAAGATGTCTTAAAAGCAGTGCGTAAAGCTTATGACCGTTATGAATTCGCATCTGTTTACCATACAATCAATAACTTTGTTGCGGTTGAATTATCAGCATTCTATTTAGATGTTGCTAAAGACGTTGTTTATATTGAAGCAAAAGATAATAAAAATCGCCGTGCAATGCAAACGGTTATGTATGATACTTTGTTAACTTTACTTAAAGTATTAACACCAATCCTTCCGCATACAACGGATGAATTATGGTCTTACTTAAATGAAGAGGAAGTATCTGTACAATTAACGGATTTCCCTGAGGTTGATGAACGTAATAACTTTACAGAACTCCGAGCAAAATGGGATAAAGTAATTGCTATCCGCGATGAAGTGTTAAAAGCTCTTGAAGAAGCACGTAATGCAAAAACAATTGGTAAATCGTTAGAAGCGAAAGTAACAATTTATGCCGATAATGAAATTACTGAACTTCTAAATGATCCAGCTATTGATTTTGCTCAAAGCTGTATCGTTTCTCAACTTCAAGTGGTAGCAAATAAAGAAGGTGCTCCTGAAAATGCCCTTGTTCTTGAAAAAACTGCTATTGTAGTGGAGAAAGCAGAAGGGGAAAAATGTGAACGTTGCTGGTCCTATTCGGAAACAGTTGGTCAAAATGAATCCCATCCAACATTATGTAGCCGTTGTGCTGATGTGGTAGAAAAATATTATGTTTAATTAGATGAATCACCGCTCTCGATTCCCGGGGGCGGTTGTTTTATACTGATTGTAAAAGGAAATATAACATTACTTTCTGGTAAAGATTATTGGCAAACGGGGGAATACTGTGTATAAATACTATAGTTTAGCTGCAATTGTTGTGTTATTAGATCAATGGACTAAATGGTTAATCGTGAAAAATATGGAGTATGGTGAACGTATTTCTGTTTGGGACCCATGGTTTGCGATTCTTTCCCATCGAAACCGTGGAGCCGCATGGGGTATGCTACAAGGTCAAATGTGGATTTTTATCATCGTAACGCTCGTTGTTATCGCAGGTGTTATTTATTATTTCCATAAACAGGCGAAGGGGAAGCCTTTATTTGCCATTAGCCTTATGATTTTATTAGGTGGCGCATTAGGGAATTTTATCGATCGACTGTTCCGTGGTGAAGTTGTCGATTTTGTTGATATCCTTATTCCAATTATTAATTATGATTTCCCAATATTTAACATTGCTGATGCAGCGTTAACAATTTCAGTTATTATGCTTATTTTAGTAATGCTCAAAGAAGAGCGGGATGAAAAGAAAAAGGTGAAAGAATGACAGTTGTAACAATTACAATAGACGAAAACAATGCAGGAGAACGTATTGATAAAGCGCTATCAACCATTCAAGAAGATTGGTCGAGAACACAAGTGGCAACTTGGGTTGGAGATGGAATTGTTAAAGTAAATGGTGAAGAAGTAAAAGCGAAATATAAAGTAAAAGAAGGAGACATCATTGAAGTGGATGTCCCGGAAGCGGAACCGTTAGAAGTAATTCCGGAAAATTTACATTTAGAAATTATTTATGAAGATCAAGATGTACTTGTCGTAAATAAACCTAAAGGGATGGTCGTACATCCAGCTCCAGGACATATGACAGGTACTTTAGTAAATGGCTTAATGTACCATTGTAAAGATTTATCAGGTATTAATGGTGTTCTAAGACCAGGTATTGTTCATCGAATTGACAAAGATACTTCTGGATTATTAATGGTTGCTAAAAACGATCATGCCCATCATTCTTTAGTGGAACAACTTGTTAATAAAACTGTAACAAGAAAGTATACAGCGTTAGTACATGGCCATATTGCCCATGATAAAGGAACGATTGATGCACCGATTGGACGTGATCCGAAAGATCGTCAAAAACAAGCAATTGTCGATAATGGCAAGCATGCTGTTACCCATTTCCATGTAAAGGAACGTATTAGCGGAAAGTTTACTTTAGTGGAATGTCGTTTAGAGACGGGACGTACCCATCAAATTCGTGTCCACATGAACTATATTGGTTACCCATTAGTTGGGGACCCTAAGTATGGACCAAAGAAAACGATTGATTTTGGAGGACAAGTTCTTCATGCAGGTGTTTTAGGATTCGTTCATCCGACAACAGAGGAATATTTAGAATTTGAAGTTCCTCTTCCTCAAGATTATGTGGAATTATTAGAACAACTACGAAAAGAAGCTTAACATTATGTAATTAATTTAATAAACTTTGTTGACTTCCTGTCGTTTTAAGTCTATACTGACAACAGTGAATAACCCACCGTGATGGGAAAGTAACTTAAAAAATAAAATATTCACCTTTAATGGCAGTCCAGAGAGGCTGAGAAGGTACATGTAGAATTGTTATGGAAATTTGATGACATTTACTGCTACTGATTGACTTGTAATCGTAGTACGGAAAATGGCGATGGTGTCTATGTTGTTGACCCATTAAAATGTCCAAACATGTTTTTTCAACACGTATATCCAACCTCTTAAGCTGGTGCTTAGGAGGTTTTTTTATGTCTTAAAGTATACTCTCTGTTTAGTCATTAACGAAAATGGAACGCTATTTATACTGCTTTTGAAATAAGAATGGGAGGAGGAATTCAAATGGGACAAATTACAGAACTTTTAGATGCACCTTCAATGAATCGAGCATTGACGAGAATTGCCCACGAAATTATTGAACGAAACAAAGGAATCGACGAATGTATTTTAGTTGGTATTAAGACACGTGGTGCTTATTTAGCACGAAGACTTGCAGAAAAGATCACAAAAATTGAAGGGAAACCAATTCGGACGGGTGAACTGGACATTACGTTATATCGGGATGATTTATCGACAAAAAATGAAAATGGGGAAGCCCTCGTACAACAAGTAGATATTGACTACGTTGTGAATAATCAAAAAATTGTTCTTGTTGATGATGTGCTTTATACAGGACGGACAGTTCGAGCTGCCCTTGATGCGATTATGGATTTAGGACGCCCTGCACAAATTCAGCTTGCGGTATTAGTGGATAGAGGACACCGAGAATTACCAATTCGAGCTGATTATGTTGGGAAAAACATTCCAACTTCCAGTTCAGAAAAAATCGTCGTTCGCTTAACAGAGGTTGATAGAGAAGATAATGTAACACTACACAAAGTAGATTAAAGGACAGTGGGGGATAAACATGTCAAAAGCAGTTTTGGACATCCAAGATAAACCAACAACAGGACAACTTATTACTCTTAGTTTCCAACATATGTTTGCAATGTTCGGATCAACGATTTTAGTACCGCAACTTGTAGGGTTAAGTCCTTCCATTGCATTACTAACAAGCGGGATTGCAACAATCGTATTTTTATTAATAACTCAATTTAAAGTTCCAGCTTATTTAGGTTCATCCTTTGCTTTCATTACACCGATTTTAATAGCAGCCGGTGGTATAGAAAACGGAGAAAGTGTTCATCCGGGTAATGCCATGATTGGAGCTATGGCGGTTGGGATTGTATACGGAATCGTTTCACTGCTAATTTGGAAAACAGGTTATAAATGGCTCATGCGTTTATTACCACCAATTGTAGTAGCGCCAGTAATTATCGTAATCGGTCTTGGTTTAGCAGGAACAGCAGTTGATATGGCGATGAACGTTAATGAAGAATATAGTTTCCTACACTTTACTGCAGCTTTGGTTACTTTATTCGCTGCGATTATCTTTAATGTATATTTCAAAAATATTTTAAGTACGATGCCAATTCTCCTTGGGTTAATCGTTGGCTACATATATTCAACCATCATCGGTATTGTAGACTTTACACCGGTAAAAGATGCAAAACTTTTTCAAGTTCCAGACTTCTTAATTCCAGGTGTACATTATGACTTCAATGTTACATCACCGATTTTACTTGCAATGGTACCAATTGTTATTGTAACGATTTCAGAACATATCGGTCACCAATTAGTTTTAGGTAAAGTTGTCAATCGAAATTATATAAAAGAACCTGGTTTGCATAGATCTTTACTAGGTGATGGATTAGGAACATTTATTAGTGCCTTTCTAGGCGGTCCACCGAAAACGACATATGGTGAAAACATTGGTGTGCTTGCAATAACAAGAGTCTTTTCCGTGTATGTCATTTTAGGTGCAGCGGTATTAGCAATACTGTTCTCCTTCTTCGGTAAAGCAATGGCATTAGTACAAACGATTCCTACAGCAGTACTTGGTGGAATTTCCATTTTGTTATTCGGTATTATCGCTTCTAGTGGGTTACGAATGCTTGTTGAAAACAAAATTGATTTCGGAAATAACCGAAATATGGTCATTGCCTCTGTCATTTTAGTAGTAGGAATTGGAGGAGCGGCTCTAAGATTTAATGAATCCTTTGCCATTGAAGGGATGGCGTTGGCTGCAATTGTAGGGGTTATATTAAACCTTGTTTTACCGGGAAGAGAAAAAGAAGTGAATAATTTAGAAGAATAAAGATACCTTTTAATGAATTGTCCAGAGAGGCAAAGAAGGGGAATAGACAGACCTAGGTACGTTGTTTAACGTAGCCTTAGCTTGTCATACCTCCTAAGCCTCGCAAACGATTGCGAGGCCTTTTTATTAAGTGTATTTGGAGGAAAAGACAATGAAAAATTTACTTTCAATGGAACATTTATCAAATGAAGATGTTATGGCGATTATTGAACGGGCAGCTCAATTTGAAGCAGGGGAGCCTAGTAAATTAGCGAAATCTTACAACGTAGCAAATCTTTTCTTCGAACCAAGTACAAGAACGAAAACAAGTTTTGAAATGGCTGAAAGAAAAGTAGGATGTACGGTCATTCCGTTTGATGCAGGCTTTTCAAGTGCTCTAAAGGGAGAAACGATGTATGACACTGTGAAAACGCTAGAGATGATTGGGTTGGATGCTGTTGTTATACGAGCAAAAGAAGATGAATACTACAACGAATTACTTGAAGGAATTGAAGTGGCTGTCATAAATGCAGGGGACGGAGCAGGGCAACATCCTTCTCAAAGTCTATTAGATTTATATACGATTTATAAGGAATTCGGATCCTTTGAAGGATTAAATGTAACGATTGTCGGTGATATTTCCCATAGTCGTGTAGCAAGGTCCAACGCAACCTCCTTAAAACGGTTAGGAGTCAATGTTCGGTTTTTATGTCCGCCGGAGTGGGCAGGAGAATTTGAAGCCCACCACTCATGGGATGGCCTTTTAGAAGATAGTGATGTCATTATGCTACTGCGAATTCAACATGAACGACATTTAATCAATAAAAGCTTTTCAAAGGAAAGCTACCACGAGCAATACGGTTTGACCTTTGAACGGGAAGGGAAGATGAAGCAAAATGCAATCATTATGCACCCGGCACCTGTTAATCGGGATGTAGAAATTGTTTCTGAATTAGTCGAATGTCATCGCTCTAGAATATTTGATCAAGTAAGAAATGGCGTTTATGTGAGAATGGCGATTTTAGAAATGATTCTGAAAGGAAGATAAACATGACGAAATTTATACAAAATATCAAAATGCTAAATGACCAAAGTGAACTAGTGGATACAACAATAACGATTGAAAATGGAAAAATTTTAGCCATTGGTGGAAAACAACCAATTAATGCTGAAGTGATCGATGGAAATGGCCATCTGCTAGCGCCTGGCTTTGTCGATGTTCATGTCCATTTACGCGAACCTGGATTTGAGCATAAAGAAACAATCGAAACAGGTACAGCCTCCGCTGCAAAGGGTGGGTTTACGACAATATGTGCGATGCCGAATACGAAACCAGTGCCCGATTCGGTTGAAAATTTAGAACTCATTAATCAATTAATTAAAGAAAATGCAAAAGTTCGTGTTCTTCCTTACGGTTCTTTAACAGTTGCCCAGTCTGGCGATGCCAGAACGAATTTAGCGGAATTAAAAGCCCACGGTGCCGTAGCCTTTTCGGATGATGGAGTCGGTGTACAACTCGCTTCTACTATGTATGAACAAATGCAAGATGCAGCGAAGCTTGACATGGTAGTTGTTGCCCACTGTGAAGATAATTCCTTAATCTATGACGGAGTAATGCACGAAGGAAAACGCAACAAAGAGCTTGGCTTACCAGGGATTCCTTCCATCTGTGAATCAGTACAAATTGCCCGCGATGTCCTTTTAGCAGAAGCAGCTGGAGCAAGATATCATGTATGTCACGTTTCAACAAAGGAATCTGTGCGGGCTGTAAGGGATGCAAAACGTGCTGGCATTCGAGTGACAGCTGAAGTTTGTCCTCATCATTTATTATTAGAAGAAATGGATATTCCGAGTGACGATGCGAATTGGAAAATGAACCCACCGTTACGAGCAAAGGATGATCAAGATTCCTTACATCAAGCATTACTTGATGGCACAATTGACTGTATCGCTACAGATCATGCACCTCATACAGTTGAAGAAAAATGCTGTGGGATGGTAGGAGCACCCTTTGGAATTGTTGGTTTTGAAACAGCCTTTCCCCTTTTATATACCCAATTTGTAGAGACGGGGAAATGGACGTTAAAACAATTAATCGATTGGATGACTGTAAAACCTGCTGAAATTTTTAACCTTCCATACGGAAAAATTGAAGTAGGTGGTTCGGCTGACTTGATTTTAATCGATTTGCAAAAAGAACAAACAATCAACGCAGAAGAGTTCGCATCAAAAGGGCGCAATACGCCATTTAACGGTTGGACTGCAAAAGGATGGCCAGTATTAACAATGGTAGAAGGCAACATCGTCTATGAGGAGGCAAAATAATGAAAAAACGACTATTGATTTTAGAAGATGGAACAGTTTTTAATGGGGAAGCTTTCGGAAGTGATAAAGCATCTCGAGGGGAAGTGGTTTTTACGACAGGGATGACTGGATATCAAGAAACTTTATCAGATCCGTCGTTCTATGGACAAATCGTTACATTTACTTACCCATTAATCGGCAACTACGGAATTAACCGTGATGACTTTGAATCAATTACGCCGGCTATTAAAGGGATGGTTTGTAGAGAGTTGGCAAAGGAACCTTCCAACTTCCGTAGTGATTTATCATTAAACGATTACTTACTATCACAGGACATTCCTGGAATTGAAGGAATCGATACACGAAAATTAACTCGCATTATCCGATCTAAAGGTGCAGTAAAAGCAATGTTAACTGCTGCAGATGAAGACGTAAATGTAGAGGAAATTGTGAATACGTTAAAAGCAACGCCTCTTATGACGAACCATGTGAAAGAAGTGTCACCAAAAGCGGCATATCCAAGTCCAGGTAGAGGAAAACGGGTCGTGTTGATGGATTTCGGCATGAAACATGGAATTTTACGTGAATTAAATAAAAGGGATTGTGACGTTTTAGTTGTCCCTTATAACACGTCCGCAGAACAAATTTTAGCTTGGCATCCAGATGGAATTATGCTTTCTAACGGACCTGGGGACCCAGCAGATGTTACGGAAGGGATTGAAACAATCTGTCGATTAATCGGAAAAGTGCCAATTTTCGGTATTTGTTTAGGTCACCAACTATTTGCTCTAGCTTGTGGTGCAAAAAGTTTCAAATTACCATTCGGACACCGTGGAGCGAATCACCCAGTAAAAGACTTACGTACTGGACGTACAGAGTTAACGTCTCAAAACCACGGATATGCCATCGATGAAAATTCTTTAGAAGGAACGGATTTAGAAGTAACCCATGTCGCTTTAAATGATGGAACAGTAGAAGGGTTACGCCATAAAAAATATCCGGTGTTTACCGTACAATATCACCCAGAAGCCTCACCGGGGCCAGAGGATTCAAATCATTTATTTGATGAGTTTATTGAATTAATGGAAGCCTATGCAGGGAAGGAGAAACAACATGCCTAAACGTACAGATATAGAAACTATTTTAGTAATCGGATCAGGTCCTATCATTATTGGGCAAGCAGCAGAATTTGACTACGCAGGAACACAAGCTTGTCTTTCATTAAAAGAGGAAGGCTACCGTGTAATTTTAATTAATTCGAACCCTGCAACCATCATGACGGATACGCAAATTGCGGACAAAGTTTATCTTGAACCAATCTCTTTAGAATTTGTTTCTCGAATTTTACGTAAGGAACGTCCAGATGCCATCCTACCTACCCTTGGCGGTCAAACAGGGTTAAATATGGCGATTGAATTAAACAACTCGGGTATTTTAGATGAGTTAGGAATCGAGATTTTAGGAACAAAACTTGATGCGATTCATAAAGCGGAAGACCGAGACCAATTCCGTAACTTAATGTATGAGCTTGGTGCACCTGTACCGGAATCAGATATTATTCATAACTTACAGGAAGCAAAGAACTTTGTTGAAAAAATCGGTTACCCAGTAATCGTTCGCCCTGCCTTTACCCTAGGAGGAACAGGGGGAGGTATTTGTCATAACGATCAAGAATTAGAGGAAATCGTAACGAGCGGTTTAAAATATAGCCCAGTAACTCAATGTTTACTTGAAAAATCGATTGCTGGTTACAAAGAAATTGAATACGAAGTAATGCGTGATTCTATCGATAATGCGATTGTTGTATGTAACATGGAGAACTTCGACCCAGTGGGCATCCATACAGGGGATTCCATCGTTGTGGCTCCTTCCCAAACGTTATCGGATCGCGAATATCAAATGTTGCGTAACATTTCATTGGACATTATTCGTGCGCTAAAAATTGAAGGTGGATGTAACGTTCAATTAGCCCTTGATCCAAATAGTTTTAATTACTATGTTATTGAAGTAAATCCAAGGGTATCTCGTTCGTCAGCATTAGCGTCAAAAGCAACGGGTTATCCAATTGCGAAACTAGCAGCTAAAATTGCAGTAGGTTTAACTTTAGATGAAATTATTAACCCTGTAACAGGTTCAACTTACGCAGACTTCGAACCCGCCCTTGACTATATCGTAGCTAAAATTCCACGTTGGCCTTTTGACAAATTTGAATCTGCAAAACGTAATTTAGGAACGCAAATGAAGGCGACTGGAGAAGTAATGGCATTAGGACGTACGTTTGAAGAAGCGATTTTAAAAGCGGTACGTTCTTTAGAAACGGGTCAAGTCCATATCGAATTAAAACATGCAGACGACAATTCGGATAACTGGATTGAAAAACGTATACGTAAAGCTGGAGATGAACGTCTATTCTTCATAGCTGAAGCCCTTCGTCGTGGGGTAACGATTGAACAAATCCATGAATGGTCCCAAATTGACTTATGGTTCTTAAATAAACTTCAAAACATTATACAAATGGAATCAACTTTAACAGAAAACGTAAATAATCCTGTCGTTTTACGCCAAGCTAAACGTATGGGCTTTGCTGATAAGAAAATTGCGGAACTTTGGCAAACAACGGAAAAGGAACTTTACGAATATAGAAAAGAACAAGGAATCATTCCAGTTTATAAAATGGTGGATACTTGTGCAGCGGAATTTGAATCAACAACACCATACTTCTACGGAACTTATGAAGATGAAAACGAATCAATCGTAACGGATAAACCGTCTGTTGTTGTATTAGGTTCTGGTCCGATTCGAATCGGTCAAGGGGTTGAGTTTGACTATGCAACTGTACACTCCGTATGGGCAATCCAAGAAGCAGGTTATGAAGCGATTATTATTAACTCGAACCCTGAAACAGTTTCAACAGACTTTTCAATTTCAGATAAGCTGTACTTTGAACCACTAACAATTGAAGATGTTATGCATATTATTGATTTAGAAAAACCAATTGGAGTAGTAGTTCAATTTGGTGGTCAAACGGCAATTAACTTAGCAAATAAACTAGCTGAAAATGGTGTGAACATTTTAGGTACTAGTTTAGAGGCGATTGATCGAGCGGAAAATCGTGATAAATTTGAACAAGCTTTACACGAACTAGGTATTCCACAGCCAGCAGGGGAAACGGCAGTATCTACAGAAGAAGCACTAGAAATCGGTAAAAAACTTGGCTTCCCAGTTTTAGTTCGCCCTTCTTACGTACTTGGTGGGCGTGCAATGGAAATTGTTTATAATGAACAGGAATTGAAGCATTACATGGAAAATGCTGTAGAAGCATCTCCGGATCATCCTGTATTAGTTGACCGCTATTTAACTGGTCAAGAGTTAGAAGTAGATGCCATTTGCGATGGAGAGAACGTATTAATTCCAGGTATTATGGAACACGTTGAACGAGCAGGGGTTCACTCTGGTGATTCAATTTCGGTTTATCCGCCGCAAAAATTAACAGAAGAACAAAAAGCTACTTTAGTTGATTACACGACTCGATTAGCAAAAGGGTTAAACATTGTAGGATTAATGAACATTCAATACGTTCTTTCAAAAGGAGAAATTTACGTAATTGAAGTAAACCCACGTTCAAGTCGTACTGTACCATTCTTAAGTAAAATTACAAACATACCGATGGCTAACATTGCAACTAAGGCAATTCTTGGTCAATCGATAATAGAACAGGGTTATACAACTGGCCTTGCTAAAGAGCAAAAAGGCGTTTTCGTAAAAGTACCGGTATTTAGTTTTGCAAAACTTCGCCGTGTAGACATTACGTTAGGACCTGAAATGAAATCAACAGGGGAAGTAATGGGGAAAGATGCTACCTTTGAAAAAGCATTATATAAAGGTTTTGTAGCATCCGGTATGGAAATTAAAAGCCACGGAACGGTTTTATTTACAGTTTCCGATAAAGATAAAGAAGAGGCAATTGGCTTAGCTAAACGTTTTAACACAGTTGGCTATCGAATTATGGCAACTGAAGGTACTGCACGCAGTTTTGCAGAAGCTGGTATTCAAGTCGATGTAGTAGGAAAAATCGGTTCTAAGGAAAAAACATTGTTAGATGTCATTCAAAACGGTGAAGCTCAACTAGTAGTGAATACATTAACAAAAGGGAAACAACCTGCTCGTGACGGCTTCCGTATTCGACGTGAATCCGTTGAAAATGGGGTTGCATGTTTAACATCCTTAGATACAGCTGAAGCTATGTTAGAAGTAATCGAATCGATGACATTTACGGCAGAAGAAATGCCAAAAGCGGAGGTATTTCATTAATGATTCAACAAGAGCGAATGATCGTCGTTCGTCAAAGTGAAATTGCTCATCATATTTTTGAACTAACTATACAAGGACAAATTGTTCAGGACATGAATCCTGGACAATTTGTCCATATTCGAGTGTCAGAAACCTTTGAGCCACTTCTTCGACGACCTATAAGTATTGCAAATATTGATAAAGAAACAGGAGAAGTAACGCTCATCTATCGTGCAGAAGGGAGAGGAACAAACCTCCTATCTCAAAGGCAAGTTGGCGATGAAGTTGACGTTCTCGGTCCTTTAGGTAATGGTTTTTCCGTGGAAACAGCTCCAGAAGGTGGAACAGCTTTACTAGTTGGTGGTGGAATTGGTGTCCCACCGTTATATGAACTATCTAAACAGTTAAATGCACGAGGTATTCGAACGATCCACGTCTTCGGCTTTGCAACGGAAGAAGTGACTTTTTATGAAGAACAGTTTTCAACTTTAGGCGATACCCATTTCGTTACAGTGGACGGAACGAAGGGAACGAAAGGTTTTGTAACAGATTTACTAGAGGAGTTAAAACCTGAATTTGATGTTTTCTATGCTTGTGGTCCAATGCCGATGCTTAGAGCATTAGAACAATTTTATCCGGATAAACAAGGATATCTTTCCTTTGAAGAACGGATGGGTTGTGGTATAGGTGCTTGTTTTGCATGTGTTTGTAAAACGACTGATAGTGCGGATAAAGATTATGTGAAAGTATGTTCAGATGGACCGGTATTCCCGAAAGGAGTTGTACAACTATGAGACATTTAACGATTCAACTCCCAGGTTTAGAATTAAAAAATCCAATCATGCCTGCTTCTGGTTGTTTTGGTTTTGGTAAAGAATATGGTGGGCTATATGATCTCTCTAAGCTAGGAGCCATTATGATTAAAGCAACTACGGTGGAAACGCGTTTAGGAAATCCGACTCCACGGGTTGCTGAAACACCTGCTGGGATGCTAAATGCGATTGGATTACAAAATCCAGGTTTAGAAAAGGTAATGGCAAATGAACTTCCATGGCTAGAGCGTTTTGACGTACCGATTATTGCGAACGTTGCTGGTACAACTACGGAAGACTATGTAGAAGTGGCAAAAAAAATATCAACAGCTCCAAATGTGAAAGCTTTAGAACTAAATATTTCTTGTCCAAATGTAAAGCATGGTGGGATAACTTTCGGAACAGATCCAGTTGTTGCCCGAGAACTAGTAGAAGCTGTAAAAGCAGCTTCGACTGTACCTGTTTATGTAAAACTTTCACCAAATGTAACAGACATTGTTGAAATTGCAAAAGCCGTTGAAGCTGGTGGGGCAGACGGTATTACAATGATCAATACGTTAATTGGTATGCGACTCGATGAACGAACAGGGAAACCGGTCATTGCGAATGGAACTGGCGGACTATCTGGACCTGCTGTAAAACCCATTGCCATTCGTATGGTATACGATGTGTACAAGGCGGTTTCGATTCCGATAATTGGAATGGGTGGTGTTTCTTGTGCCCAAGACGTCATTGATTTTATGTCGGCAGGAGCTTCTGCTGTTGCAGTTGGCACAGCAAACTTTGTCGATCCATTTGTGTGCCCGAATATTATTGATGCATTACCTGCTAAATTAGAAGAACTTGGTGTGAAACATATTAAAGAAATCATCGGAAGGAGCCACCGATAAATGAATAACAAACCAATTATTGCTTTAGATTTTCCTGGAGAGCATGAAGTATTTCATTTTTTGCAACACTTTCAAGAGCCGTTGTTCGTTAAAATTGGGATGGAACTTTATTTACAGGAAGGCCCTGACATTGTTCGAAAAGTGAAGGAACAGGGTCATGATATTTTTCTAGATTTAAAGCTTCATGATATTCCGAATACGGTTAAATCGGCAATGAAAGGGTTAGCTCATTTAGGAGTAGATCTTGTTAATGTTCATGCTGCCGGAGGTATTCAGATGATGGAAGCGGCATTGGAAGGTTTGGAAGCAGGTACTCCAGTTGGCAAAAAAAGAGCAAAATTAATTGCAGTAACCCAGCTTACCTCCACAACGGAAGAACAAATGAAAAGCGAACAACAAATTCATTTATCTCTATTAGAATCAGTATTGCATTACGCAAAAATAGCTAAACAAGCACAACTTGATGGCGTTGTATGTTCAGTTCATGAAGCAAAAATGATTGCGAACGAATGTGGAGAAGAATTTTTACGTGTAACGCCTGGCATTCGTTTAGCTGGTGGAGATGTTCATGATCAAAAACGGATTGCGACACCAGATGGAGCTCGCGCGGATGGATCATCTCTTATCGTTGTTGGCCGAGCTATAACGGGCTCGAGGGATCCACTTGCTGCATATAAAGAAGTTTGTTCATTATGGGAGGGAAACTAAATGTCAGTACAAAAGGAAATTGCAAAAGGTATGTTAAAGGTTGGAGCAGTTGAATTAAATCCAACAGAATTATTTACATGGGCGTCAGGTATTAAATCACCAATTTATTGTGATACACGATTAACCATTTCAGATGTCTCTGTACGTAAACAAATTGCTCGAGGTCTTGCAGAAAACATAAAAAAACATTTTGGTGAAACAGAAGTTGTTGCTGGTACAGCTACTGCTGGGATTCCACATGCAGCATGGGTTTCAGACCTTTTAGAGTTGCCAATGGTATATGTTCGTTCAAAAGCAAAGGAACATGGTCGAGGTAATCAAATTGAAGGGAAAATTCAACCTGGTCAAAAGGTTGTTGTAGTGGAGGATATTATTTCTACTGGCGGTTCATCCATTACTGCAGTCGAAGCATTACGTGCCGCTGGTTGTGAAGTTGTTGGTGTCGTATGTGTATATACATATAATTTACCTCACGCAGAACAGGCTTTTGAGGAAATAGGAGTGAAGTATGTTTCATTAACAAACTTTGATTATCTTGTGGAAGCTGCATCAGAAACGGGAATAATTGAAGGGAACGATATTCCTTTCTTACAAGATTGGCATAGTAAACTAAAGGCAGGAGAACTTAAATAAAGTAAGCTACTCTCTTATAAAACTTTTTATAGATAAAAGCCTATAATGGATGATACCATCATAGGCTTTTTCGGTTTTAAGTTTATTTATTTTTTCCCTTGCCAGGTTTCCCACTCTTTTTAATTTGAATCGTTTTCGTTGTTACATTTCCTGCTAAATCTTCTACTTCAAAAATGAACTCATTATTTCCATTTACTAATGGAAGTTCTACTTCCACTTGTTCTTCAAAACCTTTCATTTCGTATGGTTCTGATAACTCGTGTAAGAATTTTTCGTCTCCATTTACCGTTAATCGAACTTCATCAAAATTGTCTTTTAAAGTAACTGGAACTACAATAACACTTTCTTTTGTGTTTTTAGGAATTTTTCCAAAAGAAATTGTTGGGAATTGTGTATCAACGAAAACTTTACGAGAGATTTGCATTTCATTTGAGAATTCATCAATTGCTTTGACACGAATGTCTTGGAAACCATCTTCAAGATTTAAAGTATGAGAGAATTGAACACCATCGAATGATGCTTCTTCATCGTTCACCGTAACTGAAGTGATTTTTGAATCATCTTCAATTGTTCCATTCACTTCGATTTCGTTCGTGTTAAATATATCAAAGTAATTTGGACTTTCAATATAAATAACAGGAGGTGTTGTTTCTTCATTACTATTTAGTTGGAAGTCATAGGTTTGAGCATTTCGTGCAACGTCTACTAATTGTACCGAAATTTTATCTTTATTCGTTAATTCTCCACTAATTGTAAATGTTGATGTAGTTAGAGGAAGAGTTTCTGAAACAGCTTCTCCATTTACATATACTTGCCAGTATTCTGCACCTGTTCCACCTTTATTATCGGTAGGATTTGAGACAACAACTGTCTTAGTTGAAGCATCGAAAGTTACTTTAGCGCTAGGGGCTGCCGTATCGACCTTAACAGGGAATTCAATGGATTGCCATTGTGCTCCTTCATAATCGATAACCCCACTTACACGAATAATATAGTCTCCATCTTTAGCGATTGCATTATTAATTTTCCCATCCCAACCATAGTTCGTATTATAAGTGTATGGGTTGTCAGATGTATAATGTTTCGTTAAGTTGTTAGCAGTTCTTAAAGTACGTAAAACTTTCCCGTTCATATCGACAACTTCCACTTTCAATTGCTTCGCATTACGGAATAAAGAAAAGACAGGAATTGCTTGATCACGAATACCATCTCCATTTGGAGAGAAACCAAATCGAGAAGAATCAAATTGTTCGCCTGCTCCTGTAATGAAGGAACCTTGTTCATCTGCTAAAGCAGTATAACCCCAATAAGTTAAATTGTCCCAAGCAAAGTAATCAAAGATTCTTGCATCATCCCAACCGCCGTTAAATCCAAAGAATGGGACAGTTAATGGTACATTATTTGTTACTTCTTCATTTGGATCAATTAATCGAACGAAACCATCAACAAAGAAGCCGTTAGAATAAATGGAACGAATCTCTTCTGGTAAATTGGAAACGTCAACTGATACAGTAATTTCCTTTGTACCATTTGCAGGAATTGTAACCGATTCTGGAGTATTGATATCTGCATCTTCATCCGTAAGAACATATTGACCATATGTGTTTGGAACCGTTACATATAATCCATCGCCGGCATTAACAGGCATGTCGATTTGAAGTTGTGTTTCAACATTATATGTTTTTTCCTCATTTGAGAAGTTTTCAGCAACTAAAGTAAAGGTAAATTGGTCATTTTCAATTTCCTTTAAAGCAACTTTTGCTTCTCCCGTTTCTGAATTTGTTACAATAACATCCGTTGATAGAGCATTTGCAAGTTGCATTAATCCAGCCCCTTGTCGACGTGGTGAAACATACTCACCTGGAGTTGTTTCCATTGGAAGAGCTGTATTCATTAATAAATTTTTCGCTATTTGAACTCTATCCGCACCAGTTGCATCAAATTCTTGGTCTACCCTTTCTAAAACAAGGGCACTACCACCCGCTACATGAGGTGCCGCCATAGAAGTTCCGCTCATTAATCCATACTTATCATCATTTAATGTTGAGAAGATATTTCCACCTGGAGCTGTAATTTCCGGTTTGAAATCTAAGTTAGGCGTTGGACCCCAAGAAGTAAAACTACTTAATTGTCCTGCGCTCGGATTTTGTGTTTCAATAAAGTTTCCATCGAAGGAGACTGTCACACTTTGATTGTTATCTAAAGCAGCTTTTAATGATTCTCCATCCACTTTTAAAATGGACATGAATGGAATCGTAATACCAGGGTCAGTTGCCATATTAATTGTACCTTCAGTATTGTTGTAAATAATGGCTGCTACTGCACCTGCAGCTTGAGCATTCAGTCCCTTTTCAACAAACGTATTAGAACCACGGGAAATTAAAGCGACTTTTCCTGTGAAATCTTTTCCTTCAAAATCAGCAGCTGTTCCGAAACCAGCATCCATGACTTCTACTGGTCCGCTAAATGTTTCAATTGGGTTGGCGTCATTTGCTAATAAATAAAGGGCTTCTCCTGATGGCGCTCCATCGACTTGATAAGAAAAACTATATACAGTAATCATCGAATTTTCAACGGAAGCAACGCTGATTGAGTCATAGGATATACCCGGCGATCCTGTCACACCGTAGTCTTGGTTTTCAGCATAAGGATAAAAATATCCAGAGCCATACATATCCGAGTTTCCTGAAGAAATCGAAACGATAATACCATTTTCTGTAGCTCTAGATACGGCTTGTTGTTCCGGGCTAGATTCATCTACATATCCCGCAGGAGAACCTAGTGACATGTTTAAAACGTCGGCATTTAACTTGATGGCATCATCAATTGCCTTTATATAAATATCACCATAAGTGGATGAAAAGTTTGGATCATTTCCGAATACTTTTAAAGCTAAAAGTTGCGCTTCAGGAGCTACTCCTTTAATACCACCGTCTTCTTCATCTCCATTGGCTGCAACTGTACCACCAACATGCATACCATGCATCGATGCACCTGGACCTAAATCTAAAATTTCATCATTACCGTCCATATAGTTATATCCAAAAGGAACTTTTGTCGTATAATATTGACCATTTTTAATGGATCCATCTGATCGCAGAGCATTTACTTCTTCTTCAGTTAGTTCGGCTGTACTTTCATCAGATAAAACCATGTCTTTATGGCTCGGATCGATACCAGTATCAATAATACCGACAACCATACCTTCACCTTCAAAACCGTATTCATTCCATGCGCGTTGAGCTTGAACTAATTCCTTCGAATGAATCATATCCGGTTTTACTTCTGGTCGTTCATATTCAGTAGATTCATAGACAGCTTTAACACCAGATGTAGCTGCGATTTTTTCAACATATTTTGCTTCTACTTCTGCTGAGAATCCATTAAATACAACTGAAAAGTTTTCAATATATTTGACGGAAGGCACTTGTTTTTTTAATGTATCTTGAACACTTTCTTGTTCTTCCGTAACGGCAGTTTCAATGGATTCTTTTTCTGACCGTTTTAATTGCTTATATAAAACGCCTTTTTTTGTTGCTTTTTCAATAGCAGGCTCCCCGTCAAGTTCAACGACGATTCGAACTTTTTTGTCGGGGTTTTTTGGATTTGCTAGAGATTTTGAGATGTTTGGTTCATTTTTTTCTTGTTGAATGGTAGGCAAGTTTTTTAAACTTTTTGCGCTCGTACTGTTCACGCCGAACAGTGGTGTACTGAATGCCAAAAAGAAAGCAATTGCCACAAGTACTATTTTTCTAAGTTTCATAAATCCACTCCTCTTAGTATTCTATTAGTCTGAAAAAATAGAATAAATATAATATTTAGTCAACTTTTTCTAATTTTAATAATATATGATAATAGATTGGGAATACATTACAAAATAGTTACTTTTAAATCGAAATTTGTAGTTTTTTAGTTTTCAAAATTCGACATTTCTATTTTGGGGAATGGTAGATAGATAAATAGAAAGAAATAGGGGAGTTATTACGGTAAAACAAAAAGGGATTGGTAAGAATAAATTGAATTCTCCACCAATCGCCTTCATCTTTGTAAAGTTATTTTTTTAGTTTTAGTACGAGCTCTTCGTCGGGTGTTACAAAAAGGGTTTTTTGTTCGAAATAAATAACGAAGCCAGGCTTTGCTCCATTCGGTTTTTTCACTTGCCGAATTTCCGTATAGTCAACGGGAACTGAAGAAGAATCGCGAGCTTTACTAAAATAAGCACTTAAAGTGGCAGCCTCAAATAAAGTTTTGTCATCTGGTTCATTGGAATGGATAACGACATGGGATCCTGGAATATCTTTTGTATGCAACCAAATGTCTGTCTTTTTTGCTATTTTAAAAGTTAAATAATCATTTTGTTTATTATTTTTCCCAACGGAAATGGGGATTCCAGAAGAGGATACAAATTGTTCTGGAGAAGGTTTAGTCGGCTTTTTCTTCCGTTTACTATTGCGCATTTTTAAGTAACCTTGTTCCGCTAATTCTTCGCGAATTTCCTCTATATCCGAAGGGGATGCTTGATGCACTTGTGCCATTAACATATCAAAGTACTGAATTTCATCTTCCGTTTTTTCGATTTGTTCTTTTACCATAACTAAAGCATTTTTTGCTTTATTATATTTCGTGTAATAACTTTGGGCATTTTCAACTGGTGTTTTTCTAACGCTTAAAGGTATTGTTATTTGCTCCCCGTTCTCACTGTAGTAGTTCGTTACGGTTACTTCTTTCATACCCTTTTCGAATTGATATAAATGGGCCATTAAGAGTTCACCATAAAGTTGAAATTTATCTAGATTCGAAGCATTATCCAAATCTTTTTGAAGTTTTTTTAATTTTAAAGTTAATTTATTGCGTTCGTTTTGAAGCCAACGTTCCAAATCTCCAGCCTGCTGCTTTACCCGATCCCGTTCAGCCCGGGCATAAAATACCCGATCTAATAAGGTGCTTAATGACTCATATTGGGTTTTTTGACCTTTCAAGTGGGTTAATGTTGTTGGTGAAAAATAAGTTTTTTTATCTACTTCTATATAAGTGGGATGTGCACCAGCAACAATTTCTTCTAAAAAAGTTTTAAAAGTAGGAAGTATATCATTTTGTTTTATACGATATAAAAGTTCGTTTGCATGAATAGGTGAAAACCCTTTTAAATGCTCAACAACGTGTTTTGCTGTTTTTTCTTCTGCGAAAAATTGTTGTATTTCGTCATCGGTCATCGTAGCTGGATTGACTTTATTTTGTTTTGGAGGGGCAATATACGGTTGACCGGGTAAGACGGTACGATAACTATTAACAGATGGTGGTAGATGTTTTAAACTATCAATAATTTTATCGTTTTCATCATCGATTAACATAATATTGCTGTGACGCCCCATAATCTCGACTGTCAACTTGCGAAAAACTTGATCTCCAATTTCATTTTTACTTTCGATATTAAAAGTTAAAATTCGTTCAAAGGAATCGGTTGAAATTGTATGAATAATACCGCCTTCAATATGTTTTCTTAAAAGCATACAAAACATTGGTGGTTCAGCTGGGTTATCAATCGAATGTTCTGTTAAATGAACCCGCGCATAGGCCGGGTGAATCGAACATAATAGTTTATAATTCTCCCCTTTAGCACGAATATGTAACATAATTTCAAGGGCGTTTGGCTGATGAATTTTCGTAATACGACCTGTTTCTAATTGTTTTAATTCATTTGCCATTGCTATTGTAAATAAGCCATCAAAAGCCATGTTATTTCCTCTTTTCTTCTTTCACGTAATCTTCGATCAATCCTATATGGTTAGAAATCCATATAAAAATTAGTAAGACTTCATTTACAACGATATTTCATTATAAAATGTAGTTCAAAGACAAAAATATATAACATATTATACTATAGTTCTTTATCGTTGCATTCAACATTTACTTTTTGCATACGTCTAACATTAAATTAAGGCTCAGGATGTGTTATACTAAAAATAGTATGCAAAGAAAGGTGTGACGAACCTTGGTGCGTAGTATGACTGGTTTTGGCAGAGGTGTCACAACTACGAATAACTATCAACTAACTGTTGAAGTTCGTTCTGTAAATCATCGTTTTTTAGAAGTTTATACAAAATTTCCTAAGGACTGGCTAGAAGCTGAAATAGCTACTAAAAAACTATTATCCCAATATGTACAGCGGGGAAAATTAGATGTCGTTGTAAATTTGAAATCCTTAGGGAACGATTCTCTATCTATTCAAATCAATTGGCCATTAATTGAAGCTTATAAACAGGCAAAGGAGCAATTAAGCTCAGTAGTCCCCTTTGATGAAAAATGGTCTATGCAAGAACTGCTTTCTTTGGAAAATGCGTTGACGTATGAAAAACAAGAGTTGACGCCAGAAGAAATAAAAGAAGCTATTGAAGATGCTGTAAAAGAAGCAGCCGAAAAATTAGTTGAAATGCGTGAGTTAGAAGGTAATCAGTTAAAAAACGCTTTATTGTGCTATAATACTCAATTAAAAGAACATATTCAGCAAATTCGTGCTCTATCCACTGATTCGGTAAATAAATATCGAGCGAAATTAAATGAACGAATTATGGAAGTTGTTCATTTAGATAGTATAGATGAACGTATACTTGCAGAAGTCGCTATTTTCGCAGAAAAAGTAGATATTGCAGAAGAATTGGATCGCCTTGAAAGTCATTTTAAACAATTAGAAGGAACGCTGGAAGAAGCGAATTCAGTTGGCCGCAAGCTAGACTTTTTAATGCAAGAGATGCATCGTGAAATTAATACAATTGGCTCTAAAAATCAAAATGCTGATATTTCAATTGAAGTTGTTCAAGCAAAAACAATTTTAGAAAAAATGCGAGAACAAGTACAAAATATTGAATAATTGGTTTATGCTGTTATATGGAATTTTTTTAGGAACGAGTTTTCATGCTCATTGAAGTTTGTGAATGGAGTCGAATTAACGTTTAGACGATTCGACTACTCCAGTCATTTCTAATGTTTCTAATAAGGAACATCATAAAATAATTGTAATAGTAGTTTAGCAAGGGAGAAGTTGAGAACAATGAGAAAAGAACGAGGCTTATTAATTGTTCTATCGGGCCCATCCGGTGTCGGTAAAGGGACAGTACGTAAAGAACTTTTTTCAAAGGCCGGCACAAATTATGAATATTCGATTTCAATGACAACTCGTGCTCCGCGTGAAGGTGAAGTCGATGGTGTGGATTACTTTTTTAAAACTCGGGAAGAGTTTGAAACGCTTATCGAAGAAGGCGGTTTGTTAGAACATGCCGAGTTTGTTGGTAACTACTATGGGACTCCGCTTGCTTATGTCAATGAAACATTGGATGCAGGCCGAGATGTATTTTTAGAAATAGAAGTTCAAGGAGCGGCACAAATTCGTGAAAAAGCTCCTGAAGCCCTCTTTATATTTTTAGCACCCCCAAGTATTACCGAGTTACAGAATCGTTTAATTGGACGCGGTACTGAAACAGAGGAAATTATTAAAAAAAGAATTGAAACAGCACGGGAAGAGCTCGAAATGATGAGTTTATATGATTACGTTGTAGAAAATGATGAAATTCAGAATGCATGTGATAAAATAAATGCTATCATTGTTGCGGAACATTGTCGTCGTGACCGTGTTGAAAAAAGATATTTGTCTATGTTGAGAGGAGAATAATTTTATGTTGTACCCATCTGTTGATGCTTTAAAAAGTAAAATCGATTCAAAATATTCTTTAGTAAGTCTTGCATCAAAACGTGCTCGTCAAATGCAAGAACAAGGTGACGAGCAATTAGAATCCTACGTTTCCCATAAACCAGTAGGGAAAGCTTTAGAAGAAGTAGCAGCTGGTCTATTAAAGAAAGAGAAACAAGATGCTTCTACAATTTACGAGGACGAAATTTAATTTCAGAAAGTTTACGAAGTAACTTCTATTTGTTTAAGTCGTTTTCATTGAAGTTCTAAATGGTTTTTTGTTTATAATTAGTTGAAGATATGACGATCTATTAGCTCCCGGAGAATTATTCTTTGGGAGCTTGTCATTTGAAAGGATGAGTGAGTCATGCAAAAAAATATATTATTATGTGTGTCAGGTGGCATTGCGGTTTATAAAGCGGTAGCCCTTGTAAGTAAACTAACACAGGCAAATTTTAATGTGAAAGTCATTATGACAGAGTCAGCTCGTAAATTTGTCACACCATTAAGTTTTCAAGTGATGTCTAAAAACGACGTTTATTACGATACATTTGATGAAAAAGATTCAAAGGTCATAGCCCATATTGATTTAGCGGATTGGGCTGATTTAATTTTAGTAGCGCCAGCAACGGCTAATGTCATCGGAAAATTGGCAAATGGTATTGCAGACGATATGGTCACAACTACTTTACTTGCAGCAACTTGTCCCGTTTGGCTTGCTCCAGCCATGAATGTACATATGTATGATCATCCAGCTGTGAAACGAAATATTGCTCAATTAGCAGAAGATGGTTGTTCATTTATCGAACCGTCGGAAGGTTTTTTAGCGTGTGGGTATGTTGGAAAGGGTCGTTTAGAAGAACCAGAAAAAATTACACAAATTGTGGTCGAATTTTTTGAAGGGGAAGCGAAAAAGGGATGATAACCGTTGCGGAGGTAATCGTAGATGTCGCAGCCTATCCTGTCGATCGCCCCTTCGATTATTTAGTCCCTGCAGAAATGACAAATATTATGGAGTGCGGTAGTCGAGTAAAAGTACCATTTGGACCACGAAATGTACTTGGATTTGTTGTGGCGTTAAAAAACGATACAGATGTTCCTCTTGAAAAGATTAAGCCTATTACTCAAATACTTGATATTGAACCTGTTTTAACGGGTGAAATGTTACAGTTGGCCAAATGGTTAAAAAATGAAACAATTTGTTACGAAATTGATGCTTTGCAAGTTATGCTACCTTCTGCTTTGCGTGCAAAATATGAAAAGGTTATTACATTGCAAACGGATGTTGAACATTTACCATCTTCATTAAAAGAATGGTTTGAGAAATCTGAACGGGTATATTTGAAACAATTTGAAAAAAATAATCTACTTCCGGACATTAAGAAAGCATTAAAAGAAAAAATGGTTTCTTTGGAAAATGTCGTGCAACAAAAGGGAAAAGTGAAGGAAGTAAGAAAAGTACGAATTTGTCCAGAACGTGAAACATTAACTGAAATCTTTAACAACATTTCGAAACGGGCTAAAAAACAAAAGCTCCTTGTGGAGTGGATGTTCAATCATGTAGGGGAAATAATGGAGCCCGATATTATTTATAAAGAATTAAATACATCTTCTCAAGTGTTACAGGCTGTAATTGAATTAGGTGCCGCTTCTTTTATTCAACAAGAAGTGTACCGTGATCCATTTACAAAAGATGTGAAAAAAACAGATTTTTTAAATTTAACAGATGAGCAGTCTACGGCCCTTTATAAAATAACTGATGCAATGAACCGTAAACAACCTGAAACCTTTTTATTGCACGGTATTACAGGTAGTGGGAAAACGGAAGTATATTTACAAGCGATTGCTAAATGTTTAGAAGAAGGAAAAGAAGCGATTGTACTTGTTCCGGAAATTTCCTTAACCCCTCAAATGACGGAGCGATTCCGTTCCCGTTTTGGAGAGCTAGTTGCGGTCATGCACAGCGGATTATCCGTTGGTGAAAAATATGATGAGTGGAGAAAGGTACATCAAGGGAAAGTAAAAGTTGTTGTCGGGGCCCGTTCCGCTATTTTTGCTCCTTTTGAAAATGTAGGTATCATTATTTTAGATGAAGAGCATGAGTCCACTTACAAACAAGAAGATTCACCACGATATCATGCAAGAGACGTAGCGATTTGGCGTAGTAATTACCACTCATGTCCAGTTATATTAGGCAGTGCCACACCATCATTAGAATCCTTTGCCCGCTCAAAGAAAAAGGTTTATACATTATTAACATTAAAAGAACGTGCTTTAAAACAGTCATTACCAACTGTTCAAGTAGTCGATATGCGAGATGAATTGAAACAGGGAAATCGTTCGATGTTTTCTCAACAATTAGTAGAATCCATTCGAATTCGATTAGAAAGAAAAGAACAAATCGTTTTATTTTTAAATCGTAGAGGTTATTCGGCCTTTGTTCTTTGTAGAGACTGTGGAACGGTTCTCCAATGTGAAAACTGTGACATTTCATTAACTTACCATCGTAGTAATGAAAAATGTAAATGTCATTATTGTGGCTATGAAATTCATGTCCCTAAAACATGCCCCCAATGTCAAAGTGATCATATCCGATTTTTTGGTACAGGAACACAAAAAGTGGAAGAAGAGATTGCAAAATTATTTCCTGAAGCTAGAGTGTTAAGAATGGATGTGGATACGACGAAAACTAAGGGGTCCCACGAGCAACTATTGCAAGCCTTTGGTGACGGGGAAGCGGATATTTTATTAGGCACTCAAATGATTGCTAAAGGACTTGATTATCCAAATATTACATTAGTAGGGGTGTTAAGTGCGGATACATCTCTCCATTTACCAGATTTCCGTGCTGCGGAAAAGACATTCCAATTATTAACTCAAGTAAGTGGACGAGCTGGACGACATAGTAAGCCAGGGGAAGTAGTCATTCAAACATATACACCAGAACATTATGCTATTGAATTAGCTAAGTCCCAGGAGTATGAACCGTTTTATGAACGGGAAATGCATATGCGTCATCAAGCTGGATACCCTCCATATTACTATTTAGCGTTAATTCAAATATCCCATCATGATGTCATGATGGCGGCGGAATATGCTGGAAAAGCTGCTGATTGGTTACGTTCAAAACTGTCCTTTAACATTTCCATCATTGGGCCGACTACAGCTGGAATCAGTCGTCTCCAAAATAGATATCGCTATCAATGTTTGATAAAATACAAAATAGAACCAAATTTAATCCCGACATTATTACAACTTATTAAGTTATACCGTTCGGATTGGATTAAAAAGGGAATTATCCTGACTGTTGATTTAGATCCAACAATGATTTAAACGATTTTTTGGTTAGGAATATTTCCTTGCTGCTTAAAGAAGTGTAGAAAGAGGTAAAATAATGGCAATTAAAGAAGTTGTAAAACATCCTGCAAAGGTACTAACAGAAAAATGTAAAGAAGTTACAGTAATTAACGAAGAAATTATTACACTTCTTGATGACCTATACGACACAATGGTGGAATATGATGGTGTTGGAATAGCGGCGCCTCAAATTAATGTTCCATTACGTGTAGCAATTGTTGAATTAGGTGGAGAACGAGATATATTAGAAATGATTAATCCAACTATTTTAGAAACTTCTGGGTCAGAAGTTGATATAGAAGGGTGTTTAAGCTTTCCAAATCTTTTTGGAGAAGTAGAAAGACCGACATATGTAAAAATTGAAGCTTGTGATCGTGAAGGAAGAGTATACGAATTGGAAGCTGGCGGTTTTGATGCTCGTGCCATTTTACACGAAATTGACCATTTAGATGGGGTTTTATTTGATTCAAAATTAATTCGTGTTGTACCGGAGGAAGAGCTAGCAGAAATGTATGGTGAGGAGGAGTAAAAATGACTTCAGTTGTATTTATGGGGACACCTTCTTTTTCAGTACCTATATTACGAATGATTCATGAGGAAGGGTATGACGTATTAGCAGTCGTCACTCAACCCGATCGCCCGGTCGGCCGGAAAAAGGTATTAACACCTCCTCCTGTAAAAGAAGAAGCATTACGTTTAGGTTTACCTGTCATCCAACCAGAAAAATTACGTGGTTCTCAAGAATTGGAACAAATTTTATCGTTAAATCCTGATATTGTCATAACTGCTGCCTTTGGTCAAATTTTACCAAAGACTTTACTTGATGCACCTCGTTTCGGTTGTATTAATGTTCATGCATCTTTATTACCGAAATATCGTGGTGGAGCACCAATCCATCAAGCAATTATAGATGGGGAAGAGAAAACCGGCGTAACGATTATGTACATGGCGGAAAAATTAGATGCGGGGGATATTATTTCTCAGGCTGAGATTGCTATTGAGGATACTGATAATACAGGTACTATGTTTGAAAAATTAAGCCTTGTCGGAAGAGATCTTTTAAAATCTACGTTACCCCTTATTATTGAAGGGAAAAATGAACGTATTCCACAAGATGAAGAAAAGGTAACCTTTGCCCATAATATTTCAAGGGAGCAAGAACGAATTCATTGGTCCAATAGTGCAAGAACTGTTTTTAATCAAGTTCGTGGATTAACGCCATGGCCAACCGCTTACACAACTTTTCAAGGTGAGAATGTGAAAATTTGGTTAGTTAAAGAGGGAGATACTTTAACAAAGGATGCGCCAGGTAAAGTTGTGAAAATTAATAAAGATAGTTTTGAGGTCGCTTGTGGTGACGGAAAAACAATCATTGTTTTTGAACTTCAACCAGCGGGCAAAAAACGGATGACGGCGCAAGATTACTTGCGCGGAACGGGGTCAAAACTTGTGATAGGGGACCAATTTGAATGACAAAAAAGAAAGTACCAATTTGGAACGGTAATGTGCGCGATGCCGCATTAGCCATCCTTTTAGCAGTTGATAAAGATCAAGCATACAGTAATTTACTACTTAATCAAACGATTAATAAATATAAAATTGAAGCAAAAGATCGAGCCCTTCTAACCGAATTAACTTACGGAACCTTGCAACATAAATATACATTAGATTATTATTTAGAGCCTTTTATCCGCGGGAAAATAGACCTTTGGGTAAATTGGCTTCTTCGCCTTTCCCTATATCAAATGCTGTACTTAGACAGGGTTCCTGATCATGCGGTCGTGAATGAATCAGTGGAAATTGCAAAACGTAGAGGACATAAAGGAATCGCTTCATTAGTAAATGGCATCCTCCGGTCGATTTTACGTCAAGGTGTACGTTCAACAGAGGGGATTACGGATCCTATTCATCGATTAGCTATTGAAACGAGTCATCCAAAATGGCTAGTCGAGCGATTTATTAATTCTTATGGTCTTGAGCGCACAACAGAAATGTTACAAGAAAACAATGTTCCACCAATTCCAACCGTTCGAGTGAATATGACAAAAGCATCGGTTCAAGAAGTACTTTTAATGCTGGAACAAGAAGGTGTTTCAGCAAAACAAAGTAAAATAATGCCTGAGTGTTTACATTTCTTAACAGGTCAACCATCGAGGACAAAAGCATTTAAAGATGGTTTTATTACGATTCAAGATGAAAGTTCGATGATGCCGGCAAATGCGTTAAATCCAAAACGAGGATGGCGTGTCCTTGATATGTGTGCGGCACCAGGCGGAAAAACAACTCATATGGCTGAATTAATGGCCAATGAAGGTTCTATTTTAGCAACAGATTTACACCCACATAAATTAGATTTAATCGACGAAACAAGTGTCCGCTTAGGGTTAGATATTATTCAAACGGCACCAATCGATGGTCGGAAGGCTGCGGAACTTTTACAAGCTGAATCCTTTGATGCCGTTTTAGTTGATGCTCCTTGCTCAGGATTAGGTGTGATGAGACGTAAACCGGACATTAAATATACAAAACGGGAAGAAGACTTGTCTCGCCTCCATACGATTCAGCTTGAACTATTAAACAATGCTGTGAAAGTCCTTAAAAAAGGTGGGCGATTAGTTTATAGCACTTGTACAGTCAATAAGGAAGAAAATGAAGACACTGTATCGGCATTTTTAGCGACCCATCCAGAAATGGAATCGATTGAAATAGAAAATTTACCGAAGGAACTTGTAGATCGCAGTCAAAGTGGAATGCTACAAGTATTCCCTCAAGATTTCGGCAGCGATGGTTTCTTTGTAGCAACTTTTAGAAAAAAGCAAGATTAGTTAGAAATAAAAAAGGAGAATCCTAACACAAATGGATCAAAATAAATTTAATGAACGTATTCAAGACCTAGTAGAAGAGGCTGAACAAAAGCCAGCTCGACGTGTGAAAAAAGAAAAACCTCAACTAAAGGAATCCATTTATTCGTTAAGAATTGATGAGTTACAAGAATGGTTGAAAGAGAATGGGGAGAAACCTTTCCGAGCTGGTCAAATTTATGAATGGTTATATGATAAACGAGTGAAAACCTTCGACGAAATGTCGAATCTATCAAAATCCCTTCGTGAAAAATTAAAAGAAAACTTTGCTTTAACAACACTATCAACCATCATTAAACAAGAATCGAAAGATGGAACGATTAAGTTTTTATTCCAACTTCAAGATGGTTATTCCATTGAAACGGTATTAATGCGCCATGATTATGGAAATTCTGTTTGTGTAACAACGCAAGTTGGCTGTCGTATTGGCTGTACATTTTGTGCATCAACCCTTGGTGGTTTAAAACGTCATTTATTAGCAGGTGAAATTGTAGAGCAAGTTGTAAAAGTACAAAAAGAATTAGATGAAGCAGGTGAACGGGTATCCCATATCGTTATCATGGGAATTGGGGAACCGTTTGATAACTATGATGCGATGATGAATTTCTTAAAGGTCATCAATAATGATAAAGGATTAAATATCGGTGCTCGTCATATTACCGTTTCCACATCAGGAATCGTACCGAAGATTTACAAATTTGCAGATGAAGAATTACAAATTAATTTCGCTGTTTCTTTACACGCACCAAACCAAGAAGCACGTCAAAAATTAATGCCTATTGCTCGCGCCTATAAACTTGATGAACTTTTAGAAGCGGTACGTTATTATACGAAGAAAACGGGTCGTCGTGTAAGTTTTGAATATGGTTTAATGTCAGGTGAAAATGATTCTGTTGAAGTGGCAGAGGAATTAGCGGATTTAATTAAAGGGATTAAGTGTCATGTTAATTTAATTCCTATTAACTATGTACCAGAGCGTGATTATGTAAGAACTTCACGTAGCAGTATATTTGCCTTTGAAAAAACTTTGAAGAAACGTGGAATTAACGTAACAATTCGTCGTGAACAAGGTGCTGATATTGCAGCAGCATGCGGCCAGTTACGAGCGCAAGAACGCCAAGATGAAATAAAGTAGGTGGGTGACTACTGTGAAGTATACAGTCGAAAGTGATATTGGACGAAAACGGATGGTAAATGAAGATCGGGTTGCTTTTTTAGAGCATCCCGATTCCTTTAAACTTGCGATATTAGCAGATGGTATGGGTGGACATAATGCTGGTGATGTGGCCAGTGAAATGGCGATTGAGGAAATGAAAACCCACTTTCTTAATGTAAATGTCACACAATTAAACACGATTGAAGCAAAAAAACAATGGATGTTGGAAGTGATTAAAGCAATCAATGAAAAAATATATAATCACTCTCTCATTACTGAAGGTTGCCAAGGTATGGGGACAACATTAATCGCGGTTTTAATCGACGGTAATCAATGTTTAATTGGCCATATCGGAGATAGTAGAGTTTATTATTTTACTTCTGAAAATGTATCTCTTGTTACAAGAGATCATTCTTACGTTAATTTACTAGTTGAGAATGGAGAAATTAGTGAAGAGGAAGCAGAAAACCATCCGCAAAAAAACTTTATCGTAAAATCCCTTGGAACTGAATCGACGATAGAACCTGATTTTTACGAATTAAGCCTATTTCAACCGTCCTATTTATTAATTTGTTCAGACGGTTTAAGTAATAAAATTTCAACTGATGAAATGGCTGCTATTCTAACTTTACCCCTTTCAATTGAAAATAAAGGAAAAAAACTAGTGCAGTTAGCAAACGATTCAGGTGGAGAAGATAATATATCGGTCATTTTATTATCAATGAACGATGAGGAGGTGTAACTATGCTAAAGGGAAAAAGAATTAATGACCGTTATAAAATACTGGAGCTTATCGGCGGCGGTGGAATGTCGAATGTTTATTTGGCTCATGATATGATTTTAAATCGTGATGTGGCGGTTAAAGTTTTACGTTATGATGCGTCAAACGAAGAAGAATTTCATCGGCGTTTTCAAAGGGAAGCATTATCGGCGACAAGTTTAACTCATCCAAATATCGTTAGTATTTACGATGTTGGGGAAGATCAAGATATGCACTACATCGTCATGGAATATATAAAAGGCAAAACATTAAAACAATACATAAATGAGTTTTCGCCTTTATCACCAGCTAGAAGTGTTCAAATTATGAAACAATTAACTTCTGCCATTGCCCATGCCCATGAAAATCAAATTATTCATCGTGATATTAAACCGCAAAACATTTTAGTGGATAATGAAGGAAATGTGAAAGTAACAGACTTTGGGATCGCAACTTCTTTAAGTGCTACAAGCTATACGAAAACAAACTCTGTTATTGGAACAGTCCATTATTTATCTCCTGAACAAGCACGGGGTGGTACTGCGACGAATCAATCGGATATTTATTCGTTAGGGATTGTGTTGTATGAGTTATTAACGGGGGAATTACCGTTTTCTGGTGAATCGGCAGTATCTATCGCATTAAAACATTTACAAACGGAAACACCTTCTGTAAGAGCTTTGGACGCATCCATTCCACAAAGTTTGGAAAATGTTATTTTGAAGGCAACAGCTAAAAATCCCCTACATCGTTATTCTTCTGTAGAGGAAATGGAAGAGGACTTACAAACAGTATTATCTCCAGAACGTTTGTCGGAAAAGAAATTCCAACCACCCGTTGATGATGATGAAACAAAGGCAATTCCTATTATTAAAGATTCTTTACCGTTTAGCGACATTGCTAATACGAAGGTGAATTCTCAAAAAACGGAAAAGGCAGAACGAGTAAAGCCGGAAAAAGCTCAAAAAGAAGTACCTGTTAAAGAAAAAGATAAGAAAAATAATAAGAACAACAATAAGAAAAAGAATCGTCGAAAAATGGTAGCCATTATTGTGGCCATTATTGCCATTATTATTCTAGGTTCTGTCCTTGCCTTTAATTTGTTAAGTCCAAAGAAAATAGAAATTCCTGATGTATCGAATATGGAAGTTGAAGAAGCCATTGAAATACTTGAAAGTGAAGGATTTGCTATAGGTGAACAAAAAGAAGCCCATTCTGATGAAGTAGAAGAAGGGTTAGTAATAAAAACGAATCCGAAGGCTGGTTTAAGCCGTCTTGAAGGGACAGAAATCGAATTAGTTGTTAGCTTAGGTAATGAAAAAATTGAAGTGGATGATTATGTTGGAAAACAAATTAATCAAGTCACTTCAATTTTAGAGAATAGCGATTATCAAGATTTTGATATTCAACAAGTCTATTCGGATGAGCCGGAAGGTACAATTGTTGAACAACAGCCTTCTGCTGGAGAAGAGGTTGTTCCGAGTGAAACGACAATTATTTTAAAAGTAAGTCAAGGAAAAAATGAAGTAACTGTTTCAGACTTAACAGGGTATGATGAGGCGGAATTAGAAGAGTATGAAAAAAGCTCAGGCTTTAATGTTGAAATAGATAGTGAAGAAAACTCTGATACGGTTCCCGCTGGTGAAGTAATTTCCCAAAATCCAAAGGCGAATTCAAGTTTAGAAGAAGGCGGAACAATTGAAGTCGTTCTTTCTAAAGGTCCTGCTGAAAAACAAGTAAAAATGTATTATAAAGATATTGTAATTCCTTACGAACCGTTTCAATTAGGTGAAATACAATCAGTTCGAATTTTCATTGAAGACAAGACCCATTCGATGGTGGAGCCTTATGACGAATTCACGATAACGGAGGATACGAATTATCGAATTCAATTAGAAATTGCTGAGGGAGAAACAGCGGCCTATCGAATTGAACGTGATTCCACTAACATTGCAGAAGAGACAATACCCTATGATAGGGCAGAATAAGGAGTGAAAAAATGGCTGAAGGCCAAATCCGTAAAGCGTTAAGCGGTTATTATTATGTTTACCAAAACGGTGAGTTAATTCAATGCCGAGGGCGCGGTGTTTTCCGAAATCGAGGGGAATCACCGCTTGTCGGCGACTTTGTCGATTATACAAAAGAAGGGGAATCGGATGGCTACATAATGAAAATTCATCCGAGAATGAACGAATTAGTACGCCCCCCTATTGCTAACGTTGATCAAGCAATTTTAGTTTTTTCAGTAAAAGAACCAGATTTTAATACGATATTATTGGATCGATTTTTAGTTGTACTGGAATCATTCCGTGTAAATCCAATTATTTGTTTGACAAAAATGGATTTATTGGATGAAGAAGAACGGGTTAAGTTAACAAAATATATCGATGATTACAAATCCATTGGATATGAAATCATTGAAACTTATAAAAATGACAAAACTTTACTTGAACGATTGCAACCGGTTTTAGAAGGGAAAACTTCTGTTTTAGCCGGTCAATCTGGAGTTGGTAAATCTACTTTGCTAAATACGTTATTACCAGAATTAAAGTTACAAACAAGTGATATTTCCCACAGTCTTGGTCGAGGAAAACATACAACCCGCCATGTAGAGCTAATTGAAGTTTGTGGTGGGTTATTAGCTGATACACCTGGTTTTAGCTCCTTTGATTTTGATACAATTGAAAAAGAAGAGTTAACTTCTTGTTTCCCTGAATTTGAGCGGCTTAGTGAAGGATGTAAGTTTAGAGGTTGCTTGCATATAAAAGAGCCGAAATGTGCTGTAAAGGGAGCGCTAGAAAGGGAAGAAGTTCCTTCTTACCGCTATGAACATTATCAACAATTTTTACAAGAAATACTTGATCGAAAGCCGAGGTACTAATGATGATTAAAATTGCACCATCCATTCTTGCAGCCGATTTTGCAAAATTAGGACAAGACGTAAAAGAAGTAGAAAAGGCAGGAGCTGAACTCATTCATATCGATGTAATGGACGGCCATTTTGTTCCGAATATTACAATGGGTCCTATCGTTGTGGAAGCTTTACGTCCGATTACGAACTTACCTCTTGATGTTCATTTAATGATTGAAAACCCAGAAAGTTATATCGAACAATTTGCGAAAGCTGGTGCTGATTATATCTCAATACATGTGGAAGCATGTCGACATTTGCATCGCACGATTCAATTGATTCGATCCTTTAATGTGAAACCGGGCGTTGTATTAAATCCTCATACACCAATCGAATCGATTCAACATATTTTGGAGGATATTGATTTTGTATTATTTATGACCGTTAATCCTGGATTTGGTGGTCAAAAGTTTATTTCTTCAGTCGTTCCAAAAATTGAGGCATTATTTAAAATCATTAAAGAACGTGGATTAAACATTGAAATTGAAGTTGATGGTGGAATTACGGCAGAAACGGTTGTACCTTGTGCTAAAGCAGGAGCAACGATGATTGTGGCAGGTTCAGCAATATTTAACAAAGAAGATCGCACGAAGGCTTTGCAAGAGATTAAATTAGCTGGCGAGGCCGTTGTTCAATAGTATGACAACTGTTGTAATTTGTTCTAGTGGACCGAAGCAGGAGCTATGTTCTTTTAAACCGTTTCAATTAAAAGATGTCATATTTATTGGTGCTGACAGAGGGTCTCTTTATTTAATTGAAGAAGGAATTATGCCAAAGGAAATTGTCGGAGATTTTGATTCGTTATCAGAAGAAGAATGGATCAAAGTATCTACACTCGTTGAAAACGTTGAAAAAGTTCAAGCTGAGAAAGATGAAACGGACACCGATTTAGCTTTATTAAAGGCAATGAAATACGACCCGTCAGAAATCTATTTAACGGGTGTAACAGGTGGACGTTTAGATCATTTTGAGGCAGCCATTCGTTCCATGTATCGCTTTCAAATGTTAAATCAAAAAACAAAAATAAAAATTATAAACTCCCATAACGAAATTTGCATACTATTGCCTGGCAAACATACTATATTACGAGATGAAAAGTATCGATATATTTCATTTTTTGCTTATGAAAAGGAAGTAGAAAATGTGACATTACGTGGTGTAAAATACGAGACTACAAATGAAACAATTGAAATTGGTACATCTCGCTTTACTAGTAATGAATTGATTTCTGAGCTTGGGTATATCTCTTTTTCATCAGGCATATGTTTAATGATAAGAAGCAGTGATTAAAAAGGAGGCCAGCGTTTGAGAGTTTATACATTTCAATTGCCGAAAATTGTTAGTAGCCTTACACGTAGTTGCATTAATTTATTTACAGGCGGCGGGAAGAAGAAGAAAAAGGAATAATTTTTATTTCATTACTTATTTGATTTTCCAAAACGCCTATAAATTAAAACAAATGCATTTGGGAATACTTTCAGTAAAAAAGAAGGAACTGTCCTCTAAAATTGATAGGGCAGTTCTTTTTTAATATAGTTTTTTCTAGTACATAAAAAAACATCGACTTTTACATAATTTGTAAAAACCGATGTTTTCAATGATGGAAGTTGATTATACGCGTTCAACTTTACCAGATTTAAGAGCACGAGCAGATACCCATACACGTTTTGGTTTACCATTCACTAGAATACGAACTTTTTGTAAGTTTGCACCCCAAGTACGTTTGTTAGCGTTCATAGCGTGTGAACGGTTGTTGCCTGAACGAGTTTTACGACCAGTTACTACACATTGTTTAGGCATGTATATTCCCTCCTTACAGATGAATCTGAAAGATTGTTTTTCAGTTCTTTATTTCACATACTATAATAATTTAACATAGACAACAAATCGTTGCAACCTATTTCACATAACCTTTCAAGAAAAAATCCTTTACAGTTAGAAAAAAGTCGGAGAAAATGGAAATGCTATATAAAAGCACTATCATAGTATACATAAAGCATATTGGAATAGAAGGGAAATCGACGGATTCCAGTAATTAAGTAGACGGATGCTAACGTTTTCTTTTATAATGAATTTTTGTGTAGTACAATATAGATTAGTCAAAAAGAGCCAAGGGGGCAAATTTATGTCAGTAGAAATTAATAATGATTTCGGACAAATTGATATTTCAAATGATGTAATTGCACAAATAGCTGGTGGAGCTGCAATTGAATGCTACGGTATTGTTGGTATGGCATCAAAACACCAAATTCGAGATGGTTTAACAGATATTTTACGAAAAGAAAACTTTACTAAAGGCGTTATTATTCGTCAAGAAGGACAAGACCTTCATATTGACATGTATATTATAGTTAGTTATGGAACGAAAATTTCTGAAGTAGCCTATCAAGTTCAATCAAAAGTAAAATACACAGTAAATAAAACATTAGGTATGAGCGTTAAATCAGTTAACATTTTTGTTCAAGGCGTTCGTGTTATGAATGTGTAAGAGGAGGATTTAAATCGGATGAAGTCACTAGACGGAATCAAATTTGCCGAAATGGTGCAGATGGGTGCCCATCACCTATCACAAAATGCAAGTTATGTTGACTCGTTAAATGTTTTTCCAGTTCCCGATGGAGATACTGGTACGAATATGAATTTGTCCATGACATCTGGTGCTAAAGAAACAGAAGTAAATGCACAAAAACATATTGGGAAAACTGCCCAGAGCTTATCAAAAGGATTATTAATGGGAGCCCGAGGAAATTCGGGGGTTATTTTGTCCCAGTTATTCCGTGGATTCGGAAAAGCGATAGAAAAAGAAGAAGAAATTGATGCCTATCGCTTAGCAAATGCGTTTCAAGCGGGTGTTGATACGGCCTATAAAGCTGTAATGAAACCTGTAGAAGGTACAATTTTAACCGTTGCCCGTGAAGCTGCTGCAAAAGCAGTAGAAGTTGCAGAAACGGAAACTGATATTATTAAAGTGGTGGAAGCATTAGTTGCTGAAGGGAAAAAATCATTGGATCGTACCCCTGACTTACTGCCGGTTTTAAAAGAAGTTGGTGTAGTAGATAGTGGTGGACAAGGTTTACTTTTCGTTTATGAAGGCTTTCTTGCATCTCTAAAAGGTGAAGCGCTTCCAGAACGTAACGATGCATCCCTTGATGATTTAATTAGTGCTGAACATCACCGGGCACAAGATTTTATGAGTACGGAAGAGATTGTTTTTGGCTATTGTACTGAAATTATGGTTCGATTAGAAAAAGATAAAGAGCCGTTTGATGAAATGAAGTTCCGTGAAGAGTTAAATGTCATGGGAGATTCTTTACTAGTTGTTTCCGATGACGAAATTGCAAAGGTACATATTCACTCTGAAACACCGGGAGCTGTACTTTCTGCAGGTCAAAAATATGGTAGCTTAATTAAAATTAAAGTAGATAACATGCGAGAGCAACATTCTGCTATTGTCAATGACCATTCCGATTCAGCAGTGGTTCCAGCAAAGAAAAAAGAAAAACATCCATATGCGGTTGTAACGATTGCCATGGGTGAAGGAATAGCGAATCTTTTACGCAGCATCGGCGCTTCTTATGTTATAGAAGGTGGACAAACGATGAACCCTTCTACAGAAGATATTGTTAAAGCGGTGAAAGAAATTGAAGCTGAACGTGTATTAATTTTACCGAATAACAAAAATATTTTAATGGCTGCTGAGCAGGCTGTAGAATTATTAGATATAGAAGCTGCAGTCGTACCGACGAAAACAATTCCTCAAGGAATGGCTGCTATTTTAGCCTTTAATCCTGAAGCTTCCGTAGAAGATAATAAAGAAGGAATGACTGAGGCGTTTTCCCATGTGAAGACTGGCCAGGTAACTTTTGCGGTACGTGATACTTCCATTGATGGTGTCGAAATTCGCAAAGATGATTATATGGCTTTAGCAGAAGGAAAAATCATTTTATCAACGCCTAAAATGTTAGAGGCAGCAAAAAAGGTCGTTTCTGAATTAGTTGATGAAGATTCAGAAATTATTACTATTTTATACGGAGAAGATGCAACAGCAGAGCAAGCGAATGAACTTTCAAGCTTTATCGAAAGTCATTATCCAGATGCTGAAGTAGAAATTGTAGAGGGAAAACAATCCTTATATCCGTTTATTTTATCAATCGAATAATCCATCTTGATAGCCTTCTCATAAATTATAGGGAAGGCTATATTTTTTATAAAGACAACCGTGGGTGTACAAATTTTTAGAAAACTATTTATTTTGAATGTCATAGAATGTTCATGATAAACTAGGCTTAAATTAAAAGACATTATCGAAATGATTTTCTATGAATCTGGAATAGAATAATCGTTTAAGGGGGAGATAGGTTGAAATTCACATCTGTATTTGACATCATAGGACCGGTTATGATTGGCCCTTCATCTTCTCATACGGCTGGTGCAGCACGCATCGGACGAGTGGCGAGAGATTTATTTGGTCGAAAACCTAAATGGGCAAAAATTCATCTATATGGCTCTTTTGCAGAGACGTATAAAGGACATGGAACGGACGTAGCGATTGTAGGTGGATTGCTGGATTTTGATACTTTTGATGAACGTATTAAAACGTCCTTTGAGCTTGCAAAAGAAGCGGGGTTAGAATTTGAAATTATTCCAGAGACGGCTAATAAGGAGCATCCGAATACGGCACGCATTGTTTTAGGGGATGAAATAGATGAGTTGTCGGTTGAAGGAATTTCTATCGGTGGCGGAAAAATTGAAATCAGTGAAGTAAATGGATTTAAGCTACGTTTAACGGGGGGTATGCCGGCTTTACTAGTTGTTCATGACGACCGTGCCGGTTGTATTGCAAACGTTGCCAATTGTTTGGCAATGCATCATGTCAACATCGGTCATATGGAAGTATCGCGAATTGAGCGTGGTTTAACCGCATTAATGGTCATCGAAGTGGACCAAAATGTTGATGATCGCATCATACAACAAATTTCAATGATACCAAACATTACGAAAGTATCTAAAATTAACAATTAGGAGTGAGCTAGATGGACGTATTATTTCGAAACGTACGAGAATTGGTTGAACTTGCGGATAAAGAAAATAAGCTCATCTCTGATATTATGATTGAACAAGAAATGAACATGAGTGGACGTTCAAGGGAAGCCATTTTTGAACAAATGGATAAAAACTTAGTTGTAATGGAGCAGGCGGTTGAACGGGGGTTAAATGGTGTTCAATCCGTATCTGGTTTAACAGGTGGAGATGCTGTATTACTACAAAAATATATATCATCAGGTAAAAGTTTATCTGGAGACTTACTGTTAGATGCAGTAAGTAAAGCGGTTGCCACAAATGAAGTCAATGCTGCTATGGGAACAATTTGTGCAACACCAACTGCGGGATCAGCTGGAGTTGTTCCGGGAACTCTATTTGCCGTGAAAAATAAATTGAATCCTAGCAGAGAGCAAATGATTCGCTTTTTATTTACTTCTGGTGCTTTTGGATTTGTTGTAGCGAACAACGCTTTTATTTCTGGTGCAGCTGGAGGCTGCCAAGCTGAAGTCGGTTCTGCTGCAGGGATGGCAGCTGCTGCTATTGTAGAAATGGCGGGTGGAACACCAGCTCAAAGTGCAGAAGCCTTTGCTATTACGTTGAAAAACATGCTTGGATTAGTTTGTGACCCCGTTGCAGGACTCGTTGAAGTGCCGTGTGTAAAACGTAATGCGATGGGTGCTGCCAACGCAATGGTTGCCGCTGATATGGCACTTGCTGGGATAACAAGTCGGATTCCTTGTGATGAAGTAATTGGAGCGATGTTTAGAATCGGTCAAACGATGCACCCGAGCTTAAAAGAAACAGCCCGTGGTGGTTTAGCTGCAACGCCTACTGGTCAGGCTCTTGCTGCGAAAATCTTTGGGAGCGCGGTAAAAGTTGACTAGTATTACTGATCCGGTTATAGCTTTAAAAGGAATTGGGAAAGAAACGGCTGATCACCTCGGTGATATGGGAATTTATACGATAGAAGATTTAATTTGGACATTTCCATATCGACATGAAGATTATCGTTTGAAGGATTTGGCTACAACACCTCACAATGAGAAAGTAACCATTGAAGCAAGGGTAGAAAGTGTCCCTTCTGTCCTTTATTTAGGGAAAAATAAGTCACGAATTCAAGTAACCGTTTTAGCAGGAAGACATCTCGTAAAAGTTGTTTTTTTTAATCAAAATTATTTAAAAACAAAATTAACGCCAGGTACAATCGTAACCGTATCAGGGAAATGGGATAGAGGAAGACAGGTCATCAATGGTACATCCATCAAATTTGGCCCGAAAACCGATAATGCAGATTTTGAACCGGTATACAGTTTAAAGGGATCCATTCACCAAAATAAGTTTCGTAAATATATGCGACAAGCGTTAGATGTAATCGGTGGCGACATGGATGAAACACTTCCGAAGCATCTTTTGGAGCAATATCAGTTGCTCCCGATTTTAGATGCTTTGGAAGGAGTTCATTTCCCGAAAGATGCAAACCAGGCGAAACAGGCTAGAAGACGTTTTGTATATGAGGAACTGTTGCATTTCCAATTACGTATTCAATCTTTGCGTAAGGCAAGGAAAGAAAATGAAAAGGGCATTGCCATTGCCTATGATTTACAAAAAGTGCGTCAATTTATACAAAGGATTCCATTTGAGCTTACGAATGCTCAAAAAAGAGTCGTAAATGAAATTTGTAAAGATTTAAAAGAGCCCCATCGTATGAATCGTCTATTACAAGGGGATGTTGGTTCTGGTAAGACGATTGTTGCTGCCATTTGTCTTTATGCTGCCGTTACAGCGGGCTATCAAGGAGCTTTAATGGCACCTACAGAAATTTTAGCTGAACAACATGCTAAGTCTTTACAATCGTTGTTTGAACCGATTGGGGTGAAAATTGCACTGCTTTCAGGTTCTACTAAAACGAAAGAAAGACGGCTTTTATTAGAACAATTACAAAATGGAGAAATTAATATTTTAATAGGGACCCATGCGTTAATACAACCGGATGTTATTTTTTCTAATCTTGGATTTGTCATTACCGATGAGCAACATCGGTTCGGAGTAGAACAGCGTAGAATTCTTAGAGACAAAGGGATGAATCCCGACGTACTTTTTATGACTGCAACTCCAATCCCAAGAACGTTAGCAATTACTGCATTCGGTGAAATGGACGTTTCGATAATCGATGAATTACCAGCTGGACGTAAAGAAATCGAGACCCATTGGTTGAAGAAAGAACAATTAAATGCTGTCATTTCAAAAATGGAATTAGAAATACGACAGGGAAGACAAGCCTATGTAATCTGTCCCCTTATTGAAGAATCGGAGAAATTGGACGTTCAAAATGCAGTGGAAGTATATGAACAATTGGCGACGATTTTTAATGGTCGCTATAATGTAGGTTTAATGCACGGCAGACTTCTTTCAGAAGAAAAGGATGAAGTGATGCGAGCATTTACAGAAGGTAAGATCGATGTACTTGTTTCTACAACCGTCGTGGAAGTAGGGGTAAATGTTCCAAACGCTACTTTTATGGCTATTTATGATGCCGACCGATTTGGATTGTCTCAGCTTCATCAATTACGCGGCCGGGTTGGGCGTGGCCAGCATCAGTCCTATTGTATTTTGCTCGCAGACCCGAAAACAGATGAAGGGAAAGAGCGAATGTTGTCCATGACCCAAACAAACGATGGTTTTAAACTTGCTGAAAAGGACTTGGAATTGCGGGGACCAGGAGATTTCTTTGGAAAGAAACAGAGTGGATTGCCAGATTTTAAAATGGCTGATTTAGTCCATGATTATCGAACGTTAGAAGTAGCAAGGCAGGATGCTGCAAAGCTTATTTATGATGAGCAGTTTTGGCAAGATGCGGAATATCGTTATTTGCGTGAAATGTTAGAGGAATCCGGAGTTTTAACGGGAGAACGAATTGACTAAATAAATGCTTTTTTATGAACGTAACATTTTTTGTTGCGTTCTTTTTTTTTGAAATGTATACTGGTATTAGTACCAAGTGCTAAAAAAATTAGAAGTAGGTGACGAGGGATTGAAGCGAACAAAAAAAGAACGTCAACGACTACTAACGGAAACAATTGAACAGAACCCATTCGTCACCGATGAACAGTTAGCTTCCGAGTTTGGAGTCAGCGTTCAAACCATACGTCTAGATAGGATGGAACTTTCTATTCCTGAATTGCGTGAACGTATAAAAGACGTAGCTGCTAAAAATTATGAGAACGAAGTAAAGGCTCTACCAATTGATGAAGTAATTGGAGAAATTATTGATATTGAATTAGATCAACGTGCCCTATCTATTTTTGATGTGAAAGAGGAGCATGTTTTCCAACGTAATGGCATTGCGAGGGGACATCATTTATTTGCACAAGCAAACTCGTTAGCGGTTGCGGTAATTAATGATGAACTGGCATTGACTGTAAAATCAAATGTCATCTTTGTAAAACCTGTGAAAGCAGGTGACCGTGTGATAACGAAAGCAACAGTACGCGGCCAAGACGATCAAAAAAATCGTACATATATAGATGTTGTATCAACTGTAAATAATGAAACTGTTTTTAAAGGTGAATTTGAGATGTATCGCACGAAAGGTTTAGGTGACCAAAATGAAAATAGCAATTGATGGTATGGGTGGCGATCATGCACCGAAGTCAATCGTTGAAGGTGTATTGTTAGCATTAGAAGACTTTCCAAATATTGAAATTCAACTATACGGGAAACAACAAGAGTTGCAACCGTATTTAAAACAACATGAGCGTTTACAAGTAATCCACTGTGAAGAAGTTGTCGAAGGAGATGATGACCCAGCTCGGGCTGTACGTCGTAAAAAGGATTCTTCTATGGCGAAAATTTTAGAAGCGGTCACTGAGAAACGTGCGGACGCTTGTTTATCGGCAGGCAATACCGGTGCTTTAATGGCAGGTGGCTTATTTAAAGTCGGTCGTATTGAAGGGGTAGCTCGTCCGGCATTAGCGACAACTTTACCGACAATTGATGGCCAAGGATTTTTAATGCTAGATTTAGGTGCAAACGCCGATGCAAAACCAGAAAATATTTTACAATACGCCATTATGGGCTATGTTTATGCAAAAAAAGTAAGAGGTATCGACAATCCTCGAGTAGGATTATTAAATATCGGAACAGAAGATAAAAAGGGGAATGACTTAACGAAACAAGCGTTCACTTTATTAAAAGAATCCAACATTCATTTTATCGGCAATGTGGAAGCGCGTGATTTATTAAATAATGTGGCCGATGTCGTTGTAACAGATGGTTTCACAGGGAATATGGTTTTAAAATCCATCGAAGGTACAGCTGGTGCAATGATGACGATGTTAAAAGAAGCATTCATGTCTTCAGGAAAAACGAAAATCAGTGCATTGCTCATGAAAAATGAATTGAAAAACTTAAAAGGTAAATTAGATTATTCAGAGTATGGCGGCGCAGCGCTCTTTGGGTTACAAGCACCAGTCATTAAAGCCCACGGTTCTTCCGATGCAAGGGCAATCTATAGCGCTATTCGTCAAGCTTCAATTATGGTGGAACACCATGTTACGGAAGTTATTAAAGAGACAATTGCGGAAAGCCAAAAGTAATAACAAAAGGGATGTTAGAAAAGGGGATTAACATGACGAAAATAGCTTTTATTTTTCCAGGACAAGGCTCTCAACAAGTAGGGATGGGACAGGAGTTTGTTCAAAATAGTGAAGAGAGTAAAGCGTATTACGATCAAGCAGATAAAGTTTTACAATTTGAGTTATCCAAATTAATGTTAAATGGTCCGGTAGAGGAATTAACATTGACTTATAACGCACAACCAGCTTTATTAACAACTGGTGTGATGGTTGCAAAAAAATTAATGGATGCAGGTATTCAACCAGATTACACAGCTGGTCACTCTCTAGGTGAATATGGATCATTAGTGATTTCTGGAGCCATTTCCTTTGAAGACGCTGTTCAAATCGTTCATAAACGTGGACTATATATGAATGAAGCAGTTCCTGCTGGTCAAGGTGCGATGGCGGCGATTTTAGGTTTAGCGGCAGAACCTTTAAAGGAAGTTTGCGACAAAATTACTAGCGAAGGTGATCCAGTACAGCTTGCTAATTTAAATTGTCCTGGTCAAATTGTAATTTCTGGCACTAAAGATGGGGTGGAAAAAGCTTGTGTAGCAGCAAAAGAAGCTGGTGCAAAACGTGCTATTCCATTAGTAGTAAGTGGTCCATTCCATTCAGAGTTGATGCGCGGTGCTTCCGAAAAATTAGGAGAAGAATTAAAAAATGTTCAACTAACTGACCCTCAAATTCCTGTTGTAGGAAATGTATGGGCACAAGAGTTGAAAGATGTTTCTTCAATCCAACATGAATTAGTTGAACAAGTATATTCTCCGGTACAGTGGGAAAATTCCGTTAAATATATGATTGAACAAGGAGTTTCTATTTTTATCGAATGTGGACCAGGTAAAGTATTATCAGGTTTAGTGAAAAAAATAGATCGCTCAGTTAAAACATATTGTGTTTATGATGAAGCTTCTTTTAACGAAGTAGTGGAAGCTATTGGAGGAGAGCTAATTGGGTAAACTAGTAGGAAAAACGGCAGTAGTAACAGGTGCTTCCCGTGGAATTGGACGTGCAATCGCATTGCAACTTGCTTCTGAAGGTGCGAATGTAGTTGTAAACTATAGTGGAAGTGAACAAAAAGCACAGGAAGTAGTAAATGAAATCGAACAACTTGGTACAAAAGCTATTGCAGTACAAGCGAATGTTTCAGATACTGAGTCTGTACAAAATTTAATGTCGGCTGCAATTGAACAATTTGGTTCCATTGACGTTTTAGTAAATAACGCTGGTATAACGAGAGATAACCTACTTATGCGTATGAAAGAAGAAGAGTGGGATGAAGTAATGAATACGAACTTAAAAGGCGTATTCCTTTGTACAAAAGCTGTTACTCGTCAAATGATGAAACAACGCTCAGGTCGTATCATTAATATTTCATCCATCGTAGGTGTAATGGGTAATGCCGGTCAAGCAAACTACGTTGCTGCAAAAGCTGGTGTTATCGGGTTAACAAAAACAACGGCGAGAGAATTAGCATCCCGTAACATTTTAGTAAACGCCATTGCTCCAGGCTTTATTACAACGGAAATGACTGATGAATTGCCAGAAGACATTAAAAGCTCAATGTTAAATCAAATTCCATTAGCTAAATTAGGACAACCAGAAGACATCGCGAAGGCGGTTGTATTCTTAGCTTCTAATGATGCAAGTTATATGACAGGTCAAACTCTTCATATTGACGGTGGAATGTATATGTAATAAAAAACTGAAGTTAGTAAAATATTATTAATACGAAAGTAATTAATAGTTTACTTCTTTACAATTTATTGTTGATTGTATGAATAACTTCATATAAACTTTTAAATTTGTATAACGAAAATATCGAATTTATCCATTTGCGATAAATTAGCTATTTCGAATATACTATTTGAGGGGAGGTGACCGACTTGGCTACAGTATTAGAACGTGTTACAAAAGTAGTCGTTGACCGTTTAGGCGTTGACGAAAGCGAAGTGAAATTAGAAGCTTCTTTCCGTGAGGATTTAGGTGCAGACTCATTAGACGTTGTTGAATTAGTAATGGAACTTGAAGATGAGTTTGATATGGAAATTTCAGATGATGATGCTGAAAAAATTGGAACTGTTGGCGATGCTATCAGTTACATTGAAAGTAAAATAAGCTAAAAATTTAAAGAGGCACACATTTCGCATTCTAAGTAAAGCGTTAATTTGTGCCTCTTTTTATATTAGTTTACTGATTATACAAAGAAAAGTTGAATTTCTATCACTGAACAAGGTAAACTAAACGGTAGAATCTATTAGGAAGGCAGATTGTTCATGACAATAAGAAAAAAAGGGAATCATCAAAAAGTTGGGGTATTACCTGAAAAGGTAAGACATCAATTTGAATATTTACAAGAGGAATTAAATATTTATTTTCGAAACAAAAGTTTACTTTATCAAGCATTTATCCATTCATCTTATGTGAATGAGCATCGTCGCAAATTATTTACAGACAACGAAAGACTAGAATTTTTAGGAGACGCTGTTCTTGAACTTTCTGTATCTAAATACCTTTTTGAGCGATATCCCCATATGAGTGAGGGAGAGTTAACAAAATTACGGGCATCGATCGTATGTGAGCCGTCCCTTGTTATTTTTGCCAACGAATTAAATTTCGGTAAATATGTTCTTTTAGGGAAAGGGGAAGAGCTTACAGGTGGTCGTGAACGTCCTGCCCTTTTAGCGGATGTTTTTGAATCCTTCATTGGTGCTCTTTATTTAGATCAAGGGTTAGAAATCGTTGTAGCATTTTTAGAACGAATCGTGTTCCCAAAAGTAGAAGTCGGTGCTTTTTCGCATGTGATGGATTTCAAAAGTCAATTGCAAGAAATGGTTCAACAATCAAACAATGGTGTATTGCATTATGAAATTGTCGATGAAAAAGGACCAGCACATAACCGTACCTTTGTTTCGCGCGTTTTATTAAACGACAAAGAACTAGGAATAGGACGTGGGAAATCGAAGAAAGAGGCTGAACAACAAGCGGCGCAAAATGCGATGGTTGCATTAAATCAGTCTAGTTTTAAGGAGGAGTAGTATGTTCCTTAAACGACTTGAAGTAATAGGCTTTAAATCGTTTGCTGATCGTATTGGTATTGATTTCGTACCAGGTGTTACAGCGGTAGTTGGTCCGAATGGAAGTGGCAAAAGTAATGTAACCGATGCCATTCGATGGGTATTAGGAGAACAATCGGCAAAAAGTTTACGTGGTGCGAAAATGGAAGATGTTATCTTTGCAGGTAGTCAATCAAGGAAACCACTCAATTTTGCTGAAGTAACCCTTGTATTAAATAATGAAGATGAGCAAGTAGCAACACCATATTCGGAAATTAGTGTAACGAGACGTGTGTATCGTTCAGGTGATAGCGAATATTTGCTGAACAATCAGCAATGTCGCCTGAAGGATATTACGGACTTGTTTATGGATTCGGGACTTGGGAAAGAAGCATTTTCGATTATTTCTCAAGGACGAGTCGATGAAATATTAAATAGCCGACCAGATGATCGAAGAACGATTTTTGAAGAAGCAGCAGGAGTTTTAAAATATAAAATTCGTAAGAAAAAAGCAGAACATAAATTAGTGGAAACCGATGAAAACTTACATCGGGTATTAGATATTCTCCATGAATTAGATGGTCGTCTTGAACCATTACAAATGCAAGCATCTGCTGCCAATGACTATGTACGGATGACGGAAGAATTAAGGGAGTCCGACATAGCTTTAACGGTCCACGATTTATTGAATAATGGGAAAGATTTAGAGCAAATCAATGAAGAACATAAACAATTACAATCGACGGAACAACAACATGCTTTAGAAATTGCTAATTACGAAGGGCAGATTGATGATATCCGTGGAAAATTAAAAGATATCGATACAGTTTTAGACAGTGCCCAAGAACAACTAGTGGAAGCTAGCTCAGAGGTAGAACGTTGGGAAGGTCGGAAAGCCCTCACAAAGGAAAAGCGATCCAATGTATTAAAACAACTATCCCAATTGGAACAAGCATTACAACAAGCTAAAAACGAAGAGAAAGAATTAGCAGTAAGTGAAGAAGAGAAAAAATTACAATTTGCTGAAAAGCAAAAGGAAGTCCAAAAGCTAAAAAGTGAAATTAAGCAATTAGAGTTAACGCTAAATTCTTCTGCAGTAGAAATTGAAAAAGAAATTGAACAATCAAAGGATAAATACATTGATTTATTGAATGAAGAAGCTACAGTTAAAAATGAATTAAAGCATATTGAACAGCAATTAACACAACAGCTGGAAACAGCTGAACGGATGAATGATCGTTCTGCAGAAATGGCTAAAAAACTAGAACAAGTAACTGCCCAAAGACAGGAGCTTCAATCCATCGTTCAAAATTTAGAGCACAAACTGAAAGAAAAGCTTGAACAATATGAAGTAATGCAACAAAAATTGAAGAGCACTTCATCATCCTTTGAAGAAAAGCAACAATTGTTATATCAAGCTTATCAACATCAGCAACAGTTAAAAGCAAGAAAAGAAACATTAGCAGAGCTTGAAGCAGACTTTTCTGGTTTCTTCCAAGGGGTTAAGGAAATTTTGTTAGCCCGTGAACGGGGAGAACTAAGCGGTATTGAAGGTGCTGTAGCAGAATTAGTTCATGTTGACGCAAAATATTCAAAAGCGATTGAAACAGCTTTAGGAGCAGCATCCCAACATATCGTCACAGAAACGGAGCAACATGCTCAAAAAGCGATCGGTTGGTTAAAAGCAAAACGAGCAGGAAGGGCAACTTTTTTACCGAAAACGGTAATGAAATCCCGTAAACTTCAGCATACGCAATATGCATCAGCACTTGATCATCCATCCTTCGTCAGTCTTGCTTATGAACTAGTCGAGTTCGATGAATCTAATCGCTCCATTGTAGAAAATCTACTTGGAAATGTAATTGTCGCCTCGAATCTAGAAGGGGCTAGTCAAATTGCAAGAAGTTGTGGCTTTAGATATAGAGTTGTAACCCTTGATGGGGATATTGTCAATGCTGGTGGTTCGTTAACTGGTGGTGCTTCCAAGCAGCAATCTTCATTGTTTACCCGAAAAGCTGAACTTGATCAATTAACAGTGAAGCTTGAACAAATGGAAAATTCCATTATGCAAGCAGAAAAATCTGTTTCAGTTGAAAAAGAGACGTTAACGGTTTTACGGGAAAAATTAGAAGAATTGAAGCTGGAAGGTGATGCCCTACGTAGCGAGGAAATCGAGCAAAAGGCAAAGTTACACGCAATTGAAGTGGAAGAAAGATCATTGAAGGCAACAGTAAATGTTGCTTCTTCAGAACAAACTTCTATGACGACTAGAAAATCGACACTTCTACAACAAAAAGAAGAGGCGATGGAGCGGCTTGAACAGCTGAAAACGGAACTGGAGGAAGTGAATCAAACCGTTGATCAACTTACCCAGTTAAAATCTCAAGTGGAAACAGAAAAGGATGTTCTTCGAGAAACGTCGGCCCAAAAACGTTCTGAACTTGCCGTTGTACAAGAACAGTTAAGTCAGCTTCAAATTGCGACTGCTGAACTCGCCCTGCAACGTTCTAAAGCGAAGGAACAAGTAACTTCCATTACGCAAGAAATTCAATGGATTCAAAACGACGAGGTAAACGGTCCTTCTGAAGAGGAAATAGAAGCAACTGTTCAACAATGGTCGATTAAAAAGGATTTGTTAACAAAAGAAATCCAAAAAAATCGTGGATTACGTTTAGGGCATCAACAAACTTTATCTCGACTAGAAGAACAACTAAAAGAGCTGCAAAGACTTCATAAAGGTTACTTAGAAAGTTTACGAGCAGTTGAAGTAAAACGAAGTAGAGTAGAATTTGAAATCAATCGTTTACATACATTGTTGGAAGAACAGTATGAGCTTGATTTTGAAGAAGCTCAGCAACATGCAATTGAACTTGAAAACGTTGATCAAGTACGTCGAAAAGTAAAATTGTTAAAGCAATCAATCGAAGAATTAGGTCCGGTAAATTTAACAGCCATCGAAGAATATGAAAGAGTTTTAGAACGTCATACGTTTTTATCAGAACAACGTAATGATTTATTAGAAGCTCAAGAGACATTGCATGAAGCGATTCGAGAAATGGATGAGGAAATGTCTATTCGTTTTAGAGAGTCGTTCACAATGATTCAAACTCAATTTAGACACGTATTCCGAGAACTTTTTGGTGGTGGACAAGCAGATCTAGTATTATTGGATCCTGAAAATTTACTTGAAACTGGAATCGAAATCGTTGCACAACCACCAGGGAAAAAACTTCAAAATTTAAGTCTTTTATCCGGTGGGGAAAGGGCGTTAACGGCGATTGCGCTATTGTTCGCTATTTTAAACACTCGTCCAGTTCCATTTGTTATCCTCGATGAGGTTGAGGCAGCGCTGGATGAGGCAAATGTACAACGTTATAGTGAATATTTACGAAAATTAAGTAGTGATACACAATTTATCGTCATAACCCATCGGAAAGGGACGATGGAAGGGGCAGATGTATTGTATGGTATTACGATGCAAGAGTCCGGTGTATCAAAACTTGTTTCAGTAAAACTTGAAGAGGAAGCTGTATTGTAGGACAAAGGAGCGGAAGAAAATGAGCTTTTTTAAACGATTGAAGGAAAAACTTATTGGAAATACCGAAGAAGAAAAAGTTCAACAAGAGTTGGAAAATTCCGAGGTAGAAGTTAAATCCGATGATTCATCCCTGTTAATTGAAGAGGGTGAACAAATAAAATCGGTTGAAGAAATAGTAGATGAAGTAATCGAGGAAATTGAAGAGGCTGAAAACAAAGCTCAATCTGATACGAATCGTGAAAATGAACTCGAGCCTGTAGCGGAAGTAGTTGAGAAAAAACCTTCAGCATGGTCTATTACACAAAAATTTAAACAGGGACTTTCTAAAACTCGTGATACTTTTACATCTAAAGTAAACGATTTAGTTGCCCGTTACCGAAAAGTAGATGAAGACTTCTTCGAGGAATTAGAAGAAGTATTACTTCAAGCAGATGTTGGCTTCGATACAGTAATGGAATTAATGGATAAATTACGTTTCGAAGTACAACGTAAAAACATAAAAGATACAGAAGGTATTCAAGCGATTATTTCTGAGAAGCTTGTTGAAATTTACGAAGCAGGAGAGGAAGATATCGCAGAATTAAATTTACAACCGGATGGCGAATTAACCGTTATTTTATTTGTAGGGGTAAACGGTGTTGGTAAAACAACAACGATTGGTAAATTAGCCCATCGTTTAAAGTCCCAAGGGAAGTCGGTTATTCTTGCTGCAGGAGATACATTCCGTGCAGGTGCTATTGATCAGCTTCAAGTTTGGGGAGATCGAGTTGGTTGTGAAGTAATTAAACAATCAGAAGGGTCTGATCCAGCTGCAGTTATTTATGATGCAATTGGGGCTGCTAGAAAACGTGGAGCGGATGTATTAATTTGTGATACAGCGGGACGTTTACAAAACAAAGTTAATTTAATGAAAGAGCTGGAAAAAGTACATCGTGTTATTTCCCGAGAAATTCCGAATGCACCTCATGAAGTGTTATTAGCCCTTGATGCAACAACTGGACAAAATGCCCTTGTTCAAGCCCAAACATTTAAAGAAGCGACGAATGTAACGGGTATTGTATTAACGAAACTAGACGGGACAGCTAAGGGTGGTATCGTACTAGCGATTCGTAACAAACTTCATATCCCAGTTAAATTTGTTGGTCTAGGGGAAAAAATGGATGATCTTCAACCATTTGATGCAGAACGTTATGTTTACGGGTTATTTGCTGAAGGTTTAGAAAAAGAATTAGAGAAAATTGACGATTAAAAAATGAATTTACCTTGAGTGTAGATAAAGTGTTGTATTGCTTTATCTACACTTTTTATATTTACCCGAAATATTTTGTTTTAAGTAATGCTGATTGTTGACAGAAGATTTAGTATAATGTTGGGTGAAACGTAAGGGGGATTACAATATGAAGCGTCCAAAATTATGGACGAAAAATTTCGTTATGATATGGGGTATTAATTTTTTTACACATATTGTGTTTTATAGCTTGTTAGCTACTGTTACTCTACATGTGACTACCAATTTTGGAATGAGTCAAGGAGCAGCGGGATTAGCCGTTGGGATTTATGTTTTGACGGCGCTCATTGCACGTTTATTTGCAGGGAAAATCGTAGAAGTAGTTGGGAGTAAAAAAATTCTTGTTATTTCGGCAATCTTTTTCTTTATAGCGGTTTTAGCCCACCAATTCGCCTCATCCTTTTCCCTCCTCATGATCATTCGAGCAATGCATGGGTTTACCTTTGGCTTTTTAATGACAGCAGCTGGCGCGATTATGGCCGATGTAGTGCCGGATGAACGTCGTGGAGAAGGAACGGGCTATTATGCAACCGCAATGAACATTGCGATGGCGATTGGACCTTTTATCGGGATAATCATTATGAGAACGGCTACTTTTGAAATGTTGATATGGATTTTAGTTATAGTAGCCTTTTGTAATTTAATCGGTATATTTTTAACCGTTGCTACGCCAATACAACAAAAAGGGGATCAAAAGGTATCATTAACCTTTACATGGAATGATGTATTTGAGAAAAAAGCATTACCGATTGCCCTTTGTATTTTTACGTTAGCACTTGGTTACTCGAGTTTACTTTCTTTTTTATCCCTTTATACAGCCGATATTGGTTATGCATCAGTAGGAACATATTTTTTTGTTGTGTACGCGATTGCATTAGTTTTGACAAGACCAATTACTGGACGGTTATTTGACCGTTTAGGGGAAAATAAATTAACGTATCCAATGCTTACGATATTAGTAGTCGGTTTTTTTGTCCTCAGTCAAGCAAATAGTAGTTGGATGATTTTGCTATCTAGTGTCTTCATCGGAATTGGTTACGGGACAGTTCAATCCAATTATTTAGCTATTGCTATTAAGGAAGCTGATTCACACCGGAAAGCGACGGCAACTTCAACCTTTTTCATCTTTATGGATTTGGCAATTGGAGTAGGGCCATATATTTATGGGTTATTATTAGGGCAAATGAGTTATCGTTCGGTGTATAGTTTGACGGTAATTTGGATTTTACTTTCTATCGTTGTTTATTTTGTATTCCATGGTCGTAAAGCGAGTATTCGCCAACATCTACCGTTAGAAAACTAGCGAATAAATTCTACATAGAAAACCTTTTTGGACAAGGAAATTTCCTTGACAGTATATTTGAAAACATATATGATACAGTAGACAAATTATGATTGGAGAGATATTTTGATGCTTATTGAAAAAACAACACGCATGAACTTTCTCTTCGACTTTTATCAAGCATTATTAACAGATAAACAAAGAAGTTATATGGAACTTTATTATTTAGATGATCTTTCGTTAGGTGAAATTGCTGAAAGCTATAAAGTTTCCCGTCAAGCTGTATATGATAATATCCGTCGTACAGAGGCGATGCTTGAGGAATATGAAGATAAACTAAGATTATTTGAAAAATTTGGTGAACGTCAGCAAATCTTAGAGCAATTAACAATTGCAATAAAAGACGAAACGAAAACGGTTGAAGATCGTCTTACATTAATTAATCAACTAAAAGAAACGGATTAGGAGGCTAAACTAAACATGGCATTTGAAGGGTTAGCAGAACGACTCCAAGGAACAATCCAAAAGATTAAAGGTAAAGGTCTCGTTACCGAACAAGACGTTAAAGCGATGATGCGAGAAGTTCGACTTGCATTGATCGAGGCAGACGTTAACTTAAAGGTTGTTAAAGAGTTTGTTAAAAAAGTAAGTGAACGTGCAGTTGGCACTGAAGTGATGAAAAGCTTAACGCCAGGTCAACAAGTAATTAAAATCGTTCAAGATGAGTTAACATCATTAATGGGTGGCGAACAAAGCCCAATTAAATTTAATACAAAACCACCGACAGTTATTATGATGGTCGGTTTACAAGGTGCCGGTAAAACGACAACTACTGGTAAATTAGCGAACGTATTACGAAAAAAATATAATCGTAAACCTTTATTAGTAGCTGCGGATATTTATCGACCAGCTGCCATACAACAACTTCAAACATTAGGGAAGCAACTTTCCATTCCTGTATTTGCCTTGGGCGATCAAGTTTCCCCTGTGGAGATTGCACGCCAAGCGATAGAGCAAGCAAAAGAGGAACACCATGATGTTGTCATTATCGATACGGCCGGTCGTTTGCATATTGATGAAGAACTAATGGATGAATTGAAAAATATTAAAGCGTTAAAAGAGCCTGATGAAGTATTTTTAGTTGTTGATGCGATGACTGGGCAAGACGCCGTTAACGTAGCCCAAAGTTTTAACGAAACAATTGGAATTACAGGCGTTGTTTTAACGAAGCTTGATGGTGATACGCGCGGTGGTGCTGCGCTATCTATTCGTGCTGTAACAGAAAAACCGATTAAATTCGTCGGTATGGGTGAAAAAATGGATGCCCTTGAACCATTCCATCCAGAACGAATGGCTTCTCGTATATTAGGGATGGGTGACGTTCTTTCATTAATTGAAAAAGCACAAGCAAATGTTGATATGGAAAAGGCGAAGGAATTGGAAGAGAAATTCATGAACCAAAGCTTTACCTTTGATGACTTTGTTGAGCAGCTTCAAGCAGTGAAAAAAATGGGGCCCCTTGATGAAATTTTGAAAATGTTACCAGGTGCCAATAAAATTAAAGGTCTTGATAACGTTAAAGTAGATGAAAAACAAATGGGACGAATTGAAGCAATCATTTATTCCATGACATCTGCAGAGAAAAAACATCCTGATATTATCAATGCAAGCCGTAAAAAACGGATTGCGCAAGGGTCAGGTACTTCGATTCAAGAAGTGAACCGTTTACTGAAGCAATTTGAAGATATGAAAAAAATGATGAAACAAATGACAGGAATGTCCCAAGGAAAAGGGAAGAAAAAGATGAAATTACCTGGTTTAGATTCATTATTTAAGTAAAAAGTTGAAGGTTTTTTTTACTGTTAAGAAAAAACACTTTACAAACTACAGAAACATTGATAATATACTATCTTGTGTGAAACTTATTCGGAGGTGCAAGAAAAAATGGCAGTTAAAATTCGTTTAAAACGTATGGGAGCTAAAAAATCTCCTTTCTATCGTATCGTAGTAGCTGACTCTCGTTCACCACGTGACGGACGTCAAATTGAAACAGTTGGTACTTACAACCCACTTACTTCACCAGCTACATTAAACATCGATGAAGAGAAAGCTCTTAAATGGTTAGCTAATGGAGCAAAACCATCTGATACTGTACGTAACCTGTTCTCAGAACAAGGTATTATGGAAAAATTCCACAACCAAAAATTCAGTAAATAATCGGAGGTGGCGTCATGCAGAAGCTGATTGAAACAATCGTAAAACCGTTAGTCGATTATCCGGAGGAAGTTCGTATTGAGACGGATGAGAATTCGAGTCGAATTGTTTATAAACTTTTTGTCCATCCACAAGACAGAGGGAAAGTCATAGGCAAGCAAGGTCGTGTTGCAAAGGCAATTCGTACAATTGTTTATTCAGCTGCAGGCAGTCACCATAAGAAAAAGACTTACGTCGATATATTGGATTAAAAGAAAAGCGAAGGTGGCTTGATGAGCTATGAAGGTGCTTGAAGATTTGATTCTAGCATGCGACTCGCATAGGTTAGTTCATACTGAAGTGACCGTAACAGCTAACCACCAAAGCTGGACATAAAATAGGAGGGAGCCTAGGCTATCCCTTCTTTTTTATTACTCTTTTTAGTATGATAAAGTCGATAGAGTGAAGGATATAAATATAGAAAAATAATCGACTACATGTAAATACTTCAGTTTTGGCAGTTCCCTTTAAGTAAGAAATGTGAGCGGATTAGGGGACAGTTATTCTGAAGTAGAACGGATTGAAGGGTGGAATAATGACTATGGAATGGTTTAATGTAGGTAGAATCGTGAATACACATGGAATTCGTGGTGAAGTTCGGGTTCTTTCTTCTACAGATTTTGAAGAAGTTCGGTTTGCCCCAGGGAGTAAACTGGCGGTATTCAAAAAAGATGAAAATAAACCAACGTGGGTTACGGTAGAAAGCTCTCGTCGCCATAAAAACTTTATATTATTAATGTTTAAAGGTTACGATAACATTAATCTTGTAGAGCCATTTAAAGAAGGTCTTCTAAAAGTAACGAAAGATCAACTTGCGGATGACGAATTAGAGGAAAATGAATATTACTACTTTGAAATCATGGACTGTGAAGTGTTCTCTGAAGAGGGAGAAAAAATCGGAACGGTTTCAGATATTTTACAAACTGGTGCCAATGATGTATGGGAGATTAAAGCACCAAACGGGAAAAAACATTATATTCCGTACATTGAGGATATTGTAAAAGAAATAGATGTAGATGAGAAAAAGATTACGATTCACGTTATGGAAGGGCTTTTATGATGAATATACATGTTTTAAGTTTATTCCCAGAGATGTTTACAGGTGTTTTCGGTTCATCTATTTTGAAAAAAGCTCAAGAAAAAGAAGCTGTAACATTATCCGTATCGGATATTCGTGAATTTAGTAATAATAAACATAAACAAGTCGATGATTATCCTTACGGTGGAGGAGCGGGGATGGTATTAAAACCGGAACCAATGTTTCAAGCGGTAGAGACGATTACAGAAGGCCGTAAACCGCGAATTATCCTCATGTGCCCTCAAGGTGAACGATTTACTCAAAAGAAGGCAGAAGAGCTTGCTAAAGAGGAAGAACTTGTTTTCTTATGTGGGCATTATGAAGGGTATGATGAACGAATACGACAACATCTTGTTACAGATGAAATTTCCATCGGTGATTTTGTTTTAACGGGTGGAGAATTACCTGCGATGACGGTTATTGATGCTGTTGTAAGACTACTGCCTGGCGTTTTAGGACAAGAAGATTCCCATATCCATGACTCCTTTTCCACGGGGTTACTTGAACACCCTCACTATACACGTCCAGCAGAGTTTAGAGGGATGAAAGTGCCTGACGTTTTATTATCTGGTAATCATGCAAACATTGAAAAATGGCGACAAGAACAGTCATTAAAACGTACGTTTGAAAGACGTCCTGACTTACTAGAACAAATGGAATTAACAAAGGACCAACAAGCTTTTATTGAAGCTTTAAAGAACCAAAAATAATTTATATATTACTTGCATAAATCAATAGTTTTATGGTAATATTCAATCTGTGCTTCTTTTATGAAGTGCTGAATTACGGTGTTCCGCTGTGGCCAAAGAGGACTGCAAGAGCATCTGTCTAAGGAGAGAAAAACAATGTCAAATATTATTGCAGAAATTACAAAAGAACAACTTCGTTCTGATCTACCAACTTTCCGTCCTGGTGACACTGTACGTGTACACGTGAAAGTAGTAGAGGGTACTCGTGAACGTATCCAAGTTTTCGAAGGTGTTGTTATTAAACGTCGTGGTGGCGGAATTAGCGAAACTTTCACAGTTCGTAAAATTTCTTACGGTGTTGGTGTTGAACGTACATTCCCTGTACACACTCCAAAAATCGCTAAATTAGAAGTTATCCGTCGTGGTAAAGTACGTCGTGCTAAACTTTACTACCTACGTAACCTACGTGGTAAAGCAGCTCGTATTAAAGAAATTCGATAATCACTTTTTAAGAAAGGGGGCTTGTTTGCAAGCTCCCTTTTCTTTTTGCTTGTCATAGATCATCCATTTACAATAAAATAGTGTTAGATGGGGGGATTTCTCTCGTGGAGAAAACAAAAAAAGAAAAAAATGAACTTTGGGAATGGATTAAAGCACTCGTTATTGCCTTTGGAATAGCTCTTATTATTCGCTATGTATTCTTTACACCAATTGTAGTTGATGGTGAATCCATGATGCCTACATTAAAAAATGGTGACCGAATGATTGTAAACAAAATTGGTTATAAAATCGGGGAACCGGATCGATTTGATATTGTAGTATTCCATGCACCAGAAGGTAAGGATTACATTAAACGGGTAATTGGACTTCCAGGGGATCATATCGAATATAAAGACGATCAGCTCTATATTAATGGAGAACCAATTGATGAGCCTTATTTAGACGAGTATAAATCCCAAATAACTGAGGGTACACTAACACAAGACTTCACTTTAGAAGAAATTGATCCAAATTTAGAAGTTGTGCCAGAAGGATACGTATTTGTCATGGGGGATAATCGTCGTTATAGTAAAGATAGCCGCCATATTGGGGTTGTTAGTCAAGATGAAATTATCGGAGATACAAGTATCGTATTTTGGCCATTAAGCGAAATGAAAATTGTAGATTAATTTTTCGATTGAAGGAGGTTCTATGCAATCTCCTTTTCTTTTTGATACATAAGAAAAAAGTAGTAAACATCAAGATTACATAAGGAGGAAAACAACATGACGATTCAATGGTTTCCAGGACATATGGCGAAAGCTAGACGTGAAGTTCAAGAAAAACTAAAGCTTGTTGATATTATTTTTGAACTAATCGATGCCCGATTACCTCTTTCTTCGAGAAATCCGATGATTGACGAGGTGATTAATCAAAAACCTCGACTTCTCATTTTAAATAAGGCTGATATGGCCGATGAAACGGAAACGCATAAATGGGTTCAGTATTTTGCAAATAAAGGTCATATGGCTGTTGCTATCAATTCATTAGATGGAAAAGGGCTGCAAAAGGTGACAAAAGCTGCTCAAGAAATTTTAGCTGATAAATGGGCACGCATGAAAGCAAAAGGAATGAAGCCTAGAGCAATCCGAGCAATGATTGTAGGCATCCCTAACGTCGGTAAATCAACATTAATTAACCGTTTAGCAAAGAAAAATATTGCAAAAACAGGAAATACACCTGGGGTAACGAAGTCCCAACAATGGATTAAAGTAGGAAAAGAGTTAGAGTTGCTAGATACGCCAGGAATTTTATGGCCGAAATTTGAAGATCAAGAGGTAGGGTTAAAACTTGCTTTAACAGGTGCCATTAAAGATACGATTATCAATATGGAAGATTTAGCAGTGTACGGATTACGCTTTTTATCGATCCATTATCCGAAACGAATGGAAGAACGTTATGGAATTACCTTTGTTCATGAAAATTTAGTTGAAACCTTTGATCATATTGGAAAACGAAGAAATGTATTTGGTCCAGGTGGAGAAATCGACTATGACCAAGTGGCAGAAATTATCGTTCGTGATATACGCAATCAACATTTTGGCAAATTAAGCTTTGATATCGTTGATGAACAATTAGAAAAGGAAGCAGTAGCTGAAAGTTAAAAGCTATTACAATTGAACTTTGTGTAAACGAAGAGCTATCCCTTTTAATGGAAAAATGAGGGATAGTTCTTTTTTAAGCAATGTTGGTATCGTTCATTATTTGACTTAGTTCCAATTTTCAGACCAAATCAACCGTTAAGATGAGAATATAAAGCTATCTGTTTTCTAAGGATACGACCAATGATAAACTATAGTTATCAAAATTTCCCGAATGATTAGTTTTTCCTTAGCTAGATAGTTAAAGAGAAATTGGGTCGGAAAGGAGGATACATGCAAAAAGTAATTAAAATAGCACTAAGCATTAGCTTTATTATCTATCTATTAGCATTGGTTGTTACTTTGTTTTTAGGGACAAGGAGAGGTTATGTATATACAGATTTTTCGCTGTTTGAATATATAAAAAAATCATCTAATATTGTTCCCTTCAAAACAATAAATACATATATCATGGCTATATTTGATGGAAGTATGAATATGGATATACCTATAAAAAATCTTTTTGGTAATTTAATTTTGTTTTTACCTATGGGAATTTATCTTCCATATTTTATAAGAAAAGTAAACATAATAAGTGGGTTTTCTATTTTTATGTTTTTACTGTTATTTGTTATTGAATTCATACAATTAGTTACAAGAAGAGGAAGTTTTGATATTGATGATGTCATTTTAAATATGCTCGGTGCTTTTATAGGTTATAGTATTTGGAAGGTTGTTGAAAGATACTTAAGTAGAACTAATAAGTATTCTTCAATTAACAGTGTCCATTAATTTGGTTTTTGTAAATAAAATACTTTAAAAGGGAACTCCCAAATAACGGGGTTCCCTTTTTGTTTTAAAATCAATAGCGTGGTTTAAGTAGTGCTATCTAAGCTATTATTAGGTAATAGATGCTAAAAGAAAAAATGATTATGCAGGCATGTCCGTAGGAGTAGGCGTTGCGTAACCTTGTTCATATGTCGCATCAATTGCATTTCGTATCTCTTTTAAAGACTTTCCTTGTTGATACATTTGGACAGATGCTACTGCAATTTCTAAACAGACTTGGCAACGAGTGCCGTGGTCATCCCATACAACGGATCCATCATCCCGTTTTTCTGCAATGAAGCAATTTAAATTATTGCGATGACCTGCACTTTCCCCGCACCCACAATAACAAGGAATCCATTTTAATATATCGGTAGCTTGTCCTGCTACTTCATAAACAAGTCGAATATCTTCCGGTTGGGAGTTTAAAAAAGAAGGTAATTGTTTCACAGAATCAGTCACTTCTTGAAGGTCCCCAGAAAGATGGTTGTGGCTAGTTGTTGAATCGTTCTCTAGATGTTGATCAGTATGTTCAGCTGTATGTTCTTCCGTATGTTGTTCATCTTTTGTAGCATTTCCACAAGCGGATAAAAGAAGGAGAATGCTAGCAAAAAGAGGAAATATTTTTTTCATATTATCGTCTCCTCCATTCAATCCATTTCATTATAATCTCACTAAGTATGAAAGAACAATGACAACTATGTTAAATTAATAATGGGTAAGTATAAATACATATTGAATCGAACTCTTGTATGTTTATAAAAGATGCCGATATAAAAAATAGATTTATTTAGGGAAGTGTAATACATATGACAAAAACAGTGAAAGAGATTACGGAAGCTTTACAAGCTGCGAAAGTTTATGCCAGCTGGATGAAGGATATCGAAAAGGATGAGCGGGCTGGAGTTCAAAAAGCTTGGAAACAATGGGTTAGTCGTAGGGAAAAGGAGAAGAAAAAGCGAGAAGAGCACGAGAAAAAAATACAGTTTGATCGTTCCTTTTTGTCTTCGGATCAACAGTTGTTAGTAGGGCTAGATGAAGCAGGAAGGGGGCCGTTAGCAGGACCAGTCGTTACCGCTGCGGTCATTCTTCCAAAGGATTGTGAACCTTTTTTAGGAATCAATGATTCGAAACAACTTTCAAAAAAAGTAAGGGAGGAATTTGCTCAAATTATTAAAGGGCATGCCCTTGCCTATTCGATTCATTTTCAAAGTGCCCAAGTCATTGATGAAATCAATATATACGAAGCAACAAAACAATCGATGAAAAAATGTGTGGAAAGTTTAACAATTCGTCCAGACTTTTGTATTGTAGATGCCCTTGTTTTGCCAATCGATATCCCTCAACAATCAATTATTAAAGGGGATGCCAAAAGTTTGTCGATTGCAGCAGCTTCAATATTAGCTAAAAATGCTCGGGATGAATATATGGAAAAGCTTCATCTTCAATATCCCGCATATGGCTTTGATCAAAATGCAGGATATGGAACGAAACAACATCTTGAAGCCCTTAAGCAATATGGGCCGATAAAAGAACACCGGAAAAGTTTTGAACCAATTAAATCGATGATGGAAAGTAAGGAGAGGTTACCGATATGACATTCACCTCGTTTAGTCCGATACAAATCCAACAAACGAATCGTACACAACAACAGCCCCTCGTATTGAAACAAGGACAAGTTTTTCATGGAACGATTAAGAAATTATATCCAGATCAAATGGCAGAGGTACAAATTGGGCAAACGAAATTTTTTGCCAAGCTTGAAACCCCTTTAAAAGCTGGAGATTCGCATTTTTTCCAAGTAACGGGGATGAACCCTCAAGCAGAGTTAAAAGTAGTTTCAGGTCCAATTCAGCAATCTCAAACGGTAGCCCAGCAAGTGAATCAATTACTTGAAATGATGAACTTGCCAAAAACGGCTGAAATGCAACAATTAGTTGCCTATTTTTTAAGAAATCAACTACCGTTATCAAAAGAACAATTGATACAAGCGGAAAATTGGTTAAATAATCTACCTGCAAATACTTCAAAACAAGAGGGGTTACAAGCTATACAAAAAATGGTGGAAATGAAAATGCCCTTTACAAACGAAATATTTAAAGGATTTCTTTTTGGTAGTAAAACGACTGGGATGTCCAATGCCATTTTAAATTTCACTATCTTAGTAATGGAAAATCAGACCATTCCAAGTTCAGTAAAATCCCAATTAATGCAACAATTACAAACGATTTCAAAACCTTTTAGTTTAGAAACTGGAGGTGTTGTATTATCAAAAGCTATTCAAACTTTAGTAACTGATGCCAATTCTATTCAAAAGACTCAATTAGTCAATTTTTTAAAAGCGGCAGAAATTTTCCCTAAAAATGCAACGATAGAAAATTGGATATCAGAAAGCTTTCAGCAAATTAAAACGTTAGCGAATTATTCCAATCAATCTTCTGCAAGTCAACTCATCCACAATGTGGTAAATGCTAAACCAAATGAAATGTCTCAAATGGTAAAAGAAGTTGAATCATGGATTTCGAATCAAAATCAATTGCAAAGCACCCAAAAAATTGAGTTACAACATTTATTATCCCGTTTTGAAACCCTCCCTTTAAATAAAGGGACAGTTGAATGGTTTGCACAACAACTTCACAAACAATTGATTATAGCTTTTTCTGAAAATACAATGCCTATTTTTTCAAAAGAACAAAATAGTATCACGATAAAAGACCAACTTTTATCCTTATTGAAACCGGAAATGATAAATACTTCATCTCCGTTGTTAAACTTAGTTAAAATCATGAATGAATCGTCTCAACCCGTATTACAAAATATGCTTCTTCAAGCAGAAGCAGAGGTTCAAAAAGCGATTGATAGTAAGGCAATAGAACAAGCTCTTAAAATGATTTTAAAAGGTTTAGGGATGAGTTATGAAGCATCTTTCAATAGTAAAGTTCAAGATTTTCAAGAAGCAGTACAATCATTAAAACCACAATTGTTAACGATTATAAACGATTCGCAAACCTCTCAAGCTTTAAAAGATGCTGCTGACAATATTGTTTCAAGATTAAATGGGATGCAACTACTTTCAGGGGAAAATGGACATCAACATCAACTTATTATGCAAATTCCCCTTCATTTTTTAGGAAAACAAACGGAAGCAACTATCCAGTGGAATGGTCGCATGAAGGAAAATGGAAAAATTGATGCTAATTACGCAAGAATTTTATTTTATTTAAATATGGATGCAATAAAGGAAACGGTTGTTGACATGCAAGTGCAAAATCGTATCATCACACTACATTTATATAATGATCATCCTCAATTAGAGCAATTAGCGGAGCCATTAAAAGAAATGTTAAAAACAGGACTTTTAGAAAAAAATTATCATCTTTCAGGAATATTTATTAAACCTTTTGAAAAAACAGTTTCCCGCCTAGTTTCAGCTAATACGATTGAAAAGAGCAAGGAAGCTAAAAGTCAAAATGGAGTCGATATTCGGATATGAGGGAAAAAAAGTTTGTTCGAAAAGAGGCTATTGCCCTTTCTTATAATCCTGAAGGAAAACAAAGTCCAAAAGTTATTGCAAAAGGGAAAGGGAAGATAGCAGATAATATTTTAGAAAAAGCATCTTCCCATAATGTTCCTATTTATGAGGATAAAAATCTTGTCGAACTATTAGGAAATCTAGATTTAAACGAATCAATACCGGAAGAATTATACGAAGCAGTTGCTGAAGTATTTGCTTTCATTTATAGACTTGATCGCAACTATCAAGAGAATAATGATAAAAAATTGTTATAAAAAAATAGAAAATATAGATAGACTGATAGCGATAAAATAGATAATATTGTAATAAAATAACTAATATCATACAAATAATACTAATATAGACTTTATCAGAATATTTGTATAGAATGGTTATGGTTAACAAAATTATTTCCACAAGATTGATGGGAGGATGTATCATGAATATCCATGAGTATCAAGGGAAGGAAATCCTTAGAAAATATGGAGTAGCTGTTCCAAATGGAAAAGTTGCCTTTTCACCCGAAGAAGCAGTAAAAGTGGCGAAGGAGCTCGGTTCAAATGTAATCGTTGTCAAAGCCCAAATTCATGCTGGGGGTCGAGGTAAAGCAGGGGGTGTCAAAATCGCGAAGAACTTAGAAGAAGTTCGTACTTACGCGAAAGAGTTACTAGGGAAAATTTTAGTTACTCATCAAACGGGTCCGGAAGGTAAAGAAGTAAAACGACTTTACATTGAAGAAGGATCAGATATTAAAAAAGAATATTACTTAAGTTTTGTTTTAGATAGAGCAACTTCACGAGTTACTTTAATGGGCTCAGAAGAAGGCGGTATGGATATTGAGGAGGTAGCTGAAACTTCTCCAGAAAAAATTTTCAAAGAAGTGATCGACCCTGTTACAGGATTACTTCCATTCCAAGCTCGACGAATGGCGTTTAATATGAATATACCAGCAAAGCTTGTGAATAAAGCGGCAAAATTAATGTTAGGACTTTATGAAGCCTTTGTTGAAAAAGATGCATCCATTCTAGAAATTAATCCATTGGTCGTAACTGGTAATGAAGAAGTCGTAGCGCTAGATGCTAAATTCAATTTCGATGCAAATGCATTATATCGCCATAAAGATATTGTTGAACTACGAGATTATGATGAAGAAGATCCAAAAGAAATCGAAGCATCAAAATACGATCTAAGTTATATTCCGTTAGATGGCAATATCGGTTGTATGGTAAATGGTGCAGGCCTTGCAATGGCTACAATGGATACGATTAGTTACTACGGTGGGAAACCTGCAAACTTCCTTGACGTTGGCGGCGGTGCAACAACAGAAAAAGTAACGGAAGCATTTAAAATTATTTTATCGGATCCAAACGTAAAAGGTATTTTTGTTAACATTTTCGGCGGCATTATGAAGTGCGATGTAATCGCAGAAGGGGTTATCACTGCTGCTAAACAACTAGGTTTGAAAGTACCTTTAGTTGTACGTTTAGAAGGAACGAATGTGGATTTAGGAAAAGAATTATTAAATGCATCTGGTTTAAATATAGTGGCGGCAGATTCAATGGCTGATGGCGCTGAAAAAATTGTGGAACTCGTAGGTTAAGGAAGGCAGGGAGAATACATGAGTGTTTATATTAATGCAGACACAAAAGTAATTGTTCAAGGTATTACAGGGGAAACAGCTCTTTTCCATACGAAACAAATGTTAGAATACGGCACGAAAATTGTAGCTGGTGTAACTCCTGGTAAAGGAGGACAAGAAATCGAAGGAGTACCGGTTTTTAATACAGTACAAGAGGCTGTTCAAGAAACTGGCGCTAATGTATCGGTTATTTATGTACCAGCACCTTTTGCGGCAGATGCGATTATGGAAGCAGTAGATGCGGAATTAGACTTAACGATTTGTATTACGGAACATATTCCGGTATTGGATATGGTGAAGGTAAAACGCTATATGGAAGGCAAGAAAACACGCCTAGTTGGTCCGAACTGTCCTGGGGTGATTACCGCTGATGAATGCAAAATAGGAATTATGCCTGGCTATATTCATACAAAAGGTCATGTCGGCGTCGTTTCCCGTTCCGGAACATTAACATATGAAGCTGTACATCAATTAACGCAAGCGGGTATCGGTCAATCAACAGCTGTTGGAATAGGCGGTGACCCGGTTAATGGTACAAACTTTATCGATGTATTAAGTGAATTTAATAATGACCCTGAAACGTATGCAGTCGTAATGATTGGTGAAATCGGTGGTACTGCAGAAGAAGAAGCGGCAGAATGGATTAAAGCAAACATGACAAAACCGGTTGTTGGCTTTATTGGTGGACAAACTGCCCCTCCTGGCAAACGAATGGGACACGCAGGTGCGATTATTTCAGGTGGTAAAGGAACAGCGAAGGAAAAAATTAAGGCAATGAATAATGCCAGTATTGAAGTCGCTGCAACACCATCTGTAATTGGTGAGACTTTAATAAAAGTGTTAAAAGAAAAAGGCCTATACGACAAATGTAAAACCAATTAAAATACAAGGTGTAGCGTCCTCACGCTACACCTTTCTATTTTGCGGTCACGTTTTTTAAGAATAGCCTTCCCTCATAAATAGCCGAATTTCTATCTTATTAATTAGGAATGGGGCTATTTGGACTTCTTCAAAGTAGTATATTTCCCTGCATCTTCAGCTCAACTTTTTGAAACCTACTACTTATGGAATATGGATAAAAGGAGTGATTAAGTGGAGTATTCACAAGAACTACTTTCTCTCCATTATGTTTATCCTCTCACTTTAAACAAATTCCAAAAATTAGCGAAAACTCTCGGTTCTATACGAAATATCGGCAAACTCCATCCGACAGAATTAGCGGAGATATTAATCATTTCGACAAATTCTGCAGAAAAGCTATTAACACGTTATCACAGGGTAGTAAAAAAGAATTTAAAAAATGTCTACGATTCTGCTAATATAAAAATTATTCCTTATTACAGTAAATATTATCCAAGTAATTTATTACAATTAACAGACCCTCCAACCATTTTATATGCAAAGGGAGACGTTTCATTGTTAACCCAACCATTTAAGATTGCTATTATTGGTTCTAGAAAAGCGACAAATTATTCCTCTTTAGCAATGAATTGTATTATCCCGCCATTAGTTGAACAAAATATTGTCATTGTTAGTGGGCTGGCAAAAGGGGCGGATAGTTTAGCTCATTCTACTACGATCAAATATGGTGGTAAAACAATTGGAATACTTGGACACGGTTTTTCCCACCTTTATCCGAAAGAAAATAAAAAACTTGCAGAACAAATGGAAGGAAATCATTTGCTTATAACAGAATATCCTCCTTATGTTGGGGTTCAGAAATGGCATTTTCCGATGAGAAATCGTATTATTAGCGGTATTAGTAATGCAATTGTTGTAACAGAAGCGTCCCTTAAAAGTGGAACATTAATTACAACCGAGCACGCCTTAGAACATGGGAAGGATATATTTGTTGTACCTGGACCCATTGATTCTGAGCAGTCGAAGGGTACCAATAGTTTGTTACGAGAAGGAGCAATTCCGATTTGGAACGGCCAACAAATTATAGAGGAGTTAAAATTGTTTTTAGGTAAATATTGAAAAAAAGTTGCATTCTTAGAAAAACTGTTATACATTTTGCAACAGGTATTATTTTTGAGGAATAAACATTCTGCGTTTAAAACGCATTCAATATGAACAATTTACCTCTACAAGGGGGAAGTATATAGATGGCAGATTATTTAGTGATTGTAGAATCACCAGCAAAAGCAAAAACAATCGAAAGATATTTAGGGAAAAAATATACAGTAAAAGCATCGATCGGTCATGTTATTGATTTACCAAAAAGTCAAACAGGCATCGATACGGAAAATAATTATAAACCGAAATATATTACCATTCGCGGTAAAGGTCCTGTGCTACAGGAATTAAAATCAGCTGCAAAAAAAGCTAAAAAAGTGTATCTCGCAGCCGATCCAGACCGCGAAGGGGAAGCAATTGCGTGGCACTTAGCATCAGCTTTAAATATTGATATGGATTCAGAATGTCGTGTCGTATTTAATGAAATAACAAAGGACGCCATTCTTGATTCCTTTAAACATCCTCGGGCGATTAACATGGATTTAGTGGATGCCCAACAAGCAAGACGTATTTTAGATCGTCTTGTTGGTTATAACATTAGTCCAATTCTTTGGAAAAAAGTTAAAAAAGGATTGTCGGCAGGACGAGTTCAATCCGTAGCCCTTCGACTGATTATTGATCGAGAAGAGGAAATCAAAAATTTCGTTCCGGAAGAATATTGGACAATTGAAGGGAATTTCGAAAAAGGCAAAAAACAGTTTGACGCATTATATTTCGGAAATGGCAAAGAAAAAGTAAAACTTTCCAATGAAGAACAAGTAAAAGCTGTTTTAAGTAGTTTGAAAAATGACGAATTCCAAGTAGCAAATGTCGTGAAAAAGGAACGTAAACGTAATGCGGCGCCTGCTTTCACAACGTCCTCTCTACAACAAGAGGCTGCAAGGAAATTAAATTTCCGTGCTAAGAAAACGATGATGCTAGCACAACAACTATATGAAGGTATCGATATAGGCAAAAAAGAAGGTACGGTCGGGTTAATTACATATATGCGAACTGACTCAACTCGGATATCCGACAGTGCGAAAGCGGAAGCAACGAACTATATTAACGAGAAGTATGGGAAAGACTATATTGCCTCCGAACAAAAACAAGGAAAAAAATCAACGAATGCTCAAGATGCCCATGAAGCCATTCGACCGACAAGTGTGATGAGATCCCCGGAGCAATTAAAAGAAGTGTTAAGTCGAGATCAATTACGACTTTATCGTCTAATTTGGGAACGTTTTATCGCTAGTCAAATGGCTCCAGCTATTTTAGACACTGTTTCGGTTGATTTAGTAAATGGTGATGTTCAATTCCGTGCAAATGGTTCCTATGTAAAATTCCCTGGTTTTATGAAGCTATATATTGAAGGAACAGATGACCAATCGGAAGAAACAACAAAATTGTTGCCTGAAATGGAAGTTGGCGATACGGTAAAATCGTTAGAAATTGAACCGAAACAACATTTCACACAGCCGCCACCTCGTTTTACAGAGGCTCGTCTTGTAAAAGAGTTGGAAGAACTAGGAATCGGTCGTCCGTCGACCTATGCACCTACGTTGGATGTTATTCAAAAACGGGGCTATGTTCAGTTAGATGCAAAACGATTTGTCCCAACGGAACTTGGTGAAATTGTTCATCAGTTTATGGTAGAATTCTTCCCTGAAATTATTAATATCGAGTTTACTGCCAAAATGGAAGAAGATCTCGATAAAATTGAAGAAGGGCAAATCAACTGGGTAAAAATTATTGATGATTTTTATAAAGAATTTGAAAAACATTTAAAACATGCCGATGAGGTAATGGAAAAAATTGAAATAAAAGATGAACCAGCTGGTGAAGATTGTGAAAACTGTGGTTCACCAATGGTTTATAAATTAGGTAGATATGGTAAGTTTATGGCTTGTTCTAATTTCCCTGAATGTCGCAATACAAAGGCGATTATGAAACCAATTGGCGTAAAATGTCCAAATTGTGAAACGGGAGAAATCGTAGAGCGTAAAAGTAAAACGAAACGAATATTCTACGGATGCAACACTTATCCAGAGTGTGATTTTGTCTCATGGGATAAGCCAATTAGTAGACCTTGTCCAAAATGTAGTGCATTATTAGTAGAGAAAAAAATTAAAAAAGGTATTCAAATTCATTGTACAAATTGTGACTATGAAGAAGCACCGACACAATGATAGAAAGATGGTAGTAACATGACACAACAAATTGTAAACGTAATCGGCGCAGGTCTTGCAGGTAGTGAAGCGGCTTGGCAGATTGCTAAAAGAGGTGTAAAGGTACGTTTATATGAAATGCGTCCTGTCAAACAAACACCTGCACATCATACAGATAAATTTGCCGAACTAGTTTGTTCAAATTCATTAAGGGCCAACGCTTTAACAAATGCTGTTGGCGTAATTAAAGAGGAAATGCGTATAATGGACTCTGTCATTATTAAAGCGGCGGATAATGCATCTGTCCCTGCTGGTGGAGCACTAGCAGTAGACCGTCATGAATTTGCTGGATATGTGACAGAAACTGTGAAAAATCATCCTTTAGTGGAAGTGATTAATGAAGAAGTAACAGAAATTCCTGAAGGTATAACAGTAGTGGCTACTGGCCCATTAACTTCCCCTGCTTTAGCGGAGAAAATTAAAGAACTAACTGGTCAAGAATATTTATACTTCTATGACGCAGCTGCTCCAATAGTTGAAAAAGACAGCATCAACATGGACAAAGTTTATTTGAAATCTCGCTATGATAAAGGGGAAGCAGCTTACTTAAATTGTCCGATGACGAAGGAAGAATTTGATGCTTTTCGTGAAGCTTTAATTTCCGCTGAATGTGCACCGTTAAAAGAATTTGAAAAAGAAAAGTATTTTGAAGGATGTATGCCGATTGAAGTAATGGCTTCCCGAGGAGAAAAAACGATGTTATTCGGTCCGATGAAACCAGTAGGTCTTGAGGATCCAAGAACAGGAAAACGTCCATACGCGGTTGTACAATTACGTCAAGACGATGCAGCTGGAACTTTATATAATATTGTAGGATTCCAAACCCATTTAAAATGGGGAGAACAAAAAAGAGTGTTTTCAATGATTCCAGGTCTTGAAAATGTTGAAATTGTCCGTTATGGTGTAATGCATCGAAACACTTTTATTAATTCTCCGACTGTACTAAATAAAACGTACCAATTACGTGCAAATGAAAATATTTTCTTTGCTGGCCAAATGACGGGTGTTGAAGGGTATGTGGAATCAGCAGGGAGCGGCTTGATTGCGGGTGTTAATGCAGCAAGACTTGCTTTAGGACAAGAGCCGATTATATTCCCGTTCGAAACAGCTTTAGGAAGTATGGCTCGCTATATTACAGAAGCCGATTCTAAAAACTTCCAACCGATGAACGTGAATTTTGGTATTTTCCCTGAATTAGGAGAAAAAATTAAATCAAAACAAGAGCGGGCAGAACGCCACGCTAACCGAGCTTTGGCAACAATTCAAAATTTTGTGAATTCTCAAACCATATAATTGCTTATATACCTCATAAATTGTTATAATTTATGAGGTATTTTCTTTTGGGTATATTATTAACGACACAATAAGTATCTATCCTTTTGTTACTAAATTGTTAATGATACACGCAATTTTTACAAATTTTATTTAATAAAATACTTGATATATTTCCGAGTTAGGTATAGTCTCATTGTTGGACGTTTTTTATAAAATATGAAAAAGTTGTAGTTGGACGTTTATAACCTTCTTTATTTATGCAGACGCGATACAGATAAACAAATGGCTTTTCCACTTATTTGATTGGAGGTGTATTGCGATGCAGGTCAAATTCACAGACGCTTTGGATCAGTTTCTCCGTTATATTCAACTTGAAAAAAACTTTTCCGTACATACTGTTCGGGAGTATGAGTTTGATTTAAAAGATTTTCTAAGCTTTTTGTATTCAGAAGGTATAACGAACTTAGAAGATGTGGAATATATCCATGCTCGACTTTATATCACAAAGCTATATGATGAAAAGAAAGCTCGAACATCAATCTCTAGAAAAATCTCATCGATTCGCTCGTTCTTTAAATTTTTAAATCGTGAGTTCAACTTAGATGATTCTCCATTCCGATCACTATACCATCCTAAAAAAGAAAAGCGCTTACCTAATTTTTTCTACGAAGAGGAGCTTTCCCAACTGTTCGATAGAAATGTTGGGAACGACAATAAATCAATTCGCAATATGGCCTTGCTTGAATTACTCTATGCAACAGGGATTCGTGTTAGTGAATGTACTTCAATTGAACTAGAAGATCTTGATTTTCACTATTCAATCATTCGAGTTATGGGGAAAGGTCGGAAAGAACGAATTATTCCGTTCGGACAATATGCACATGAAGCATTAAGTAAGTATATTGAGGAAGTGCGTCCGAAACTTATGAAGAATGAAAAGCATAATAAGTTATTTGTAAATATGCGCGGAGGCGAACTTACTCCTCGTGGTGTACGTTACATACTTGAAGAGATGATTAAAAATGCTTCCATGCACACAAAAATATATCCGCATATGTTACGACATTCCTTTGCGACCCATTTCTTAAATCATGGAGCTGATTTAAGAACAGTTCAAGAATTACTTGGACATTCCAGTTTATCGTCAACACAAGTTTATACTCATGTAACAAAAGAACATTTACGAAATACTTATATGAATACTCATCCACGAGCTTAGAATTGAGGAGGAACCATAATGGAACAATTTCATGCGACCACCATCTTTGCGATTCACCACAATGGACATTGTGCGATGGCAGGAGATGGTCAAGTAACGTTAGGAAATTCAGTTGTAATGAAACATACTGCTAGAAAGGTCAGACGTCTATTCAATGGTAAAGTGTTGGCTGGGTTTGCAGGTTCTGTTGCTGACGCATTTACGTTATTTGAAATGTTCGAAGCGAAGTTGAATGAATATAACGGCAACCTACAACGGGCAGCTGTAGAAGTTGCAAAACAATGGCGCGGCGATAAAATGTTACGTCAATTGGAAGCCCTTCTTCTTGTCATGGACAAATCTACTTTATTACTTATTTCAGGTACTGGGGAAGTTATCGAACCTGATGATGGTATTTTAGCAATTGGTTCTGGTGGTAATTATGCTCTTGCTGCTGGGCGAGCATTAAAACAACACGCAGGGGATCATTTAACGGCTAGTGAAATTGCAAAAGCTGCCTTAACTGTAGCAGCAGATATATGTGTGTTTACAAACCATAATATTATCGTGGAGGCGCTTGAAGAATGACACAACAACATTTAACGCCAAGACAAATTACAGAACAATTAAATCGTCATATAGTTGGACAACATAATGCGAAGCGTGCAGTAGCTATCGCTCTTCGAAATCGATACCGCCGTTCTTTATTAAGTGAAGAAATGCAAAATGAGATTATCCCGAAAAACATTTTAATGATTGGACCAACTGGTGTTGGGAAAACAGAAATAGCTCGCAGAATTGCGAAGTTAACGAATGCTCCCTTCATTAAAGTAGAGGCGACAAAATTCACGGAAGTGGGTTATGTAGGTCGTGATGTAGAATCGATGGTAAGAGACCTCGTAGAAGCATCAAGAAGACTTGTAAAAGATGAAATGATGGAAGCGGTAAAAGATGTAGCTGAGCAAAATGCAAATGAGGCACTGGTAAAATTGTTAGTCCCTTCAAAAGTGAAATCCAAAATGGCTCAAAATCCATTGGAAATGCTTTTTGGTCAAAAAAATGACAAGTCTGATGAAGACTCTAGTCATGAAGAAGCAGAAATTCGTACAAAACGTTCCCAAGTTTCAGAAGACTTAAAAGCGGGTAAACTGGAAGATAACTTCGTTACGGTGGAAGTGACAGAACAAAACACACCTTTCTTTGAATTAATGCCGGGAATGGGAATGGACATGGGCTCGTCAGGTATGCAAGACATGTTATCTAATCTTATGCCGAAAAAAGTAAAAAAACGTAAAATGAAAGTAAAGGACGCCCGTCGAATTTTAACGGTAGAGGAAGCCAACAAATTGATTGATTCTGATGAGTTAGCCCAAGAGGCGATTCGTCGTGCAGAGCAATCAGGGATTATCTTTATCGATGAGATAGACAAAATTGCCAGTCGTGGATCATCTTCGGCAGATGTATCCCGTGAAGGTGTACAGCGAGATATTTTACCGATAGTGGAAGGTTCAACGGTAACGACAAAATACGGCACGGTTAAAACAGACTTTATGTTATTTATTGCTGCAGGTGCTTTTCATATGTCGAAGCCTAGTGATTTAATTCCTGAATTACAAGGGCGTTTCCCAATCCGTGTTGAACTCGATAAGTTAACGAAGGAAGATTTTATTCGCATACTAAAAGAGCCGGATCAATCTCTTATCCAGCAATATAAGGCATTATTAGAAACGGAAGACGTTACGATTAACTTTACAGATGATGCGATTGACCGAATTGCTGAAATTGCTACGGAAGTCAATCAGGAAACAGATAATATAGGTGCTAGAAGACTTCATACAATTATGGAACGTTTATTAGAAGAATTATCTTTCGAAGCATCCGAAATTTCGCCAGCCCATATCGAAATTACGGCAGCGTATGTCGATAAAAAGCTGGAAAAAATATCGAAAAACAAAGATTTGTCACAATTTATCTTATAATTCAAGCTGAATTAGTTACAATAAATTTTAGGAACCTTTAGAATATTAAGTGAATTAATTTATGTACCCTATTAGGAGGATTTTTTAAAAATGAATTTATTAGCAAAAACTCGTAAGATTAACTCTATGTTGCAAGCGTCAGCTGGGAAGCCGGTAAACTTTAAAGAAATGGCAGAAACACTTGGAGATATAATAGACTGTAATGTATTTATTGTAAGCCGCAAAGGGAAACTTTTAGGTATTTCAATTCATCAACAAATTGAAAATGCTCGTATGAAAAAAATGTTTGAAGAACGTCAATTCCCTGAAGACTATACTCAACACTTATTCGAAATTACAGAAACATCACCTAATATCGACATTAATAGTGAACATACTGTTTTCCCAACAGAAAACCGTGATTTATTTGAAAATGGTTTAACTACAATTGTTCCGATCATCGGTGGCGGAGAACGTTTAGGTACTTTAATTTTAGGAAGATTAACTGATAGCTTTGAAGATGACGATTTAATCTTAGCTGAATATGGTGCGACAGTAGTAGGTATGGAAATTTTACGTGAGAAATCTGAGGAAATTGAAGAGGAAGCACGTAGCAGAGCTGTTGTTCAAATGGCGATTAATTCATTATCGTACAGTGAATTAGAAGCAATTGAACATATCTTTGAAGAACTTGATGGAAATGAAGGTTTATTAGTTGCTTCTAAAATTGCAGATCGCGTTGGAATTACACGTTCAGTAATCGTTAATGCTTTACGTAAATTGGAATCAGCTGGTGTTATCGAGTCTCGTTCGTTAGGTATGAAAGGGACTTATATAAAAGTATTGAATGATAAATTTTTAGCAGCATTAGCTGAAATTAAAATGAAATAAACGTAAATAAAAAAATAAGGTTTTGTCTCAAAAAAGAGACAAAACCTTATTTTTTATATGGAAATTTTACTAGTAGTACAATTAATATACTAATTTTCAAAAAAGTGATAATATTATTAATTGGGTGGAATTTCACGTAAAAAATGTCGAATTAAGTAGTAAGTTAGTAATTTGTAAATATTTTGTTGCGGTTTTTAAATAAAAATAGTCCCTATTTACTATAAAAAAACACTAAATGTTAATAGACTTAAGTAATAGTATACATTAAAATGAAGTTATTAAATTGAAATGTTTTGTAACATAAATTTAAAACTTGAGGTGAAGAGTTTGAGCTTATTCGGAGGAACTATTAGTAGTTTAGAAAATGGTCTAAATTACGCATCGTTAAAAAATAAAACGATTGCTCAAAATATAGCAAATGTTGATACACCGAACTATAAGGCGAAAAATGTCAGTTTTAAGCAAATGTTGACGGACGCCAAAAGTGAAACAATTTCCGCTTATCGTACGGATGCAAGACATTACGATTTTGATATAAAAACGTCTACTCCAGGTGTCTATAGTTATGAAAATTTTAACTATCGTAGTAATGGAAATGGTGTAGATATGGATGCGGAACAGGCAAGTTTAGCGGAAAACACAATTTACTATAATGCGCTAGTTGAACGTATATCGAGTAAATTTAATACGTTAAATAATGTCATCAAGGGAGGTAAATAACGATGTCTATATTCTCAAGTATGAATACAACGGCATCCGCATTAACTGCACAACGTTTACGAATGGACGTAATCTCATCCAACATTGCCAATGTTGATACGACTCGTGCAAGACAAGTAAATGGAGAATGGGAACCTTACCGTCGTAAATCGGTGACGTTAACAGAGGATAATGGTCAGTTCTCTAGTTTTCTGAATATTGCAATGGGGAAAAAGGATAATGCTGGTAATGGAGTGAAGGTAACGAGAATTAATGAAGATACTGAAACTCCTTTTAAATTAGTTTTTAACCCTACACATCCAGATGCAAACGAAGAAGGATATGTAGAAATGCCGAATGTTGACTTATTAACGGAAATGGTTGATCTAGTATCAGCAACTCGTTCTTACGAAGCAAATGTCACAGTGTTTAATGCTAATAAATCAATGTTGACAAAAGCATTAGAAATAGGGAAATAAGTTGAGTAGAAAGGGGTGGTTATGATGGCGATAAATCTAGTATCGATTATGCCTACACAATCACAAGTAAATGAAACTAAGTTAACAACTCCGACAACGTCATATGAGGCACAACAATCTTTTGCAAATACATTAAAGGATGCGATTGCATCTGTAAACAATCAACAAATTACATCTGATGCTATGACGGAAAAACTGATCAAAGGTGAAGATGTTGAACTACATGAAGTGATGATTGCTGCACAAAAAGCGAGTGTTAGTTTAAACGCAACAATGGAGGTACGCAACAAGGCAGTTGAAGCATACCAAGAAATTATGCGCATGACTATTTAAATCTTGACGATAAATTGTTGGTGTATACACAATAATCGGAGGATACATAATGAATGAACGACTTTCAAAAGTGAAATCAGACTCTACCCAATTTTGGAAGAGTCGAACAAAAAAACAGAAGGGGGCAATATTCGGTACATTAATCGGTGTTGTTGCCCTAGCAGGTATACTTACATATTTCTTAACTAGAACAACGATGGTGCCACTTTTTACGGAACTATCAGCTAGTGAAGCTGGTGAAATAGCAGAAGTATTAAGTGCCCAAGGAGTTACATACGAAATTGCCCCTGGTGGTACGAATATTTTAGTGCCGGAAGATCAAGTGGATTCATTAACAGTTTCCCTTGCAGCTCAAGGATATCCAGATTCAGGTGAAATTAATACTTCATTCTTTACTTCAAATGCTGGTTTTGGGATGACGGACAATGAATTCAACGTCATTAATCTTGCGGCTACACAAACTGAATTAGAAAACTTAATCAAAACAATTGATGGTATCAAAAATGCCAATGTAATGATTACAATGCCTGAGCAAGGTGTGTTTGTAAACGATGCTACACAACAGGCAAGTGCGTCCATCGTATTGGATACAGAACCAGGTCATCAATTTACGGATGAACAAATTAAAACTTTATATAATCTCGTATCAAAAAGTATTCCAAATTTAAGTACAGATAACATCGTAATTACTAACCAATACTCCGAGTATTTTGATTTAGAACAAGCTTCGAATGGTTCAGGTTCTGTTGATTCTGTTGAAGGACAAATGCAAGTGAAAAAGTCGATTGAACGTGATTTACAAAGACAAGTTCAACAAATGTTAGGTACGTTAATGGGGAATGACAAAATCGTCGTTTCTGTTACGACGGATATAGACTTTAAACAAGAAAATCGCCAAGAAAATATTGTTGAGCCTGTAAATGAAGAAAATATGGAAGGTATTGAAATTAGTGCTCAACGTATTACTGAAACTTATTCCGGTACAGGTGCAGCTTCGGGGACACCAGAAGCGGAAACAGGAACAGATAATTTCGTAAATTATGATGAAGTTACTGGTGGAGACGGAACTTACGAACGGGTAGAAGAAACGATTAATAACGATGTGAATCGTATTACAAAAGAAATCCAAGAAAGTCCATATAAAATCCGTGACCTCGGCATTCAAGTTATGGTTGAACCACCAGTACCAGATGATGCTACATCTTTATCTGAAGATGTCAGAGGAGATATCGAACAAATACTTTCAACAATTGTACGTACAACGATTGATAAAGAAGCAGCTGGTGAATTAACTGATGAGCAAATCGATGAAAAAATTGTCGTTTCTGTTCAGCCGTTTTATGGTAATGACGCTACAGCTGTTGAAGAAACTCCTACGATTCCTTGGTGGATCTGGGTTGTTGGTGGAATATTAGTAGCGGTTATTTTATTGTTAGTATTCTTCATTATTCGTTCGAAAAAGAAAAGAGAAGAAGAAGAACAATATACGATTATTGAAGAACAAGAAGATTTAATCGTAGATGATATTAATGAAGAAAAAGAAACAGAAGGTACAATTCGCCGTAAACAACTGGAAAAAATGGCGAAAGAAAAACCAGAAGACTTTGCTAAACTATTGCGAAGTTGGATTACTGAAGATTAATGGGGGGTTCGACCTTGTCCAAGAAAGAAAAAGGGTTAACAGGGAAACAAAAGGCAGCTTTACTGTTAATTTCTCTAGGACCAGAAGTTTCTGCTTCTGTCTATAAACATTTAAATGAAGAAGAAATCGAACGTCTTACGTTAGAAATCTCAAGTGTAAAAAAAGTTGAACCTAGTATTAAAGAAGATATAATAGAAGAATTTCATAATATCGCATTAGCTCAAGATTACATTTCACAAGGTGGAATCGGTTACGCAAAAACCGTTTTAGAAAAGGCACTAGGAGAAGAACAAGCGCAAGCAATTATTAACCGTTTAACTTCTTCTTTACAAGTAAGACCTTTTGATTTTGCTAGAAAGGCCGATCCTGCCCAAATTTTCAACTTTATTCAAAATGAACATCCGCAAACAATTGCGTTAATTTTATCATACTTGGATCCAGGGCAAGCCGGAGTTATCTTATCCTCCTTGCCCCAAGAGGTACAGGCGGATATCGCGAAACGTATTGCGATGATGGATTCGACTTCACCTGAAGTAATTAGCGAAATTGAATCTGTATTAGAACGTAAACTTTCTTCTACTGTTACTCAAGACTACACAGAAACTGGTGGCGTAGATGCAGTAGTAGAAGTGTTAAATGGTGTTGATCGTCAAACGGAAAAAACAATTCTCGATGCGCTTGAAATTCAAGATCCAGAACTTGCTGAAGAAATTAAAAAGAGAATGTTTGTCTTCGAAGATATCGTTACGTTGGATAATCGTTCGATTCAACGAGTTATCCGGGATTGTGAAAATGAAGACTTACTTCTGTCTATGAAAGTAAGTAGTGAAGAAGTGAAGGAAATTATTTTCAATAATATGTCCCAACGTATGGCTGAGACATTTAAAGAAGAAATGGAAATAATGGGACCTGTTCGTCTTCGTGATGTGGAGGATGCTCAATCACGAATTGTTGGAGTTATTCGCCGATTAGAAGATGCAGGGGAAATCATTATCGCTCGTGGTGGAGGAGATGACGTCATTGTCTAGAATCATCCGTTCAAATGCCGTCCAACCAGAGAAAAAAGATGTTGAAATCCAACTTCGAAATTTATTTACTGTTGATTTCGAAGATGGAAATTCAATTCATCAACATACAATGACCATTTCAGACGTTTACTCTGAGAGAGAAAGATTAATTTCCCAAGCAATGGAGCAAATCGAACAACAGAAACAGGAGTTTGAACAATATCGTCAAGCTCAGTTGGAAAAGCTGGAACAAGCGAAGCAATTATGGGATGAAGAAAAATTAGTTCTTGAACAAAATGCTTATGACTCAGGATTCCAAAAAGGTTATGAAGAGGGAATGAAAAAAGCCCAAGCGGATATGGAACTTTCCTTGAAAGTAGCCAATGAAGTAGTGGAAGATTCTCGCCTTAATGCTCAAAAGTACATCGAAGAACAAGAGCAAGTTATTTTAGACATTGCTTTAACATCAGCTGAACGAATTATAGGTTCGGCATTAGAAAAAGATGAAAATGTGTATTTATCCATCATTAAACGGGGGCTAAAAGAAGCTCGTGAAATGAAGGAAATTAAATTATACGTTCCACCAACTTATCATCGATTAGTAACACAAAATCGAGATGAGCTAGTAGCAATGTTTCCAACCGATGTTCCATTTCTTATTTTCGTAGATGAGGATCTAAACGATACTGATGGTTATATTGAAACAAATCACGGACGAATTGTTGTGTCAATTGATGAGCAGTTAAACGTACTTCGCATAAAGTTGAACGAAATTTTAGAAGGTAAGGAATGATAGGATGAAAGCGGCTCAATTAATAAAGAAAATTCCAAATGTTGAAACATTCAAGAAGTTTGGTAAAGTGAACCGTGTTGTAGGATTAATGATTGAGTCCCAAGGTCCTGAAAGTTCTATCGGAGATGTTTGTAAAATTCATGTAAACTCATCAAAAAACGGACACCAAGTCATTTTAGCTGAGGTAGTTGGCTTTAATAATGAATTTGTCATTTTAATGCCCTACACGTCCATTCGGGAAATTTCGATTGGATGTCTTGTAGAAGGAACTGGGAAACCTCTTGAAATTAAAGTAGGCCCTGAATTAATAGGGAAAGTATTAGATTCGATGGGGAACCCATTTGATGGATCAAACTTGCCGAAAGGGTTAGTTACCGTTCAAACGGAAAAAGAACCACCAAATCCATTAACAAGACCGCCAATTCATGAACAGCTTGAAGTCGGTGTGAAGGCCATTGATGGTATGTTAACGGTAGGTAGTGGTCAACGGGTTGGGATATTCGCTGGTTCCGGTGTAGGGAAAAGTACTTTACTTGGAATGATTGCACGCAATACCCAAGCAGATATTAATGTAATAGCTCTAATTGGTGAGCGTGGACGGGAAGTTCGAGAATTTATCGAAAGAGATTTAGGGGAAGAAGGGTTAAAACGGTCTATTGTCGTAGCAGCCACAGGCGATCAACCGGCTTTAATGCGTATAAAAGGTGCTTTTACTGCAACGGCTATCGCTGAGTACTTTAGAGATCGGGGTTTAAATGTCATGCTGATGATGGATTCCGTTACTCGGGTTGCTATGGCACAGAGGGAAATTGGACTAGCTACAGGGGAACCCCCTGCTCAGAAAGGGTATACCCCTTCCGTCTTTTCCATATTGCCGAAACTTTTGGAGCGTACAGGTACCAATTTAAACGGGACGATTACAGCCTTTTACACTGTATTAGTTGATGGAGATGATATGAACGAGCCAATTGCTGATACAGTACGAGGAATATTGGATGGACATATCGTTTTAGATCGCTCCTTGGCAAATAAAGGTCAGTATCCTGCTATTAACGTCTTGAAAAGTGTCAGTCGTTTAATGAATCATATTTCCCATCCAGAACATGTAAAAGCGGCTGAACGATTAAGAGAACTTTACTATACGTATGCCAAATCAGAAGATTTAATCAATATTGGAGCATATAAAAAAGGTACATCGAAGGAAATAGATGAAGCCATTCAATATGAGCCACTTATTACAAACTTTTTAAAACAAAGTTATAAAGAGAAAGTCTCACTTCAACATACTGTTAATGAAATGATCGCTTTATCAAATGGTGGTGGTAAGTAATGGTTCAATATACATATCGTTTCGAAAAAGTATTAACTTTACGGGAACAAGAAAAACAACAAACAGAAGTAGCCTATAAAGAATCGGTAAGAGATTTTGAAGAAGTTGCTACAAAATTATATGAATTGTTAAAGAAAAAAGAAGACTTAATTACTTATCAAAATGAACGGCTAACAGTAGGGGCTACGATTGATGAAATTTATCACTTTTCAATTTTCATCGATAGTTTGGAGCATACGATTGCAGACGTACAAAAGAAAGTCGTTCAAGCTCGTGCCAAAATGAATTGGTATGAACAAAAGTTGCTCGAAAAAAACTTGGAAGTACGAAAGTTTGAAAAAATGCGTGATAAAGATTATGAAACCTATAAGACGCATGAAGAGAGAATGGAGATGCTTCAATTAGATGAACTCTCCTCCCTACAGTATTTTAAGAAAGAAATCAGGTGATTTCATGGCAAAAGAAAAATTGAATAAAAACAAACCAACAAATCAACTAATAGAAGAAGAAAAATCCCCTGGAATTTTTCAAAAATTATTTTATTTAGTTTTTATTCCATTGTTATTTGTTATTGCGATATTACTAGGGATTGCTTCATTTACGAATTTCAATGTCTTTGAAAAAGCATCGGAACTGATTGATTCATTCAAGTCAGAGGAAGCTTCTACGGAAGAAACAACAAAAAATTATGATCAAAAAATTGTTGAATTGGAAGCGCAAGTGAAAGAAAAAGAGGCAGAAATTGAACAGCTCCAATCCCAATTGCAAACAGCAAAAGATGAAAAACAAACCGATGAAGCTGAAAAAGAGCAATTACAATATGAAATTGAAAAATTGCAGCAGGAACAAAGTGAAACTAAAAAGGAATTTGAAGACATTTTAAAATCCTATGAGGAAATGTCAGCCAAATCGGCAGCGCCAATTATTGTTGAAATGAGTGATGATGAAGCGTTGAAGATTTTATCAAATATGCAACCAGAAACGTTATCTGCCATTTTATCAAAAATGGAACCAGCTGATGCGGCGCGCTACACGGAACTTTTATCGAAATAAAAAGTAGCTGTAGTCAAAGGAGGTGAAACAATGAATATTGGAATAATGCAGCTTACTGTGCCAACAAAGAGTGCAAATTTGGTGACGTCATCATCAGCTAAAACAGTATCTACTTCCCAATTAGAAGAGGTAAAAAATAATAACTTTGGTGATATATTCCAAAAAGCAGTTTTATCTACAGCAGAGGATATGGGTACTCTAGAGGAAGTAACAGAAGGTGTGGACTTACAAAAAATAGCTGAATTATTAAATTCCCAATCACCTAACGAGGTTATGGATTTATTAGGAATCTCCCATGATGAAGGGCTATTGATGGTTCAAGTTGGTGAGGATGGAAAAGCGGTAGCCATGGATGAACTAATGAATTTAGACGATTTACTTGCTGTATTAAATATTGATGTAAATGAATTGCTAGAAATGATGCAACAAGTAAAAGGGAATGACATGACCGATACTAATAATCTATGGGAGTTAATAGATACTGTAGTAGAGGAAGGCCCTGTGCTTATTCAACAGTTAATAGCTGCGTTTCAAGGTGATCATCAAGTGACATCGAAACAAGCTGAAAAATTATTGGAATTACTAAAATTATCCGAAGTCGTTGGAAGGCATTCCGATTTGTTAGGTGTGCAATCAACTAAAATTACCCAATTGACGGAATTTCTAAAATTGTTCAATGAACAAATAAAAGAACTGGCTAATAAGCAAACTACAACTCAACCTTTCATGACACAAAGGACAGAAACAACTGTGGCGAACAAAGTGTCAATAGAAGGATTTGAACAGGTTGTTAAACAAGTAACGAAGAACACTCAACTTCATGAAACAGCCCAAAGTTCGATTTCAACAGTAACAACATCGACAAATACTACTAAAACCTTCAATATTCAACTTCCTGTAGAGAAGGGAGCTCAATCGGAGGCTTTAGCAAAAGAGATTCAAAATTTAATCAATCGAAGTCAATTTTCTAATAGTCAAGGGACAATGAAATTACTATTAAAGCTTTATCCTGAAAACTTAGGATCTATTCGAATTGAACTGATGCAACAAGACGGTGTTTTATCTGCTAGATTACTAACATCAACCGCAGTCGGAAAGGAATTGCTGGATAGTCAGTTGCAACAATTAAAAACAGCCTTTGCTCAACAAAATATCCAAATGGATCGAATTGATATCGCCCAAAGTTTACAAGAAACAGACCGTAACTCCCGCGATCAAAATCAATTTGACAATTTGTTTAAACAGCAACAATCTGAACAAGATGATACCGATCAAGATGAGCAAGACGACCAAGATAAAAAATCCTTTCAAGATTATTTAATAAATGAGGAGGTGTAACAATTGGCTACAACGGGTATTACAAATGATTATTATTTAACACCAACCCCGACTACAAAATATAGTGAAACGGGTGATAATTCCAGTCTAGGTAAAGACGCCTTTTTAAAAATATTAATCACCCAATTACAAAACCAAGATCCGACTCAACCAATGGATGATAAAGAGTTTATTTCGCAAATGGCTCAATTCTCTTCTTTAGAACAAATGCAAAATATGACAACAGCAATGGAAGATTTATTAATGTCTCAAATTCAAACGCAATTGATGTCATATACAACATTTGTAGGAAAAGAAGTAAAATGGCATGAAATAACAGATGAAAAAGATGAAGAAGGTAATTATATCATTAATGAAGGTACAGGCATTATTAATGAAATGAAATTTGTTGATGGACAAGCTGTCTTCATTCTCGATGATGGGAAAGAAATTACAGCTGGCAATATTTCATCTATCCTAAATACGGATGCTACTTCAAGTACAGAAGAAGAAAATCCATTAGTGAAAGCAAGCCAATTAATCGGTCAAACGATTCAATACTCATCTAATGGAAAAATGATACAAGCGACAATCGAATCAGTAACAACAAATAATACATTAATTGAGTACATTTTAAACAATGGTGAAAGATTACAAAGAGATGAATTTGAATTGATAAATGAATAAGGTTGGTGACAAAGGTGAATCGTATTGGAATTCAACACTTGCCATTACAACCAACAGTTCAAATTCAACCTAATAAAACAACTTCGCCCCAAATAAAACAATCTTTTGTAAGTCATTTACAAGAAGCAACGAGCAATCGAGAGCTTAAAATTAGTAAACACGCAAATGAAAGATTAACAGAAAGAAATATTCAAATTTCTGAACAACAATGGCAAGTTGTAACGGACAAAGTTTTTGAAGCCCGTTCAAAAGGTGTGAATCAACCATTAGTCTTGATGGAGCAAGCTGCGTTGATTGTAAGTGCAAAAAATGCAACCGTTATTACAGCGATGGAACGCACAGAAGCAAAGGAGCAATTGTTTACGAATATTGATGGGACAATTGTACTTTAAATGATAGGCAGGACCGAGTTAGTTTTTAACTAAAGGTTAGGGATGCCTAGTGTTGCTGAATGACAGAGGCAACACATGAAAAATAATTGGAAAACGAGAGGAGAACAATTACTTATGTTACGTTCTATGTATTCAGGTATTTCTGGTTTAAAAAACTTCCAAACAAAGCTTGACGTAATCGGGAACAATATTTCAAACGTAAATACATACGGTTTCAAAAAAGGGAGAGTCGTATTTAAAGATTTAATTTCACAAACGACTGCTGGTGCATCTGGTCCTACAGGAGCAACAGGTGGTACGAATGCGAAACAAATCGGATTAGGTGCACAAATTGCTGCGATCGATACAATCCATGGAACTGGCTCCCTTCAAACGACTGCAAGAACTCTTGATTTAGCGATTTCAGGCGACGGATTCTTTATGGTAGGTGATTCAACACAAGCACCAAATGCGGATGGAGAAATCGCTGCGGATTCTGGTTTCAATAATGTCCTATATACACGTGCAGGGAATTTCTATATGGATCGTAACGGATACTTAGTAAATTCAGATGGTAAATATTTAGTAGGTGTTTCAAATGATCAACTTTATGATCAAGTAGTTGAAGAATCTGTAAGTAATGCAGAAACGGACAAAGCGGAAGCAACTGCCGCAATTGGGACTGATAGTCTTTATGCAGATGGTGCAATAGTTGTGGATGGCTACGGACCAATTAAAGTTCCAACAAATGCACAATCGATGAGTATTGGACAAGATGGTACCGTTACATATGTTGATGTAAATGGTAAACTTCAATTTGCAGGTCAATTGTTATTGGCAAAATTCCCGAATGCTGGTGGTTTAGAAAAGACTGGGAATAACTATTACCAAATGACACAAAACTCTGGTGATCCAAGCGTACAAATCGCAACTCAACAAGGTATTGGAGCAGTTGTTTCAGGCGCATTAGAAATGTCAAATGTAGACTTATCTGAAGAATTTACGGAAATGATCGTTACACAACGTGGTTTCCAAGCGAACTCTCGTATTATTACAACTTCCGATGAAATTTTACAAGAACTTGTAAACTTAAAACGATAAAGATAGAAAACTAATTTCATTGTAAAGGAGGGTCGGGCCGGCACTCTTTAAAAAAGACCCGGCCCCATTTCAATGATTGAATTGACAAGATTGAATGGTAAACCTTTTTCATTAAATGCTTTATACATAGAATCAGTGGAAGCCTTTCCTGACACAACGATAACGCTCACGACTGGGCGGAAGTTTATCGTGTTAGAAAGTGAAGAAGAAATACGAAATAGAGTAGCTCATTTTTATAAAAATATTCAAGTATTATCCAACCCCCATTTACGAGGTGATAACGATGAAGAAAAATAAGTTATTAACCATAATGCTTATTATTTTAGTAACGATTACGTTAATAGGTGTTGTCCTGTTTGTCGTATTAACACAATTGAATAAACAAACAGCAGCATCTGAAGAACCTTCCATTGATGAAATTTTGGAGGCATCTGTGGATGTACCGGAGTTAACGACAAACTTAGCTGATAATAGTGTTGTTAGATTATCTCTAAAAATCCAAACAGATAGTAAGGAAGCTGCAGAAGAACTAACAAAAAGAGATTTCCAAACGAAAAATTTAGTGATTGAACAGCTTTCAGAAATGAAAAAAGATGATTTAAATGGGAAGCAAGGGAAAGCAACCTTTGAATCGACAATTAAAACCCAAATAAATGAATTGATGCAAGATGGTGAAGTTCAACAAGTTTACATTACCTCCTACATCATCCAGTAAATGGGATTCATTAGAACTATGTAAATCTTGAAATGGAGGTGGGCAAATGGCAGGAGATGTATTATCCCAATCCGAAATTGACGCGCTGCTCTCAGCAATATCAACGGGTGAAATGTCCGCGGATGACATGAAAAAAGAAGAAGAGACAAGAAAAGTGAAAGTTTACGATTTCAAACGTGCTCTTCGTTTTTCGAAGGATCAAATCCGAAGTTTGACCCGAATACATGAAAACTTTGCGAGATTATTAACGACTTATTTTTCAGCACAGTTAAGAACATATGTGCAAATTACCGTTGCATCGGCAGACCAAATTCCATTCGAAGAGTTTGTTAGGTCAATTCCGAATATGACTTTAATTAATGTATTTGAAGTACCGCCGTTAGATGGTAATATCTTGATGGAGATTAATCCAAATATCGCTTACTCCATGTTAGATCGTTTAATGGGGGGAAGTGGTTCAAGCTATAGTAATGTCGACAATTTAACAGAAATAGAACAAAAAATTATGACAAGTTTATTTGAACGTTCCTTTGATAATTTGCGGGAAGCTTGGAGTACGATTGCTGAAATTGATCCTACGTTAGTGGAACTTGAAGTGAATCCGCAATTTTTACAAATGGTATCACCAAACGAAACGGTCGTAGTAATTTCTTTAAATACGATTATAGGAGAAACAACAGGGATGATTAACATTTGTATCCCCCATGTTGTCCTTGAACCGATTATTCATAATTTGTCTGTTCAATATTGGATGCAATCGAATACAAAAGAAGCTTCCCCTGAACAGTCACAAATGTTAGAAAAACGAATTAAACAAGCGGAGTTACCGGTTATAGCGGAGCTTGGCTCAACTCATATAACCGTTGAAGATTTCCTTTATATGAGTAGAGGGGATGTTATTCAATTAGATCAAAAAATAGATGAACCTCTCATTTTAAAGGTTGGCAGTATTCCTAAATTTACAGTACAACCAGGAAAACGAAACAAAAAAATGGCAATCCAAATTATCGACCCTTTGGAAGGAGGAGACGAAGATGAGTGATGGTATGCTCTCCCAAGAAGAAATTGAGGCATTATTAAGGGGCGAATCGTTAGACGATAACGACTCTGCAACTGAGATTACTACAGATGGGACACCACTTCGTGTTGAAGACTACTTAAGTTCAATCGAACAAGATGCTTTAGGAGAAGTAGGGAATATATCCTTTGGAAGTTCAGCAACAGCCTTATCTGCCTTATTAGGTCAGAAAGTAGATATTACAACTCCTGTCGTTTCAATGATTAATAGAAATCGATTAGAAGAAGAATTTCCACAACCATATGTGGCGGTACAAGTGGAATATACTACAGGTTTATCTGGCATGAACCTATTAGTTATTAAACAATCAGATGCTGCGATCATTGCAGACTTGATGCTTGGTGGCGATGGTTTACATCCAAATCAAGATTTAAGTGAAATTCAATTAAGCGCTGTACAAGAAGCAATGAATCAAATGATGGGTTCTGCTGCAACATCAATGTCAACCGTATTCAATAAAAAGGTAGATATTTCGCCACCAACAATTGATATTTTAAACATTCCTCAAAATGAGGGGAATGAACGAATACCGGACGAAGATCTATTAGTGAAAGTTTCATTTAGATTAAAAATCGGTGAATTAATCGATTCCAACTTAATGCAATTATTCCCACTTGATTTTGGGAAGAAAATTGTCAAAACATTGCTGAATGAGGAACAGGAAGAATCCGTTAGTCAACCTCAGGTACAACAACCGGTTGTACAAGAAGCACCACCTGTTGCGCCACAACAACCAATATCGTCGCAACAACCCGTTTATCAGCAGCCACCTGTATATGAACAACAAGCTGCTACAACTTATCAGGAACCGGCAAACTATAACTATGGAATGCCACCTTATCAGCCACCGCAACAGCCGGTTAATGTGCAACAAGCCCAATTCGCATCCTTTGAAAATGCGAATATGACACAACATGAAGCTCGCAATTTAAATATGTTACTAGATATTCCTTTACAAGTAACGGTTGAACTTGGCCGTACTAAACATTCGGTAAAAGAAATTCTACAGCTTGCTTCTGGTTCTATTATTGAATTAGATAAGTTAGCAGGGGAACCAGTAGATATTTTAGTAAATAGCCGTTTAATTGCGAAAGGTGAAGTTGTCGTAATCGATGAAAACTTCGGAGTTCGCATTACGGATATTATGAGTCAAAGCGAACGATTAAATCATTTAAAATAGTATTATTTGGAGGGAAATTATATGTCTAAAAAAATATTAATAGTTGACGATGCTGCATTCATGCGTATGATGATTAAAGACATTTTGACAAAAAACGGTTTTGAAGTAGTTGGAGAAGCTGCTGATGGTGCACAAGCGGTAGAAAAATACAACGAATTACAACCAGACTTAGTAACAATGGATATTACAATGCCTGAAATGGACGGGATAGCAGCATTAAAAGCAATTAAATCCGCCGACCCAAAAGCAACAGTTATTATGTGTTCAGCGATGGGACAACAAGCAATGGTTATCGATGCTATTCAAGCGGGTGCGAAAGACTTTATCGTAAAACCATTCCAAGCTGATCGTGTAATTGAAGCTATACAAAAAGCATTAGGTTGATCGTATGAATGAAAAACAATTAGCAAAATTTCGGATATTGATTCCTATCTTATTGGTATTATTGTTTATTACACCAGCGAATTTTGCCTATGCAAGTCAAGGTAATCAAATGATTACCGACGAATGTTTACAAAATCCAGAGCTTTGTGATGATTCAAAGTCATCTGCCGATGAAGAACAATCTGATTCGGCAGATGTTGGATTAGGGCTGTGGGAATACTTTAAAATGTTAATCTGCCTAATATTCGTACTAGGGTTACTTGTCTTTGTCTTAAAATTTATTAATAAAAAAAGTAGCACTTATCAACAAAATAGTCTTGTTCGCAATATTGGGGGAATTACAGTCGGACCTCAAAAATCCGTACAACTTCTCCATATTGGCGATAAATTATACATAGTTGGTGTTGGTGAGGATGTTCAACTTCTGAAAGAAATTCAGGATGAAGAAGAAGTGCAACAATTGGTGCAATATTTTAATGAAAAACAAAGCTTTGCCACGACAAAACCGTACTTTTTAGAGTTAATAAATAAGTTGAAAAGTAACGATAAACAACAAGTGGAATCCACCAATGGTGATCAATCGATGAATAGTAATTTTAAATCTTTGTTAACTAAACGGTTGAATGAGATGCAACAAAACCGTCAGACAGAGTTGGAAAAATGGAAGGAAAAGGAGAAAGATAAATAATGCAAGATTTTATTTCATTCTTTTCTGAAAGTGATCCAACGAATGTTTCCACTTCCGTTAAATTACTTTTAGTTTTAACCGTTTTATCGTTGGCACCAAGTATTTTAATTTTAATGACTTCCTTTGCGCGAATAGTGATCGTTTTATCCTTTACAAGAACCGCATTAGCGACAAACACATCGCCGCCAAACCAAGTCATTATCGGATTAGCGTTATTTTTAACGTTTTTCATTATGGCACCTACATTTCAAGAGGTAAATGAACAAGCATTACAACCATTATTTAATGAAGAAATTGGTTTAGAAGAGGCCTATGATAGAGCTTCCTTACCTTTTAAGGAGTTTATGGCCGAACATACTAGACAAAAAGATTTAGAGTTGTTTTTAGATTACAATGAGGCAGAGCGACCAGCTTCAGTGGAAGAAATTCCGTTAACGATGCTTGTTCCAGCCTTTGCTTTAAGTGAAATAAAAACTGCCTTTCAAATAGGGTTTATGATTTTTATTCCCTTTATTGTGATTGATATGGTAGTAGCTAGCGTTCTGATGTCAATGGGGATGATGATGTTGCCACCAGTTATGATATCACTACCGTTTAAAATATTATTATTTGTTTTAGTAGATGGATGGTATTTAGTCATCAAGTCTCTACTTCAAAGTTTTTAGGGGATGATACGAATGAGCCAAGAAATGGTCATTGCAATTGCAGAGAGAGCTATATGGATTGTCCTTATCGTTTCAGGACCATTGTTACTGATTGCGCTTATTTCAGGTTTGATTGTCAGTATATTCCAAGCAACAACATCAATTCAAGAGCAAACTCTATCTTTTGTTCCGAAAATTATCGCGGTTTTAGTAGCCATTATTTTTTTCGGGCCTTGGATGATTTCTCAAATGACAGCATATGTTACTGACATTTTGAACAATTTGACTCGATATATAGGGTGATAAAATGACAGAAATTATCCCTAAATTATCCGTCTTATTGTTAATTTTAGTCAGAGTATCTGCTTTTTTTGTGTCAGTCCCTTTTTTTTCGTATCGTACCATTCCTCCTCAATTGAGAATTGCTCTAGCATGTGTATTATCTTGGATGATGTATTACACGATGAGTGCGGCAGCTATTCCGATTGATGGAAATTACATATTACTCGTTTTAAAAGAAGCAATTATTGGGTTAATGATCGGTTTGATTGCTCATATCATTTTATCCGCTGTTCAAATTGCAGGTGGTTTTATTGACTTTGAAATGGGTTTTGCTATGGCGAACATTATCGATCCACAAACGGGTGCCCAAACACCATTAATGGGTCAATTTTTAAATTTTTTAATTTTGTTTGTGTTACTTTCCATTAATGGACACCACCTGATTTTAGATGGCATTTTTTACAGCTATCAGTTTATGCCAATCGACCAATTGTTTCCGAAGTTCGGAGATGAAAATACGGTGGAATTTATAATGAAAGTATTTGCTTCGGTATTTGCCATCGCCTTTCAAATGTCAGCACCTATTGTTGCTACCTTATTTTTAGTGACATTAGCTTTAGGGATAACAGCTAAGACGGTACCCCAATTAAATATTTTTGTTATTGGGTTTCCGGTCAAAATCGCCATTGGCTTTCTTGTTTTAATCGTTTCCCTCGGTGTAATGATTGAAGTTATGGAAAAATTAGTAGAATTAATGATACTTTCAATGCGAGATTTAATGCGATTGTTAGGTGGTGCTTAATTTGAAATTATTACTCCCATTAGACATTCAGTTTTTTGCTGGTGAAAAGACGGAAAAAGCAACACCTAAAAAGAGACAAGATGCAAGGAAAAAAGGTCAAGTACTTAAAAGTCAAGATGTAACAGCAGCATTTGTGCTATTAATTCTTTTTCTGTTTCTATACATGTTTGCGCCAACAATGATTGAAAGCATATTCGGCTTTCTTAACCAAGCCTTTCAAAAAAATATGCTCATTGAATCGCTAACGGTAGAAACTGTCATGAAAATGTATTCGGATTCTTTAAAAGAGATGGCAAAAATACTTTTACCCTTTATGTTAATTGCAGTAGTTGGGGCAATAGCAGCGAACTATTTACAATTTGGTTTTCTATTTACAATGGAAAGTATGAAATTAGATTTAAAGAAAATTGATCCGATAAAAGGAATTAAACGAATTATTTCCGTTAGAGCAATCGTAAATCTATTAAAATCTCTATTGAAAATATCATTTATTGGGACCGTAACAACGGTTGTTATTTGGATGAATTTAGAAGAGGTACTTTCATTATCGTTCCAGAGTCCATGGGATACTTTAACTACCGTTGCAAAGTTAACGGGTATGATGGGGATTGCTGCTTCTATTGTACTTGTACTCATTGCATTGTTTGATTATTTTTATGAAAAATATGAATATGAAAAACAATTAAAAATGTCGAAGCAAGATATAAAAGATGAATATAAAAATTCTGAAGGTGACCCTAAAATAAAATCGAAAATTAAGCAACGTCAACGTGAAATGGCAATGCGAAGAATGATGCAGGAAATCCCAAATGCAGACGTTGTTATTACAAACCCAACCCATTTTGCAATTGCCTTAAAATACGATGAGCAAAACATGGAAGCACCTACAGTTGTAGCAAAAGGAACAGATTTTATCGCTCAAAAGATTAAACTGATTGCGAAAGAAAATGATGTCGTCATGGTTGAAAATCGACCACTAGCTCGGGCGATGTATGATCAAGTGGAAATTGGACAACAAGTTCCAGAGGAATTTTTTAAAGCAGTTGCCGAAATACTTGCGTATGTATACCGTATTAAGCGCAAAATTTAAACCATAGTAGGAGGGAAAAACATGAAGATTCGCGACTTAGGGGTACTAGCTGCAGTAATAATGATTGTAGCCATGCTCATTATCCCTCTACCGACATGGTTATTAAGCTTTTTAATTATTATTAATATCACGTTATCTTTACTCGTTTTATTAGTAACAATGAATATGAAAGAAGCATTAGACTTTGCCATATTCCCTTCGATTATTTTGTTATTAACATTATTCCGATTAGGGTTAAGTATATCGACAACCCGTGCCATTTTAGCGAATGGGGATGCGGGGGATGTGGTCGAAACCTTTGGTGAATTTGTTACAGGTGGGAATGTATTAGTCGGTTTAGTCATTTTCATGTTGTTAGTGATTATAAACTTCATCGTCATTACAAAAGGTTCAGAACGTGTCGCTGAAGTGGCAGCACGATTTACATTAGATGCAATGCCTGGTAAACAAATGAGTATTGATGCGGATTTGAATGCCGGGATGATTTCTGAAAAAGAAGCAAGAGAGCGCCGAGAAAAAGTTTCAAAGGAATCGGATTTTTACGGTGCAATGGATGGTGCGACGAAATTTGTTAAAGGTGATGCGATAGCGTCGATTATTATGGTTTTTATCAACCTGTTGTTTGGTATTATCATTGGGATGCTCCAGCTTGATTATTCGTTAACAGATGCTGCTTCCCATTTCTCAAAACTGACAGTCGGTGACGGTCTTGTTGCCCAAATTCCAGCTTTACTCGTTTCAACAGCGACGGGTATTGTCGTAACCCGTGCAGCATCAGATGGAAATTTAGGAGAAGATATTACAAAACAATTGTTTGCCCAATCGAAACTTCTATATATCGCTGGGGGAACGATATTCCTTTTAGGATTATTCACGCCAATTCCGGATTGGATTACAATTCCTATTGCACTTATTTTAATTGGCGGAGCTTATATGATTCATAATAAAAAGCAAGAAGATCCGGAAGAATTACTTGAAATTGAAGAAGAAGTAGCAACAGATACAATGAAGAGTCCTGAAAATGTAGTGAATTTATTAAATGTCGATCCAATTGAATTTGAATTTGGCTATGGATTAATTCCGTTAGTCGATGCAGCTCAAGGTGGCGATTTATTAGACCGGGTTGTCATGATCAGGCGGCAATTAGCATTGGAATTAGGTATTGTTATTCCTGTTGTACGAATACGTGATAATATTCAACTCCAACCGAATGAATATCGCATTAAAATTAAAGGGAATGAAATGGCAAAAGGGGAGTTATTACTAGATCATTATTTAGCAATGAGTCCAGGTGAAGATGATTCCATCGACGGAATCGATACGATTGAGCCATCCTTTGGTCTTCCTGCAAAATGGATTACTGAAAAAACGAAGGAAGATGCGGAAATGCTCGGATATACAGTCGTTGATCCACCGAGTGTTGTTTCTACTCATTTAACTGAAATTATTCGTGCAAATGCCCATGAATTACTAGGTCGTCAAGAAACAAAACAATTAGTTGATCATTTACGTGAAAATTATCCAATACTTGTAGACGAATTAACACCAACACCTTTATCGATTGGTGAGATTCAAAAAGTGTTAGCAAAACTGTTAAAAGAAAATGTTTCGATTCGTAATTTACCAATTATTTTTGAAACATTGGCGGACTATGCAAAATTAACGAGTGACCCGGATGTATTGACAGAGTATGTTCGTCAAGCTTTAGCTAAGCAAATAACGTCCCAATATGTTTCAGATGGTCCAAATTTAAAAGTGATAACGATTCCTGGAAAAATAGAAAAACTAATCGCAGATAGTATTCAACAAACGGATCATGGAAATTACTTAGCAATGAACCCTCAAGATTCCCAAGCAGTTTTAGAAGCAATTGCTAAAGAAGTTGAGAGAGTATCCTTTATGGAACAATCTCCTATCATTCTATGCTCACCAGGAATACGGATGTATTTAAGACAATTAACAGAACGTTATTTCTCTCAAATACCGATTTTGTCCTATAATGAATTAGATGCAAATGTAGAAATTCAAAGTGTTGGAGTGGTGAATGTAGAATGAAAATGAAAAAATATACAGCACCTTCAATTGCAGAAGCGATGAAATTGGTACGTGCAGATTTAGGCGAAGATGCCGTCATCATTAACTCAAAAGTTGTTGTGACAAAAAAATTATTCGGTTTAATTAAACAAAAGAATTTTGAAGTACTTGCAGGGGTGGACCAGGTAGAATTGCAATCAAATTCTTCAAGTCTACCTGATTTACCAGTTCAAATGAAAAATTTAAAAGGGCCAGTGCAACCTTTGCAAGGACAAATTGACGATTCAGTAACAAATGAACTGAAAAATGAAATAGCAGATTTAAAGACTATGTTGCAGTCAATGCATAGGCATACGATTCAATCAGATGTACCGGAGCATGTTGTGCCCCTTATTGACTTTTTAAAACGTCAAGAGCTTAACGGAGAGCTCATCACGGCAATTAGTGATGAGCTTTTTGTGCACCAAAAACATTCCAATCAACCTTTAACAAAGGAACAGATGAAAGAAATAGCAATGAACACCCTTCGGAACCGTTTATCTGACTTACCGATGGGTGGATTGTCCTATGAGCGGAAATATATCAATGTATTAGGGCCAACTGGTGTAGGAAAAACAACTACCATTGCCAAAATGGCAGCCCGTTCGGTATTGGAAAAAAAGAAAAAAATCGGCTTCATTACAACGGATACGTACCGAATCGCGGCTATAGAACAATTAAAAACCTATGCCAATCTTCTACAAGCACCGGTTGAAATTGTATATAACGACAACGATTATAAAGCTGCCATTGAAAAGTTTGCCCATCTCGATTTAGTGTTCATTGATACCGCAGGACGGAATTATAAAGAAGCGAAATATGTAGAAGATCTAAAAAAAATGATTAACTTCGATGAGGAAGTTGAATCCTATTTAGTCCTTGCTTTAACGGCAAAGGAAGGGGATATGGATACAATTACTCGACAGTTTAATGGGATAAATATAGGTAAATTTATCTTTACGAAGATAGATGAAACAAATTCTATTGGAACTATGTTCAATTTAATGATTAAATATAATAAAGGACTTGCTTACTATACAAATGGACAAGAAGTACCAGAAGATATGGAAGAAGCTAATCTTGAAAAAGTCCTAGAATTGTTCTTTCAAGGAGAATTTTCATGAGAGATCAAGCTGAAAAGTTAAGAATGAAAATGCTGGAAAGTCAAGGTGCTTTAGGAAGGTCCATCGCTGTAGTTAGTGGGAAAGGAGGAGTAGGTAAAAGTAATTTTTCTACCAACTTTGCAATTAATCTCGCCAAACTAGGTAAAAAGGTTGTTGTGATTGATATGGACATAGGAATGGGAAATGTCCATATTATCATAGGTAAAACGGCCCGTTATAGTTTGAAAGATTACTTGTTCGGAGAAGTTTCATTGAAGGAAGTCATGTATGAAGGTCCCCATAACTTGCAATACATTTCCGGCGGTTCGGGTATGGCTTCTATCATAGAATGGTCCGAAGAAATGTTTAATGGGTTAATCGATGCCTTCGAACAATTGCAAAAGTCCTTCGATTATATTTTGTTTGATATGGGTGCTGGTGCTACTAGTTGGTCTTTGGATCTACTTACTTCTATTGATGAAATAATTGTCATTACAACAGCGGAACCAACTGCTATAACGGATGCATATTCGATGATGAAGTTTATCCATTTAAGGGATCAAAGTAAAACATTTTATCTATTATGTAATCGAGCCTTCTCTAAAGAAGAAGGAATAGAAACGTTGAGTAGACTAGAAAATACGATGATGAAATTTTTAAATAAACAAGTTTCAATTTTAGGTTCTTTACCTGAAGATACATCTGTAAGAAAAGCTGTTCGAGAACAAGTGCCCTTTTCCATTGCTTACCCTAATAGTCCTATTGCAACAACTTTGAAAGTGATGGTGCAACAATTTGTAGATCGTCAAATGATAGAAGTACATGGTCAAGCAAAAACGACTACCTTCTTATCGAAATTGCGAAGTATTTTTTCGAAAGGGCGTGATTAATTGGAATTCTCACCAAAAAGCAAACTATTAATAGTAGATGACTCGGCTTTTATGAGAAAGCTAATTAGCGACTTTTTTGCAGATAATTCAAAAATTGAAGTGATTGGCACAGCTCGTAATGGTAAGGACGCCATTCAAAAAATCCAATCATTAAAACCAAATGTTGTGACAATGGATGTAGAAATGCCTGAAATGAACGGGTTAGATGCATTGAAGGAAATTATGAAGCAATGCCCAGTTCCGGTTATTATGCTATCCAGTACAACTAAAAGTGGTGCTGAGACAACATTAAAAGCTATGGAAAATGGAGCAGTAGATTTTGTTGCGAAACCAAGTGGAACAATCTCTCTCGACTTACATAAAGTTAAAGAAGAATTAGTACATAAAGTAGAGCAAGCTGTGCATGTTTCCGTTGCTAAATTAAAAAAACCGATTGGACAACCAAATACATCTGTAGGTAATGCTACAACGAGTCTTTTAAAACGAGATATGATTTTCCGTCAATCAACTATTACTCTACCTAAAATAAGTGAAAGATTTAGCGATGTGGATAGGTTATATCATCAAAAACAACCTTTGAACTCGTCGAAAAAGATACTACTAATAGGTACATCAACGGGTGGTCCACGGGCATTACAAGAGGTCATCACAAAAATACCGAAAACGATAAAAGCACCGATTTTAATCGTTCAACATATGCCGGCAGGATTTACTAAATCTCTTGCAGATCGTTTGAATCAGTTAAGTCAAATAAATGTAAAAGAAGCTGAACATGGTGAGCAACTACAAGAAGGTGTTGCTTATATCGCTCCTGGTGGTTATCACTTAAAACTAAAAAAAGTCGGTTCAATTTTTGAAATTGTTTTGGATAATGATGAACCACCACGTTCAGGCCATCGACCAGCTGTAGATGTCATGTTCGAAAGTGTGAGTAAAATAAAAGACTTTGATAAAGTTGCTGTGGTTATGACGGGAATGGGATCCGATGGCTCAAAGGGATTAGTCGATTTAAAACAAAATGGAAATGTAATTGCAATTGCGGAGTCAGCGAATACATGTATTGTGTACGGTATGCCAAAAGCTGCCATTGAAACAAAACTTGTCGATGAAGTAGTAGATGTTGACGATATTGCTCAAGCGATTATGAAATATATGCCTTAAAGGGAGTGTTTTCTAGTGGAACTAAATCAATATTTAGAAATGTTCATCGAAGAAAGTAAAGAACATTTACAATCATGCAGTGACAATTTGTTAGAGCTTGAAAAAAATCCGGAAGACATCGCGATTGTAAACGAAATATTTCGTTCAGCCCATACATTAAAAGGGATGTCTGCAACAATGGGCTACGAAGATTTAGCAGATTTGACCCATAAAATGGAAAATGTTTTAGATGCTATTCGTAACGAAAAAATACTAGTTACTCCTGATGTACTAGATGTTGTGTTTGAATCGGTCGATCATTTGGAAGCGATGGTTATGAATATTGCGGACGGTGGAGATGGAAAAAGAGATGTTTCGAACACTGTTGCGAAATTAAAAAGAATTGAATCTGGTGAACCGGTTCAACAAAATGCTGTTGAACTAGCTGCGGCCGAAGTGGCTACTACGACTTTAGTAGAGCAAAATAGTCCCGAATTGGATTATGACAGCTTTGAAAAGACTGTAATACTACAATCAACCGAACAAGGATTCAATGCATATGAAATCTCGGTTACATTACGTGCGGATTGTTTATTGAAAGCAGCACGCGTATATATGGTTTTTGATATTTTAGAAAAAAATGGCGATGTTGTAAAATCAAGACCAACTGTAGACAAATTAGAAGAAGAACAGTTTGATCAAGATTTCAAAGTAGCATTAATTACTCAAACAAGTGTAGATGAACTGCATAGTAAAATTTTAAAAGTTTCTGAGGTTGAGAAAGTTACGATTACACAGTTAACGAAGGATAAATTCATTACATCAGCTTCAGCAGAAGCCGCAACTACTATAGAAGAAGTTCGTGAAAACGAAAATCCAATCGTTCCTCAACAAAAGGGACAAGAAGAATCTGTTAGCCAAAAAACTTCTTCTCCTACAAAACATGCAACGAGTAAAACGATTCGAGTAAGTATTGAACGTCTAGATATTTTAATGAATCTATTCGAAGAACTAGTAATTGATAGAGGAAGACTTCAATCGATCTCTACGGAAGTGAAACATGCTGAATTGAACGAGACTGTTGAGCGTATGAGCCGCACAATGGGCGATTTACAAAATATAGTGTTAACAATGCGAATGATTCCGATTGAAACGGTATTTAATCGATTCCCGAAAATGGTTCGGACACTATCCCGTGATTTAAAGAAAAAAATCAATCTGGAAGTCATTGGTGCTGAAACGGAACTTGATCGTACAGTAATCGATGAAATTGGAGATCCATTAGTCCATTTAATTCGAAATTCTGTAGATCACGGTATTGAAAGTCCTGAAGTTCGCCGTGCTAACGGGAAACCGGAAGAAGGAAATGTAACGTTACGTGCCTACCATAGTGGAAACTATGTATTCATTGAAATTGAAGATGATGGTGCAGGAATTAACCGGGACAAAGTATTAAATAAAGCGATTTCGAAAGGGATTGTTTCGAAGGAAATAGCTTCTACTTTATCTGATAAACAAATTAACGAGCTTATTTTTGCATCAGGCTTCTCTACAGCAGATGTCATTTCTGATATTTCAGGACGTGGTGTAGGTCTTGATGTTGTAAAAACGACGATTGAATCATTAGGTGGAAATATTTCAATTGAATCAACTGAAGGAGTAGGATCAATCTTCTCGATTCAATTGCCATTAACGTTGTCGATTATTTCCGTTATGTTAGTAGAAATTGAACAAGAAACGTATGCGATTCCTTTATCATCAATTATTGAAACGTCGATTATTAAAAACAGTGACATTTTAAATGCTCATAACCAAAAAGTAATTGATTTCCGAGGCAAGGTAGTGCCACTTATCTTCTTAGAGGAAATTTTTGAAGTACCGAGAAAAGAACAAATTGATCAAGATTACCATTCGGTAGTTATTGTTCGTAAAGGTGAAAAACTTGCAGGTTTAGTAGTAGATTCCTTTATCGGTCAACAAGAAATCGTTCTGAAGTCATTAGGAAACTACTTAACAAACATATTTGCTATTTCTGGAGCGACTATTTTAGGAAACGGTAAAGTAGCATTAATCGTTGATTGCAATGCGTTAATGAAATAATGAAGATGAATGAAAGAGGTGTTGGTCATGAATGCTGTTGAACAAGAGATTTTAAAGGTCATTGTCTTTCAATTAGCAGATAAGGAATATGCCATTCCTTTATCGAATGTACAAGGAATTGAAAAACTAATGCATATTACGCGGGTTCCTAAGACGGAGAAATATGTAAAGGGTGTTATTAATTTACGTGGAGTTGTCACACCTATTATTGATTTACGTGAACGATTCGGAATACCTGTATCTGATAACGAAGAAACAACTCGAATTATTATTATTACGACGGATGAGATGGAAGTTGGATTTGTAGTCGATTCAGCAAATGATGTAATTGATATACCGGTCAACGCCATTGAACAACAACCGGAAGTAGTAGGCTCCAATGAAGTTGATTTTATATCTGGTGTAGCAAAATTGGAAAATCGATTATTAATATTATTGCATCTAGATAAAGTATTAAATCCAGCTGAGTAAATGATGTTTCAGTTAAAAGTGGGGATAAAGTAATGGGGCAAATTGAAAAAATTACGTCGCTGCACTTAGATGTTTTAAAGGAGATAGGAAATATAGGTGCTGCACATGCTGCGACGTCCCTTTCTGAGTTGTTAAGAAAGAAAATCGATATGCATGTGCCAAAGGTGGAAATGGTGTCGTTTAATGACATGATGGAGCATGTTGGTGGCGCTGAAACGGTCGTTGTTGGTATTTATCTTCGCATAGAAGGTGATGTGGACGGTAGTATGTTTTTCATTCTGCCTATTGCACAAGCAAATCGTTTTATTCAAAGGTTAATTAACGATCCACATTTTAATTTTAATGAACATCCAATTTCAGAAATCGGTTTATCCGCCATGCAAGAGTTGGGAAATATATTGTCTGGTTCCTATTTGTCGGCTTTGTCTGATTTTACTGGCTTAAAAATTTATCCAACCGTTCCAGGTTTAAGTGTCGATATGTTTGGGGCGATCATTAGTATTGGGTTAATTGAAATTTCTGAAGTTAGTGACCATGTTATTGCCATTAATACTTCTATTTTTGAAGAAGATATAAAGCATCGAAATGAAGTTCAAGGACATTTCTTTTTATTACCAGATCCTGAATCCTTTACATCGATTTTTAAATCATTAGGAGTTTCATAACATGATTCAATCTATTAATCATCAAGTCGTTAAAGTGGGAATTGCAGAATTAGATATAGTAAAAACGCCCGATACAATTCGAACATCCGGTTTAGGCTCTTGCGTTGGAGTTGTGTTATATGATGAAACTAAAAAAATTGCAGGGTTAGTTCATATAATGTTACCCGATTCCAATTTAGCTAGAGCCGAAACGTTGAATTCAGCTAAATTTGCCGATACCGGCATAAAAGCTTTAATTGAGAGATTAAAAATTGAAGGTGTTCAAACCTTTCGATTAAAGGCGAAAATAGCTGGTGGTGCACAAATGTTTAAATTTACTTCTGCTAAAGATACTATGAGAATTGGTCCTAGAAATGTCGAAGCTGTCAAAAAGGAACTGAAGAAAAATAGCATTCCGATAATTGCTGAAGATACGGGAGGCAATAGTGGAAGAACAATTGAGTTTGATCCCGCTACTTGTATGTTGAACATTCGAACGGTGAATCAAGGAGTGATGGAAATATGATGTTTGGATCTATTTTTTATAATTTTTGGGCTGCCATCATCGGGTTTTCCCTCTATTTCTTTAGTACGCTATCTAAAGATGTACCTTTAAAGGTCCTGATCGGTTCTTTTATAGCTGCCATTATTTCATTTCTTCTTATGTATGCCTTTCGATTTGTAATCGCTTATATATTACATACACCTGAAGAAAATTTGGTTACGGATAGAAATGATTCTATACAAATACAGCCTCAAGATGAAAAGGATTTGTCGACGATTGAATTGAGAGATGAACCTCAAAGGAACTAATTTAGAATGTTCCTGGAAATTCGTCATAAAAAAGACAAATTATTGATAATTAAATGAAAAGAGTCGGGGAAACGGCTCTTTTTTCATAGTTAATTGCAAAAAATAGTCCAAAAGGTAATGTATTTTATCTAATATATGAGTGTGTTTTTTTGTGACATTTGATATAATAATTGGTAGTAAGGAACGTTTGTAAGAGAGGTGGATTCGATGGTACAACTGCAAATTGATAATGAACAAACCCTTTGGAATCGCTGGCTTAATGATCGAGATCCTCATGCAGGTAACATGCTTATTAAAAAATATAAGCCTCTTGTTTCCTATCATGTACAACGGATAGGTGCAGGTGTTCCTAAAAATGTATCTCGAGATGATTTGATGAGCTTGGGGATGATGGGACTTTTTGATGCTTTAAATAAATTTGACATAAATAGAGATTTGAAATTTGATACATATGCTTCCTTCCGAGTGCGCGGTGCTATTATCGACGGCTTAAGAAAAGAAGATTGGTTACCACGTTCGGCAAGGGAAAAAGCAAAAAAGATGGAAGCACAAATTGAAAAATTAGAACAGCAACTAATGCGCCATGCGACTCCTGAAGAGCTCGCTCAGTTCATGGATTTACCGATTGATGAAGTATACCAAACAGTGCAAGAACATTTCTTTTCTAATGTATTATCAATTAACGAACAACAAGATCAAGAAGAGTTAGAAGGAAAAGCATTCGTTATTCGAGATAATCAAACGAAAACGCCTGAACAAGAAGCTGTGCATGCGGAATTGATTTCTGATTTAGAAAGAAATATAAAAAAATTAAATGAAAAAGAACAACTAGTTTTAAGTTTATTTTATACAGAAGAATTAACCCTAACTGAAATTGGAGAGATACTCGAATTATCTACTTCCCGTATTTCTCAAATTCATTCAAAGGCATTGTTTAAATTACGGAAGTGTCTTTCAAACGAAGTCATTCATGACTAAGGGGGAATATTGTGAGTTTAAAAGGACTTGAACTACAAATTGCTATTCCAAAAACTTACGATGCAGGAAAAATGGTTGAACAGCATCAGCAAAATGTTATTCAACAACAATATAATGCGAATGAAGCATTAAAAAAAGAAATTGAAAGAAAACAACTAGCCGTTGTTGATACGGAAAAAACAGATAAAATTTCCGATAGAGAAAAAAAAGAAAAACACAATCAACATGATATGTCGAAGGATAAAAAGCAACAGCAGGAAAAGGAACAACAAGCAAAGCATCCTTATAAAGGCAATATTATTGATTTTAGTGGATAGGAGAACAATATGGTCGCTATAGTACTTATCATATTGACAATTTCTCAGCTCATCTGTTTTTATTTCATAATTCTTTTAAATACAAAAGTCTCAAAGTTTAAAGATTTGGAAAAACGACAGGATCAACTCATTCGGGAAATGGATGATGCCCTTACCCTATATCTTGTTGAGATAAAGGAAGAAAATGATCGTTTTATTAAAGAACTGACGAAGGTAAAACAAACAGAGTTGAAAAATAATGAAATAAACGAATCGACATTGGCTAAGATGGAAAAGGTGGAAGAAAAGGAACCTTCGCAAAAAAGTTCAGTTGATAATGCAAATCAACAACCTGCCGTTGAAACCAAAACATATATTCCGAAAATGAAAGTAGAAAATGCTTATAAGAAACAAAAAGCGATGACGGTAAAACAAAAGGATTCTCAAGATTTTCAAAAAGAGGTCGAAAATCAAGGGGAAAACAACAAATCTAGTCTCCCAGATTTTGAGCAAAAGGTACTAAATTTGCATCAAGAAGGGAAGACGATTGATGAAATCGCAAAAATTACCCAAAAAGGAAAGACTGAAATAGAGCTGTTGATTAAGTTTCATGCGTAAAATTTGTTGCATATAGATATTCAGTGTGTTATATTATCAATTGGTGTTAATTACACACGCATTTTGATGTAGTAAGTGGTGCTTTTTGAATAAAAAGTTGCTTGTTACAGATGAAAAATGCGGAGGAACAAAACCAAAAATCTAGGAGGAACTATTCATGTCAGTAATTTCAATGAAACAATTACTTGAAGCTGGTGTACATTTCGGACACCAAACTCGCCGTTGGAACCCAAAAATGAAAAAATACATTTTTGTTGAACGTAACGGTATCTACATTATCGATTTACAAAAAACAGTTAAGAAATTAGAAGAAGCTTACGACTTCATGCGTCAAGTTGGCCAAGATGGCGGTAAAGTACTATTTGTTGGTACTAAAAAACAAGCGCAAGAAGCGATTAAAGAAGAAGCTGAACGTTCTGGTAACTACTATATTAACCAACGTTGGTTAGGTGGTACTTTAACAAACTTCGGTACAATCCAAAAACGTGTTGCTCGTATGAAAGCAATTGAAAAAATGGAAGAAGACGGTACTTTCGACGTACTTCCTAAAAAAGAAGTTATTCAACTTAAAAAAGAACACGAACGTCTTGTTAAATTCTTAGGCGGTATTCGTGATATGGCTGGTATTCCAGATGTAATGTTCGTGGTTGACCCACGTAAAGAGCGTATTGCTGTTGCAGAAGCTCGTAAATTAAATATTCCTATCGTAGGTATTGTTGATACAAACTGTGATCCAGATGAAATCGACTACGTAATCCCTGCAAACGATGATGCTATCCGCGCTGTTAAATTATTAACTGCAAAAATGGCTGATGCTCTTATTGAATCAAAACAAGGTGAATCTGAAGCTCCAGCTGAAGAAGTAGTTGCTGCTGAGTAATTCACTATTAGATAACTTAGCTTAAACAGCAGGTTTTCTGATGATAAGCCTTAGTTGCACTTATGCAGCTAAGGAAGTGTTGAACTTTCTTAGCTGCCTACAAAAAGGTGATAAGTGGATGAAACCTCTTATCACCTTTTTTTAAAGCATATGTTACAAAAAATTTAATATTAGATAACCCGAGGAGGAAACTTCAAATGGCAATTACTGCACAATTAGTAAAAGAACTTCGTGAAAAAACTGGCGCAGGTATGATGGACTGTAAAAAAGCTTTAGTACAAACTGATGGTGACATCGAAGCTGCTATCGACTTCTTACGTGAAAAAGGTCTTTCTTCAGCTGCTAAAAAAGCTGACCGTATCGCTGCAGAAGGTACAACTTACGTGTTAACTGAAGGAAATGAAGCGGTTATTTTAGAAGTAAACGCTGAAACGGACTTCGTTGCGAAAAACGAAAAATTCCAAGTACTTGTTGAAGAATTAGCAAAACAAATTTTAGCTGCAAAACCAGCATCAGTTGAAGCTGCTTTAGAAATTGCTAACGCTGAAGGTGTGAAAATCGCTGACAAAATTTCAACTGCTGTTGCAACAATTGGTGAAAAAATTACTCTTCGTCGTTTCGAAGTAAAAACAAAAACTGACAACGATGCGTTCGGTTCTTACTTACACATGGGCGGAAAAATCGGTGTATTAGTAGTTCTTGAAGGATCTACTAACGAAGAAGCTGCAAAAGATGTTGCAATGCACATCGCTGCAATTAACCCTAAATACGTATCTCGTGATGAAGTTTCTCAAGAAGAGGTTGCTCACGAACGTAAAATTTTAACAGAACAAGCTTTAAACGAAGGTAAACCAGAAAACATCGTAGCGAAAATGGTTGAAGGTCGTCTTGGTAAATACTTCGAAGAAATTTGCTTACTTGACCAAACTTTCGTTAAAAATTCAGATCAAAAAGTTCGTGACTTCGTTAAAACAACAGGTGGTAATGTAACTTCATTCGTACGTTACGCTGTTGGTGAAGGTATTGAAAAACGTGAAGATAACTTCGCTGAAGAAGTAATGAATCAAGTTAAAGGTAACTAATATAAGAAATAAGAAAACAAATCGATTATTGTATGGTTTGTTGACTTATTGAGTTTTACGGGCAGTTATACCAACTCGTTTATCGTAGTGGTGTTGCTGCCCGTTCATACGGAATAATTTGGTTGTATGTTTAACACAATAAAGTTAGATAGGGGACACGGAGTCAGTGTTCCCTATTTTTCAAGAGTTTTTTGCATATATCTTTAACGCTAGAGCCGTTTTCCGAAAGTTTTGTCTCATCTTTTTCAATGGAGAAGGTTGCGACTCAAAAATGAGGAAGACTTGCGTTAGTTAAATAAAATTGAGTTGCGGAGGATTACTATGAGTGTGCCACAATATAATCGAGTAGTTATAAAAATTAGCGGTGAGGCATTAGCAGGAGAAGCTGGCTTCGGATTATCACCAAAAATTATTAAGTCTGTTGCAGAAGATATTAAAGAAGTAGTTGAACTTGGTGTAGAAGTAGCGGTAGTTGTTGGTGGCGGTAACATTTGGCGAGGGAAAGTAGGAAGCGAAATGGGAATGGACCGTGCTTCTGCTGATTACATGGGAATGTTAGCGACTGTTATGAATTCATTAGCATTACAAGATGCCCTTGAAAAATTGGAAATTGAAACTCGTGTTCAGTCTTCCATCGTCATGACACAAGTTGCGGAGCCTTACATACGTCGAAAAGCGGTGCGCCATTTAGAGAAAAAACGTGTTGTTATTTTTGCTGCTGGTACAGGAAATCCATTTTTCTCTACAGATACAACAGCTGCATTACGTGCTGCTGAAATTGATGCAGATGCCATTTTAATGGCAAAAAATAATGTTGATGGCGTTTATTCTGCTGATCCAAAAACTGATAATACTGCTGTTAAATATGACACACTCACATATTTAGACGTAATTCAACAAGGATTACAGGTAATGGATTCTACAGCTTCCACTTTATGTATGGACAATGACATCCCATTAATAGTATTCTCTATAATGAATAAAGGTAATATTAAACGTGCCGTACTCGGTGATAAAATCGGTACAGTTGTTAGGAGGAATTTTTAATGCCTAAACAAGTAATAGCTCAAGCTCAGGAAAAAATGAACAAATCGATTACAGCATTTACACGCGAATTAGCTTCTATTCGTGCAGGTCGTGCGAATGCATCTTTGTTAGACAGAATTACTGTTGACTACTACGGTGCTCCAACTCCAGTAAATCAATTGGCTGGTATTTCTGTACCAGAAGCTCGTTTACTAGTTATCCAACCGTATGACAAATCTGTTCTAGGTGAAATTGAAAAAGCAATTATGAAGTCAGATATCGGGATTACACCGACAAATGATGGGAATGTAATTCGCTTAACAGTTCCAGCTTTAACAGAAGAACGCCGTAAAGACCTTGTAAAAGTTGTGAAAAAAGAAGCGGAGGAAGCAAAGGTTGCAATCCGTAACGTCCGTCGTGATGCAAACGATGAATTGAAAAAATTAGAAAAAAATGGCGACATAACTGAAGACGATTTACGTGGTTACAGTGACGATATTCAAAAACTTACTGATGACTTTATCGTGAAAATTGATCAAATTGCTAAAGATAAAGAACAAGAAATCTTATCAGTATAAGAAAACCTTTCTTTGTTCTTATTTCTTGGCGAACGTAAGTTTTAAGTTTCAGATTGAATAATGAACAAAATCAGGTGTAGGGCGTCCTATCAGTTAGGACGTCTTTTTCTTTCGTATATTCATTAGAGAGAGAAAATTTGAATTTATCGTTTAGTATACATAATAAGGTAACTGGTCATATTCGTATAATTAGTTTTACGATATAATAAATTTATACGTATACATATATTTCAAAATAAATTAAGAAAAGGTAAAAAGAACTTAAGACACATTCATTTGTTTTTGTTATGATAAAAAAAACGTCCAAATTGTTGTCACGTGGGGGAATTGCTGATGTTAAAGAAACTATTTAGTAAATCAAAAAAAGGAAAGCAGTCATCAAGGGTTGAAGAATTTCTACTAGATAATGAATGTCTACCTTCCCATATCGCAATCATAATGGATGGCAACGGACGTTGGGCGAAAAAAAGAGCCATGCCTAGAATTGCAGGACATCATGAAGGCATGCAAACAGTGCGGAAAATTGCGCGTATTGCAGATGATTTAGGCATTAAAGTGTTAACTTTATATGCTTTTTCAACGGAAAATTGGAGAAGGCCGAAATCGGAAGTAGACTATTTAATGAGTTTACCGCAAATGTTTTTAAATTCATTTATGCCTGAATTGATGGAACGGAACATTCGAATACAAATGATCGGTGATAAAGAAGGGTTACCTAACAATACGAAAAAAGCTTTAGATGAAGCGATGGAAAAAACGAAACATAATACAGGGTTAATATTAAATTTTGCAATGAATTATGGTAGTCGTGCTGAAATTGTAAGAGCAATGAAGGATATAATGATAGAAGTGAATAATGGAAATATATCAATCGACGCTATTGATGAAACAATGATTGATCAATATTTAATGACATCAAATCTACCAGAACCAGATTTACTCATTCGAACAAGCGGTGAAGTTCGATTAAGTAATTTTATGTTATGGCAACTCGCTTATACGGAATTTTGGTTCACAGACATATTGTGGCCTGATTTTGACCATCAATCGTTTATGGAAGCGATCCACGCCTATCAAAAGCGTAATCGACGCTACGGTGGATTGAAAGGGGAAGAAATGAAGTGAAGCAAAGAATTATAACGGCGGTAGTTGCAGCATTAGTATTCATTCCATTCGTTATTTATGGCAACTTACCTTTTACGTTATTAGTATATGTGATCGCAGCAGTAGGACTATATGAACTGCTCAGAATGAAAAATATTTCAATTTTTTCAATACCAGGTATGATCGGGGCCCTCATTATGTTTTGTATCCTTCTACCTCTTTCTACAGTTGAGTTAGAAGAGATCGTCCCTTATTCAAAATTGGAATTTTTAATGATAGGTGTCATCCTGTTATTAATTTATACAGTGATGATTAAAAATCGTTTTACCTTTGATGATGTAGGCTTTATTTTAACGAGTGCATTATATGTCGGTATCGGTTTTTATTATTTTATTGAAACTCGTAACGCAGAAAATGGATTAGTATACATTATTTTTGCTCTATTAATTGTTTGGACAACCGATTCAGGGGCTTATTTTGTTGGACGAAAACTAGGGAAAAAGAAATTATGGCCTGAAATTTCTCCTAATAAAACGGTTGAAGGTTTTATCGGTGGAATTGTAACGGCAGTTATTTTCGCATGTATTATGCAATGGATTTATCCGATATCCTCATCTTGGCTTGCGTTAATACTTATTTCGATTATCGCTTCCATCTTTGGTCAGTTAGGCGATTTAGTTGAATCTGCTATTAAACGTCATTATGGAGTGAAAGATTCAGGGAAACTATTACCTGGTCACGGTGGAATTCTTGACCGCTTTGATAGTCTTCTATTTGTATTACCGTTATTACACTTTATACATTTTGTTTAACTTTGTTCAAATAGGTATTCTTAAACTGAGGAATACCTATTGACCAAAGTTAAACCTTATTAATAAAAGACAATGTTCTTGAAGGGAAGAGTAATGTTGAAAAAAATTAGTTTATTAGGAGCAACAGGTTCTATTGGAATTCAAACAGTTGATATTTTACGGAATAATAAAGATAATTTTCAACTTGTTGCCTTATCCTCTGGTAAAAATATCGAAAAAACTCGTGAAATCATCGATGATCTTCAACCTGAGCTAGTATCAGTACAACAAGAACAAGATGCCATACAGTTACAAAAAGAATACCCACATATTCATTTTACGTTTGGAACAAAAGGATTAGTTGAAGTTGCTACACACCCGGATTCCACTGTTCTTGTAAATGCAGTTCTAGGAAGTGTAGGATTAGAATCTACTTTAGCAGCTATTCGGATGGGAAAAACAATTGCGATTGCGAATAAGGAGACATTAGTAACAGCTGGACATTTAGTTATGGCTGAAGCGAGAAAATATAATGTAGCGATTCTACCAGTTGATAGTGAACATTCGGCAATTTTCCAATCAATGAACGGTGAAAATCCAAAACAAATTGAACGGCTCATTTTAACAGCTTCTGGTGGCTCATTCCGAGATAAAACACGGGAACAATTAAAAGATGTTACGGTGAAAGACGCTTTAAATCATCCGAACTGGTCGATGGGAGCTAAAATTACAATCGATTCGGCAACGATGATGAATAAAGGGTTAGAAGTCATTGAAGCCCATGTATTATTTAATATGCCCTTTGAAAAAATCGATGTTTTATTACATAAAGAAAGTATTATTCACTCTTTAGTTGAGTATCATGATACAAGTGTGATTGCACAACTTGGTACCCCTGACATGCGAGTGCCGATCCAGTACGCTCTAAGTTATCCGGATCGATTGCCACTTGTTGGAGGGAATCGATTGAATTTAGCGCAAATTGGACAATTACACTTTAAGGAAGTCGACTTTGACCGATTCCGTGCTTTAAAACTAGCCTATGACGCAGGACGGGCAGGGGGAAGTGTTTTAACAGCTATGAATGCTGCTAATGAAGCTGCAGTAGCGTTATTTTTAGAGGAAAAAATCACTTTCTTACAAATCGAAGAAATTATCGAACAAGTGATGAACGATCATCAAAATATATTAATGCCAGATTTAGAAACTATACTTCATGTAGATAGTGAAACAAGAAAAACAGTAGCGAACATGGTAAAATAGATAGAGCGAGCATAGAATAAGTATACTGCTCTTGAAGGTGGGATGATATGCAAACAGTTATAGCGTTTATTATTGTTTTTGGTTCTCTAGTATTTTTCCATGAACTAGGGCATTTTATTTTTGCGAAACGAGCAGGCATTTTAGTTCGTGAATTTGCAATAGGTATGGGTCCCAAAATCTTTGGAATGATGAAAGGGGAGACGTTATATACGATTCGACTATTACCCCTTGGCGGGTATGTTCGTATGGCTGGTGAAGATGTAGATCAAATCGAATTACAGCCAGGATATCGAGTTGGATTGATATTAAATCGTGATAACGTTGCTGAAAAGATTTATTTAAATCAAAATGTTCAAAATCCGAATGTTCTATTTATGGAAGTAGAACGGGCGGACTTGGAAAAAGAATTATGGATTGAAGGCTACGATGAAGAAAATCAATTTGTAAGAATTAATGTATCTAGACAAGCTATTGTTGTGGAAAATGGAACAGAACTGATGATTGCTCCACTTGATCGTCAATTTAATTCGAAAACTGTAGGACAACGGGCGATGGCCATCTTTGCAGGTCCGCTATTTAACTTTATATTAGCATTCTTCGTGTTTGCTTTTATCGCAATGATGCAAGGTGTCCCTACTTACGAACCAATTATTTATGATGTCGTAGAAAATGGGCCAGCTGCGGAAGCAGGAATGCAAAAGGGAGATTTTGTAAAAGCGATTGATGGAGATCCGATTGAAGATTGGCAAGAACTTTCCGGAACTGTTCAAGAAAAACCAGGTGAAGAGTTAACATTCTTAGTCGAACGAGGTGGACAAGAGATTGAGTTAACGATGACGCCTGATGCTTTAGAGGAAAGTGGTAAGGAATATGGGCAAATTGGAGTAATGTATCAAAGTCCAGTTGAAAAAAATCCATTGAAAGCCCTCGCCTTCGGTGTAACTCAAACATATGATTACACAGTTCTTATTTTAGGGCTGTTAGGGGATTTAGTTACTGGTCAATTTACAATCGATGCATTATCTGGTCCTGTAGGCATATATAAAGCGACTGAAACCGTTGCCCAATATGGAGTATATAACTTAATGAATTGGGCTGCCGTATTAAGTATTAACCTAGGAATTATGAACTTGTTACCATTACCAGCATTAGATGGTGGTAGATTGTTATTTTTCGGTGTTGAAGCCTTGCGCGGAAAACCTGTGGATCGTCAAAAAGAAGGACTTGTTCATTTTGTAGGTATTGTGTTACTAATGATTCTAATGGTCGTCGTTACGTGGAACGATATTCAAAGATTTTTCTTCTAGGCAATTAGATGACAATGTTCATATAGGATAGTTACAAATTCCAATAAGAATGTGAAAATACAACAAAATGTTTTTAAAGAAATTTAACCTTATTCATGTATGGTAAAATCCAAAGTGAATAAGGTTAAATCTTTTTATTAATCTATTTGTAAGAATGATTTGTAAATTTTAGTTTATATTTATCTTAGTTGTTTGTATGATATGCTTAAAAGTACATTAAGTTTATAAGAAGAAGGTGGGCACAATGAAACAAAGTTTAACCCTTATCCCAACACTACGTGAAATGCCTTCTGATATAGAAGTGAAGTCTCATAAAATGCTTCTTCGTGCTGGATTTTTACGTCAAAGTACAAGCGGTGTTTATTCCTATTTACCTTTAGCAAAACGAGTGTTAAACAAGTTGGAGAAAATGATAAGTGAAGAAATGGAAAGGTTAGGAGCAATTGAAATTACGTTACCTTCCTTACAGCCGAAGGACATTTTACAACATTCCTTTCGATTTCATGAGAAGGATGAAGAAGTGCTCCAATTAAAGGACCGAAACGAACGCCAATTAATTCTTGCACCTAGTCATGAAGAAGTTATGACTCAACTGATGCGTGATGAAATAAAATCTTATAAAAAATTACCAATTACTTTCTATCAAATTCAGTCGAAGTTTCGTGATGAAAGTCGTCCTCGATACGGTTTGTTACGGAGTAAGGAGTTTTTAATGAAGGCTGCTTATTCCTACCACGCTACAGAAGAAAGTTTAGAAGCGACTTATCTTCAAATGAGTGACGTCTATTCCAGTATTTTAAGTAGACTTGGTTTATATTATGAGATGATTGATGCCGATACACGAACGGCGGACGGATTAAAAGCCCATGAATTTATCGTCGCATCGGATATTGGAGAAACAACGATTGCTTATTCCGATGAATCAAATTATGCATCGAATATCGAAATCACTCCTGTAGTTACGAGTTATCCATCTTCTGAAAAACCGATGAACCCATTGGAAAAGGTTGAAACACCTCAAGTTAAGACGATCGAGGAAGTATGCTCATTCTTTACGAAAGAACAAACGGATTGTATGAAATCGATTGTATTTAAAGTTGATGGGGAGTTTGTCGTTGTTTTAGTACGGGGAGATCATCAAATTAATCCTATTAAATTGAGAAATGCTTTAAAAGCCCAATCCCTTACATTGGCAACGGAAGAGGAAATAGAGCAATTGCTAGGCTGTACAATAGGTTCTATCGGACCGATTAAGTTGCCTGTAAATGTAAAAGTCATTGCCGATTTAGCCATTCAGTCGATTCGTAATGGAATAGCCGGAGCGAATGAAGATGGCTATCATTATATCAATGTCAATCCTGAAAGGGATTTTGCAGTAAATAGTTATGAAGATATACGATATATCCAAGAAGGGGATCCTTCTCCAGACGGAAATGGAACAATTCGCTTAAAAAAAGGAATTGAAGTCGGTCATATTCGAATGTCCGGAACTTGGTTAACTGAAAAATTTAATGCGAATTTTATCGATGAAAATGGTCAGTCAAAACCTATGTATATGGGAAGCTTTGGACTAGGGATATCTAGATTGCTAGCAGTAATGGCTGAAATATATCAAGATGAGAATGGATTCGTATGGCCAAAACAATTCTCCCCTTACGATATACATCTTATACCGGTCAATATTCATGATGAAGTTCAATTTGATTTAGCCTCTCAACTTTATCATATTTTAACTTCATACCATTTTGACGTATTATTTGATGATCGGGATGAACGGGCTGGGGTGAAATTTATCGATTCGGATTTAATCGGATTACCTGTACGTGTAACGATTGGAAAACGGGCAAGTGAAGGAATTGTGGAAGTGAAAATAAGACGGACTGGTGAAATATTTGAGTGGGCAAAGGAAGAGTTAATTGATCGCTTAAACGAATATTTCCGTTCCCATTAAATTGAAAACCGTTCAAACCGGGTATAAAAATTAACTTGAAATTATTTGTAAAAACTAGGTGGTGAGTATAGTGGTAGACAACCAAGAAGCAAGGGAAAGATTTTTAACTTTGTTGCAACAACTACAGCTGACGGAAGATGTCTACATGTCTTTTTTTGAACAAGGAGAACTTTCTAGGTTAACTGTTCATAAAAAAAATCGGATTTGGAGTTTTTCCATTACATTAAACAATATTTTACCGTTCCAATTGTATCAATTATTTCGCACAAGGATGGCAGAACAGTTTTCTCATATCGCACAAGCGTCGATTATGATTGAAGCGCGTAATCCGCAAGTGACAGAACAACTGATATCGGATTATTGGTTAACAGCGGTGGAACAATTGGATGCTTCACCTCCTTTAAAAGATCGTTTGATGAACCAAATCCCTCAATGGACGGGGAATAAATTGATTGTCAATTGTATGGCTGAAATGGAACAGCTTACTTTGAAATCGAAATATGCACAAAAAATTGTAGAGGCATACGGAAACTTAGGTTTCCCTTCTTTCTCAGTCGATTTCCAACTTGTTGAAGCAACAGAAGAAATGATTGAGGCAAGACAACAATATATTGAACAACGCCAATTAGAAGAAGCCCAATTGGCAAAACAAGCTATGGAAGATTTCCAAAGTCGTGAAAAAGCGAAAAGTGATAATCCAGAAGCTGTTGTCAATAACGGTCCATTCCAATTAGGAAATATCATTAAAGATACGGAAATTATGGAAATTCGTCGGGTTGTTGAAGAAGAACGTCGTGTTGTGTTAGAAGGTTTTGTATTTGCTGTCGATATAAAAGAACTAAAAAGTGGACGTTCTTTATTAGAATTAAAAATTACCGATTATACCGATTCCATTTTAGTGAAAATGTTCTCCCGGGATAAAGAAGATGCTGAGAGAATGGCCCAACTGAAAAAAGGAATGTGGGTGAAAGTACGCGGCTCTGTCCAAAATGATACATTCGTTCGGGATTTAGTTGTAATGGCTCAAGATATTAATGAAGTTTATAAAGAATCACGTAAAGATACAGCACCTGAAGGGGAAAAACGGGTAGAGCTTCATTTACATACACCAATGAGTCAAATGGATGCCGTTACACCTATTGATCAATTAGTAGGACAAGCGGCGAAGTGGGGTCATTCTGCAGTAGCGATTACGGACCATGCAGTAGCCCAAGGTTTCCCAGAAGCTTATGCGGCAGGGAAAAAACATGGTATAAAAATTATATATGGGGTTGAAGCAAACTTAGTGGACGACGGTTCACCAATTGCTTATGCCGAACAACATATCCCTTTAGACGATGCAACTTATGTCGTATTTGACGTAGAGACAACAGGTCTTTCAACAGCGTACGATACAATTATCGAATTGGCTGCTGTAAAAATGAAGGAAGGTAAAGTAATCGATAAATTTGAACGATTCGCCAATCCTCATAAACCGTTGTCAGCAAAAATTATCGAGTTAACCCATATTACCGACGATATGTTGCGCGATGCACCGGAAGTGGACGAAGTCATAACGGAATTTAGAGAGTTTATTGGCGATGCGATTGTAGTAGCCCATAATGCTTCCTTTGATATGGGATTTTTATATACCGCTTATGAAAAGGCGGGTATTCAAGGCGTCGTACATCCCGTTATTGATACGTTAGAATTATCTCGTTTCTTAAATCCAACTTTAAAAAGTCATCGTTTAAATACGTTATGTAAACGGTATGGTATTGAATTAACTCAACATCACCGGGCAATATACGATACAGAAGCAACTGGGGAATTATTGTTACATTTACTAAAAGAGTCAAAAGAAAAAGGCATTCATTATCACGATGAATTTAATCAACATATTGATAAAAACGAAAGTTATAAAAAGTCTCGACCTTACCACTGCACGATTTTAGCAATGGACAATGAAGGGTTGAAAAACTTATTTAAATTAATTTCGATTGCCCACACCCAAACGTATTATCGAGTTCCGCGTATTCGCCGTTCGGATCTAATTAAATATCGTAAAGGGCTAATTGTCGGTTCTGGTTGTAGTAACGGGGAATTATTCGAAACGATGATGAATAAATCTCCAGAAGAAGCAGAAAAAGTCGCGAAATTTTATGACTATATAGAAGTACATCCAAAACCTGTTTATGCCCCGTTAATAGAAGGCGGAACGATCCATGATGAATGGAATTTGGAAGATATAATTCGCAAATTAGTGAAGCTTGGCAAACGTTTGGAAAAACCGGTCGTAGCAACAGGTAATGTACACTATTTACATGAAAATGATAGTGTGTTTAGACAAATTTTAGTCGGTTCTCAAGGTGGGGCTAATCCATTAAATCGCTATAAATTACCTGCTGTACATTTCCGGACTACAAATGAAATGTTAAAGGAATTCGATTTTTTAGGGCCAGACATAGCAAAGGAAATTGTTGTGACGAACTCACAAAAAATTGCTAATATGATCGGTGATGTGAAACCGATTAAAGATGAGCTTTATACGCCGAAAATTGAAGGTTCTGATGAAGAAGTTACGAATTTAACGTATGAAATGGCCCATAAAATTTATGGAGAAGAATTACCTGAAATTGTGAAAGCGCGGATTGAAAAAGAGTTGAAGTCTATTTTAGGGAACGGGTTCGGCGTAATTTATTTAATTTCTGCGAAACTAGTGAAAAAATCCCTTGCCGATGGATACTTAGTTGGTTCCCGTGGTTCGGTAGGTTCTTCATTAGTCGCAACGTTCATGGAAATAACGGAGGTAAATCCGTTACCACCCCATTACATTTGTCCAAATTGTAAAAATGTAGAGTTTTTCGATGATGGTTCGGTAGGTAGTGGATTTGACTTACCTAACAAAGACTGTCCAAAATGCGGTACCCGTTATAAAAAGGATGGACAAGACATTCCTTTTGAAACGTTCCTAGGATTTAAAGGGGACAAAGTACCTGATATCGACTTGAACTTCTCTGGGGAATACCAACCTCAAGCCCATAATTATACGAAGGTACTGTTCGGGGAAGATTATGTTTATCGTGCGGGTACAATCGGTACTGTAGCCGAAAAAACAGCGTACGGTTATGTAAGAGGTTATTCCAATGATAATAATGTGACGTTCCGTGGAGCAGAAGTGGACCGACTTGTACAAGGTTGTACTGGTGTAAAACGGACGACGGGTCAACACCCAGGTGGTATTATCGTTGTTCCAGATTATATGGATATTTATGATTTTACACCTGTGCAATATCCGGCAGATGCCCAAGATGCCGAGTGGAAAACAACCCATTTTGACTTCCACTCCATTCATGATAACGTGTTAAAGCTCGATATACTTGGACACGATGATCCGACTGTGATTAGGATGCTACAGGATTTATCCGGTATCGATCCGAAAACAGTCCCAACCGATGATCCAGAAGTAATGAAAATCTTCTCTTCTCCAGAATCACTAGGGGTAACTGAAGAACAAATTGGATGTAAAACTGGTACTTTAGGTATTCCTGAGTTTGGTACAAGATTCGTTCGTCAAATGTTAGAGGATACAAAACCGTCTACCTTTAGTGAACTTGTTCAAATTTCCGGTCTTTCCCATGGTACTGACGTTTGGTTAGGAAATGCTCAAGAATTAATTCAAAACGGTACATGTGTTTTATCCGAAGTAATTGGCTGTCGTGACGATATTATGGTGTATTTAATTTATCAAGGGTTAGAACCAAGTTTTGCTTTCAAAATAATGGAATCCGTTCGTAAAGGGAAAGGATTAACCGAAGAAATGGAAGTAGAAATGCGGGCGCAAAATGTACCGGAATGGTATATCGATTCATGTAAAAAAATTAAATACATGTTTCCGAAAGCCCATGCCGCAGCCTATGTTTTAATGGCGGTACGTATAGCTTGGTTTAAAGTGCATCATCCTATTTTATATTACGCTGCCTATTTTACCGTTCGTGCAAGTGATTTTGACTTAATTGCGATGACTCAAGGTTCGGCGATGATTCGTTCTCGCATCGATGAAATCAATGCAAAAGGGTTAGATGCTTCCAAAAAGGAAAAAGACTTACTGACGGTTTTAGAGCTTGCTTTAGAAATGTGCGAGCGAGGTATGAGCTTCAAAAAAGTAGACCTTTATCGTTCACAAGCAAGCGAGTTTATAATAGACGGTAATTCATTAATTCCACCCTTTGATGCGATTCCTGGTCTAGGGACTAACGTTGCGAAAGCAATTGTTGCCGCTAGAGAGGATGGTGAATTTTTATCGAAAGAAGATTTACAACAACGGGGTCGAGTTTCGAAAACATTAATTGAGTATATGGATTCTTTAGGATGTTTAGAAGGACTACCGGATGCGAATCAACTTTCCTTATTCTAATAAAATGAACCATTACTTTTATGCGTCTTTAGAAAAGATGCTATAACGCTAGGAGTTAATTGATTTATTACCAATGGAGTAACACATTTACGTAAATTTGCATTAAGTAATAATTTGTGCTATTGTTATGGTAATAATTTGTTGATAGTTTTGCAGCAAAAGAGTGGGGCTTTCCCGCTCTTTTCTGTTGTTATGCTAATCCAAATTTTTCTTACCTTTAGGTACTACTTTAAAATTTCACCATTTTTGGTGGAATTTCTGTTTTTTAACTAACTACTGTCATCTAACATGTATAAGCAACAGACAATTACGTAGGGAGGATACTATGAGCAAAGTAACGTCAGTAATTGAAGAGCTTGTTACACCAATTTTAGAAGAATTGAACCTAGAATTAGTCGATATAGAGTTTCTGAAAGAGGGCCGCAATTGGTTCCTTCGTGTCTATATAGATACACCTGAAGGCGGAATTGATATTGATCAATGTGCCATTGTAAGTGAGCGTCTAAGTTTAGTTCTGGATGAAAAGGACCCAATCGAGCAAAACTATTATTTAGAAGTATCTTCACCAGGTGCGGAACGACCATTAAAAAAAGAATCTGATTTTAAAAAAGCAGTAGGTAAATTTATTTATGTGAAAACATATGAGCCGATTAAGGACATGAAAGAATTCCAAGGCTATTTGAGAGCATATACTGAACAAGGTTTAGAGCTTGAAATTCGTATTAAAACACGTAAAATGACGATATTTATCGAAAAAGAAAAAATCGCTAAAGCACGACTTGCAATCGATTTTTCATCAAACTAGCTATTTAGGAGTGAAAACAAAAATGAGTAGTGATTTACTAGATGCTTTAACTGCTCTGGAGCAGCAAAAAGGCATTTCAAGAGATATTTTAATTGAAGCAATCGAAGCTGCATTAGTAACTGCATATAAACGAAACTTTAATCAAGCACAAAATGTACGTGTCGATTTAAACTTAGAGAATGGTTCAATGGTCGTGTATTCTCGTAAAGATGTCGTTGAAGAAGTGGAAGATGACCGTCTTCAAATTTCTCTTGAAGATGCTAAAGAAATTAACCCTGCTTATGAAATTGGTGACGTATTAGAACAAGAAGTAACTCCTCGCAACTTTGGTCGTATTGCTGCGCAAACAGCTAAGCAGGTTGTTACACAACGTGTTCGTGAAGCAGAGCGCGGACTAATCTACGAAGAATATGTAGATCGTACAGATGATATTGTCAATGGCGTCATTGAACGCCAAGACGCTCGTAACATTTACATTAGCTTAGGGAAGGTGGAGGCTGCTCTACCTACTAATGAACAAATTCAAGGTGAAGTATATAAACCTCAATCAAGAATTCGTGTTTATATTACAAAAGTTGAGCGTACGACACGCGGACCTCAAATCATTGTTTCTCGTACACATCCAGGATTACTACGCAGACTATTCGAAATGGAAGTTCCAGAAATTTTCGAAGGTATTGTAGAAATTAAATCCATTGCTCGCGAAGCAGGGGATCGCTCTAAAATTTCTGTTTATGCTCACAATGAAGAAATCGATGCAGTAGGGGCATGCGTTGGTGCTAAAGGTGCGCGAGTGCAAACGATTGTCAACGAATTAAATGGAGAAAAAATTGACATTGTAGAATGGTCAGAAGATCCAGTCGTTTTCGTTGCAAATGCACTTAGTCCTTCACAAGTATTAGATGTGATCGTAAACGAAGAAGAAAAATCGACTACTGTTGTCGTTCCTGATTATCAGCTTTCTCTTGCTATTGGTAAGCGTGGTCAAAATGCACGTCTTGCTGCAAAATTAACAGGTTGGAAAATTGATATTAAAAGTGAAACGGATGCTCGTGAATTAGGAATTTATCCGAACGAGACAAGTCGTTTTGTTCAAGAAGACAAAGATGCTTCCTTCGAAGATATTGGGTACGACCTTTATCAAGACGAAGAAGAATAACGACACAGTTAGGAATAAGTTTTAATTTTCTCGTTTTATATAGGGAAGGTGATATCTCATGTCAACGAAAAAAAAGGTTCCATTACGTAAATGTGTTGTAACGGGCGAGATGCTTCCTAAGAAATCTATGATACGAATTGTTCGCTCAAAAGAAGGAGAAGTATCGGTCGATGTAACAGGGAAAAAATCCGGACGCGGTGCTTATATTTCAAAATCGGAAGAAGCGGTGGAAACTGCGCGGAAGAAAAATATATTAGAGCGCCAATTAGAAGTGAAAATTCCAGATGAAGTTTATGAGGAACTCATTAAACTCATTCGTCGGGAGTCAATTTTATGAATCAGAGACTACTGCAACTATTAGGATTGGCAGCAAGAGCAAGAAAAGTAGTCTCAGGGGAAGAGTTAGTAGTAAAGGAAATACGTACGAATAAAGCAAAGCTTGTACTACTAGCCGCTGACGCCTCAAAAAATTCTAGTAAAAAAATTCAAGATAAATGTACGTATTACAACGTTGAGTATCATGTGTTTGGTGATCGCTACCAGCTAGGGACTGCAATTGGTAAAGAAGCACGTGTCGCACTTGCTATTACAGATAGCGGATTCGCGAAAAAGATGTCTAGTCTACTCAACGAAAATTAATCGGGGGTGAGCAGATGACCAAAATAAGAGTTCATGAATATGCGAAAAAAGTAAGTAAATCAAGTAAAGAAGTTATAGAAGAACTAAAAAAATTAAACATCACTGTTTCGAATCATATGTCAATGCTTGAAGGAGATGCTGTTTCCAAATTAGACTCAGTGTTTAATAAAGGAACACAAGCTCAAGCAAAACAAGAGACAAAAGAAAAGAAACAAGCTACACCAAATGCTCAAAAGTCTCAAACGAAAGAGCAAAATAGACCGCAAAAGAAATCACCAAATCAAACTAACAATGAACAAAGACAATCGCCTCAATCGAACGGCGAAAAACCAAAGAATAAGGGTAACCATAACAAAAATATGGATCATAATAATAAAAATCAAACTAACAATAATAACAATCGTAACAACAATAAAGGCGGATTTAATCAACGTAAAAAACCTGGTATTCACGGGGGAAAACGCCGTCAGCCTAAACATCAACAACCACAAACACCGGTAACACCTAAAGAATTACCAGAAAAAATTACGTTTTATGAATCTTTATCTGTTGCAGAGCTTGCAAAAAAATTACACCGCGAACCATCAGAAATCATTAAAAAATTATTTATGCTTGGTGTCATGGCAACAATTAATCAAGAGTTAGATAAAGATGCGATTGAGTTAATCTGTGCTGATTATGGTGTAGAAGTAGAAGAAGAAGTACGCGTTGATATTACAGATTTAGATGCGTACTTTGAACAAAATGAAGAAAACGAACAATCGATGGAAGAACGTCCTCCAGTTGTAACAATTATGGGGCACGTTGACCATGGTAAAACAACATTACTTGACTCAATTCGTCATACAAAAGTAACAGCTGGTGAAGCTGGTGGTATCACTCAACATATTGGTGCTTACCAAGTTGATATTAACGGTAAAAAGATTACATTTTTAGATACGCCTGGACACGCAGCATTTACAACGATGCGTGCCCGTGGTGCAAGTATTACCGATTTAGCAATTATTGTTGTCGCTGCTGATGATGGGGTTATGCCTCAAACAGTAGAAGCAATTAACCATGCGAAAGCGGCTGAAGTTCCAATTATTGTTGCAGTAAACAAAATGGATAAACCTTCTGCAAATCCAGACCGTGTAATGCAAGAATTAACAGAACACGGATTAGTTCCTGAAGATTGGGGCGGCGATACGATTTTCGTTCCAATATCTGCCCTTAAAGGTGAAGGTATTGATACGCTATTAGAGATGATACTATTAGTGTCGGAAGTAGCAGAATTAAAAGCAAACCCAAATCGTTCAGCAATCGGTACAGTGATCGAAGCCCAATTAGATAAAGGTAGAGGTTCTGTTGCTACTTTATTAGTACAGGATGGTACTTTACGTGTTGGTGATCCAATCGTTGTTGGCCATGCTTATGGACGTGTCCGTGCAATGGTGAATGATATTGGCCGACGTGTTAAAGAGGCAGGTCCTGCTACACCTGTTGAAATTACAGGTATTAACGAAGTACCTCAAGCTGGTGACCGTTTTGTTGTCTTCGAAGACGAGAAAACTGCTCGCCAAGTGGGTGAATCCCGTGCTATGACTGCTATTCAAGCTAGTCGTTCTGAAAAACAACGGGTGACACTTGATAACTTATTCGAGCAAATGTCACAAGGCGATGTAAAAGAATTAAATATTATTGTTAAAGCGGACGTTCAAGGTACTGTAGAAGCAATGGCCGCATCATTAATGAAAATTGACGTTGAAGGTGTTAACGTAAAAATTATTCATACTGGTGCCGGCGCAATTACAGAATCTGATATTTCATTAGCAGCTGCTTCAAACGCAATCGTTATTGGTTTCAATGTACGCCCAGATACGAATGCGAAACGTGCAGCGGAAGCAGAAGGCGTAGATATTCGATTACACCGTATTATTTACAAAGTAATTGAAGAAATCGAAGCGGCAATGAAAGGAATGCTTGACCCTGAATATGAAGAAAAAATCATTGGTCAAGCTGAAGTTCGTCAAACAATTAAAGTTTCTAAAGTTGGAACAATCGCTGGTTCTTACGTAACAGAAGGGAAAGTAACTCGTGATTCTGGCGTTCGTGTCATTCGTGACGGAATCGTTGTATTTGAAGGTGAATTAGATTCATTAAAACGTTTCAAAGACGACGCTAAAGAAGTGGCAAAAGGTTACGAATGTGGTATGACGATCAAAAACTTTAATGACATTAAAGAGGGCGATATTATCGAAGCCTTCATAATGGAAGAAATTAAACGATAATGATCGTCTATGCGGAAGTTGAGTTCATTATTTCTGATTCCCATTCGTTAAAAGAAAAGCGAGCTGTTCTCCAGCGAATGATTACACGGACAAAACAGAAATTTAATGTTTCTGTTGCAGAAATTGATCATCAAAATGTATGGCAACGGACAAGAATTGCTCTTGTCTGTGTGTCATCATCAAAGATGAGTGCAGAGCGAGAAATCAATCATGCACTTCACTTCCTTCAATCCAATCCTTCGTGGGAACAACTCGAGGTTTGGAAAGATTATTTATAATTCGTCCGAAAAGGGACAAATTGCGCTGAGGCGTACAAGTTTAAATGATATTAAGGTAAGAACGATGCCTTCTTACATCACTTATCTATTAAGTAAAACAAGGCTTAATTTTCGTGAACCTAAAGGGGCATCATTCTTACTTTAAAAAAGAGGTGGCACAATTATGTCATTACGTTCAAATCGAATTGCTGAGCAAATGAAAAAAGAACTTGGCGATATCATTACTCGTAAATTAAAAGACCCAAGAGTTGGGTTTGTTACAATTACTGATGTAGCCGTAACTGGTGATCTTCAACAAGCAACGGTTTACATCTCATCTCTAGGTAGTGAACGGGAACGGGAAGAGACATTGAAGGCTTTAGTAAAAGCATCAGGTTTCATCCGTACAGAAATCGGTCATCGAATTCGTTTGCGTCGTACTCCAGAAATCACATTTGAATTTGATTCAGCTGTGGAATATGGAAACAAAATCGATGCATTGTTACGTTCTCTTCATGAGGAATAAAAGTTAGTGAAGTCTACATCTGCATAAAGTTGTGCGATGTAGACTTTTTCTGTTTATCATGATGAGCATGCATAGATAGAAAAATACAAGAAAAATAGTTTAAGGAGCACAATATGAACGGCATTTTACCTCTCTGGAAGGAAAGAGGCATGACAAGCCATGATTGCGTCTTTCAATTAAGAAAAATTTTAAAAACAAAAAAGGTCGGTCATACTGGAACGCTAGACCCAGGTGTAGAAGGTGTCTTGCCTATATGCATTGGACAGGCAACACGAATTGCAGAATATTTAACAGATGCTGGAAAGGTCTATGAAGCGGTTGTATCCATTGGAAAAACAACAGCAACGGAGGATGCAGAAGGTGAAACGGTTAATCAGGATCTTTCCTTCAAAAAAATTTCAAGACAACAGTTGTTAGAAACATTGGAAAGTTTAACGGGCGTTATTGAACAAACCCCACCAATGTATTCTGCCGTAAAAGTAAACGGTAAAAAATTATATGAATATGCCCGCAAAGGGGAAGTAGTTGAGCGTCCAACAAGAAAAGTGACCATTTACTCCTTACAATTGTTGGATGATGAAGAGAGTTTTGCAGGGGAAGAAATTACTTTCCACATTCGTATTGCATGTAGCAAAGGGACATATATTCGTACCCTTGCTGTGCAAATTGGAGAAAAATTAGGCTATCCTGCCCACATGGCATCCCTTGTAAGAACAGCTTCTGGTACTTTCCAAAAAGAAAATTGTGTTACACTACAACAAGTACAAGAAATGATGAAGGAAGTAACGATAGATCAAATCATATTACCCGTTGAGTATGCCCTATCTACCTATCCGTTTATTGAAGTTGATGAATCTAATGAAAAGCAAATATTAAATGGACAAGTACTTCCGAAACATACATTATTAAAAGAAAATGATAAAATTGTATATAGCATGAATGGAAAGGCTCTTGCAGTATATGTAAAGCATCCAACAAAAGAAGGTTTTATGAAACCAGAAAAAATGTTCCCAAACTAATTATAGGAGGCAAGTTTTCAGATGAAGGTTGTTCATTTAAAATACCCCCATCAATTAAATCTAGCAAATGAATCCACTGCATACTCTCTTGCAGTAGGATTCTTTGATGGTGTACATAGAGGGCATCAAGCGGTTATTCAAAATGCGATTCATATGGCAGAACAATTGGGGATTGAAAGTGCCGTTATGACCTTTGATCCTCATCCATCTATTGTTTTAGGAGGCCGTAAAGAAAAGGTATTTTACATAACGCCTTTGCAACAAAAATTGGATATTCTTGAGGAAATCGGTGTGGAAAATGTTTTTGTCGTTCAATTTACATCCGATTTTGCGAAACTATCTCCTGAAGATTTTATCCAATATTTTATAAGGGATTTAAATGTAAAACACGTTTCCGCAGGATTTGATTTTTCATTTGGTAGTTTAGGAAAGGGAAATATGGATATAATGAAAGAGTATAGTAATGGAGATTATGGCGTGTCCGTTATTAGCAAACAAACGGACGGAGAAGAAAAAATTAGTTCTACTCGAATTCGCCATTATTTACAAGAAGGGGATATGGAGAGCGCTGCAAATTTACTTGGTCGTGCTTACGAAGTACCTGGTCTTGTTGTTCATGGTGACAAACGTGGTCGAACAATCGGTTTCCCTACAGCTAATATTAAATCCATCGAAGGAAGTTTTATTCCAGCAATCGGTGTGTATGCAGTCAAAATTTTAGTTCAAAATAAATGGTATGATGGAGTTTGTAATGTTGGATATAAGCCGACATTTAAAAATCCGGACGATAAGCAATTATCGATCGAAGTACACATTTTAAACTTTGAAAAAAATATTTACGGTGAAGAAGTAAAAGTTGGTTGGTATAAACGAATTCGTAACGAACAAAAATTTGACGGCATCGAATCTTTAAAAGCTCAAATCGAGCGAGATAAAAACGAAGCAATTGAATACTTCAAGACACTTCGTAATAGTTGATTGTAAACTAAAAGTATGATACTATTCTTTAAGTGCTATGCGCACTATACCTTAGCTCGGCATTTCGATTCTCCAACGACTGCTGTGCTAGTGGTGTAAATTATTATTTAGGAGGTCCATTCAACATGGCAATTACAAAAGAACGTAAAAACGAAATTATCGCTGAGTACCGTACTCACGAAGGAGATACTGGTTCTCCAGAAGTACAAATCGCAGTATTAACTGCTGAAATCAATGCTTTAAATGATCACTTAGGTACTCATAAAAAAGATTTCCACTCTCAACGTGGTCTTCTTAAAAAAGTAGGTCGTCGTCGTCACTTATTAAAATATCTTCGCGAAACTGACGTTCAACGTTACCGTGAACTAATCAATCGTCTAGGTTTACGTCGATAATAAGAAAAGCTGAGTAGCTTTACTCTGTTTAAAAAAAGCGGGAACATTCCCGCTTTTTATTTATGTATAAAGTTGTTAGTAAATATTTATAAATAAGGATAGAAATATTATCTCCTAAATAATTTGTAAAAAATATACGAAAAAGCCATAATTATATTGAAAATATTTAGCATAGAAATTGCTTTTTTGATACACTTACTAATGGTATATAAGAATGAAACAATCAATCGATGGAAATATCAGTTGGTTGTAAGTGATTATCGGGCTTTTTACGGACACTTCCTTACATAATCATTGGATGTGCCGCAAATAGCGGGATAAAATCGTGACGTAGTGTGTTTCAAGAGAAAGGGGTTCATTATATGACCGAAAAGAAAGTCTATTCATATGAATGGGCTGGCCGACAACTAGTAGTAGAAGTAGGACAGCTAGCTAAACAAGCAAATGGCGCAACATTAATTCGCTACGGTGAATCAGCAGTACTTGCGACAGCAACAATGTCAAAAACACCAAAAGCATTAGATTTCTTCCCATTAACAGTTAACTATGAAGAACGTCTATACGCAGCAGGTAAAATTCCAGGAGGATTCATTAAACGGGAAGGTCGTCCATCAGAGCATGCGATTTTAGTTTCTCGTCTAATTGACCGTCCTATTCGTCCAATGTTCCCTGATGGCTTCCGTAATGAAGTACAAGTTATCTCTATGGTCATGTCATCAGATCCAGACTGCCCAACAGATGTAGCAGCAATGTTTGGTTCATCTTTAGCATTGGCTGTTTCGGACATTCCATTTGATGGTCCAATCGCAGGTGTACATGTTGGTTATATCGATGGTGAATTCGTACTTAACCCAACAACAGAACAATCTGAAAAAAGTACTGTTCACTTAACTGTGGCAGGTAACAAAGATGCAATTAACATGGTAGAAGCAGGTGCGTTAGAAGTTCCAGAAGAAATCATGCTTGAAGCAATTATGTTCGGTCATGAAGAAATTAAGAAATTAATTGCGTTCCAAGAACAAATTGTTGCAGAAGTAGGTAAAGAAAAATTAGCAGTAGAATTATATGAAATCGATGAAGAACTTTCATCTCAAGTGAAAGGGCTTTGCGAAGAAGACATGAACGCTGCTATTCAAACGGTGGAAAAACATGCTCGTGAAGATGCGATTAATGCTGTTAAAGAACGTGTTATTGCCCACTATGAAGAACAAGAAGCAGATGAAGATACATTAAAGCAAGTAAAATCCATTTTAGACAAGATGGTTAAAGATGAAGTTCGCCGTTTAATTACAGAGGAAAAAATCCGTCCTGATGGCCGTAAAGTTGATGAAATTCGACCTTTATCTTCTGAAGTAGGTTTATTAGAACGTGCCCATGGTTCAGGATTGTTTACACGTGGACAAACTCAAGCACTTTCCATCTGTACATTAGGTCCATTAGGGGACGTACAAATTATCGATGGTTTAGGACTTGAAGAATCTAAACGTTTCATGCACCACTATAACTTCCCTCAATTCTCAGTTGGGGAAACAGGACCGATGCGCGGACCTGGACGTCGTGAAATTGGACACGGAGCATTGGGAGAACGTGCATTACTTGCTGTTATTCCAGATGAGTCTGAGTTCCCATATGCGATTCGTTGTGTATCGGAAGTATTAGAATCTAACGGTTCTACTTCTCAAGCATCCATTTGTGCATCAACTCTTGCGATGATGGACGCTGGTGTTCCGATTAAAGCTCCAGTAGCAGGTATTGCAATGGGTCTTGTGAAAAAAGGGGAACATTACACGATTTTAACAGACATTCAAGGTATGGAAGACCACCTTGGAGATATGGACTTTAAAGTAGCTGGTACTGCCAAAGGTGTTACAGCACTTCAAATGGATATTAAAATTGACGGTTTATCCCGCAATATTTTAGAAGAGGCATTACAACAAGCAAAAGCAGGACGAATGATTATTCTAGAATCAATGCTTGCAACATTAGATGCGCCACGCACTCACTTATCTAAATATGCACCGAAAATTGAAGTCGTTCATATTAACCCAGAAAAAATCCGTGATGTCATCGGTTCTGGTGGTAAAACGATTAACAAAATTATCGATGAAACGGGCGTAAAAATCGATACAGAACAAGACGGTACAATTTACATCTCTTCAGCTAACGAAGAAATGAATAAACGTGCAAAAGAAATTATCGAATCCATCGTACGCGAAGCAAAAGTTGGCGAATATTATATGGCAACTGTAAAACGTATCGAGAAATTCGGTGCATTCTGTGAAATCTTCCCAGGAAAAGATGGCTTATTACACATTTCGGAAATTCAAGAAGAACGTACGAATAAAGTGGAAGACGTGTTAAAAATCGGTGATCAATTACTTGTCAAATGTATTGAAATTGATAACCAAGGGCGCGTAAATTTATCTCGCAAAGTCGTTCTAAAAGAAGAAAAAGAACGTGCTGAACAAGCCTAAAACAATCCCTTATAAAAAAGTTAAGCGTAGACTAAGTTACTAATACTTTGTCTACGCTTATTTTTATGAATATTTTTTCGTTTAAGTATTACAATTCTTGACGTAATGCTTGAATGACTTCAATTTTTGTCGCATTACGTGCCGGGCGCCAACCGGAAATAATGGCTACTAGTAAACTAATACTCCCTGCAACTAACACAAGACTAATTGGAATTAATGAGAAGGTAAGTTCGTAATTTGATAAATCTTCTTCAGATAAAGCAAAGGATACAACATAAGGTAAAATAGCATTTGCCGCAAAACTAATTACATAGGATACAATAACAGCTAATACGGTACCTAAAAGGCCTATAAATGTACTTTCCATTAAAAATAATCGTTGAATTAAATTCGGAGAAGCCCCTATTGCTTTTAACACACCAATCTCACGAGTTCTTTCTGTAACAGCCATTGTCATCGTATTAAATATACCAATAGAAGCAATAAGAATAGCGATTGTTCCTATAAATATAAGTCCTATTTTAAAAATAAGGAAGAACAGATCCATTTCTTCTAATTGTTCAATTTGCGAGTATACTTGATAGTTTTGATCTTTTAATGTCTCTAAAACAGGCATAACATTCTCGACAGAATCTACATAAATAAAAGTGGACGGATACGTGACTAAGTTAGGAAACTTGTCCAATAAAGCATCACTAAACTGAATGGAAGAATCAACATACCAATCATAGGACGGTTTCTTTAATATACCGACAATTTTGAAGGTAGAAGGCTCTGTATATGCTTCAGTCTCAGCATTGTAAAACTGAAGGTTTACTTCCTTATTTAAAATATCACCTTTATAGCCTTCCTCAGAACCATCGTAATAGGATCCCTGTTCTTCAGCCTCCTTTGATTTTTTCTCAATGATTGCTCTATCTTCTTCATTTAATAAACTTTGAGCAAAATGATAACCGACGACAATTTCGTTCGCTTGCTCTGGTAAGCGACCTTCATTTAAATTCGATGGAAGTTGTTTGAGTTCTGACGTATTATAAATAACTCCCGTTGATTCACCTTTACGATCTTCAAAGGATGTGGAGACAATACCATCTAGTTCAGCCTTATTTAAAACGACATTTACATGATCAACGCTCTCGATATATTCTCGATCCTTTTCTGAAAGGGTTTCATCCCCATAAAGCTCAATTTTCGTAATTTCCTCTTGTGAAAGAATATCATTCCGTAAAGTTTCTTGAATACCAAACCCAACTGAAGCTAGTACAATTAAAAAGGAACATCCTATCATTGCAGCTAATATTGTCATCGTAACGCGCAGTTTATTTTTTTTCATATGTTGAAATACAAATTGTAATTGATCTTTAAATAACATGAGCCATACCTCCTACTAATACACCATCTGCCATTCGAAATTTACGATCTGCAATGGAAGCAACTTCTTCATCATGGGTAATGATAATAAACGTAATATTATCTTGTTCATTCAATTGCTGAATAAGGGTTAATATTTCCTTTTCCGTTTGTGAATCTAAACTACCAGTTGGTTCATCAGCCAATATAATAGGCGGGTTTGTAATCATAGCTCTAGCGATTGATACCCGTTGCTGCTGCCCGCCGGAAAGTTCATTTGGGTAATGATCTGCTACTCCAGCCAGTTCAACCTTTGTAAGGATTTCACTAACTTTCTTTTTCCGTATTGCTGGACTAATGCCTTTTAGTTTTAAAGGTAGTTCAACATTTTCAAATACCGTTTGAGAAGATAACAGTTGGAAGTTTTGAAAAATGAAGCCGAAATGATCTAATCGGAACGCAGTACTTTGTTTTTCCGTAAAACCAGCAATTTCTGTATTATTTACAATGATCGATCCAGAATCAGGTTTCATAAAACCAGCAATCGTTTGTAGTAACGTCGATTTTCCTGAACCACTTTTTCCTACAATAGCCACTATTTCTCCTTGTTCAATACGGAAGTTGATATCCTTTAATACTTCCACCTTTTTTTCCTGACCCTTTTTTCCAATAATAAAAGTGTGTTGTAATGATTGAACAGTAATCATATTGTTTTTCATTCCTTTATTAAGTGATAAATTCATTGTAGGAAAAAAATCTGAAGAAAATGGAAGGACAATTATGAAGAATTTCTTAATAGTTTCATAAAAAGTATGAAAGAAAAATTCGTTTTCAAAAGTTGAAGGTTAGAGAAGATTAGCATATGATTATTAAATGCTACGAATATTTTTCTTTGTTCTATAACGTTTTTCTATTTAAAAAAGTAGAACGTAAGAAAGGAAACAGCCTTTTAGCAAAATGATTGGCGAAAACATTGAATTTGTGAATTTTGCTGGAGAGAATTTGATCATAGAGGTGAGGAGATAGTTTGGTAACAGTATATACATGTCAAAACGGTGTTCGAATCGTTTCAGAAGAAATACCCCATGTTCGATCTATTTCCGTAGGGATTTGGGTAGGTGCTGGTTCAAGGTTTGAACTACCGGAAGAAAATGGAATCACCCATTTCATTGAACATATGTTGTTTAAAGGTACGAAAACGAGATCCGCTAGACAAATCGCAGAAGAATTTGATCGAATTGGCGGAGAAATTAATGCTTTTACTTCTAAGGAAAATACTTGTTATTATGCTAAAGTATTAGATCATCATGGACAATTAGCTGTATCGATATTGGCAGATATGTTTTTTAACTCTAGTTTTGATCAAAACGAATTAGATAAAGAACGACAAGTCGTATTAGAAGAAATTTTAATGAGTGAAGATGCACCTGATGATGATGTTCACGAACAATTATGGCGAGTGATGTATCCAACAGACGCGTTAGGTTTACCGATCTTAGGTACGAGCGAAACGTTGTCCACATTTACGTCTGATACAATCCGTCAATATATGGAAAAATACTATTTCCCAGAAAATATTGTGATATCGGTCGCAGGGAATGTAACAAATGATTTGCTTCTACATATCGAAAAATTGTTCGGTCGCTATGAACGTACTGATAAAGCGATGGAAACGGCACTTACGAATCCAACATTTCATTCTGGTCGCTTCGTGAAGGAAAGGGATGTGGAACAATCCCACTTAGCTATTTCCTATCCTGCTATAGGAATAAAGCATCCGGATTTAAATAGTTTTATAGCCTTAAACAATATTATTGGTGGCAATATGTCTTCGAGACTTTTCCAGGAAGTGAGGGAAGAGAGAGGTTTAGCCTATACAATCTTTTCTTATCAATCCTGTTATGCAGACGTTGGGGCATTCACTATTTACGGAAGTACAAATAATCAACAACTAACTATCATGCACGAAACGATTAATGAAACATTACAAAAAGTTCGTACAGAAGGAATTAAGGAATCGGAACTGTCCAATGCAAAGGAACAATTAAAGGGAAGCTTTGTATTAGGTTTAGAAAGTACGAATTCCCGTATGAGCCGTAATGGACGCAATGAGTTAATTCATGGTCGTCATAAAACAATAGATGAAACGATAGCTGAAATTGACCAAGTATCAATGGATAAAGTAGACCGTCTCATTGAATCCATCTTTAGTGGGGACCCGGCTGTATCCATTATTGGGCAAGGGGTAAAATAAATTCGCTTCACTTTCTTTTGAATCGATGAAGTAATATTAAGAAACGGTTGTTTCCTTAAAGTGTAGGAAACAACCGCTCTTTATTAGAACTCTTTCGTTTCATAAAATTTAACTGAAAGCATATATGAAAGGATGAAAAGTATAGCTCCAAAAATAGGTGAAACATAGCTTAGTTTTTGCAATGTTTCTACTGGTGGTAGCTTATCAAGTATAAATGAAAGGGATGCATTAAATCCTATAATTGGAAGAATTACGATTAAAAACAAAAAGAGTCTTCCCTTTTGAGGTCCGAATTTAATGTAAATCGGTAATAAAAAGGACATGATGATTAGGGATCCAGTGGCCATTAAACAAATGATTGGAAGAAAATCAATAAGAGGAATCCCATTTGTCCAATAATTAATTAAAAGTAAAATGGGGCTAAAGAGTAATAATGTACCTATACTTAAAAGTAAACTTAAAATATATTTACTTTTTACGATTTCTGATTTTTCCAAAGGCAATGTATTTGCATATAGATCCCAATGGCTCATTTCATCATAAGTAAAAGAAGCTGTTACTTGAATCGTACCAAATATAAAAATGGATAAGACCAAGTAAAAGCTATCTTCTAAGAAGAAAGAGACAACAATGAATAATAATAGAATGGTAATAATCATTTTAAGCTGGGACTTCATAGCCAAAAAATCTTTTAATAATAATGCTTTCATTTGATGTCGTCTCCTTTCACATAAAATAACATGATGTCTTCAATAGTTGGTTTTTCTAAATAAAAAGCATTATTCACTTCATTCCGCTTAACTAAAATTTCAACTCCGAAGGGCGATTTTTTCATACGGATTTTTGAATGATCAGGTAAATCCTTTGATTGTTCAAGGGAACCTTTCCATATTCCAAATTGATATAATAAATCATCCTTATTTTCGCTAAATAAAATTTCTCCTTCATGAATAAAAGTAATATAATCAGCAATTTTTTCTAAATCACTCGTAATATGGGAAGAAAATAAAATACTATGTTCTTCATCTTGCATAAACTCTAAAAATAAATCTAATATTTCTTCACGAACAATAGGGTCTAGTCCACTCGTTGGCTCATCTAAAATGAGCAATTTAGGATAGTGTGCTAATGCGGTAGAAATGGAAAGTTTCATTTTCATCCCGCTGGACAATTGTTTAATCGGTTTATGAATGGGTACTTTTAATTGATCCAATAATTTTAAAAAATAATGATGGTCCCACGTTTTATAAACGGCACCCATTAATTGATTGATTTGTTTTGGGGTTAGCATTTCTGGGAAATGGATATTATCGAATACGACACCAATTTGTTCCTTAATAGCAATGTCGTTTGACTCTTGATTTAAGCCAAATAATTTAATTGAACCACGCTCTTTTTTTAACAAATTGATCAGGCACTTAATAGTCGTTGTTTTACCTGCACCATTTTCTCCGACAAAGCCCATAATCGTACCAGACGGTAAAGTGAATGATACATCTCGTAATTGAAACTGATGAAGCTTTTTATTTAAGTTCAACACTTCTATAGCATTTGTCATTGTATTTCCTCCTCTACTAAAAGCGATAACAATTCTACTAATTCTTCCTTTGGCATACCCGCTAATTTGGCAGTTTGAACTGCCTTCTGCAAAGATTCTTCCACTTGTCGTAATAGCTCTTCCCGTAAAAAATCTTGATTTCGTTTTGCTACAAAACTACCTTTTCCAGCAACTGTTTCGATGAAGCCATCATTTTCTAGATCGCTGTAAGCCCGTTTTGTCGTTACTACACTAATTTTTAATTCTTTTGCTAGACTTCGAATGGAAGGTAGTACTTCGCCGGGTTTTAATACACCAGTTAAAATAGCTTGTTTAATTTGTTGTGTGATTTGTTCGTAAATTGGTTTATCGCTGGCATTGCTTAAGCGTATATGCATTATTTTAATACCCCTTTACAACTGTATATATACACTATACACAGTTGGTACAGTTGTTGTCAACTGCATACGTGAAAAGGGGTCACCATCATTTCTTATGTTGCATATAGTATCAATAAGCTCATGGAGGAGGGAGACAATGCTGCTATCGGAGCTTGCAGAGAAAGAACTGATAGAGATGGAAAATGGCGTAAGATACGGTTATTTGTCAGAAACGGAATGTTTATTTGATCCAAAGACTGGGAAAATTTTTGGCTTTGAATTGCACGAACAATCAGCGAAAATACCATTCCAAAAGAAAAAGGCGACAACACCGTTATTCATTCCTTGGGAAGAAATTCATCTCATCGGTGAAGATCGGATTCTTTTCCATCGCACATCATCCAAAAGAAGGCAGTTTGAGACATGACCGAAGAAAAATGGTTAGTCGTTGGAACGGACTTGCGCATGAAAGTGTTAGCAAAAAATTTAACGAACGAAAATAGAACCGTATATTATAAAAGTTTGAGCGTTTGGGATGAGGAACTAAACAAAACAGTTCTTGAATTTCAACCTCATTTTGTTGTGCTACCGATTCATCCATTATCGATAGAAGTACCTATGGTGTTTGGGCTTTCTAAAGCAGTAATTTTTGCTGGGAAGTTGAATGACGAGTGGCGTAATATTTTACAACAGAACGACATTCATTTTTATCTACAAGATGAAGCCTTCATTTGGCATAATGCAGCATTAACAGCAGAAGCTTTTGTATCAAGCTTTTACAATACAAAAAAAGCGATTCAAGGAAAAAAATTTATCATTACAGGATTCGGGCGCGTTGCGAAAATGGTTGCCCATATTTTAAAAAGTATCGGTGCTGAAGTAAGTATTGCAGTACGATCAGATGTGCAATTAAGTGAAGCAAAAGCCTTTCGTTATGAAGCGGTTTATTTAGACGAAGTGGGTGAAGTGGTAGGGGACTTTTTCATTAACACGATACCCGCTAAATGGCTGGATGAACAATTTAACGAAAAGATTACCATTCCAGTATATGATTTAGCCTCCCATCCAGGGTGTTTACAAGATGGAATTGTAAGAAAGCAATATGAACTGTTACCCGCATTACCAGGAAAATTTTTCCCTGAAGATGCTGGAAATGTACTATATGAATCAATTGTTGGACAATTAAGGAGGAGAGATCGTTGCTAGAAGGTAAACGAATAGGGCTAGGCATAACGGCATCCCATTGTACGTATGAAGATGTAGTTCCGAAAATTATGGATTTCCGCAATGCCGGTGCAACGGTAGTACCTATCATTACCCATTCCGTGCTAACAGCTGCTACACGATTTGGCACAGGGGAAGAGTGGATAAAAAAAATCGAGTCCATAACAGGTGAAAAAGTCGTTTCTTCTATCGTAGAGGCGGAACCGTTCGGGCCGAAAAATCCATTAGATTGTATGGTTATTGCACCAATGACAGGAAATTCGATTAGTAAATTTGCAAATGCTTCAACGGATAGCCCTGTTTTGATGGCTGCAAAAGCTACGCTTCGTAATGGTTCACCGGTTGTTTTAGGTATTTCAACGAACGATGCCTTAGGTTTGAACGGTGTAAACATTATGAAATTATTAAACTCCAAAAATATTTACTTTATTCCATTTGGTCAAGATGATCCACACAATAAACCGAATTCACTCATTGCCGATTTCACAAAAATGGTAGAAACAGTAGAAACTGCAATTGTGCATAAAAAGCAGTTACAGCCTTTGTTTATACAATATTCTAAATAATGAAAAATCCTAACACAGCTTCTCCTTTTTATGATACAATTTTCAACATTATGTTACTAGTTTTTTGAGGAGAGATGAGTAAATGGCTAAAGAATTAACAGTTGCAATTGTAGGTGCTACAGGTGCGGTAGGAACAAAGATGAAAGAACAACTAATCAAACGTAATTTTCCAATTAAACATATAAAATTTTTAGCCTCAGCAAGATCAGCAGGTAAAGAAATTGAATTCGATGGAAAGACTTATACAATTGAAGAAGCTACACCGGACGCTTTTGAAGGAGTAGATGTAGCTCTATTCTCAGCTGGTGGTTCAGTTTCTGCGAAATTAGCGCCAGAAGCTGCAAAACGTGGAGCGGTAGTAATTGATAATACGAGTCACTTCCGCATGCATCCGGAAGTACCACTAGTTGTACCTGAAGTGAATAGAGGAGACTTAAAGGAACATAAAGGAATTATTGCTAATCCAAATTGTTCTACTATTCAAATGGTGGCAGCTCTTCAACCAATTCGTGAAAAATTTGGTTTAACGAAAGTCATTGTTTCTACTTACCAAGCTGTATCCGGTTCAGGTGTTTCAGCTATTGAAGAATTGCGTGAGCAAAGTGCACAATGGGAAGCTGGAAAAAATGTAGAAGCGAAAATTCTACCAGCAAAATCAGATAAAAAACATTATCCAATCGCACGTAATGTCATTCCGCAAATTGATGTATTTACGGAAAATGGCTTTACATACGAAGAAATGAAAATGATAAACGAAACGAAAAAAATTATGCATATGCCTGAACTAGCAGTGGCGGCTACATGTGTACGTGTTCCGGTCGTTTCTGGACATTCCGAGTCCGTTTATATAGAAGTGGAAAATGACGCTTCTGTGAATGAGATTTTTGAAGTATTGAAAAATGCTCCTGGAATTGTGCTACAAGACGATATTACGACACAAGACTATCCAATGCCTCTATTTGTAGAAGGTGAAGATCCTGTTTATGTTGGACGGATTCGCCAAGATCTATCAAATAAAAAAGGATTCCATTTATGGATCGTTTCAGATAACTTGTTAAAAGGTGCAGCTTTAAACTCAATTCAAATTGCAGAAGCGATGTTAGAGGATAACTTACTATAAGGGGTGTATATAGTGGATTTAGGTCGTATTGCTACTGCCATGATTACCCCATTTCAAGAAAATGGCGCAATCGCTTATGATGTAGTAGAGCAAATAATTGAGCATTTAATAGCCAATGGAACAGATACTATTGTAGTTTGCGGTACAACGGGTGAATCTCCCACTTTAACGGTTGAAGAAAAACTCGAATTAATTGATTTTACGGTGAAGAAAGTGAATAAACGTATACCCGTTATCGCTGGAACAGGTGATAATGAAACCGAGTTTTCAATTGAAATGACAAAAAAAGTGGATGCCTTAGGTGTTGATGGCGTAATGCTCGTTGCACCATACTATAATAAGCCAAATCAACGTGGTATTTATGCGCATTTTGAAGCCATAGCGAAAGAAACGTCCTTGCCGATCGTCGTTTATAATATACCGAGTCGAACAGGTATTAATATTCATGCAGAAACGACCATCGCTTTAAGTAAAATCCCGAATATAAGAATCGTGAAAGAAGCTAGCGGTAATTTAGATCAAATGACAAAAATACTCGCTGAAGTTTCGGATGATACTTATATTTATAGTGGTGACGACGGTCTCACATTACCATTACTTGCTATAGGTGGTAGGGGGGTTATTTCTGTTGCTGCCCATGTGGTAGGTAAGGAAATGCAGGCGATGATTCGGGCGTTTGAAGATGGTCGACATGAAGATGCGTATAAATTACATCAAGCGCTTTTACCAGTAGTTCATCAATTATTTGCTAATCCAAATCCAGTCCCAGTGAAATATGCTTTATCCAAAGTAGGTTTTAACGTTGAAAAAGTAAGACTTCCATTAGTAGAGCTTCTGGAAGAAGATAAAATGAAATTTGATCATACTTGGAATAAGTTCCAAGAAAAACTAAGTGAATTAAACCTTTCCATTTAAAAAGAGATTTCATTTAAAAAAGCAAACATTTCGGTGTTTGCTTTTTTATTTTCTTTTATTGAATGCACTCTCTTTCCTTTATTTTATCTTGTAGAAGGAAGTCTCTAGCACATGCTGATTTAAAATAAGCAGCATTTAGCATTAAATAAAAAATATTCTTTTTTTATTTGTGCTTCATGCATGGACACCGTATAATGGGTTTAAGTGGTTGTGCGTTCGGGATATTATAGGAGGAAATCAAGTGACAAAAACTAAAAACGAAGTAATCCGAGTAATCCCTCTTGGCGGAGTAGGAGAAATCGGAAAATCTATGTACGTAATCGAAATCGATGACGAACTATTTATTGTAGATAGTGGGCTAATGTTCCCAGAAGATGAGATGCTTGGAATAGATATCGTCATTCCTGACATTACTTACTTAGAAGAAAATAAAGATCGTGTAAAAGGGATTTTCTTAACCCACGGACACGAAGATGCGATTGGATCCATTGCATACGTACTACAAAAAATTAAAGCACCAGTTTATGGTTCCAAATTAACGATTGCATTGGCAAAAGAACATATTAAAGGCTTACCAGTTTCTCATCCTGTGAAGTTTTTTGAAGTAACGAATAAAAGTCGTATGAATTTTAATACAACATATGTGACTTTCTTCCACACAACACATAGCATTCCTGATTCATTAGGTATCGTGTTCCATACTTCAGAAGGTACTATTGTTCATACAGGTGAATTCAAGTTTGATCAATCGGCCAAAGGGAAATTTAAACCGGATTTAGCAAAAATGGCCCAGTTAGGTGAAGAAGGCGTATTTATTTTACTTTCTGAATCAACGGAAGCAGAACGTCCAGGTTATACAACAAGTGAAACCGTGATTGAAGAGAAGTTAGCTAAATATTTCCACTCTGCACCTGCTCGAATGATTGTAGCGGTTTATGCATCGAACTTTATTAGAATTCAACAAGTATTTAATCATGCTCAAGAATCGGGAAGAAAAGTTGCCGTTGTTGGAAAAAGCTTAGAGAAAGTCATCGATATTGGCGTAAACTTAGGCTATTTAACGATTGATGAAGAGACGTTAATTCCTGTTAATACGATTCAAAAGTACGAAGATGATGAACTGATCATTCTTGTTACAAGCAATCAAGGAGAGCCGTTAGAAGCCCTTGATAAAATCGTTCGTAAACAGCATCGCGATATTCGCATAAAAGATACAGATACAGTTCTCATTACATTCACTCCATCGCCAGGAATGGAAATTCAAATGGCTGGTGCGATGAATAGTTTAGCAAAAGCGGGGGCAACCGTTCTAACAGCTGATAAAAAAGTTCATGTATCTGGCCACGGTAGTCAAGAAGACTTAAAAATGATGCTGAACTTAATGAAACCAAAATACCTTATCCCGATACAAGGTGAATATAGAATGCTCATTGCCCATTCTAAACTTGCCCAATCAGTTGGAATGCAAAAATCACAAATTTTTATTGCCGACAAAGGTGATATCGTAGAATATAAAAATGGTAAAATGAGAATGAGTGGCCGAGTTCAAGCTGGTAACGTCCTAATTGACGGGATCGGTGTCGGCGACGTAGGAAACATTGTATTGAGGGATCGTAAGCTACTTTCCCAAGATGGAATTTTCATTGTCGTTGTTACATTGAACCGAGCGCAAAAGAAAATTGCGTCTGGCCCGGAAATTTTATCGCGCGGATTTGTTTATGTGCGTGAATCAGAGGAATTAATACTTGAAGCAACTGAACTTGCACGTTCTGTTATTGAAAAGTATGTGAATAAAGACACGTTTGAATGGACAAACATTAAACAAGAAATCCGTGATACGCTAAACGCTTATTTATTCCAAAAAACAAAGCGCCGCCCAATGATTATCCCAATTATTATGGAATACTAAGCAGCTGTATAAGGTGCGTTGTAGACAAATAAATAATAAATTCTCTAGTCGGAAATGATAGATGAAAGAATTTGTCCGCAACCAAAAAGGATTTTCTTAACCGATTGACGGTCGAGGAAATCCTTTTTTAACTTTTAAAACGACTATGAAACAACTTTTAAAGTAGGTGATGGAAATGGCAGTGAAAAAAACAAGTACGAAAGCAAAAAAGGGACTACACCCCCTTGCATATGAAATTATAGGACTTTTATTAATCGCTTTTGCCATTATTGTATTTTTTGAATATGGTGTAGTCGGACGGATGATCAAAACCGTTTCGATGTTTTTATTTGGAAATCTTCATATCATTGTGCCATTTTTTGCAGTTTTAATTGCAGTATTATTAATGGTTCAAAGGCAAGGTGTATCTTTTAAAGATCGTATTATTCAAGGCTCTATTTTAATTATTTGTAGTTTATCTATTTTTGCCCATAGTGTACTTTTTGAAGAATTATATAATAACAATAAATTACTTTCCGATTCGGTTTTACGAGAAACATGGAGATTATTAATCGAAATGGAAGGAATCGATAATCGTAGTAGCGCCCTTGGTGGTGGAATGATCGGTGCATTACTGTTTAGTTTGTTTCATATATTATTTGATTCAACGGGAGCTAAAGTCGCTGCATGGTTTATTTTATTTATCGGAATTGTGTTAATTACAGGGAAGGCGCTTGTCCCAATTATCGTAGAAAATGCGCCGAAAATGAAAAAGAAATTTCCTAAAAGAAGTTTACGAAGAAGAAGTAAAAAGACGATCGTCAAAGATGAAAAGAAACCAAGACGTTCAAAATCGAAGGACGAAAAGATTTCCAATGAAATAGCCGCAACAACGGAGGAACCCGTTCGTAAAAAACAACAACCGATTGAAGACTATTTTGAAGAAGATGAAGAGCCGATTATTTCAGCTTTCACACAAAATATAAAGAAGGAACAACCAGAGCCGCAAACGCAACAAATTCGTATTACGGAAGAAAATCCGGAAGTGGATAAGGAAAATATTGGAGAAGTTATCCAAAAATCTGTGGAAACAAACATTGAAAATGCAGATTACCGATTACCTTCCATGAATTTGTTACAACTTCCTCCTGCCTATGACCAAAGCGGTGAATATACGGTGATTCAAGCTAACGCGAAGAAGTTAGAACAAACCTTTTTAAGTTTTGGTGTAAAGGCAAGAGTCACTCAAGTTCATCTTGGTCCAGCTGTTACGAAATATGAAGTCATGCCTGATGTTGGTGTAAAGGTTAGTAAAATCGTTAGTCTCCAGGATGATTTAGCTTTAGCTTTAGCTGCTAAGGATATTCGGATGGAAGCTCCTATTCCAGGAAAATCGGCCATTGGAATAGAAGTACCGAATAGTGAAATTGCGATGGTAACGTTGCGAGAAGTATTAGAGGCGAAAGAAAATAACCAACCTGATTCGAAGTTGTTGATAGGTTTCGGACGTGATATTACTGGACAAGCAATTTTAGCGGAATTAAATAAAATGCCCCATTTACTTGTTGCCGGTTCTACTGGTAGTGGGAAAAGTGTATGTATTAATGGGATTATCGTGTCGATTTTAATGCGGGCAGCTCCCCATGAAGTGAAAATGATGTTAATCGATCCAAAGATGGTAGAGTTAAATGTCTATAATGGGATTCCCCATTTATTGGCTCCTGTTGTAACAGATGCCCGGAAAGCATCCCAAGCATTACAAAAAGTCGTTTCGGAAATGGAACGCCGTTATGATTTGTTCTCCCATACAGGGACTCGAAACATTAAGGGGTATAACGATCATATCGAACAATTTAATTTGGAAAATGAAGAAAAACATCCTAAATTACCATATATCGTTGTCATTATTGATGAATTAGCCGACTTAATGATGGTCGCCTCCCATGATGTAGAGGATTCCATTACACGTTTAGCGCAAATGGCCCGTGCAGCCGGAATTCATTTAATTATTGCAACACAAAGACCTTCTGTTGATGTTATTACAGGAGTTATTAAAGCGAATATTCCTTCACGAATTGCCTTTGCTGTTTCGTCTGCCATCGACTCCCGTACAATTCTAGATATGGGTGGTGCTGAACGGTTATTAGGTAGAGGAGATATGTTATTTTTACCTGCCGGTTCATCTAAACCGATTCGTGTACAAGGTTCATTTTTATCTGATTCAGAGGTTGAAGCAGTCGTTGATTTTGTTATAGAACAACAGAAAGCTCAATATGATGAAAGTATGATTCCTACAGATGAACCAGAAAAATCCTTTGAGGAAGAAACCGATGATTTATATGATGAAGCGGTACAGTTAGTAGTGGAAATGCAAACCGCATCGGTTTCAATGCTGCAAAGACGCTTTAGAATAGGCTATTCAAGGGCTGCACGTATCGTTGATCAAATGGAATTGCGGGGCGTTGTTGGCCCACCGGATGGAAGTCGTCCAAGACAAGTTCTAATTGACAAAACGAATGTAGAAAATGGGTAAATTATGTAAAATGACATATTAATGTTAATAGGAATCAAAACTTTTTCTCTATTACACAACAGTTTTTTGTAAAACTATTTTCATTATTCAATAAAAGTGGTATATTATGAATCGATTAGTAGGAAAGTTCAACATCAGATGTCTGATCTTGTGTTGTTTGGTGGTGATGAAATTGTCAATAAAAGCTGATCATCGTCATTTATATCTCCAAGTAATCGATCGATTAAAAGAGGATATTGAAAAAGGTATTTATAGAGAAAATGAAAAATTACCTTCAGAATTCGATTTGTCGAAAGAACTAGGGGTAAGTCGAGCAACTTTAAGAGAAGCGCTTCGACTATTGGAAGAAGAAAATATCATCGTTCGACGTCATGGAGTAGGGACATTCGTGAATCCAAAACCTGTATTTACTTCAGGTATTGAACAATTATCGAGTATTTCCTCTATGATTGAAAATGCCGGAATGGTTCCAGGGACAATCTTTATTGAAGCCTCTGAGAATATTCCGACAGAGGATGATATGGATCGTTTCCAATGTGACAAAGATGACCAAGTATTAACCATTGAACGAGTTAGAACTGCCGACGGTGAACCAGTAGTTTATTGTATAGATAAAGTACTGTCAAAACACCTTCCAGTTAACTTTGTTCAAAAAAAGGAAGTTTCCATATTCTCATCCCTTGAACAATCAGGTGATATTCATGTTGCTTACGCTGTTACTTACATAGATCCAGTAGGTTATCATGAGCAAGTATCTCCTATATTGAATTGTGGCCGAGAAACAGCATTGCTCGTATTAAAGCAACTTCATTATGATGATAATGATCGAGTAGTTCTTTATTCAAAAAACTACTTTAGAGCTGATAAATTCAGCTTCCATGTAATTCGAAAACGGGTGTAAAACATTTCTGAGAAATTCCTGCTAATTACTAAATCCTTTGGGGGGTAAGTCAAATGAAAAAACGTAAATTTGCATTTGCGCTTTCAGGTTTACTTGCACTTGGTACAATCCTTGGTGCTTGTGGCGAAGGCGAAAAAACTGGAGAAAAAAGTTCTGAAAAAGGTTCAGAAGATACATTCTCAGTTGCTATGGTAACAGATACTGGTGGTGTTGATGACAAATCATTCAACCAATCTACTTGGGAAGGTATCCAAGCTTTCGGTGAAGAAAATGGCCTTAAAAAAGGTGATGGTGGTTTTGACTACCTACAATCTGCTCAAGAATCTGATTATGTAACAAACTTAAATAGCTTAATTCGTCGTGACTTTGATTTAGTATTTGCAGTTGGTTTCGCATTACATAATGCGGTAGCAGAAGTTGCAGATCAACAACCTGACGCAAAAATTGCGATCATTGACGAAGTAGTTCCTGACAAAGAAAACGTAGCTTCAATTATGTTCCGTGCAAACGAAGCATCTTACCTTGCTGGTGTAGCAGCAGCTTTAGAAACAAAAACTGGTAAAGTTGGTTTCATCGGTGGTGTAACTGGTGAAATTATCGGAGGTTTCCAAGCTGGTTTCGAAGCAGGTGTAGCAGCAGTAGACCCTAATATTAAAGTGGATGTTGAATATGCAGAAAGCTTTACTGATGCAGCAAAAGGTCAACAAATTGCAAAAAGAATGTATGATTCTGGCGCAGACATTATTTTCCACGCAGCTGGTGGTGTAGGTAACGGTTTATTCACAGAAGCAAAAGAACGTAAACAAAAAGATCCTAATGCTAACGTATGGGTAATCGGTGTTGACCGTGACCAATATGAAGAAGGTAAAGTGGATGACTCAACAAACGTTGTATTAACTTCTGTATTAAAACGTGTTGACGTTGCGGCTCAAGAAGTTGCAAAATTAGCGCAAGAAGGAAAATTCCCTGGTGGCGAAACAATTACTTACGGTTTATCTGACCAAGGTGTTGACTTAGCCGATTCTCGTGGTGCAATTTCTGAAGAAACTTTAGCGAAAGTTGAAGAATACAAACAACAAATTATCGACGGAACAATTAAAGTTCCAGAACAACCTGCAGAATAAGATTTAGCAATATGAAGGCTAGCGAGCGCTAGTCTTCATGTTTTGTTCAGAGATAAAAGTAGTAATATTCTGATAAATAAAAAAGTGCGAACATTCGCTTTTGCCTGATTTGAATTAATAGATGAAAGGTTTTAAGTTAATAGAAATTTACATAAATCACCGGTTAAATTAAAACCTTTCTTGTGTTAATTTAAAAATACAAGTCTATCAAACTATTTTGAAAAATAAGTGTCCAAGGGAGTGAACACATTGGAATATGTAATTGAAATGCTTGGAATCCGTAAGCAATTTGGGGATTTTGTAGCCAATGATAACATCACCCTTCAACTTAAAAAAGGCGAGATTCATGCACTTCTTGGTGAAAATGGTGCAGGGAAGTCCACGTTGATGAATGTCCTCTTTGGTTTATATCAACCTGAAGCGGGGACTATCCGAGTTCATGGCAAGGAAGTAAAAATTACAGATCCGAATGTAGCTAATAATCTCGGAATCGGTATGGTGCATCAACACTTTATGTTAGTTGAAAATTTTACGGTGACGGAAAATATCATTCTCGGTAGTGAACCAACAAAGTTGGGAACTATCAATATTAAAGAAGCTTCGAAAGAAGTGCAAGCGTTATCAGAAAAATACAGTTTGAATGTTGAGGCAAATGCGAAAATTGAAGATATTTCAGTTGGGATGCAACAACGGGTAGAGATTTTAAAAACTTTATATCGTGGCGCAGACATTATTATTTTCGATGAACCAACTGCTTCTTTAACACCACAAGAAATTACTGAACTAATGCATATTATGAAACGTTTAATCGAAGAAGGAAAATCCATCATTTTAATTACCCATAAGTTAAATGAAATTATGGAAGTTTCCGATCGAGTAACGGTTATCCGTAAAGGAAAAGGGATTGGTACTGTTACAACTGCCGAAACGAATCCAACAGAACTTGCCGAGCTAATGGTAGGTCGTCAAGTTGTGTTTAAAACGGAGAAAGCTCCTGCAAATCCAAAGGAAGTTGTTCTTCAAATTGATTCATTGACAGTGGCAGATAACCGCGGAATTGATAAAGTGAAAAATTTAAATTTAACCGTTCGTGCTGGTGAAATTGTAGGGATTGCCGGGATTGATGGAAACGGTCAATCCGAGTTAATCGAAGCGATAACAGGTCTCCGCAAAGTGAAAGGCGGAAAAATATCGTTAAATGGCAAAGATATCACAGGGTTAAAACCGAGAAAAATTACGGAATCCGGCGTAGGGCATATTCCTCAAGATCGTCATAAACATGGCCTAGTTTTAGATTTTCCTATTGGACATAATATTGCGTTGCAAACTTATTATAAAAAACCAATATCTAAATCAGGCGTCATCGACTATAAAAAAGTAAATGAAATCGCTCGAAAAATTATTGAAGAATATGATGTTCGTTCCGGTGAAGGTGAAATGTCACTAGCCCGTTCTTTATCAGGTGGTAACCAACAAAAGGCGATTATCGGACGAGAAATTGATCGTAATCCAGATTTACTCATTGCCGCATTACCAACCCGTGGTCTAGATGTTGGGGCAATTGAATTTATTCATAAACGTTTAATTGAACAACGGGATAAAGGAAAAGCCGTTCTATTAATTTCATTTGAATTAGATGAAGTAATGAACGTTTCTGACCAAATCGCTGTTATTTATGATGGTTATATCATTGATACGGTAAATCCGCAGGAAACAAATGAACAGGAACTAGGGTTATTAATGGCAGGACAATCGCTACAACGGAAGAAAGAAAAGGTAGGTGGCGAAAATGAATAAACGATTAGTCAATATACTTGTTCCACTTATCTCCATCTTATTAGGTTTAGTCATTGGAGCGATTGTAATGGCTGTCAGTGGTTTCAATCCGATTGATGGCTATATTGCATTATGGAACGGTATTTTTATGGATACATACACAATGGGTGAAACGGTTCGCCAAATCACACCTTATGTATTCTCAGGTTTAGCTGTAGCCTTCGCTTTCCGTACAGGTTTATTTAATATTGGGGTAGAAGGACAATTAATTATGGGTTGGTTAGCGGCTGCATGGGTAGGTCAAGCATTTGATTTACCAGCAATTATTCACCTTCCATTAGCTTTACTTGCAGCTGCATTAGCAGGAGCTTTATGGGCTTTTATTCCTGGTTTGTTAAAAGCGAAACTACAAGTTCACGAAGTTATTGTAACGATTATGTTAAACTACACAGCTTTACATGTGGCAAATGCATTAATCCAAGTCATCGCTGATGGGGGAGAAAGAACGGAGAGAATACATGAGTCAGCTTCATTACGTTCTCAATTCTTTGAATCTATTACGGATTATTCCCGTTTACACTGGGGCTTCTTACTAGCTCTAATAGCTGTAGTCATCATGTGGTTTATTTTAGAAAAAACAACCCTTGGATACGAATTAAAGTCAGTAGGGTTCAATAAAAACGCCTCCCAATACGCGGGTATGAATGTAAACAAAAATATTATTCTAGCAATGGTTATTTCCGGTGCCTTTGCCGGTCTTGGTGGTGCGATGGAAGCGTTAGGGACTTTCGAAAATATGTCTAAGCTTCATGCAATGACAGGAATTGGTTTTGATGGAATCGCCGTAGCGTTATTAGGAGCAAACCAACCATTTGGTGTTCTTTTAGGAGCGATTTTATTTGGATCATTGAAAAACGGTGGTTTAAATATGCCAAGTGAAGCGGGCGTACCAACAGAGATAGTTTCCATTGTGATTGCACTGATCATCTTCTTTGTAGCATCAGGTTATATCATTCGAGTAGCCCTAGAACGCTTTGGTAAGAAAAGAAAGGAGGAAAAATAACATGAGCTTTTTAGAAGTGCTATATTTTATTATTCCTTCTGCCATTTTCTATGCAGCACCATTAATTCTAACAGCAATCGGTGGCGTATTTACTGAAAGATCTGGGGTTGTCAATATTGGACTTGAAGGGATCATGGTTGTAGGTGCAGCAAGTAGTATTATTTTCAACTTATTTTTTGCAGATCAATTAGGAAATTTCACACCTTGGGCCGGATTAATCGTCGCAATGGTGGTCGGGATTATTTTTTCATTAATATTAGCAGTTGCAGCAGTATCTTTACGTGCGGATCAAACCGTTTCTGGAGTTGCTCTGAATTTGTTAGGGCTTGCTGTAGCGGTATTTACAGTTAAAATGATTTATGACAAAGGTCAAACAGATTCGATTACAGAACGTTTCTCTCGTTTCGATATTCCGTTATTAAGTGACATTCCTGTCATTGGGAAAATGTTCTTTGTAGACGTTTATGCAACATCAATATTAGCCTTTGCCGTAGCAATTGTCGCTTGGTTTATTATTTATAAATCTCCATTCGGGTTACGTCTACGCGCTGTAGGGGAACACCCAATGGCGGCAGACACGATGGGTGTTAATGTAACAAAAATGCGCTATGTAGCTGTTATGATTTCCGGAGCACTAGGTGGTATCGGTGGGGCGATTTATGCCCAAGCGATTGCTGGGAACTTCGGTGCATCAACTATTAGTGGTCAAGGTTTCATGGCGATTGCGGCAATGATTTTCGGTAAATGGCATCCACTAGGTGCGTTAGGTGCAGCTTTATTCTTCGGTTTTGCCCAAGCACTAAGTGTAGTAGGTGGTTCTATCCCGTATATTCAAGATATTCCGGATGTATACTTACACATTTTACCTTATGTCTTAACAATTTTTGCTTTAGCAGGATTCATCGGAAAAGCCCATGCACCAAAAGCAAGTGGTGTTCCGTATATTAAAGGAAAAAGATAATATGTTTTTTAATTAAAGTGCCTTTCAAATTGAAAGGTGCTTTTTTCTATTGTCGAAAATTAATGTTCGACACGACTTATATGAAAAAAATCTGTTCGATTTGATGAATCAATCTGCTTGAGAAGGGTAAATTATTGTATATATGTATAAATTCAAAAGGGAAAAAACAAAATTGGATTATTTTTGCATAATCACCAATTCTACATGTATAGTAGTGATAGCGACTGTTTGTTTCAAAAGAAATAGTTAAAAACAGTAGAAAATAGTCGATTGGTACAACATACAAAGCCAATTATTGATGGCGATTGTACGTTTTCCTATACAAGAGTATAAGTCAGGAGGAATTTTTTTGTTTTTATCGACCAAGTTAGCAGAAGGTGTTACGCTGCATATCCGACAAACAACTCAATTCAAAACAGTAAACTTTTCTATAAAATGGAGAACCCCATTAACGACGAAGGATGCTGCAGAACGTGCTGTTTTATCAAACGTTTTGCAACATAGTAATGGAAAATATAAAAAATCAGCCGAATTTAGAAGTTATTTAGATGACTTATTCGGTACGGTTTTATATTTTGATGCGACGAAAAGGGGCAATGAACATACCCTTTTATTAAATGTTGAAACTGTAAACGACCAATATTTAGCAGAAAATAAAGTATTTAATGAAGTGTTAGAATTACTAAACACGGTCGTTTTCGAACCAAATTTTGAAAATGGATCATTTGTACCTGCTATTGTGGAGCGGGAAAAAGAAATGATCATTCAACGAATCCAGTCAATCTTTGATGATAAAACTCGTTATGCCCAACATCGTTTAACTCAAATTATCCGCCCGAATCATCCGGCTTCCATTTCTGCTAATGGAACGATTGAAGCGGTAAAAGAAATTACACCAGCATCGTTAACAAAAGCTTATGAAAAAATGATTAATGAAGATAAAATTGATATTTACGTTGTCGGTGATTTTGACGTAGAGGCAGTTCAAAAGAAATTAACTGAAGCCCTATCATTCAAAGATCGGAAGCCAAAACAAGCAGAGAAAAAGAAAGATGTTTCAAAACCTGAAAAAGATTATGTAAAAGAACAACAAGAAATGAAACAAGGGAAATTGCATATTGGGTTTAGTACTCCTGTAACTTTTGGCGATGAGGATTTCCCGAAAATGCAAATTTTCAATGGTGTTTTTGGTGGTTATGCCCACTCTAAATTGTTCATGAATGTCCGTGAACGGGAAAGTTTAGCTTATTATGCGTCAAGTTCTTATTCTGCCCATTATGGTTTAGTTTATGTTGTCTCTGGTATTGAACCAGCAAATGAGAAAAAGGCAACAGACGTTATTTTTGAACAGTTAGAAGCAATCAAAAAAGGAGAAATTTCTGATTTAGAACTAACGCAAACTAGAGCAATGCTAATCAACCAATTAAAAGAAGCCCTTGATTTAGCCCGCGGACAAATTGATATTTACGATCAATATAAAGATTTAGATGAACAATTTTCAGTGGACCTTTGGAAAGAACGTTGGGAAAAGGTTACAAAAGAAGATGTTCAAAAAATGGCTTCACAAGTACAACTTGAAGCAGTTTATTTCTTAAGTGGAAAGGAGGCCTAGCCAATGCAAACGATTGAGTTTAAACAGCTAGACGAGACATTATTTTATAAAAAGTTACCAAACGGATTAGATGTATATATTTTACCGAAGAAAGGTTTTTCAAAAACATTCGTTACTTTTACAACGAAATATGGTTCGATTGACCGTACCTTCGTCCCAATGGGGGAATCAGAGGCTATAACAGTTCCGGATGGGATTGCCCACTTTTTAGAGCACAAAATGTTCGAGAAGGAAGACGGGGATGTATTCCAACAATTTAGCGAAGCTGGAGCATCAGCGAATGCTTTCACTTCCTTTACTCGTACAGCTTATTTGTTCTCTGCAACAGATCATATTTATAAAAGTACAGAAACGTTATTGAATTTCGTTCAAGAGCCATATTTTACGGAACAAACGGTGAATAAAGAAAAAGGAATTATCGGTCAAGAAATTACGATGTACGATGATCAACCAGATTGGCGACTATATTTCGGTGCGATTGAAAATATGTACCATAATCATCCCGTTAAAATTGATATTGCTGGAACGATAGAATCGATCGATAAAATTACAGCAGAGCATTTATATACTTGCTACAACACGTTTTATCACCCATCCAACATGTTATTGTTTGTAGTTGGTGCCATCGATCCAACTGAAATGATGGCGTTTATTGAAAAAAATCAAAGTGAAAAGGAATTTCCAGAACCAACGCCGATTGAGCGTCACTTTGAAGAAGAACCAAAAGAAGTCGCGATTAAAGAACGCGAACTGACAATGGATGTTCAAAAACCAAAAGTATATGTAGGGTTAAAGGCGAAGGAAACAGAATTAAGCGGCGAGGAAATGCTTAAACATGAGCTATCGATTCAAATTGCATTAGAGTGTCTATTTGGTCGGGCATCAAACTTTTATACAGATGTATATGAAAATGGGTTAATCGATGAAACCTTTGCTTATGATTTCTCTTTAGAAAAAGGTTATGGCTTTGCATTAATCGGCTCTGACTCAAGTCAACCGGATCAGTTAGCGGAAAAAATTAAAAATGAAATAAACAATGCTCAGTCTAACTTAACGGCTGAAAAAATCGAGCGGGTAAAACGCAAAAAAATAGGTTTCTTCCTAAGAGCTCTTAATTCTATGGAATTTATCGCAAATCAATTTACCCGTTATAAATTTAATGAAATGAATTTATTTGATGCAGTACCTGTCATCGAAAAATTAACGGTTGATGATGTGTTACAAGCTTTCGAATCGATTCAAGGAGAGTCTCAGCAAACCGTATTTAAAGTTTTACCTTCAAGTGAGAGGAAAGAATAATGAAAAAATTCGCACTCGTAGTAGGAGCTTCTGGTGCGATTGGAAAGGCAATAGCTCAGCGACTAGCTAGTGATGGTTGGTCGCTCTATTTGCATTTCCATCAAAATCGTCAAGCATTGGAACAGTTAGTGGAACAGTTGAGATGTAACTTCCCAGAGCAAGAATTTATCGAAGTCCAATCGGATTTTTCAGAAGATAATGGAGCAGATATTCTTGCAACACAAATTTATTCATTACAAGCAATTGTTTTTGCAGGAGGTCATGCACTTTACGGTTTAATAGAAGATACGCCAGTGGAAGAAATGAATAAACTTTGGAAAGTGCATGTTCAAAACCCAATGCGTTTACTTGCGTTATTATCCAATAAGCTCCGTCAACATGATACAAGTTATGTTTTATTTATTGGATCAATTTGGGGAGAAGCTGGAGCTGCCTTTGAAACAGTTTATAGTGCTGTGAAAGGTGCCCAACATGCATTTGTTAAGTCCTATGCAAAAGAAGTAGCTTACAATCGTATTTTAGTGAATGCCATCGCTCCTGGGCTGATTAAGACCGGAATGAATGCCCATTTAAATGAAGAAGAAAAAAGGAAAATCAATGAAGAAATACCTTTAGGAAGAGCTGGAGAAGTTGAAGAGGTCGCAAATCTAGTCAGTTTTTATTTAAGTGGACAGGCAAATTATGTTACTGGTCAAATTATTCGATTAAATGGTGGATGGTACATATAATTCTCCAATTTGCACATAATAAAATTGCAAAGGAGGAGGAGATATAAATGGCGCTATTAGAAAACTGGGAAAGATGGACATCATTTTTAGGCGAACAAGTTAATGAAGCCCAAGAAAAAGGTATGTCCAAACGTATGATTGAAAAATCAGCTGTACAAATCGGTGATTATTTAGCGAAAAACGTTGACCCTAAAAACGAACAAGAACGCGTACTATCCGACTTATGGGGAGTAGCTTCTGACGATGAAAAACATGCGCTTGCGAATTGTATTATTAAATTAGTACAAAATCATCGCATGCAGTAGTCAATATCATAAGTTTTTAGTGAAAAAAGCGAAGTGGCTTGTTTACTTATTAAGCCTAAAGTAGGCAAGCCTAATCCCGCTAATTTAGATATCATAAAACTCTCATCGTCTAATTTCTTCAAACTTCTCTTTAAGGAGGCTAGCCCTCCTTTTTTCTTATCTTGTTTTTTTCCTAAATTTCGACATTTTCATTGCCAGCATACTATTTTTTACATTATCATATATAAGTATAATAAATTTTAATATTTTAAGAGAAAATCATTACTTTCTAACTTTTCAATACATATAAAATCCGCTATGATGAAACTAATAAGAAAAATAATATTTTTCGTTGGTGAGGGGACGGTTTTTAGTGGGTGAATGGTATTTTGAATATGAGATCCAAGTAAATCGTCCAGGTTTATTAGGCGATATTGCATCACTCCTAGGTATGTTACGTGTGAATATTGTTTCAATTAATGGTGTAGATGAAGCAAGACGGGGAATGCTATTAAAAACAGAGAATGATGAAACGATTCAACGTTTCATTTCCATCGTTTCGACAATGGAAAACATTCATGTCACAAAATTTCGAGAGCCGAAAGTACGTGATCGTTTAGCTGTCCGTCATGGTCACTATATAGAACGGGATCAGGACGAAAGAAATACATTCCGCTTTGTACGAGATGAGCTAGGCATTTTAGTTGATTTTATGGCTGAATTATTTAAAAAGGACGGTCATAAATTAATTGGTATCCGAGGGATGCCACGAGTTGGGAAAACGGAATCAGTTGTAGCTGCTAGTGTTTGTGCCAACAAAAAATGGATATTCCTATCGTCTACGATGATTAAACAAACAATTCGTAATCAGCTAATTGGAGACGAATTTAATGCCAATAATATTTTTATTCTTGATGGAGCAGTCACACGAAGAACTACTGATGAACGTCATCAACAGCTTGTTCGAGAAGTGATGAGTGTACCTGCTATTAAAGTAATTGAACATCCTGATTTATTTGTACAAAACTCCCAATACAAAATTGAAGATTTTGACTATATTATTGAACTTCGTCATCATCCAGATGAAATCATTACGTATGAACTTGTTGAAAAAAATGAAATGAACATTCAAAACAACCCGTTTGGAGGTTTTGGAGGATTCGATTTTTAAACATTGTTCAAAAAAAGGATGTCTTTTTTTGGAACATTGTTTCATTTTGTTCGTTTAGTTAGTATGTTGACTACTAAGCGATAGTTGTCAGTCTAAAAGCATGTCAGAGGATTTTGCAAAAGACGAAATTGATTAGAAAAAAGTAGGTGTTTTTGTTGACAGAACTCGGAGCTCGCCTTAAAGAAGCGAGATTATCTAAAGGTTACAGTTTGGATGATCTTCAAGAAATTACAAAAATTCAAAAGCGGTATCTTGTCGCAATTGAAGAAGGAAATTATTCCATTATGCCTGGAAGCTTTTATGTTCGGGCATTCATTAAACAATATGCAGAGGCAGTTGGACTGGAAATAGAGGAACTTTTAGAGGAATTTAAACAGGAAATTCCAAACCAGCCAAAAGAAGAGGTTGCCCAGTCGATTTCCCAAAGTCCAACCCGGCGTAAATTAAATTCAAGATCGACTAGCAGGTTATTGGAAACGATGCCAAAAATCATCGTTGCGTTATTTATTATCGTTATTTTAGTAGCCATTTGGTTTTTATATCAACAAAAGGCTAAACAACCTGGCGAAGAAGAAGAAAATAATTCAGAAATCGAATATCAACAACAGGAGCCGACTCCTGTTGAGCCGGTAGAAGAGGAAGAGCAACCTGAAGAAACAGAACAACCAGTACAAGAAGAGCCAGAACAACCAACTCAAACGATTTCTTCTGGTACTATCGATGGAGAAACAACTACTTACGAACTTTCAGGAACAGATACGATGAATATTCGTATTGAAGTTTCAGGTGACACATGGGTTGGAATCCGTGATGAAGCTGGAAGTGAACAAATCGAAGACCGTGTATACAAAGCTGGGGAAGTAGTGGAATTCGATGCTACAGCAAATGCCTATGCTCGTATTCGATTAGGAGATTCTACCGTTGCTAAAGTTTTCATCAATGATGTAGAACTTCAATATGCACAAAACATTACGACTCAAAATATTATCATTACATTACAACAAGAAGAACAATAGTCATCTTTATCAGATGACTATTTTCTTTCGAATGAAAGGTGTTAGCAAATGAACTTACCGAATAAGATTACAGTCTCGAGAATCTGTTTAATTCCAATCTTTGTGATTGTAATACTATTTGATTTTGACTGGGGAAAAATGGAGTTTTTAGGCGCAGAAATGCCAGTCAATCATTTTGTAGCAGCATTAATCTTTATTATCGCTTCTACTACTGACTGGATTGATGGTCATTTTGCACGGAAATATAATTTAGTTACTACCCTTGGGAAATTTCTTGACCCATTAGCAGATAAATTATTAGTAAGTGCTGCTTTTATTGTATTAGTAGATCTTCATATGGCTCCTGCTTGGATCATCATTATTATTTTAAGTCGAGAATTTGCTGTAACTGGTTTACGGGCAATTTTAGCGGGAGAAGGGGAAGTAGTAGCTGCAAGCCAATTAGGGAAAATTAAAACTTGGGCTCAAATTGTTGCTATCTCATCCCTTCTATTACACAATACAATTTTCACTTTAATGAACATACCTTTTGATATGATTGCCCTTTATGTGGCATTAATCTTTACAGTTTGGTCTGGTTGGGAATATTTCTATTTAAATCGTCGTGTCTTTGTAAACTCAAAATAAGTGAGGTTAAAACATGAATGCTGAAATAATAGCTGTTGGCTCAGAATTGTTACTAGGGCAAATCGCCAATACGAATGCAAAGTTTATTTCTACTCAATTATCTGAGCTCGGTATTAATGTGTTTTATCATACGGTTGTTGGAGATAACGGGGACCGTTTAAAAAGAGCTATTGAAATTGCGGAATCTCGAGCAGATTTAATTATTTTCTCAGGTGGCCTTGGTCCTACGAAAGACGATTTAACGAAAGAAACGATTGCTAACCACTTAGGATTACCTTTAGTATTCGATGATGTGGCACTATCTTATATTGAGCAATTTTTTGCCCAATGGGGACGCACGATGACTGAAAACAATCGTAAACAGGCGCTTATACTAGAAGGTAGCGAAGTATTAGCAAATCATCACGGAATGGCTCCCGGAATGCTTCTAGAAAAGGATGGACGTATATACATACTACTGCCAGGTCCACCGAAGGAAATTGAACCGATGTTCCAGTTCGAAGCGAAACCGAAACTTGCTGCTCGTTTAAATGAAGGTGGCATCATTCTTTCCCATGTTTTACGATTTTATGGGATTGGTGAAGCAGAATTGGAAGTACAAGTTCAAGATATTTTAGATAACCAAACCAATCCAACGGTTGCTCCCCTTGCTGGAGATGGAGAAGTTACACTACGAATTACCGCAAAAGCGGCTACAGAAGAGGAAGCTTGGCCATTAATTAGAGCGAAGGAAGCAGAAATTTTAGCTATTGTTGGGGAGTATCATTATGGGAATAATGACGACTCCTTAGCATCGAAAATTGTTGAAATGTTACTCCATCATAACTTAACGATTGCTGCAGCAGAAAGTTTAACTGCTGGTCTTTTCCAGTCTGAATTAGCGGAAATTCCAGGGGTAAGTGGAACATTAGTCGGTGGTATGGTGACGTATACTGAACAAGCAAAAGTTCAACAATTAGGTATCGAACAATCTTTACTTGATCAATACGGTGTTGTTAGTAGTGAATGTGCAGCTGCAATGGCATTAAAAGTTCGAGAAAAGTTTGGTACCGATATTGGCGTTGGACTAACAGGTGCAGCTGGGCCGGAACCTCATGGTGATCAGCCTGCGGGAACGATTTGGATAGGCTTTAGCATCGGTAATTCTGAACCAATTACCCGTAAGCTTCAACTTTTAGGTATGAGAAATTCTAATCGCATTCGCGCGGTCAAATTAGCTTATAGCTACTTAATGCGTTTGTTAGTTGAGAAAGGCTATGAAAAGATTTAATATAAGATAATATTTTTAATTGGGGAAAGTGAAATTTGAGCTATTTTAATAGCTCAAATTTTTATTTTGTTAAAAAACGAAAATATGTTCGCTTTTTTCTTGAAAGTTGTCTCAAAAAGAAGTATAGTAGAAATATAAGAAAGAGATAGAAATGGTCTGATATAGAATAAGGAGGAAATATTTTGAGTAATGATCGTAAAGCGGCCTTAGATATGGCGTTAAAACAAATTGAAAAGCAATTTGGTAAAGGTTCAGTTATGAAATTAGGCGAACAATCGGATCGTCAAATTTCCACATCTTCAAGCGGGTCCCTTGCCCTTGATGCAGCGTTAGGTGTTGGTGGATATCCCCGTGGACGTATTGTAGAAATTTATGGTCCTGAATCTTCAGGTAAAACAACTGTGGCGCTACATGCTATTGCTGAAATTCAAGCCCAAGGTGGACAAGCTGCATTTATCGATGCGGAGCATGCATTAGACCCAGTCTATGCACAAAAATTAGGTGTAAATATTGATGAATTATTACTTTCACAACCTGATACTGGTGAACAAGCACTAGAAATCGCTGAAGCATTAGTACGAAGTGGTGCCATTGACATTATCGTTATTGACTCTGTAGCAGCATTAGTACCGAAAGCTGAGATTGAAGGCGAAATGGGTGACTCACACATGGGTCTCCAAGCCCGCTTAATGTCTCAAGCATTACGTAAATTATCCGGTATTATTAATAAATCGAACACACTAGCGATCTTCATTAACCAAGTTCGTGAAAAAATCGGTGTTATGTTCGGTAACCCTGAAACAACGACTGGTGGACGTGCATTAAAATTCTACGCATCAATCCGTCTTGAAGTTCGTCGTGCTGAAACAATTAAACAAGGTACTGAAATGGTAGGGAACAAAACAAAAATTAAAGTAGTAAAAAATAAAGTAGCTCCTCCTTTCCGTACTGCTGAAGTTGATATTATGTACGGTGAAGGGATTTCGAAAGAAGGGGAAATCGTTGACCTTGGTGCAGAACTAGACATTATCCAAAAAAGCGGCTCTTGGTATGCTTATGGTGATGAACGTATAGGTCAAGGACGCGAAAATGCGAAAGCTTTCTTAAAAGCAAACCCTGAAATTCGTGATCACATTTCAAACAAAATTCGTGAATCCTTCGGCATGGCGGCAACATCCTATACAATTGGTGCCCATGATGAAGAAGAAGAAATGGATGAAGAATTAGCATTACTTTTAGATGAAGAATAATTAATCGTCAAATTAATTTTCTATATTAAAGTTGGAGGGAAAGTAATGTTTCCTCCAACTTTTTTTGTTAGTGAAATTTTTTGAAAATACTATTCGATGAAAAAATTTTTTAAAGCAGTCCATTATTCCCAACTGCTATTTTTTTATACCTACCTTTTCTCCTCAGAGTGAATACAATAAGATGAAATTGCCTAAAATAATAAGAAATATCTTAATTTTTAAGTATTTTATCGAAAGTGCTACATGGAATGAGGTAAAACTCTATCGAATTATCTAGTAGTCAAAAGGTCTCTACTTGCGGGAGTCCTTGACATAGCTGGGATGGACCTATACAATTAAAATTGTATAATTTCTAAATTATGAAATGAAATAGGCAGTATGTTGAAAACTAAGTTGCAATTCAATCATCAATAAAAACCGATTGAATAGGATAAAAACTTTCGTCAATGTATGAGCCGACTGAAAATGAAACGAATATAGCAAGAGGAGGTGTTCGAATGATGGAATACATTATCTCCGCTTTGCTTGGACTCATCGTCGGTGCCGCTGTTATCTATTTCTATATGAAAAAAGTGAACGAATCAAAAGTGAATGGTGCGAAACACTCAGCTGAGCTTATCATAGATGAAGCTAAGCGGGAAGCGGAAGCGCTTAAGAAAGAAGCACTACTTGAAGCAAAAGATGAAACTCACAAAATTCGAACTGAAGCAGAAAAAGACATCCGTGAACGCCGGTACGAGCTTCAGAAACAAGAAAACCGGTTATTGCAAAGAGAAGAAAATCTTGATCGCAAGGATGATGCTCTGAACAAGAGAGAATCAGGCTTAGAGCGTAAAGAAGAAGCTCTAGCTGAAAGACAACAGCATATTGAACAGATGGAAAGTAAAGTGGAAGAGTTAGTACGAGAACAAACGTCAGAGCTTGAACGCATCGCAGCTTTAACTCGAGAAGAAGCAAAAGACATCATTTTAAGACAAGTTGAAAATGAACTTTCAACAGATATCGCTGTCATGACGAAAGAAGCGGAAACACGTGCGAAAGAGGAATCTGACAAAAAAGCTCGTGAAATATTATCACTTGCACTACAACGTTTTGCAGCTGATCACGTTGCTGAAACAACCGTGTCCGTTGTAAACTTACCGAATGACGAGATGAAGGGCCGCATCATCGGTCGAGAAGGTCGTAACATTCGAACACTTGAAACACTTACTGGTATCGATTTAATTATTGATGATACACCAGAAGCGGTTATTTTATCTGGTTTCGATCCTATCCGTCGTGAAACAGCTCGTCTTGCCCTTGAAAAATTAGTACAAGATGGACGTATTCACCCGGCTCGAATCGAAGAAATGGTTGAAAAATCCCGTCGTGAAATGGATGAACAAATTCGTGAAACTGGAGAACAAACGATCTTCGAAGTGGGTATTCACAATTTACATCCAGATTTAATGAAGATCTTAGGTCGTATGAAATATCGTACAAGCTATGGTCAAAATGTGTTAAAACATTCCATCGAAGTAGCACATTTAGCAGGACTCCTGGCAGCTGAGCTTGGAGAAGACGTAACATTAGCAAAACGGGCAGGATTACTTCATGATATTGGGAAAGCTATTGACCATGAAGTGGAAGGTAGTCACGTGGAAATTGGTGTTGAGCTTGCTTCTAAATATAAGGAGCACCCAGTTGTAATTAACAGTATCGCATCTCACCATGGTGACACAGAAGCAACGTCAGTTATTGCGGTTATTGTGGCAGCTGCGGATGCTTTATCAGCAGCAAGACCTGGTGCCCGTAGTGAAACCCTTGAAAACTACATTCGCCGTTTAGAAAAACTAGAAGAAATTTCTGAAGGTTATGATGGCGTAGAAAAGTCATACGCAATCCAAGCAGGCCGTGAAATTCGTATTATCGTACAACCAGAGAAGATTGATGATCTTGCTTCCCACCGTTTAGCACGCGATATTCGCAAACGAATTGAAGAAGAATTAGATTATCCTGGTCATATAAAAGTGACGGTTATTCGTGAAACACGAGCAGTCGAATATGCAAAATAAATGAAAAGGAGCTTCCGTTTTGGGGGCTCCCTTTTTCTTTTGGATGAAAATTTCTATATAATCTAGTTAGACAATTTAAAAAACATTAAAAAAGGGGTTGCAAAAAGAGTAGCCAATCGATAAAAAATAATATATGCTACATTTAGCACTAGTTAATTAGCAACATATGGAGATTTAAAAGGAGGCATAAAGGTGGTAAAAGAAAAACGCACAGACAAAGTGAAGTCAAAAAAACGAAAAGTGCTGAAGTGGGTTGGTATTACGTTAGGACTTTTCATTTTGGCAGTAGCTGGTCTGGTGGCAAAAGTATACTTTGATGCAAAGAATACTGTCGATAAAGTATATGAAGAACTAGATAAATCTGAACTTCGAGAAGTAAACGTCAATGTGGAAGAACAAGAACCGATTTCGATATTGTTACTTGGGGTAGATGAACGTGAAGGTGACTCTGGTCGTTCGGATACGATGATTGTTGTAACAGTTAATCCGGAAACGAAAGATTCTAAAATGTTAAGTATACCACGTGATACATATACAGAAATTGAAGGACATGGAATGGATAAAATCAATCATGCATTTGCTTATGGTGGTATTGAATTATCCCGTAAAACGGTAGAAAATTTATTAGAAATTCCAATTGATTATGTTGTACAAGTAAATATGGAAAGTTTTAAAGACATCATTGATGCCGTTGGTGGTATTACGATAGATAACACCCTTGCCTTTGAATATGGCGGTTCGAACTTCCCTGAAGGAACCATTACTTTAGATGGAGATAGTGCATTAAATTATGTTCGAATGAGATATGAAGATCCGGAAGGAGACTTTGGTAGACAAAATCGTCAGAAAAAAGTGATTCAAGGAATTGCTTCTTCAGCAGTAAGCGTTGATACAGCATTGAACTATAAATCCATTTTCGAATCAATTGAGGATAATGTGCGTGTCAATGCATCTTATGATGAATTAATGACGATGCAAAAAAATTACAAAAATAGTTTCGGTAATATTGAGCAACTATATATAAATGACGGTAATGGTACAAAAATTGATGGAATTTATTATTATATACCTGATGAAACACAATTAGAAACTGTTAAATCAACATTAAAAACTCATCTAGAATTAAACTCATAGAAATTGATAAAACTCTTTTGAATTCATTTCAAAAGAGTTTTTATTTTAATAGTGATTATTATAGATTTCACAAGCATATAATAATAGAAAGATACGATATTCTACTATTACGTTCGTTATTTTAATGGATAAGTTTAAGTGAGATTCATAAAAAGCTGGCAAAATCTATTTACTAATTGAATTAAAAGTAAAAAGATAACGTATCTTAAAAGTATAAAATCGATGAAAAATTTTCGGAATAGGTGATCATGTTGGTTCAACATAAAGGATTAGTAATGCGGGAAATCCGATTGGACGAAATGGGCCAATCCATTGATTTATTGAACTATGTTTTTCAAATGTCCATGTCCATAAAAAAAGACCGGCGTTTTGTTAGTGAAAAGAGTCGACAATTTCATGTCGGACACGCCCTTGGTTGGTTTGATGGAGATCAATTAGTATCTCAAATTTTAAGTCTCCCGTTTCAAGTAAATATTTATGGAGTCGCCTATGAAATGGGAGGAATAACCGCAATCGGTACGTATCCAGAGTATTCAAAACAAGGTTTAATGGATCAGCTAATTAAAGAAACATTAACGGTTATGCGTAATGATAATCGTTATATTTCTTATTTATTCCCCTTTTCGATTCCCTATTATCGGAAAAAGGGCTGGGAAATTATGAGTGATATTGTGGAATTTCAAGTGAAAGATACCCAATTCCCAAATTATAAAGAAGTAGCTGGTCAAATTCGACGAGTAGACACACTAGATGAAGATGTTTTACATGTTTATGAAAAATATGCCTCCCATGCCCACGGAGCGATGATTCGAAATTCAATTGCTTGGAATGAAAAATTTCATGAAGATTATTGGGAAGAAAAATTTATTGATTCCAATGTGCATCTTCAAGCAGCTGTTTACTATGATGAGGAAAATAAACCGCAAGGCTATATGTTTTATCGCATTATGGAAGAAAACTTTTATATAGATGAAATTATTTATTTACAAGAAGAAGCAAGAAAAGGATTATGGAATTTTGTATCAGCCCATAAATCAATGGTATACAATGCCTATGGAAAAACAGCTGGTAATGAGCCGGTTGCCTTTTTACTAGAAGATAGTGAAATCATTCAAAAGGTTTCACCATACTTTATGGCTAGAATTGTGGATGTGCTAAAATTTCTTGAACGTTATCCTTTTGATGAACCTAATTTCCATATTCGATTCCATATTAGCGATCCATTAGTGGAATGGAATAATGGCATTTATGATATTGTCTCAGAAAACTGGAAAGTAAAAATATCTACAGTCGACGAAAATGATCGTGAAGATATAACCGTTGAAATGTCGATCCAAACGGTAACTACGATGCTACTCGGATATAAACGGCCTAAATATCTTCAAAAGATTGAACGGTTGAAAGGTGCAGATGACACTATCGCGGTTTTGGAAGATGTACTCCCCGTAGGAATTCCAACATTTATAGATTATTTCTAAAAAAGTAGTCCAAAGAAATGGACTACTTTTTTAAAAGCTATTATATGGCTAAGTATTATTATATTTATTCAACAAGAATCAAATTAATTGAAAAAAATGTATGAAATAGTACTTTATTTATTCAATAGAAAATAAATATAAATAGGATAATATAAAATTGCTAGTTTAGGGGAGATGGCCTAATTGGAAGAAACGATAAGTTTACAAGATATTTTAAAAGTGATTAAAAAACGATTATTTTTAATAGTTTCGTTAACGATTATTTCCGTTATTATTGCATCCGTCGTTAGTTATTTTATTTTGACGCCAGTCTATCAAGCCTCCACTCAAATTCTAGTCAATGAACAAAAAAGTGAAACAGAATCAATTCAAAGTCAAGAAATACAAGCAAACTTGCAATTGATCAATACGTATAATGAAATTATAAAAAGTCCCGTCATCCTAGATAAAGTCATAGAACGGTTGGATTTAAATCAAACGACACCCCAATTATCTGAACAAATTTCTGTATCAAATGTTGAAGAATCTCAAGTTATTAGTATAAGTGTTGAAGACGAACAATATTTCGAAGCAGTCAATATTGCGAATACAATTGCTGAAGTATTTCAAGAGGAAATTCCTGTTTTAATGAATGCTAACAACGTTACCATTTTATCTCCTGCTGTCCATCTTGAAAATCCAAGTCATGTAAAACCAAATGAATTAATGAATATTGCTATTGCGACAATGATCGGTTTACTAGTTGGAGTCGGACTTGCTTTCCTACGTGAATATTTAGATACGACAATTAAAACTGAACAAGATGTAGAAGAACTATTAGGAATTCCTATTATCGGTATTGTAAGCCCAATCCCTGAAAAGGAATTAAATAAACGTCCCTATTCCCCAAATTCAGAATTAAGTCGTAGTAAAAGTAGGAGGGAAAAACTTGTTTAGGAAAAAAAGAAGAAGGAATACGATGGCAAGAAAGGTTATTGTAAAGGAAAATCCGAAATCCGTTATAGCTGAACAATATCGAACGATTCGTACAAACATAAATTTTTCCATGCCCGATAGTGACTTTAAAACGATTCTTGTTACTTCAGCTGGGCCGAGTGAAGGGAAATCAACGACAGCTGCAAATATTGCAGGGGTTTTTTCTGGCGAGGACAAGCGAATTATTTTAGTCGATGCGGATATGCGAAAACCTACATCCCACCATACATTTAAAGTTTCAAATATCTATGGATTATCTGGAGTGCTAACTAGACAGTGTGAATTAAGTGATGCAATCCAACAAACGGATATACAAGGACTTTACGTACTTCCGAGTGGTGCAATCCCTCCTAATCCTGCTGAATTGTTAGATTCGAATCGCATGAATCAATTACTTGAAACGTTGAAGAGTCAGTTTGATTTAATTATTTTTGATACACCTCCAATTTTGACTGTTACCGATTCACAAATATTATCAAATAAATGTGATGCGACGATTTTAGTTATTAATTCTGGAAAAACAGAAAAGGAAATGGCCGTTAAGGCAAAGGAAATGCTAACCTTATCAAAGGCGAATATGATCGGAGTTGTATTAAATAATTTCACTATTGAAAAGAATCACTATTTCTACTATCAATAATATAGAAAAGCAAAATTAGTTAAATTTCAGATTAAGAGGTATTTCCTAGCTTTCGATGGATACCTCTTTTCAAAAACTTTTTAAGTAGGTGTATTTGAATGATTGATATTCATAGCCATATTTTATTTAACGTTGATGATGGACCTGGAATTTTCCAACAATCAATTGATATGTTAGAAGCTGCTACAAAGGAAGGGATTTCTGACATTATCTCCACATCCCATACGTGTCATCCCCAATATCATGTTTCTGCTGAACTAGTTAAACTGCAAGTACATGAACTACAAAACGAATTACATCGACGCCATATCCCCCTTTCAATCCACCTCGGTCACGAAGTTCGTTTATGTGAAGATATCATTAATTTAGTAAAGGAGAAGGAAATTTTATCTTTGGCCGATTCGAACTATTTACTTCTAGAATTACCATCCAATCATATCCCCCACTATACAAAAAATATCATTCACGAATTACACAAAATAGGGATTATACCTATCATTGCTCATCCAGAACGGAATAAAGCTATCGCACAAAAGCCTGAACGACTTGAGCGATTAATTCGAGAGGGTGCAGCAGCTCAAATAACGGCTGGAAGTATTGTCGGTCATTTTGGACGTACCATTCAAAAATTATCAATGGAGCTTATGAAAGCAAATTTAGTTCATACTTATGGTTCAGATGCTCATCATGTAAAAAGGAGACCGTTTCTTTTTAAACAAGGTCTTTTTTATTTAGAAAAGCATAAACTTTTAGATTTAGTAGACCTTTTTATGGAAAATAACAAAAGAATTATAGGAAATGACTCGTTAATTATGTATGAACCAGACGTTTCTTCGAAGAAAAAGCGGAGTCTTTTTACCTTTTAAATAGATATATTGTCTTATTGTTAATATTCATTAATTCAAAAAACATAATTAAATAAGTCTATTTGTTCAGAGTGATTGAATGAAATATTTAATTTTATAAATTGAACGGTACAATTTATTTCAAAAATACTCTTTGTTATTATTTTAGATGGTATATTGTACTTATAAATTTCATATAAAGTATAGGAAATCACTTTCCTAGAAGTAATACCTGTTCTGAACTTCTAGTGGATGTAGGAAGATAGTCTTAAAAAATGGTTGAAGCTTTGGTGAAATTTTAATAGACAGTAGAAATTGACATTCTGATTTCTCTTTTTTTAATAGAAATTGTTAATTTTTTCTATATAAGTATATTTATTTCCAGATAGGGGATGGATTAGATTGGCTCAATTACTATTAACGACAATTATCAATGAACGATTTTTAAATTTAGATGTATCTCATTATGCTTCATCAGTTTCCATGATACATCAACATTTAGAAGAAGCTGATAACGAACCAATAGGTTGGTTAAATGGACCGTTACTAATGGATGAGGAGTATTTAAAATCCATTTTAACGGTTTCAGATGAAATTAAAAAACGGGCAGATGTATTAGTAGTAATTGGGATTGGTGGTTCTTATTTAGGGGCTAAGGCAGTGCAAGAAGCGCTTTCTCCTTATTTTAAACATCACGAAAAGGGAATTGACGTCATATATGTAGGATTTAACTTAAGCGGGGCTTATATGAATCAATTAATTGAAAGTCTATATGACAAAGAATTTTATATTAATGTCATTTCAAAGTCAGGGTCTACGATGGAATCTTCCCTTGCTTTCCGAGTTCTTCGTCAATATGCAGAAGAGCGTTATAAAGAGGAGGCAAAAAACCGAATTATTGTCACAACAGATCCGGAAAATAGTCTACTAAAAGTGATAGCTGAAAACAATGGTTATCGTAAGTTTGATATCCCTTCCAATGTAGGTGGACGTTACTCACTCTTAACTTCTGTAGGGTTATTACCTATTGCAGTTGCAGGAATAAATATTTGCGAACTACTAGAAGGAGCAAAAAAGGCGGCAATTGATTTGAAAGATAGTAGCCCAGAAAAAAATGAGGCATACCGTTATGCCGTTATTCGTCATGCTTTATACACCAAAGGTTATCGCATTGAGTTATTAGCATCCTTCGAACCAGCTCTTACTTCGATACATGAATGGTGGAAGCAATTATTTGGAGAAAGTGAAGGGAAAAATAAAAAAGGATTATTTCCTGCTTCGGTAAATTATTCAACGGATTTACATTCATTAGGTCAATTTGTTCAAGATGGCAGTCCATTACTTTTTGAAACATTTCTTCATTTTAAAGAGATTTCAGATGATTACTACATCCCGTATAAGACATTAAATGATGACTATTTAAATTTTTTAAGTAACCGTACATTTAATGAAATCAATTCAATTTCAAAACAAGGTACAGTCCTTGCCCATGCAGAAGGGGGCGTACCAATCATACAAATAGAAGTAGATCGTCTTGATGCTTTTCACGTGGGGTATGTTATTTACTTTTTTATGAAGGCATGTGCGATGAGTGCTTATTTATTAGATGTTTATCCATTCGATCAACCAGGTGTAGAAGCTTATAAGAAAAAAATTACCCAGCTCTTAATCGAAGAAAGCATTATCCATTAACTTTATTTTTTACTGAAGGGGAGACCTACAAATGAAAAAAGTTAAAAAAGCTATTATACCTGCTGCCGGCTTAGGTACACGTTTTTTACCAGCGACAAAAGCGATGCCAAAGGAAATGCTTCCGATTGTAGACCGACCAACGATTGAGTTTATCGTGGAAGAAGCGATTCAATCGGGGATTGAGGAAATTATTATTGTGACAGGTAAAGGGAAACGGGCAATTGAGGACCATTTCGATCGAAATATGGAATTAGAAGAAAACCTTTTAAAAAAAGGGAAAGTAGATGTTTTAGAAAAAGTGAATCAGTCCTCCCAAATTGAAATTCATTATATACGACAAAAAGAGCCAAAAGGACTTGGACATGCCATTTGGTGTGCTCGGAAATTTATAGGGAACGAACCTTTCGCAATACTACTTGGGGATGACATTGTACAATGGGATATTCCTTGTACAAAACAGTTAATAGCCCAATACGAACAAATTCAATCATCTGTGATTGGTATTCAACAAGTTTCCGATAAAGAAACGAATCGTTACGGAATTATTGATCCAATTAGTCAATTCGATCGATTATATAAAGTAAATCAATTTGTTGAAAAACCGCCACTAGGTACAGCGCCTTCCAACTTAGCCATTATGGGAAGATATATTTTAACTCCTGAAATTTTCCAATTTTTAGAAAATCAAGAAGCTGGTACAGGTGGGGAAATTCAATTAACGGATGCTATTCAAAAATTAAATGAAATTCAACCTGTTTATGGTTATGAGTTTGATGGTGTCCGTTATGATGTTGGAGAAAAACTTGGATTTATTCGTACAACTTTGGAATTTGCATTGAACAGTAAAGAGATTGGACCACAGGTAGAACAATTATTAAAAGAAATATTAATGAAAAGATTCTATACACAAGTTCAATAGATTAGGACGTTTAATGAACATCTAGTAATAGGAAAAATAGATAGTAGTAAAACCTTTAAAACTAAATGCGCTAATTTATGATTGAGAGATGGTGAATCATATTGTCTGTCACAACTACAAATGAACAGGCTACAAGAAAAAAGGGAAGGGAGCAGAATAGTCCGGTTATATTGAAAGAACATAAAGGATATTTAATCAGTAAGCGAATTATGGATATTATTGGTTCCTTACTTGGAATGATTATACTAATTCCTGTTTTTATACTTATTACGGTACTTATTAAATTAGAAAATCGAAATGGTCCAGTTTTCTTTAAGCAAGTTCGTGTCGGTAGAAACGGAAAGGAATTTACAATTTACAAATTTCGTTCCATGGTCTCCAATGCAGAAGAGTTAAAAATGTTATTACTAGAACAAAACGATATAAAGGATGGACCTGTATTTAAAATGAAAGAGGATCCAAGGGTTACGAGGATTGGGAAGTTTATTCGGAAAACAAGTCTTGATGAACTTCCCCAATTAATCAATGTGCTAAAAGGGGATATGAGTCTAGTCGGACCAAGGCCCCCCCTTCCAGAGGAAGTAGCCCAATATTCTAGCTATGAAAAACAAAGGCTAAAGGTAACTCCAGGATTAACGTGTTATTGGCAAGTGAGTGGTAGAAGTAATATCGGCTTTGACGAATGGGTTCGACTGGACTTGAAATATATGGAAGAACGAAATATGATCATTGATCTAAAATTAATATTCAAAACCGTATTCGTTTTATTAGGATCAAAGGATGCGTACTAAAGGGTAATCCACTTTATTGTACAAAGGAATAGGCGTTTTTCTAAAAATACATATACGAAAGCAATGTATTTTTTCGCTAGTAGCTTTAACCGCAATTAAGTAATAATGATATCGAATTAAAAGGGGTTAGGAAATGATTTTAATCGTAGGTGGCGCAGGTTATATTGGTAGTCATGTTGTAAAAGAATTAGTGAAAGAAGAACAAGTTGTTGTTTTAGATAACCTTTCAACCGGTCATATCGAAGCGGTTGACGAAAAGGTAACTTTTATCCACGGGGATTTAGGAAATGAAGCGGATTTACGTACTCTTTTTTCCGAATATGCTTTTAATGGAGTAATGCATTTTGCGGCAAATAGTTTAGTAGGAGAATCGGTTAGTAATCCCCAAAAATATTACGCTAATAATATTGTATCTACCCTTACTCTGCTGGAAGTTATGCTCGATAATAACGTGAACAATTTTATTTTTTCTTCCACAGCTGCTACCTATGGTATTCCGAAAGTGGAAATAATTAATGAATCGGTCGAAACAAATCCAATCAATCCTTATGGGAAATCCAAACTTATGGTGGAACAAATTCTAGAAGATTATGCTGCGGCCTATGGGTTAAATTATGTTACATTGAGGTATTTTAATGCAGCCGGTGCAGATGAAACTGCAGAAATTGGTGAAAGTCATAATCCAGAAACCCATCTTATTCCGATCGTGTTGCAACATTTAGCTGGATTAAGAGAGCAAGTATCAATTTTTGGTAATGATTATGACACACCAGATGGGACATGTATTCGTGATTATATACATGTTACAGACCTTGCAAAAGCTCATATAGTAGCTCTTCAATCATTAATAGATGGAAAAAATAAAACGGCGACCTACAATCTTGGGAATGGATTAGGTTACTCGGTAAAAGAAGTGATTGAAATTTGTGAATATGTGACAGGGTTGAAAGCAAACGTGGAAATGACAAAACGGAGAAGGGGTGATCCAGCACGATTAGTTGCCTCTTCAAATAAAATTTATGAAGAGCTCGGTTGGAAAGCAGAGAGAAATTTAGAACAAATTATTCAAAGTGCTTGGAAATGGCATCAACATCCAAAGTATTAAACATTTACGAACTCGGCTAAGAATGTGGCCGAGTCTTCTTTATAAGTATAGTAAAGAAGACTTTTTATACTATCATTCAACATGATAAAAGGAAGGTATCTCAATGAAAGCAATCTTTACGAAATGGAAGTCTCAAAAATTACCAAACGATTTGTGGGAAGAATTGAATGCGATTTCTGAAGATGAGAAAAAAATGGAAGATCGTTTCTATCAATATGTTTCCTTTGGTACAGGAGGCATGCGCGGTTTAATTGGTGCTGGAACGAATCGCATAAATATTTATACGATACGTCGCGTGTCGGATGGATTGGCCCGTTATATTGAATCCAAAGGAAATGAGGCAAAAAAACGTGGTGTAGTAATAGCCTATGATACGCGTCTTTTTTCAAAAGAATTTGCCATCGAAACAGCTTGTGTACTGGGCGCCCATGGGATAAATTCCTATATTTATAAGGAACCAAGACCAACACCACAGCTTTCCTTTACGGTTCGGGAATTGAACGCCTTTGCAGGAGTAGTCATTACAGCCAGTCATAATCCGAAACAATACAATGGTTTCAAAGTGTACGGAGAAGACGGTGCTCAACTTGTACCATCAGGTGCCGAAGCCATCATTAAATCGATGGAGCAAATTGAAGATATTTTTGACATCGCAGTTTGGGACTTGAAGTTATTAGAAATGGAAGGGTTAGTCCAATGGATATTAGAAGACTTTGATGCAAAATATATTGAAAAGCTATTAACGGTAAAAGATCGGGACAATATTGATCGAAATATAAACATTGTTTATAGCCCGTTGCATGGAACGGGATTAGTCCCTGTTATAGAAGGATTGAAACAGCTTGGATTTCATAATGTCCATGTAGTAGAACAGCAAGCCTCTCCAGATGGTCACTTCCCAACGTTAGAATACCCGAATCCAGAAGAACCGGCTGCATTTGACTTGGCGATGCAATTAGGAGAAAAAGTTGGGGCAACAATTTTATTCGCAACAGATCCGGATGCGGACCGAATCGGGGTTGCTGTTCGTAACGGGGAACAATATGAACTATTAACTGGCAATCAATTAGGGGCACTGCTATTACATTATATTTTACAAAACCAATTTGAAAATAGAACGCTGCCTTCTAATGGAGCTATCATTAAAACCATTGTAACGTCAGAACTTGGCGCTAAAATTGCATCAAAATATCACATCAATACGATTAATACATTAACTGGCTTCAAATTTATTGCTGAAAAAATAGAAGAATTTGAACAAACGAAACAACATACTTATTTATTTGGTTATGAAGAAAGTTATGGCTATTTAATGAAAACTTTTGTTCGAGATAAGGACGCGGTTCAAATCGCATTGAAAGTTGCGGAAATGGCTGCTTATTATGAATTGCACGGAAAGACGTTGTTGGATGTTTTAAATGACTTGTTTAAACAATTCGGATATCATCAAGAAGCCCTTGTATCCAAAGTGTTCGAAGGAAAAGACGGTCAAGAAAAAATGAAAGCTATTTTAAATGACTTTCGAAAATATCCACCTACTGAAATTGGCGGGATACCTGTTATAAGAGTAGAAGATTATTTAACTAGTGTTACGATAAATGCAGATGGGTCCATTGAAGATATTCTTTTACCGAAGGAAAATGTGCTGAAGTTTATTTTAAACAATGATTCATGGGTTGCTATCCGTCCTTCCGGGACAGAACCTAAGTGTAAGTTTTACTTCGGTGTTGTGGCCACTTCTAAAATGGAAGCGGAAAAACAGTTAGACCAATTAAAAAAATTCTTTACAACATCACGCCTTCCAATTTAGGAAGGCTTTTTATTTTTGCTTCTGTTTTCCTTTAATAATCGAATAATATGAACATAGGATGAATAGGTTACATCGAACTAATTTGGAGGTGTAATCAATAAAAAAATGAAACTTTATTATTGGTTATAAAGTATATATAATTGGTTTAGAAAATAGGAGGCAAGTAAATTGAAAAACACAAATATTTTACGTAAAGTCTTGAAGCATTTTGCTATTATGTGGCTTTTAACAGGGGTTGGATTCTTTGTTGGTAGTGTGTTACCACCAACTGTTCTATTACCTGTATCCATCATTACCATTTTACTATTAATTATCGCAATCTTTGTTCGAAACATTCGAATGATGAATACAATTCTATATTGTATCCCATTTTTAGTAGGGATTACGTTTTTCTGGAGTACGCAATTCTACATCGATCAATTAGGGATTGAAACCGTTCTTATTACTCTAATTGGTACAATAGTAATCTTCGCCATTCTAGGGTTTGTTGGTAGTGTTACAAAATCCGATTTGTCTGGGTGGGGTGGCTATCTTTTTGGAATTCTATTAGTTGCGATTTTAGTTTCCATCGTTTTCTTCTTCTTTACGCCGTCTAACTTCATATTATTGCTTTTAGCAGCAGTCATTATTTTAATTTTCGTCTTATATACAATTTACGATTTTAATCGAATTGCAAAAGGGCATGTTTCAGAAGAGGATGTTGTAAGCTCGGCATTAGATTTATATTTAGATTTCATTAACCTATTCTTAAATATTTTAGAACTGATTTGGAGAATAAGAGAAGAGTTTAAATAATTACGTAGTAGCAAAATGATAAGAGTGAGGACACCTAATAGATTCGTTAGGTGTCTTTTTTTGTGATGATAGGGCTCAATTAAACAAGTAATCTAGCACAACTGAATGTAGTTAAATTATGGAAATTACTTTTGCTATATAGTATAATTACCTTAATTTACTATAATTGTAGAGTAACATATTTTAAAATTATCCTTTTTGTTTCCCATGATTAACGGATGAACATGGGAACATTATTAATGAAAATAATAAGGGAATGAGTTTAGTGGAGAACATTCATGTCAAAGATAAAAGTCGATATTGATAGAGTTAATGATTTGACCCCTAGCTTTTCACAAGTTGCCACAAAAGTATCGAATACTACAGACAATGTTGCATCCATCCGATCTCAAATCGATTACCGTATTAAAGCACGACATGGCATCGGTGATCAATTGTACAAAATATCGAATGAATTACAAACGATTGAAAAGAATATGAAGAAGTTAGTATCCTTCCTTCAAAATTCGATGGATAAGTATGCAGCTGCTGAAGAGAAAATTGCTAGGCAAGTTCCTATGTTACCTAATGTGATTAGGAAAAATAACATAACTATTGATGAAAATGGTAAAATACAAGTGATGGATGAATACGCCCAATTTAATACTAATAGAGCCATTGATCCAAATACCGGTGAATATTTATTTACATATGAAGGGCAAAGGCAAGTATTGGGAGGAAATAGTTCTGGTACACCAGATGCTATTTCTCAATTAGTAAATTCAGTAGATGATTTATTATATGAAATCTTTCTAAGTGATATAGTTACTCTTTTTGACCCGAACGCATCACTTTCGCATAAAGCCATAGCAGCATTCATGTTACCCAATAGGCAAATCTTTAAAAGCTGCAAAAGTCGCGAAGGATGTGCTCGATAATTCAGAAGACATTGCAAAAACTGTGGATAAAGCAGAAAATATTAAGAACCTCTCAAAATCTGTAGATAAGACGAAAGAGATACAAGATAAAACAATTTCTGATTTAGAAGTAAAACAACTAGGGGAATACATAAAGGATCTTGAGAAGAAGCAGGTAGATAAGGGTACGGGTGAAAGTGTCAATTTTGGAAAGTATTCAACGAGTATAGACGATAAAGTAAAAGTAATTGAAAAAGTGGATTTGCCTGATTGGATAAGGGATTCATTTACTGATGGTAATTATAGGACTGTGATTACTGAAGAAAATATTACTTTCTATAGAACTTTTGGTGGTGGAGCAAAAGCGAATGGTTCATTTGTAACTACTAGTCCAGCTGGTAATAGAATAAATGCGAAAATAGATACTGCTTTAGTTCCGGATTGGAAAAATACTAGAGAGTTTGAGGCAGTAATAGAAGTTCCAAAAGGACAAATCTTAAATATAGGTAGAGTTGAAAAGCAATATACAAAAACAGGTGCTTTACTAAAAGGTGATGGTGACCAAATTCTTCTACCACAAGGGTGGCCATCCGAATGGATAAAAGATATAAGAAAAGTTCCGAGTAAATAGGAGGATTTTATGGATAAGAAAGAGCAATTAACTAGACAGGTTAAAACTGTAATAAATATTCTTGAAAAAGTATATGCTAACGAAATAAAAAAAGATATTTTACAATTAATATATAAAAGATACAAGAACGCACTGGAGATTATTGAGAATAATAAAGATTTAAACATAATAAATATTATTGGTGGTGTTAGAGCCTATATGGATAGTTATAATGACTATGAAAATCCTTTGTTAAAAGAATTACACAAAGCAGAAAATTTACTAAAAGAGTTATTATAACATATTAGAAATTTACACCTAAACCTTGATTGGCTAATATAAAAGCTTTTCAAGGTTTTTTATTGGCATATGTATTGAAAGAATTATCTAGAATCAAAAATTCACGATTGTTAGCAAACTTATGTGAGTAGTAAATAAAAAGAAAGTGAAAATTATTGAGTGAGACAATAAGAAAATGATTTGTTTGAGAATCGAGAGCTCATGATGGTTGTACAATCAAGGAGTTTTATAATACAAGGCTAAGAAGAAAAGTGTGAGATTTTGGCGAGATGACATTTTACATGTCAGGTGTACTTATACATGGAATGGCTAACAAACTAACGAGAATGACAAAGCTCGTGGCGATAAAAGGTATGTTACGTAAGTAAGGTTACTAGTTTAGCAACAGGGCAGACAAAAATTGTGTTGTATTTTTACAAGAGACGGTCGTAATACTCGCTATTCGTTAAAAAGCGTTACGAAAATTACAATTTATGTAACGGGAGGGTGAAAAGTTGAACGTTGTTGGGTATATACGAGTCTCCACTCAAGGGAAGGCAAGAGATGAAGAGTCTGAGCTGGTCCTTTTCCTAATTGATTTTCCTTAACCGCTTTTATTTTAAACTCGGCTGTATATTGGATGGCGCGATCTGATACTGATGCAACATTTTGGTTTGTTTCTAATTGTCTACGTTGATGTTCATTAAAAATTATCTTACTCATAAAAATTCTCCCGTTCATAAATAGTATGTTAAGTATAACGGGGTAGTTCAGCACGCTGTGTATAGGCCTTAGAAGGAGACATAATTATGTTAAAAGTAAAAGAATATAAAGAAAATCAGTCTTTAAATATTGAATTGATATTTATAGACCCATTAATATAGAATTCGGAACTTGGAATATATCGAAGGAACCAACCATATATTGGAAAACTGGGAATTTCAAGAGATCTTTAATTGAAATAGGTATTGGCAAATATACAGGTAATATTCGTTCTATTACTTTAACTTTGAGTGAGAATGTACACAAAGTGGAGAGTTTAAATTTGGATATGAAAAATATAACTTTGGTTAAAGGTGTGCCTAATTTTCAAGTTGAAGAATATAATGATAAGACGTATATAGACGAAAAAGGTGAATTGAACGTTTATATAGGAATTGATAAAGTGTTGATTTCGTTTTCGAAAAATGATACCGTGTCTATTATCCAAAATGATACTGTGGGATTTGCTTTAGATAAAAATAAAATGGTTTGTGGCATTATAGTAAGTGGTATGTTAGAACATGAAAAGAAAACATTAGAAGACGCATTGAAATAAAGTATATGAAATACAAAAAAAATTCAACCTTGATTGGCTAAATGCCTTTCAAGGTTTTTACTTTAATTTAAATTAAAGCAGCTGGTAATTATGAGAATGTTCCAAAGGATTTATACGACTTAAATGGGAATATCCTAATGAAGCCTTTTGTTTGAATAAAGAGGGAGATATTTGGGAAGTTTACTATAGTGAACGTGGTATGAATCACACATTGAAAAGTTCGAATCTGAAAATGAAGCCTGTAATTATTTTTATAAAACAATTTTTGAATAAATAGTATCTTCACCAGTATATTAAATCTGAAAAGTAACCACCTTCTCTTATCTAAGACCTTGAGATTATATCAAGGTCTTTTTTAGTTATGCCGGGATCATACTTTTCAACTATGTGAAGAAAGTTCGCTGTAAAGGTAATAATGGCGAACATAAGAAATTGTTTTAAATTAAATAAATTCACTGTATAACTCCCCCTATATAAAGGGGAATATAGGTCTAGATAATATAGAGAACGAAGGTGTCCTTATTCGAATATGAAAAAGTATCCGTTTCTAGTATTAAATTTATTAATACTCACTTTAGTTTTGGTCATTCTTTTAGGGGAGAATCATCAAAAAAGGGAGAAAGAGGCGAATGAAGATTTAGCAGTTTCTTATATTTTAAAATCAAATGAACGGGAAGAGAAAAAAACAAAATTACTTAAATTACTGGAACAAACGATAGAGGAAGAGCTACCAGGTGTTGTATCGTGGGGCGATTCCCTTACATATGGATCAGGTGGTGAAGGTGTAACCTATCCTAGAGTATTACAAAATTTGATAGAGCAACATGTATATCATGATATACCGGTTATCAATATGGGGGTGAGGGGAGAGACATCTAGTACGATTGCTGGACGTGCTGGTGGTACACCCTTTGTCGTAAGTAGTTTTACAATTCCAAAAGAAGTTATAAAAGTGGAAATTCATATAACTTCGTCAACAGGTGAACCAGTTGCCCCGCTGCGACATGGTGATAAAGGGGTAAATCCTGTGACAATCAATGGAGTTCAAGGAATTATTAGTATCGACAAGCAATCTAAAGGTGAAAATATTTATTATTTTGAACGATTGGGAAGGGGAGAAGCTGTTCCAGTTAAAGATGGCACTGTAATTGAAACGGTTGGTATGAAAAAATTTCAAAACTATATTCCTATTGTTTTTATCGGTCAAAACGGTGGATATAAAACTGATCAGCAATTAGTAGATCAAATTAAATCGATTATTCAGATGGAAAAATACAATGAAAACTACTTAGTATTAGGACTTACAACGGGTACAGCAGAATCAAGAATACAACTAGAATCATTAATGGAAACTGCTTTTGGTGAGAAATACGTTAATCTTCGAGAGTTAATGAGTACAAATGGGTTGAAATTGGCTAATATTTCACCAACGACGGAGGATTTAACGGCAATGGAAATAGGTGCAATTCCACCAAGTCTTTTATCCGATAAAGTTCATTTTAATGCAAAGGGTTACGAAGTGATTGGAAAAATTGTATTTCATCGAATGGAACAATTAGGTTATTTTGATTCGGTAAAGCAATTAGTTAAGGAATTAAATGAAATATAAAGTTTCCCCAATATTAAATAAATCAAAAATAGTTAACTTAAGACTATTTTTGATTTATTTTTTATTTTATAGGAAAGTTTTTACATTATATGACATATATAAAATAATAGGATTAGTTAAATATTACTAAAGTTATTCCGGAATATTAAAAAAATCTATAGAATTATACGACTTTAGAATTAAATGAGTTGGATTTTTCAGAGATTGAAGGAGTAATGATTAACTACTAGATTCATATAAAACTGATATATGTGTCATATGAATAAAATATTCGACACTTACTTTAGGCGTCTAGTCATGATCTGGATTTAGTGGGAGAAAAAATAGGTTGTTAAAATCTGGAGGTCTTCAAATGAATGATATTTTAGTGAGTATAAGCTGTCTCACCTATAATCATGAGCGGTATATTCATGATGCAATCGAAAGTTTTTTCATGCAAAAGACGAACTTCAAATATGAAATTTTAATTCATGACGATGCCTCATCGGATCGGACAGTAGAAATTATTAAGGATTATGAAAAGAAATATCCAGATCTTATTAAACCAATCTATCAAACAGAGAATCAATTTTCGAAAGAAATTTTAGTAGACGAATTTAACGTGAAAAGGGCAAAGGGAAAATACATTGCAGTTTGTGAAGGGGATGATTATTGGCTCGACCCTTATAAATTACAAAAACAAGTGGATTTTATGGAAAACCATCCAGAGTGCAGTTTATGTGTTCATGCAGGCTATGTCGTTTCAGCAAAGGATAAAAAAATATTAAGACATAATCGTCCAAGTCGTACAAGTAGATATTTGCAAGTGGAAGAAGTGATTGGACAAGGTGGAGATTTCTTTGTTACAAATTCGATGTTTTACCGAACACAATTAGATCTGGAAAGACCTATGTTTTTTCAAATCGTTCCGAACATAACTGATTATCATCTTGCTATCAATCTCGCATTGCAAGGGAAAGTATATTATATGGATGAATTTTTGTCTGCATGGCGTAATGGCGATGATGCATCTTGGACAAGTTCCAATATGCATCATATTGCAAAGAAAAGAGCCCACTATCGCCAAATTGCCGAAATGCTCGATGAAATTAATCGCTATACAAATAGTCAATATGAACAAGTGATTAAATGGAAAAAGGATATGACAGAACTGGAACTATTAATAGAAGAAAGAAAGTTTAAAGAAGTGAAAAAAGGAATGTATAAGGAGTTGTATTCCCAATTAGGATTGAAACGTAAGGCCATGATATGGATGGATGAATATTCTCCGGCTGTTTCAAACTTTTTAAGGCAAGCTAAAAGGAGTTTCGTTAAATGGAATATGACATAACGAAGGCAAAGGTACTTTCTTCTCTTTTTTGGAAGCTCCTTGAACGTGGTGGAACACAAGGAATACAATTTCTAATCACGCTTATACTGGCGCGAATTCTCCTTCCAGAAGATTTCGGTTTAATCGTCATAGTTACCGTTTTTATTACGTTTGGCGGAATTATTGTAGAAAGTGGTCTTAGCACCGCACTTATTCAAAAGAAAGAGGTAGATGCCCTTGATTTCTCCTCTGTCTTTTATTTGAACTTATGCGTAGCTATCGTTCTATATATTATTTTATTTTTGTCAGCCCCTTTAATTGGAACATTTTTCGAAGAACCTCAACTATCATCCGTAATAAAAGTATTGTCATTGACTTTATTTTTTGGAGCGTTTAATTCCATACAAAATGCGGTTATTGCCAGATCGATGGAGTTTAAAAACTTATTTATTAGTAGTTTAAGTGGTGTCATCCTTTCGGGCATCGCTGGGATACTGATGGCCTTTGCTGATTTTGGTATTTGGGCTTTAGTAGCACAACAATTAACGAGACATTTATTAGTTACGATTGCTTTATGTATCACTGTGCGCTGGAGACCCAGCTTAAAATTCTCCTTTAAAAGGGTGCAACTATTGTTTTCATATGGATGGAAGTTACTGATTTCTTCCCTCATTTTTTCTATTTATATTAATTTGCAAAGTTTCATCATTGGGAAAATGTTCAACCCTGCTTTATTAGGTTTCTATAACAGGGGAATGCAATTTCCATCGGTCATCGTGGACAATATAAATGGTTCCATACAAAATGTAATGTTCCCGGCGTTATCAGCCCATCAAGATAATAAACAGAAAGTAAAAGAGATGACTCGCCGTTTAATCGGAATGAGCTCGTTTATTGTTTTTCCAATGATGATGGGTCTTGCTATTATTGCAGAACCTCTTATGAATGTTTTATTAACGGAAAAATGGCTTCCCGCTGTTTCCTTCTTACAAATCTTCTGTGCCTATTATGCTTTATGGACAATTGATGTATCCAATCTACAAGCAGTTAAAGCGATGGGGAGGAGTGACATTTTTTTAAAATTGGAAATCGTTAAAACGGTTATCGGTCTTACTGTTCTTGTAATTAGTATCCAGTTTGGAGTTCATGCGATGGCTTTTGGTGTGTTGCTCAATGGGATTATTGCCGCAATTATCGATGGATTCCCTAATCGGAAGTTATTGAATTATCGTTTGAGCGAACAATGGAAGGATGTACTCCCTTCATTTCTACTATCCTGCGGGATGGGTTCCATTATCTATTGTATTAAATGGATCGGCATGTCGGACTTACTCACTATAGGAGTACAAATTATTACGGGAATTATTTTATATGTCGGTTTGGCAAAGATTTTTAAAATTGAATGTTTCCATTACTTACTAATTACTTTGAAATCTCAAAAAACCAAAACAGTATCGATAGAAGGATTCGAACCTTAGAAGGGAAGAATTAAAAAATAACGAAGAAGAGGGTAAAAATGAAAGGAATTATTTTAGCAGGAGGGACAGGTACCCGATTATATCCGTTAACGAAGTCTATTTCGAAACAGATTTTGCCAGTTTACGATAAACCAATGATTTACTATCCCCTTTCAGTATTAATGTTAGCAGGAATTAAAGAGATATTAGTTATTTCTACTCCAAGGGATATGGAAGGTTTTATACAACTTTTGGGAGATGGTTCCCATTTAGGGATTCGCCTTCAATATGCGATCCAGGAACATCCAAACGGTTTGGCAGAAGCTTTTATTGTTGGTGAAAAGTTTATTGGAAGTTCTTCAGTTGCATTAATTTTAGGAGATAATATTTTTTACGGTTCGAACTTTAGTCTCCTATTAAAAAAAGCAACTTCTTTAACGAGCGGTGGAATGATTTTTGGATGTTATGTCAATGATCCAAAGGCTTATGGAGTTATTGAGGTGGACGAATTGATGAATCCTATTTCGGTTGAGGAAAAACCGGTAAATCCGAAATCTTCTTATGCGATTCCAGGCTTATATTTTTTTGATAATGACGTAGTGGAGATTGCGAAACAGGTAGAACCTTCGAAACGGGGAGAAAAGGAGATTACGTCCATCATAGAAGATTACTTAAGGAGAGGAAAATTAAAAGTACAATTGACCGGACGTGGACTAGCCTGGTTAGATACGGGCACCCATGGGTCACTCCTTGAAGCTTCTAATTTTGTTTGTGCAATTCAAAAAAGACAAGGTTTATATATTGCTTGTATTGAAGAAATCGCTTATCGAAAGGGTTACATTACAAAAGAGCAGCTTCTTGAAATCGCAAAACCATTGATGAAAACAGACTACGGAAAATATTTAGTGGAACTATCAAAATATGATCTTGATAAGGAGCTCGAAGCAAATGATACAATCTCCATTTAATGTACCTCCTGTCACAGGGGCGGAATTCGCCTATATTCAAGATGTGATTGAAAGTAGAAGTCTTTCTGGAGATGGGAAGTATACAAAGTTAAGTCAAATATGGTTAGAGCAAAAAACGGGAACAAAAAAAGCATTGTTAACGACTAGCTGTACCCATGCCCTTGAAATGGCCGCTTTCCTTATTAACATTCAACCAGGGGATGAAGTGATTATGCCATCCTACACTTTTACTTCTACAGCAAATGCATTCGTTTTAAGAGGGGCGAAAATTGTTTTTGTTGATATTCGGCCCGATACGATGAATATTGATGAGAACAAAATAGAGGCTGCTATTACGAAGCGAACTAAAGCAATCGTACCAGTCCATTACGCTGGTGTGAGCTGTGAAATGGATACGATCATGGATATTGCGCACCGTTACCAATTATATGTAATCGAAGATGCCGCTCAAGGATTAATGGGGACATATAAAGGACGGATGTTAGGAACCATTGGCCATATAGGAACATACAGCTTTCATGAAACAAAAAATTTCGTTTCTGGTGAGGGCGGTGCTTTGCTTATTAATGATGAGCGTTTTATCGAACGAGCTGAAATCATCCGAGAAAAAGGGACGGATCGTTCCCAATTTTTCAGAGGACAAGTAGATAAATATTGTTGGCAAGATATCGGTTCCTCCTATTTACCAAGTGAACTAAATGCTGCCTATTTATATGCCCAATTGGAGCAAACTGAGCTAATATTAGAAAGCCGTTTATCCCTTTGGAATGAATATTATACTCATCTTCAATCTTTGGAAGAACATCATTTAATTGATTTACCGGTTATTCCAAATAATTGTCAACATAATGGGCATATATTTTATATTAAAGTGAAAAACGGTGATATAAGAACAAGTTTAATAAATTATTTAAAAGCACAGGGAATTCAAAGTATGTTTCACTTTGTTCCACTTCATTCTTCACCTGCAGGAAAACGGTATACAACGTTCCATGGAGAAGATATTTATACAACAGTAGAGAGCGAACGACTACTCAGATTACCTTTATATTTTGACTTATCGACCGTTGAAGTAATTGTTTTGGCGATAAAAGGATACTTTATGAACATGTTGGAAAAAAGGGTTTTAGAATTATGATGAGTAGAAAGAAAATGTTAGTAACAGGTGGTTCTGGTTTTATTGGAGGAAATTTTGTTCAATACATGGTTCAACATTATCCAAACTATGACATTTACAATTTAGATGTGCTCACTTATGCCGCTGATTTAAGAAAACATAAAGCGATTGAAACAAAACCAAATTACTTTTTTATCCATGGGGATATTACCGATTTTACAACGATCTATTCGTTGTTTAAAAAAGAACAATTTGATTTTGTTGTTCACTTTGCTGCTGAAAGTCATGTGGATCGTTCGATTCAAAATCCGCCGATTTTCACCCATACGAATGTATTAGGCACTCAAGTATTACTAGAAGCAGCTAAACAAGTAGGGATTGAAAAGTTTATTCATATCTCAACGGATGAAGTCTATGGAGAACTAGAATGGGATGAGCCTACTTTATTTACAGAAGAAACACCGCTCCAACCAAATAGTCCATATAGTGCGAGTAAAGCTTCTTCTGATTTACTCGTTCTTGCCTATTTTAAAACGTACGGCATGCCGATTAATATTACGCGGTGTTCGAATAATTATGGACCGTTTCAATTTCCCGAAAAGCTAATTCCTTTAACTATTTTACGGGCATTAAAGGACGAAAAAATTTCGGTTTACGGAAATGGGGAAAATATTCGAGATTGGTTACATGTGATGGACCATTGCAAAGCGATCGACTTAGTTGTTCATGAAGGAATAAGCGGAGAAATTTATAATGTTGGAGGGAATAACGAATGGCAAAATATTGAGATTGTCAAGATCATCTTACAATCCTTAGGTAAGTCGGAAGAACTAATTACGTTTGTAAGGGATCGGTTAGGCCACGATAAACGGTATGGGATCGATGCAACAAAGTTACAGCGATTAGGTTGGAAACCAAAATATACCTTTGATAAAGGAATCTCTGAAACAATTCAGTGGTATTTAAACAACGAAGATTGGTGGGGGCCCATATTGAATAAATCCTATCAAACTGTTCAATGATTTTTCTAAGACACAATAAAATGGTGATAAATTGAAGAAAATTCTTAACAACCAATACTTATTGTACTATTTGCTTTGGCCCATCATCGTCGTTCCAAAGGAAGTACAATTTATATTGATCGCCCTCATTTTATTTTTATTTCTATGTCAAAGAAAGAAGCTCTATTTTGACAAGCTAAGTTTACTAGTTGTATTGTATCTGTTTGTCTATGGATGTTCGATTCTCTATAATTTATTCGTTTATTCCTATAATAGCGAACGAATTTTTGCTACGGTCAACACTTTTAGCATTTGGATCATGGCGTTATTTTTTTATCTACATTTTAAAAATAATAACATCGACATTGAAAAGATAAAAAAGATTACTTTTTATAATTATTTGTTGTTAATTGGCCTTTGGTTCGTAAGTATAGGCATGTACTACGGTATAGGAATGAAAGATGTAACTATTTTAGGGAAAGTCCTTTATTATTCTGAATGGTTCAATCAAAGGGAAGTAATGCGATTTGTTGGGATAATGGATTATACAAATCTTGTCATTATGTTTTGTCTGTTTTTCTACCCTCTATTTTGTTGGTATGTAATCGAAAACAAAGGGAAGTTTCTGCGCTGGCTTTACATTTTATTAGGGGTTATGCCTATCATTAGTACGTATTCGCGTAGCGGCTATATTGTCATATTAATAGGGATCTTGTTCTTTGTAGTGAAATATCTGTCCAAACAATTGAATAAAAATCTATTTATTTTTCTAACTCTAGTAGTTCTATCAACCATGATTGCTATTTTCATGTATACCGATTTATCACAAATTGTCGTTATGACAATGTATGAATTAGTTCACGCGCGGGAAGGAAGTAACGATAGTCGAACTTTTTTAATGCAGGAAAGTATTAAAGTAGCACTAGAAAATTCACCGATTATTGGACTAGGTATTAAAGATCGATCGGTTTTAGGTTATCCCCTTGGATCCCATTCAACCTTTGTAGGTTTCATTTATAAAACGGGAATTATAGGGTTTATGATCGGAAGTCTTATTTTTCTAGTAATTAACTTAAAACTAATATTTTTGAAGGACATGGTTTATAAAACGATATTAAAAGTTTCCCTTTTACTCATGTCGATTTTATTTGTAGTAGAAGATATTGATGGATCCAATTGGCTAATTGTCGTTTATTTCATATTTGTTTCTATACTTTTTAATCGAAATGATAAATTCCATCATTCTCCAAAACCTCTAGTATCGCATGAGTACCGATTTAACGATAACGAAGGATAAAAAGGATGAGTCGTATAAAAACGTTTATAGACAATGAAGTGTTTTTAGGAAGTCAAAGGGAACTGCTTCAAATCATTATTAATCATACAAGGGACAAAAAGAAAAAGGCTTATTATGCTATTAATGCGGATTGTATGCTTCACTATTGGAACGATGAAGCTTATCGAAACATTATTAACCAAAGGGAAAATTTAATTTATGTAGATGGAATGGGTGTCATTTATGCCCAAAGGTTTTTAAACATTCCAACTGCTGCTCAACGAATTGCCACAACTGATTTATTTCCCGCGTTAATGGCCGAATTAAATGAACGGAAAAGTCCCTTTAAAATCTTTTTACTAGGTGGAAAAGATGATACTGCAGAAAAGGTAAGAAAAAATTTTTCGAAAAAGTATCCGAATGTGGAAATTGTAGGGGCCTATAATGGTTATTTCGATAAAAAAGAAGAAAGTAAGAAGGTCATTTCTCACATAAACGATTTGGAAGTGGATATTTTATTTGTTGGATTCGGAAATCCCCTTCAAGAGAAATGGGTAGACGAACATTTTCATCTTATAGAAGCTAGTACAGTTCTAACTTGTGGAGGGCTCTTTGATTATTATTCAAATCATGTGAAAAGGGCACCGATTGCCATGCAAAAGATTGGTTTTGAATGGTTATATCGACTATTACAAGAACCAAAACGATTGTATAAAAGATACTTGTTTGGAAACATCAAATATATATTAAAGGTTCTCACCTTAAAATTAGTAAAATGATTTGAAATTATGGGGGATCATATGAAGTTAATGAAGTTAAACAATTTCCATATCGTCATACTATCTAGCATTAAATGGGACTTTTTATGGCAAAGGCATCAAATTATCGCAGAAGACTGATGTCACATTTGTATAAAAGATACTTGTTTGGAAACATCAAATATATATTAAAGGTTCTCACCTTAAAATTAGTAAAATGATTTGAAATTATGGGGGATCATATGAAGTTAATGAAGTTAAACAATTTCC
>NZ_RHLQ01000001.1:232868-247098 GCF_003711845.1 Lysinibacillus halotolerans
CATATTGTCATACTATCTAGCATTAAATGGGACTTTTTATGGCAAAGGCATCAAATTATCGCAGAGTACTTTTCAACGAAGACTGATGTCACATTCGTTGAGACGACGGGATTGAGAAATCCTGGCCTATCCAAATCTATTGAAAGATTAACAAGAGTACTCGTTTCAAAGAAACAAATTCAACGGAAAACACCTATAAAAAATTTGAAAATATTACCACCATTCATCTTGCCACCGACCCATTCACTATTTAGACAGTTTAATAAAAACGTATTTGTCCCAAAATTAGCGAAGAACATCAGGCAACATTCTACTAAACCGATTTTATTGATCACCTATGTTCCTACCTCTACGTCCCTTTACCTCATTGACGAACTAAAACCTGAAAAAACAATCTATGATTGCGTTTTAAATTTTGAAAATTTTCCGGGAATTCCTAAAGATATTGTCATAACCGAAAATGAATTAATCCAAATGGCTGATATGTTAATTGTTGATTCGGTTCTTTTGAAAGAAAAGCATAGACATAAAAAAGAGCAAATTACTCAAATTCCCGCTGCAGTGAATTTTGAAATGTTTTATGAAATTTATGAGCAACAAATAATGAGGAAAAAGGTCAATAAAGTAACGTATTTTGGTGGGATTGATCATTATCGTATCGATTGGTCCATTATTGAACAGTTGTTGGAAAAAGGAATTTACGTCGAATTAATCGGACCTGCACCAGAAGGGATTCCTTTACGTCATAACCATCTTATACATCAAGATACAGTATCTCATCAGTCGCTCCCTAGTGTTTTAAAGAATTGTGACACGCTTATTTTACCTTATCAAATAAATGATTTTACAAAGGGGACTTTTCCAGCCAAGCTGTTTGAATGTTTTGCCACAGGGAAGCCGATTGTTGCGACAGCTTTACCGGATTTAGTGTTGTTCAAAGATGTAATGGAAATTGGTGAAAGCAAAGAAGATTTTACCGAAAAGGTATTAGTTTCCTTACAAAATGATAATTTCCAAAAAAGAGAGGAAAGAATTCTTCTGGCAAAGGACAATTCTTGGAGTGCAAGATGTAACAGTTATGAAGAAGTACTTGAAGGTCTTATCTTAAATTAATGGTTTCATCCAAAATAACTGCTAATAACGGTAGAATCGGGTGTTTGACTTTTGAAAGTTAGTGTAATCATTCCAGTTTATAATGTGGACCAATATTTGCGCCATTGCTTAGAAAGTGTTGTTTTCCAGTCCTACTCAAATAAAGAAATCATTTTAATAAATGACGGTTCAACAGATTGTAGTCAAGAAATATGTGAAGAATATGTCAGGCGGTATCCCTTTATCCGATTAATCAATAAAGAAAATGGGGGATTATCAGAAGCTAGAAATGTTGGTATTTTACACGCAACAGGGGATTATGTCATGTTTTTGGATTCGGATGATTATTGGCAGACGGATTTCTTATCCGATTTAGTGGAAATCATCCATCAAAATAACAAAGTAGAATATATTTTTTTCCCATATCAGTATTACTATCAACAAAGAAAGATTTATGTGAAGGCCCCTTTATCTATTGAGCGAAGTGAGTTAATAGGGAAAAATGGGGTAGAATGTTTAAACTATATATTAAAACATAACGGAGATTTTAAATGGTTTGCTTGGAGTGGGATTGTCAAAAAATCGTTTCTATTAAAACATGAGTTATTTTTTATGAAAGGAAGAAAATATGAGGATGCTCTATGGACACCTTATCTTTTCTTAAAAGCAACTTGTATTGACTATTACGATAACCCGATTTATGTATATAGAAATGAACGGATAGGTCAAATCACGTTGAATCATTCTTATTCTACATTGGAAGACAGTATGTTCGTCGCAACTTATTGGCATAAAGTTTTAACCACATTATCGATTGAAGAAAGTTTAGTTGAAAAATTGATGAACAATTTTGTTGAAAGATATTATTACAGTATGAAATTTGCTTGTTTTTTAAAGAGAGACGAAAGAAAGAAAATCATTTCTTTATTAAAAAAGAATCGAGCATTATTACAATATAAATTCACTTTATTTCATTCCTTTGCAGCAATGTGTAGTAAAACTTTCGGATTCCATAGGACAATTCAAATGATTCACATTATATTAACGTTAAAAGGGAAATCAAAGTATGGCTTTTGGGGGAAGGACAATGGAGATGCAGAAGGTGGGCAAAGTAAAGAAACTAACGGTGCTAAATCCATATCGAAGCATCATGCATAGAGCAAAAGTATATAAAAAAGTCTATATGAATATATCGAACCGCGACGCTATTATAAATAAAGGTAGTTTAAGTTTAGGGTGTAGCTTTAACGGATGCGGTTATTTTGATTCCAGTCTTACGATTAAAAAGGGTGGAAGGTTGATAGTAAATGGAGATTTTAAATTATATTCAGGATTTTTCCTATCGATTAATGAAAACGCCACATTAGAAATTGACTCGGGTTACATTAGCTATAAATCAAATATTTCATGTTTTGATTATATTAAAATGGGAAAAGATGTGACAATTTCTGAAGGTGTTACGATTCGTGATTCGGACAATCATGAGTTAATATATGATGGTTATAAAATGACGGAACCTATTGTAATAGGAGATCACGTATGGATTGGTTTAAACGCGACGATTTTAAAAGGTGTTACGATTGGAGATGGTGCGGTTATTGCTGCTGGTTCAGTGGTTACAAAAGATGTACCTCCAAATAGTATAGTTGGTGGTGTTCCAGCTAAAGTGATCAAAACAAATATAAAATGGAAATAATTAGGAAACAAAAGGAATCACTGGATGTAAAAAGACACATCCAGTGATTTTTCATTTACTCGTATGATTCTAACATTTTGCGGACTTTTTCAACGACTCTTTGCCGTCTTTTCCTTAGGGAGCTTGCTGACATTTTATTCGTAGCGGCAATCTCATCATAGGTCGCCCCAAATACATATAGAGTTTTAATTAAATTATAATCTATTTCGGCTAAACTCGATAATATATCTTTTAAATTTTCAAATTCATTGATTGTTTCTGTTTTGACTTGAACATAGTGGGAAAGGTTAATTAATTTATCCTTATCATAGGCGATGTTCCGCTCTTTATATTGATTATCCTTTTCGATTTCTTTGTAGATGGATGTTAACATCGTCCAATAAGCATAAGGGGCAAAATCACCTCGTTTTTGATCGTAGTTTTTCCATGCATGCCATAAGGCAATCCTTGCACATTGACGGTAATGCTCGTGATCTTTATACACCTTTGCTTTTTTTAACACTTTCGTAATCATCGGTTCATAAAGTTCGCATATCGTATTAAACTCTTCCATTTCAATCTTCCTTTGACTTGCGCGCAAAGTCGATTATTCCTAGGTGTTTTCATCGTAACCGAACTTTTGAAATGAATCGAAAGGGCTATAGAATGGATTGTCTAAAGCTATTACGAAAATTTTCTAAGAAAATATAAGAAATAACGATAGTAAATTAGAAAGATAAGTAGTTTTTCAATTTCTAGACAGTCAATCATAGTTGAAAATAAGCAATTAACTATTTGAAAATGACTTTATTTCCGAATATTGACAATATTTATAGAATTTTTTATATTAATCCATAGGTACTAGTTTTTGGTATTTATTTGAAAATGTTTGTTGAATAATTTCTATTAAGGGGGAGATTTCTATGGGATTAGAAAAAGAGATCCATTTTTTAATATCATCTCATTCTAGCATCGCAGTTACTCCTCATTTTGATGGAGAACATTCGTCAATCATTTACACTAATTTAGGGAGTTTAAAGTCAAAAGGAACAACAGATGAAATCATCAGACAATATTGTTTAAATTTCGGTGCAAGCTTAGAAGGGAGGCAAATGGCTTCTCGTAAGCTATTAAGTATTACGAAAACACCACCGATTCTAATATCGGAACGATTAGGTATTGTGGGGATGGAATTGCCTACTTATAATACTTTAGGTAAAACGTGGGTGTTTGATCTAAGTTTTACAATTGAAGAATGTGGGGCGTATAGTTTACTGATTTTTAATAACGGTGTAACGATAAAAGTCGCTCTCAAAGAAGCGGCAGTTAGATATCGAAGAGAAAAAGCGCTACATCTGCTATATACGAAAGTCCCTTTACATGATTTAAATTTAATCAACTTCAAGTTGCATTCGGATAAATATTTTACATATTAAAGGGGAAAAGGAGGAATGGTTATTCAAAGTGAAAAACAATTTTTTGTATTTTTGCCTAATCCATCATGAAAGTGTTAAAATGGTAGGACATGTTTGAATTTGTTAGAGAGAGTGATACTATTCATGAAAGTAATTTTTATTGGAGATATCGTAGGATCGATTGGTCGAGAAGCAGTTGAAAAGTACTTGCCCCGACTAAAGAAAAAATATACACCTGATGTGGTAATAGCAAATGGTGAAAACGCTGCTGCTGGTAGAGGTATAACACAAAAAATTTATCAACAGCTATTACAAGTTGGCGTTGATGTCATTACAATGGGGAATCACACTTGGGATAATAAAGATATTTACGAGTTTATTGATGATGCGGAATATTTAATTCGCCCAGCAAACTTTTCTGAAGAAGCTCCTGGAAAAGGAATGGTTCAAATTACGAAAAATGGTGTTACATTAACGGTCATTAATTTGCATGGCCGTGTTTTCTTGCCACCCCATGAAGATCCTTTTGCGATGGCGGATGCATTAGTTGCTGAAGCACACAAAACATCTCCACTCGTATTTGTTGATTTCCATGCGGAAGTAACAAGTGAAAAAATTGCCTTAGGTTGGCATTTAGATGGAAGGGTTTCAGCAGTTGTTGGTACTCATACCCATGTACAAACGGCGGATAGTAGAATTTATCCTGGTGGGACTGCCTACATTACCGATGTAGGGATGACAGGTCCGTACGATGAAATTTTAGGAATGAAAAAAGAAAGTGTTATTTACAAGTTTAAAACAAACTTACCGTCAAGATTTGAAGTGCCGAAGGATGGACGTGAAGTGTTAAGTGGATTTTACGTTGAAATCGATGACCAAACGGGTAAAGCACTACATTGCGAACGCATATATATAAATGAAGACTATCCGTTTCAAGGATAAAATAGAAACTTAAAAAATGATCCTGCCAATATTGTTGGTAGGATCATTTTTTAACTTTAAAGAGGCTGTTTAATACAATTACGGACTGTTATCCCTTGATATTTAACTTTGAAAGATGAAACAAGTTTTTTTAACCTTCCTTGTGTCTAATCGATAGTGAAAAAATAAATGGTTTTAAGTGCCAATTTGGTTTTCATTCGATTCTAATTTAGTCTTTAACATCATAAAATGTCTTACGGACACTAAGTTAAAGTCCTTTGAATGAATGCCCACTAAATCGAATGCTTCATTCAACATTTACTAAAGCTACATGGGGAGGAATAAATGTGGATTCATTAAAAGTATCATCTCGCTCTAATCCAAATTCTGTCGCAGGTGCGCTCGTTGCCGTTATTCGTGAGCAAGGATATGCGGAAATGCAAGCTGTAGGTGCAGGTGCATTAAATCAGGCAGTAAAGGCAGTCGCAATTGCACGCGGTTTTGTCGCACCAAGTGGCACGGACTTAATTTGTGCACCAGCTTTTGCAGATATTACAATCGCTGGTGAAGATCGTACAGCTTTAAAATTAGTCGTAGAAAAAAGAACTCGATAACATTAAGACATCACATTTTTAAGCCCTTAGTGATTGGCATGTGCTGATCATTAAGGGCTTTTTTCATGGGGCTATTTATTTGCAACTTACTTCTTAACAATTCCGTCTTTTAATGGTAATAAAAAATTACTGTAATATAGTATGGCTTCCTTTTCTTGAAGTAATCTAAAGGAAAGATAAACATACTGCAAATCCTTGTCTGTTAACTTTCAGTCAAAGGTCTGAATTTCATGATTTTGGTGTTTTTCGGATAGTTTATGCATTTTGTTCGTGTTAAACTAATGAAGGAAAAAAATATATAAAAACAGTTTTTTAAGGAGTTGTTAACATGTTACATCAGCTTTCTTGGAAAGTCGGTGGGCAGCAAGGTGAAGGTATTGAGAGTACAGGTGAAATTTTCTCAATGGCCATGAACCGTTTAGGCTATCACCTTTACGGTTACCGTCATTTCTCTTCACGTATTAAAGGTGGCCATACGAATAATAAAATTACCGTTCGTCCAACAGAAGTTCGTTCTATTGCAGACGATTTAGATATATTAGTTGCTTTTGACCAAGAAACAATCGAAGTGAACTATAAAGAGCTAACTGAAAAAAGTATTATTTTAGCTGATGCTAAATTTAACCCAACAAAACCTGAAGATTCAAAAGCGCCATTATTTATCGTGCCATTTACTGAAATTGCGACAGAACTAGGTACTTCATTAATGAAAAACATGGTGGCGATTGGTGCTACTTCAGCCCTTTTAAATTTAAATAAAGAAGTGTTCCAAAGCGTTGTCGATGAAATATTCGGACGTAAAGGGGAAGAAGTCGTTAAAAAGAATATGGAAGCAATTCAAAAAGGGTATGACGTCATGACGGAACTTTTAGGTGACCGTGTCGGTGAGTGGGAACTAGCTCCTGCTGACGGAAAACGACGTATGTATATGATCGGGAATGATGCAGTTGCTTTAGGTGCCATTGCAGCAGGTGCCCGTTTTATGGCTGCTTATCCGATTACACCAGCTTCCGAAATCATGGAATATTTAATTAAAAAACTTCCAAAATTAGGTGGCGCGGTCATTCAAACTGAAGATGAAATCGCAGCGGCGACAATGGCTATCGGTGCTAACTACGGTGGTGTTCGTTCCTTCACAGCATCAGCTGGTCCTGGTTTATCATTAATGATGGAATCCATCGGCTTATCTGGTATGACAGAACAACCATTAGTGATTGTCGATACGCAACGTGGTGGTCCATCGACAGGTCTTCCAACTAAACAAGAACAATCGGACTTAATGGCCATGTTCTATGGTACACATGGTGAAATTCCGAAAGTTGTTATTGCACCTTCTACTTTAGAAGAAGCATTCTTTGATACAATCCAAGCATTTAATATCGCAGAAGAATTACAAATTCCTGTAATTATTATGACGGATTTACAATTGTCCTTAGGGAAACAAACGACAGATCCGTTTGACTACAGTAAAATTGAAATTCGCCGTGGAAAAATTGTCGAAGATGAAATTGAAGCAAATGACAACAAAGATTACTTCAAACGTTATGAAAATACAGAAGACGGGATTTCTCCTCGTGTCTTCCCAGGAACTCCAAATGGTATTCACCATGTTACAGGGGTAGAACACGATGAAACGGGTAAACCAAATGAAGCACCAGGAAACCGTGGAACACAAATGGACAAGCGTTTCCGCAAACTTGAAAAGTTAACATTTGATACGCCAGTCCATGTCAATGCACCTCATGAAGAAGCGGATGTATTATTAGTAGGATTTAATTCAACGCGCGGTGCGATTGAAGAAGTTCAAGAACGTTTAACAGAAGAAGGGGTAAAAGTAAACCATGCCCATATTCGTTTACTATTCCCATTCCCAAGTAAAGAAATGGCTCCATTAGTAGCCAATGCGAAAAAAGTGATTGTGGTGGAAAACAATAAAACTTCCCAATTAGCAAATATTTTAAAAATGAATATTGGCGGTCACGATAAAACATACAGCATTACGAAATATGACGGTACACCGTTCTTACCTCGTGAGCTTGAAAATAAAGTAAAGGAGCTGCTTGACTAATGGCAACATTTAAAGATTTTCGTAACTCTGTGAAACCAAACTGGTGCCCAGGCTGCGGTGACTTCTCCGTACAAGCAGCGATTCAACGTGCAGCAGCAAATGTCGGCATCGAACCCCATGAATTAGCTGTAGTAGCTGGGATTGGCTGTTCTGGTCGTATAGCTGGATATATCAATTCATACGGATTCCATGGTATTCATGGTCGTGCATTACCGATCGCGCAAGGCTTAAAAATGGCGAACCGTAACTTAAATGTTATCGCTTCTGGTGGTGACGGGGACGGATTTGCCATCGGTATGGCTCATACAGTTCACGCAATTCGTCGTAACATGGATATTACTTACGTTGTAATGGATAACCAAATTTACGGTTTAACGAAAGGGCAAACTTCACCTCGTTCAGCTCAAGGTTTCATTACGAAATCAACACCAGGTGGAGCAATCGAGCCATCATTAAAACCGTTGGAAGTGGCATTATCTGCAGGAGCAACGTTTGTAGCCCAAGGATTCTCGACAGACATTAAAGAGTTAACAGCCCTTATCGAAGCTGGTATTCAACATAAAGGGTTCTCTTTCATTAATGTCTTTAGCCCATGTGTTACTTATAATAAAGTGAACACTTATGAATGGTTCAAAGAACATTTAACAAAATTAGCTGACATTGAAGATTATGATTCTTCTAATCGTGAGTTAGCGATGCAAACAGTAATGGAAAAAGAAGGATTAGTAACAGGGATCATTTACCAAGATACTGAAACAAAATCTTATCAAGAAAAAGTACCTGGATACGCTGAACAACCATTAGCTGACCTTGATATGAACTTAAGTGAAGATCAATTTAATGAATTAGTAAAAGAGTTTATGTAATATGTAAGCCCCCATATTTTGGGGGCTTTTTTATTGGAGAGAAAAGGTGTTGGATAAAATATCAAATTTTTATTATAAAATATTGGTAATTATCAAAAATGTGTTTACACATCTGAATGCTCAAACTATTATGAAGTTAATAGATTCATTTTTCTATTAATTTTTAATTGTGAGAGGCGGAGGATGATAGGTTAAATCCTATATTGGACGATGAAAAAACTGAATATCATACTAATTTTAGTTTCTGTTTTCGTATTTCTTTTTCTAGATCAAAATGTTAGGAGTGTTGAGGCTACTAGTGAATATTCTACTAGTAAACTTGGACATTTAAACAATGCAGATGTTTTGATTTATAAAGATTACACAAAGGCTAGTTCATCATTTAAAGCGGGTTCCCAATATATGAATGTGGTTTATTATATTAAGAAACAAGCAATTCATAATGGGGATACTTTTTATTTAATGAGTACCCAACCGAGCAGTACTTTAGGTGTTGTTGGATGGGTGAAATCATCTAACGTACAAGTGTTGGCCCATACAACAATCAGTGGGCAAAAGAAAACGTTGTATGTTAAAGGAAATGGAAGGGCGTATCGTAAAGCATGGGGTGGCACAAAGGATGTAATCTATAATGAAATGTCTAAATATTCTAATTTAGAATTCAAAGTAGATTTAACTGAAACGGTTGGAAAAATGACATGGTATAGAGGGACTGTTAATGGTGTAAAAATGTGGTTGCAGTCGAATCAAGTGATTATTCCGAATTCAATCAGTTTATTAGGACATATTAATGGATCTGCCACGACAATATATCCCGTAAAAGGTGCAACAACTCCAACAATAGAAGCGAAACAATTCTTTAACGCAGTTTACTATATTAAAAGTTTTGCTTATATTAACAACGAACTCCATTACATAATTAGCACTGAACCGAGCAGTGAAAGGGGAGTCGTAGGCTGGATAAAGGCAAAAGATACAACAACTTATGCCCATAAAACAGTAACCGGAAAACGGCAGACCTTCTATTTTAAAGGAACTGGAAAAGCGTATAGTAAGGCGTGGGGCGGTTCAAAAGATTTAGTTTTTGATAACCTGTCACCCTATAGTTATGAAAGTTTTCAAGTTAACCTTACAGAAACGGTTGGCGTAAATACTTGGTATAGAGGGACGTTGAACGGTAAAACGATTTGGCTTCATGCTAACGATGTTTTAACTACGATATCAAAAGTGGAAATAAGTAAAACAAGTTTACTAGGCCATTTAAAGAGTAATGCAACGATTTATAAATTAATTGGTCAATCGACTTCAACTGTTGCTGCTCCTTATACGTATACGGTTTACTACATTAAAAAACAGGTGAAAGTGAATGGTATTTTATACTATTTAATTAGTATGAAACCAAGTAGTGAACAGGGTACAGTCGGATGGGTGAAATCAACAGATTTGAATACACAAGCCCATAAAACGATCAGCTCTAAGGCGAAAACTTTGTACATTCATGGTACAGGAAAAGCCTATAGTAAGGCATGGGGTGGAACGAAAGATATTGTTTTTTCTGATATGTCCGATTATCAATTTTTAACAATTACCGTCAATTTAACGGAAACTGTTGGTAATACAACATGGTATCGGGGCATTTTAAATGGGAAGACGATTTGGTTACACGAAAATGATGTCGTTGTACCCACTGCAACAAGTTTATTAGGTCATATTAATGGTAATGCGACGACGATTTATCGAAGGGACGGAAACATTTCATCTACATTGGATACCACTTCTTATTTTCATGCTGTGTACTATATTAAAACTCAAGGTAATTTTAATGGAGAAGTATATTATTTGATTAGTAAAACAGCTGGAACAGAAGGAATCATCGGTTGGATAAGTTCAACTAACATGACAGAAAAAGTGCATAAAACGGTTGATCATCAAGGAAAAAGCTTTTATTTAAAAGGGACAGGTACTGCTTATCAAAACCCTTGGGGTGGAACGAAAGATATTATCTACAGTGATTTGAGTCAATTTTCGAAGGAAAGTTTTCAAGTTAACCTTACAGAATCCGTGGGATCTGATGTATGGTATCGTGGTACTTTAGCAGGGAAAACGGTCTGGATTTCTGATGAGTATGTAAATAAAACGATCATAAACTATACAAAATATGATTTATCTTTGAGTGAAGCTTTAGCCTTACAAATGAAAGCTACTCCACAGACCGATAAATATCGAAATTTACCAGGATATGTGAGCCGAAATTTTGTGGAAATTGTAATGGGAGGTTCAACGACAAGTTCGGGTGTACGTCTCAGAACATCTCCAAAACTAGATACAAATAACAATGTATATGAAACGGTTCCAATAGGTACTGCCTTTACAATTTTAGATGATAACATCATAGGAGATGCTACAGCTGGTTCTACTAGATGGTACAAAATTCAATATAACGGGAAAGAGTTATATGTTCATCGTTCACTAGTTCGAATCAGTTCCAATCTAGGTAAGGTGAAGAGTACTGTCAATATCCGTTCAGAAGCATCAGAACAAAGCCATATATATGGGAAGTTAGTGACTGGAACATTCGTGACAATTTATTCAACGGATTCCTATTGGGCTCAAATTGCCCTTGGAGTATGGCGAAATGCTACCCAATCCGATGTGAGTGAATATTTAAATCCGAATCATTTTGTTAATGATCCAAAACAAAAATTCCAATTTCTCGATTTATCTAAATCGAGTGGGGTATCTGTCACTGTATTAGATAATTATTTGAAGAATAGAGGAATTTTCCATAATCTTGGTGAAGCGTTTGTTCAAGCAGGTGCCGAGAATGGAATAAATGAATTGTATCTTGTATCCCATGCGTTACTTGAAACGGGACATGGTACTTCAGAATTAGCCCAAGGTATTCAATATAACGGTACGGTTGTGTATAACATGTATGGAATTGAAGCCTTTGACCACTGTCCAAATGAATGTGGAGCAAAAAAGGCATTTGAGGAAGGGTGGACAACTCCTGAAAAAGCAATTATTGGCGGGGCAAAATATATTGCCAATGATTATATTAAAGGGAAGAACCATACTGGTACGATTCAAAACACTTTATACAAAATGCGTTGGAATCCTGAAGCGATGGACCGTTATAACGGGGCTAGCCATCAATATGCAACGGATATTGGATGGGCATATAAACAAATTAATTCGTTATACAATCTTTATCAAACCCTTGGTATAAACAATATGATTATGGATGTACCAGTTTATCGTTAAAAGAAAAGTAGCCACATATGGAAAAATTTGTGGCTACTTTTTACTTTCTTTACATATTCTAATTTTAGCGGTTTAATTCACGAACGATATAGCCGCCAGAAGCCCAACCGTAATGACCATTTACTTTCACTTTATACCAACCATTTTTCGTAATAGGAACATCTTTTGAATCTAATGCAAGTTCCACATAGTCTTTATGATTAATAGTTGTAATAACTTGAGCACTTGTTGAAGCATCTGCCCGTACATTTAAAGCAACTCCACCTGTATCGACACGTCCTAAGTTTTTCACAGTAAAGTATTTATTGTACGAACTAAAGGATACGTTAGCATAATAAGTTCGGTTGTTATATTTCACAGTTAACCAATAATTATTATCCTTTTCAAGTAGGTTAAATTTTGCGCCTTTTGGCATTGTCCCAACGACTTTACCAGATTTTTTATCATATAGGTTAAATGTTGTTTTCGCAACAGCTAACGTATTTGTTGGGAAGACATCCGATAAGTCAGGATAGCTTGGGTTGGATACTGGAGTCGTATTTGGACTACTTCCAGCAGCACTTTCTTTAGAATATTCCATAATATTTGTCATATGACGAGCAATTAATTCGCCCCATTTTTCATCCGTTGCATAGTAGAAGTTCATCCCTTTACTTAAGGAATCAACACGGCTACCTGCAATACTTTTAACGGAATATCCTAAATAAGTTCCTTGGTTATGCCAACTATTTCCTAAATACGTTGCTTTAATTTTTTGGGCGATAAATTCAATGTTTTGTTTAATGGAATCGAATTTAACGGCACCAAGATAAGGGACTAAATCATAGGCGCCATAGCCAAATAAATTGTAGCGATCAAGGGCAATTGTGGATTTTCCAAAATTACTTTCATGAATCGCATGGGCTGCTAAATAGAGGGCGTTGACACCATATTTTTTTCCAACCTCTACGAAGATGTCACCCGAATTAAGTAATACGCTTCGGTTATTACCAACGCGATCTTTAATATAAGCGTTAATTTGATTTGCAGTAACAGAAGAAACGGTTCGTAAATCCATAAACAAGTAACTATTTTTGTTTGCTTCTAATGAGTCAATGCGTGCTTTCGTTGATTGACTAATTAAATAGCTACCTGATACAAAACCAGTTTTTCCGTTGTAAGAAACTTTGTACCATCCATTTGAAGCTTTATAAGCTGTTGTAAGCTTCGTATTCGCTGGAATTGTACCTAGCGATGAAGATGATGTTGAATTAGATGTTCTTAAATTTAAAGAATTCGTTGTATAGACGACCATCGAATTAATCGTTTGTCCAGGAGGTAGATTAGATGAACCTGAACCTGTGGACGGATTTGTAGGACTTGTCCCGTTGTTTGTTGAAACTTTAACATAATCTGAGCTTACCCAACCAGTTACACCATTATAAGTAACCTTATACCAATTACCAGAAGTTGAGATGTACGTAATAGTAGATCCATTCGGAATAGTTAATAAAATTTTACCAGCAGTCGAATTCGTTGAACGTAAGTTTAAGTTAGCAGTTGTACTATAAATTTTATTTACTACTGTATCGTCAGTACTTGGTTTTGATGGTTCGGTACTTGGTTTAGAAGGCGTAGTTGGTTTAGTCGTAGTCCCACTGTTAGTAGTCGTAACTTTAATATACTCTGAGCTAACCCAGCCCGTTTTGCCATTATAAGTAACTTTATACCAGTCACCTGACTTCGAGATATAGTTAACAGATTTCCCCTTCGGAATCGTTAATAAAATACTTCCTTTAGTAGAGTTAGTCGAACGTAAGTTTAAATTAGCAGTTGTTGTGTAAGTCGATTTAACTGCTGAGTCACTCGTGTTTGGTTTAGACGGTTCACTAGTGCTTGGCTTAGAAGGCGTCGTCGGTTTAGTCGACGTTCCAGTATTAGTAGTTGTGACTTTCACATACTGCGAGCTAACCCAGCCCGTTTTCCCGTTGTAAGAAACCTTATACCAGCTACCAGATTTGGAGATATAATTAACGGATTTCCCTTTCGGAATCGTTAATAAAATACTTCCTTTAGTAGAGTTAGTTGAACGTAAATTTAAATTAGCTGTAGTAGTATAAGTTGATTTCGTTACTGTTTCACTCGTACTTGGCTTAGAAGGCGTAGTTGGTTTAGTCGACGTTCCAGTATTAGTAGTTGCGACTTTCACGTATTCCGAGCTAACCCAGCCCGTTTTCCCGTTGTAAGAAACCTTATACCAGCTACCAGATTTGGAGATATAATTAACGGATTTCCCTTTCGGAATCGTTAATAAAATACTTCCTTTAGTAGAGTTA
>NZ_RHLQ01000001.1:247197-302558 GCF_003711845.1 Lysinibacillus halotolerans
AGTCGAACGTAAATTTAAATTAGCAGTGGTAGTATAAGTTGATTTCGTTACTGTTTCACTCGTACTTGGCTTAGAAGGTGTAGTTGGTTTAGTCGACGTTCCAGTATTAGTAGTTCCGACTTTCACGTATTCCGAGCTAACCCAGCCCGTTTTCCCATTGTAAGTAACTTTATACCAATCACCAGACTTAGAAATATAGTTAATGGCTTTCCCCTTTGGAATCGTTAATAAAATACTTCCTTTAGTAGAGTTAGTCGAACGTAAATTTAAATTAGCTGTAGTAGTATAAGTTGATTTCGTTGTTGATACACTAGTGCTTGGCTTAGACGGAGTAGTAGGTTTTGTTGATCCAGTGCTAGTTGTTGTAACTTTTATATACTCGGAACTAACCCAACCTGTTTTCCCGTTGTATGTGACTTTATACCAATCACCAGATTTGGAGATATAATTAACGGCTTTCCCTTTCGGAATCGTTAATAAAATACTTCCTTTAGTAGAGTTAGTCGAACGTAAATTTAAATTAGCTGTTGTTGTATAAGTTGTTTTAGTAGTAGCGACAGAATTTGTTATTTTAATATATTCCGAACTAACCCAACCGGTTTTTCCATTATATGAAACTTTGTACCAAGTTCCAGATTTCGAGATATAATTAACAGCTTTCCCCTTCGGAATCGTTAATAAAATTTTTCCTTTAGTAGAATTTGTAGATCGTAAGTTTAAGTTAGCTGTTGTTGTATAAGTTGTCGTTGATGCAGCTTCTACTTCAATTGATGAAAATGGAAGGTCAGAAGCAAAACTAGACCCTAACAATATACCGGATGAAAGTAAAACACTCGACACGCCTGTCTTTATAAGGGTTTTGTTATATTTCTCCATCATACACTCTCCTTTAAATTGGTGTGATTTTTAAAGCGGAAAATTTGTGATTTTAGTAATTTGGTCAGTATTCTAGAATTATATCGGCCAATGAGACTATTAATTAAATAAATAATTATTGCAAAGTTGTTTCATTCTTGTAAATTTTACTAATTATCAAGTTGAATACTCAATTAATAGGGTAAAATATAAGGAAAATAAAAAAATAGACGATATATGACAAAATAATCAAAAGTAATATACGTTATTGAAATTTTAATAACTATCAGTATATTCTTAGATTATAAACAAACTGGCTATTGAAAAAAAAGGGGAAAAATAGTAATTGAGGAATTAATCATACGATAAAAGATAATGCTTCCTTAAAATGTCAATAAATTATTATTCTAAGACGGAAATTGATATACAAATAGTGTTAAATTATGTACCATTTCAAATATTTAGAAAAGGATAAAATAAGTAGGTCTATATATTCACTGTCTATGATATAATAATTTGAAAAATGGCTAAATATCAACTTACACGAGGTCTAAACTCTATCAAAAGTAAGATATAATGAGCCAATATGGAAGGATGTCTTCATGTGTCGACGAAAGTGTTAATGATAACACAAAACTTTTATCCAGAAATCGGTAGTGCGAGTAATCGTATGAAAAACATATATCAGCTGTTAAAAGAAAAGGGATATGAGATAACGGTATTAACTACAGTAGCATCTTATCCTAATCAAAATTTGTATAAAAACAAAGATTTTTGGAATGATATGAATTTAAACGAAGCGCAACATATACACCGTGTCACTGTGAAAAAGCGAAAATATTCTTTAAATATGATCAGTCGTCTGTTATTTTATTTAGAATTTACATTGAAAATGATTTTCTTTGTACTATTTAATAGAGGGAAATATGACATCGTATTTGTTTCAAGTCCACCTATCTTTATAGGAATAGCAGGAGTTATAGCAAAATTTCGCTATCGGGCAAAAATGGTATTAGATATTCGGGATTTGTGGCCTGAATCTCTTAAGGGGGTAGGTGTTTTTAATTACACTCCAATTCTTTGGTTTTTTACAAGAGTAGAGAAGTTCCTTTATAAAAAGTCAGACGCTATTGTTGTGAATAGTCCACGTTTTTCAAAACATATTCAACAAGTTGCTAATATTCCTGAAGAAAATATTATATTTTTGCCAAACGCAGCTCGCGAATTTGAAATTCATGAAGAAATACATGATGATAAGCTGTTTAAAGCAATTTATACAGGGAATATTGGTTTAGCTCAAGATGTAGATTTTTTAAAATCACTCGCAAAAGAATTAGACAAGGAAAAAGTGCATTTAAGTATTGTTGGCTACGGTATGAAAAGGGAAGAATTAAAGCAATTTGTAGCAGAACAACAATTAAATCACATTTCTTTTATTGCACCTACAACAAGAGAAGAGTGTCTCGTTTTGAATCGACAACACGATGTTGGTATCTTAGCTTTAACTAAAAATGAAGTCTTTGATACCGTATTACCGGGCAAATTAATAGATTATATGACAAGTGGATTGCCATTAATTGCTTCGGTATCTGGTTTTTCAAAACAGTTGATTGAAAAATATAATGTTGGTTATATAACAGAAAGTCGGGATGCGAAAGAAATAGTGGAGCATATACTCTATTTGAAAAATCATCCTAACACTCGTATGGAAATGAAATCCAATAGTATTCGATTAGTAAGAAATCATTTCTATTGGGAAAAAAATATATTGGAACTAATTAATTTATTTGGACGGTTCGAAAATAGTTCCAAAAAAATGAAATCGAAAGTTACTAAGGTGGAAATGTATGAGTAAAAATGTTTGTATGTTTGTATGGAATCACTTCACCAACGATGCTAGGGTTTTACGTGAATGTACCGCCCTATCAGAAGATGGTTATCATGTGGATCTAATCTGTATTGAAGATCCAAATGATAAAGAACTTCCTTTATTTGAGCAAGTAAATCCAAAGTTTACAGTTAATAGGGTAAAACGATATCCAACTACATTAATAGCACTCCAAAAAGTCTATAAAAAAATATTAGATAATAAATTTTTATTATTAATTTCGGTAATTATTTGGTTATATTTACTAATTAATGTTCCGGTTATAATTATTGGTATAACAGTGCTTGTTGCATTGCTTTTAAAAACAAAACTTAAAGGAATTGTAATTAAGGGGAATATAATTTTACGTATGCTTGCAAAAGCATATAGATCAAAATATGACATATACCATGCAAACGACTTGAATACGCTACCTCAAGCATATATTTCATCGAAATGGCGGTTGCATCGTAAAAAACTTATATACGATTCACATGAAGTTCAAACAAGTAGGACAGGATATAATCCTAAGACGATTAAATTTGTAGAAAGTTTCTTCATAAAAAAAATCAATTCCATGATAGTAGAAAATGATACACGAGCTGCATTTAATGAAAAGTTATATGGTTTTTATCCTAATGTTCTACATAATTACCCATTTTTTAACCAATCTAAAGATAATGATAAAATTGATATACATACATTACTAAATTTACCTGCAGAGGAAAAGATTCTACTGTATCAAGGAGGAATTCAAGTAGGGCGTGGATTAGATAAATTGATACAAGCTGTTCCCATGTTTAATGAGGGTACAGTAGTTTTAATCGGAGATGGTAAAATTAAACACTATTTGGAAGAAATGGTAAGCGAGATGGGTCTAGAAGAAAAAGTTAAGTTTATTCCTAAAGTACCATTAAAAGATTTACCGAAATATACGAGAAATGCTTATTTAGGCTTTCAAGTGTTAAATAATATTTGTTTTAATCATTATTCAGCCTCTTCTAATAAGCTATTTGAATACATGATGGCAGGAGTACCTGTAGTAGCCTGTGATTTTCCCGAAATTAAACGAGTAGTAGAAGGCGATAAGACAGGTATTTGTATCGACGCTCATAAACCAGAAGAAATTGCAAAAGCGGTTAATCAATTGTTATTAGACAGAAAATTAAGAGATTCTTTAAGTGAAAATAGTATAAAAGCTAGTAGTAAATATAATTGGGAAAATGAAAAAAAGTTATTGTTAGATGTCTATAAAAATTGTTAATTGAAGGGGGAAGAATAATGCAACATGTAAAAGAAAAAATTGAATTAAAAGATATTGATGTTGGTGAATTGGACATTAAAATTGCATGTGATGGTGATATTAAATTTGAGATTTGTTCTAATTCAGGAACCGAAGATAATTATTTAAAAATATCTAAACAAATTGTTTTAAAACAATTTGATAAAGAAGTTGCTAGATATAAAATGGAGAATAACCAATTAATTGTTAAAAGTAATGTGATAAAAGAGATAGATAAGGAATTACAGACATATAATGTTTTTTTAGAAATTAGAAATGAAAATAATGAGACTTTAGAAATTAATACAAATAAAACATTAACAGTACATAAAGACTTTATTTTTGATTTAGTTAATTTTGAAATTAATAATAATGAACTTTACTTCTCTCTTAATATTGAAAATAGTGAAGATATTGAATATGCATTCTATATTTATTTGAATGGTTCAATCTATAAAAAGGTAATGTATTCCAGCAATAATAACTTAATTCTTCGTTTAGAAGATGAATATGGAGAATTTAAAGTTAAATATTTTATTCGTAATTTTAAAACAAAGGAAAAGTGGAGCTTTATTACTAAAACATTAGTTCGTAATGAACCGGATCAAATGAAAATTAATCGGCTTGAAAATGAGTTAGCAAAACTAAAAAAAGAGTTGAAAAAACAAAAAAATAATGTTGAGTCTTTACAAAAAATTATTATTGAGCAGAAAAAGAAAGAAATTGATTTAGGTGAAAAAATTATTTCGATGTTAATCAAAGAAAAAAAATTATTAAATTCTCACAAAAAATTAGTAAAAAAATATGAAGCTTTACGTAATTCAAAACTTGGAAAATTAACTTATGCTTATTGGAAATTCAAGAAAAGAATTATGATGAGAGGATAATAATATAATGGAAATAGTAAAGATTGATAAACGCATTGAAAACATAGATAACGAAATCGCAAAGTTAGATAAAGATATTAAAAAGCAGAAAAAATATTTATCACAGTTAATAAAAGAAAAAGATAAAGTAGATGGTAATTTAGCACTCTTCACATTGGAATCAAATGTAAGTATAAAACTTGATTCCATAGATGAAGAAGCTTATGTTAAAGAATATTTACAATATAGAGATGAAGTAAGTGATAAAGATTTCTTCAATAGAGTTTTGCCTTTATTAAAAAAAATACCTGAAAGTAATGGAAGTCGATATTTTAAAAAATTTGAAGTAAATGTAGGAATAGTGTCTGATGAATTTTTATATCATTCTTTTAAAGATGTTGCAAATTTTCATTATTTAACAAACAAAAATTATAAAGAACTTGCCCATGCACTAGATTTTATTCTAATAGTAACAACGTGGAAAGGATTAAATAAAGAATGGCGTGGTTTGGCTAATGAAAATTCTAATCGTAGAAAAGAATTGTACGAAATAATTGAATTTTTCCGTGGAATTGATAAAAAAGTAGTGTTTTATTCTAAAGAAGATCCAGTAAATTATGAGAAATTTGTTGAAATTGCAAAACGTTGTGATTATATTTTTACAACTGCAGAAGAAATAATACCGCGGTATAAAGAAGAGTGTAAGAATGAAAATGTTTTTGTATTGGAATTTGGAGTAAATCCTCTTTATCATAATCCTGTAGGTATGAGAACTATAAAGAAAAGTAATGATGTATTTTTTGCAGGTTCCTGGTTAACAAAATATCCTGAAAGACAAAAAGAGACGAAGGATATTTTTAATGGTGTTATTGAAGCAGGTAGAAATTTGAAAATTATAGATCGTAACTTTGAAATAAATCATCCAGATTACTTTTTCCCTAGAGAATACGCAAAATATATATCACCTTCCATTAGTCATGAATACTTACAAAAAATTCATAAGCTATATAATTGGGCTATTAATTTAAACTCTGTTAAATATAGTAATACTATGTTTGCTAATCGTGTTTATGAACTACAAGCAATAGGTAATATTATATTATCCAATTATAGTGTAGGAGTTAATAACTTATTCCCTAATGTATTTATAATTAATGATTCACTTGAAGTTAAAGATATAATAAATAGTTTTACTGATGAAGAAGTATTCGAACACCAGGTAGGTGGTATTAGAAATGTTATGTCATCTTATACAACTTTCCATCGTTTCAATCATTTATTATTATGTATTGGTGAAAAAGGAAGACTTCCAAAACACAGGGTTTTAGTTGTTGTTAATGAAATGAACCAACAAATAAAACAACAATTCGAATCACAAACATATCCATATAAACATATTGTTACTTATAGTGAGTTTACTCAAGAACTAAAAGAGCAATTTGAAATAATAGCTTTTTTTAATTCCAAGTACGAGTATGGTGAATTTTATTTAGAAGATATGATAAATGCGTTTAAATATACAGATGTCGATTATGTAACGAAATCAAGTTATTATAATGGAGAGAAATTCATTGAAGAAACTGAACATGACTTTGTTGAAAAAATAGGAGATAAGTATAGAAGTGTATTTTGGTCTTCGAAATTTCAATTAAAAGATTTTAATAATATGAATGGTGAAACTCCGCTTCCAAACGGTTATAGTATCGACCGTTTTGAATTTAATATGACTAGTAATGTTAATAAAAATGTAGTGCAGCCTAAAAAATATGAATTATCAGTAATAGTACCTGTTTATAATAATGGTAAATATCTATTAAATAAATGTTTTAATAGTTTGAAAAGAAGCAGTATTTTTAAAGAGATGGAGATAATCATAATTGATGATGGTTCGACAGATGAATTTACTAAATTAATAGTTAAACGCTTAGAAAAACATTATCCAAATGTACGGGCATACTATTTTAATGATAATGGTAGTGGTAGTGCATCACGTCCACGAAATAAAGGGGCTGAGCTTGCTACAGCTGATTTTATCACTTATCTAGATCCCGATAATGAAGCTGTTAATGATGGATATGCAAGATTACTAGAAGAATTAAAAATAGATACGGAATTAGACTTAGTTATTGGTAACATGATTAAACTTGACAATACCAAGAAAGGTAATTTCCTATATTACAAAACAGTTAATGAAGCAATTGGTTCAAGTATAATAAAAAAACCACATAAATTATTAATAGAAACAAACATGAGAGCGCAGAGCATTCAAGCTTTGATTGTCAAAAAATCTATAGTAGTAGAAAACAATTTGAAAATGATTCAAAATGCTGGTGGTCAAGATACTTTGTTTTTCCAAGAATTATTGTTACATTCAAAAAAAACTAAAGTAATAGATTTAGTTATTCATATTTATTATGCAGCAGTTGCTGGATCAGTTACTAATACAATTACAGATAGATTTTTTAATAAATTTTATATACTTGAGAAGGAACGCTTACCTTTCCTAAAAAAACACGGATTAATAAATGTCTATATGGAGAAACGGTTTAATTTTTATTTTAAAAATTGGTACCTAAAAAGATTAAATATGATTGAAGAACAGCATTTAGAAGGTTCGATAGATACTCTATACAAAATTTATGAACTATACAAAGAATATATCGTCATTGAAGACAAAATTATAACAACTTTTGAACGTTTGTATAAGAAAAAAGAATATAATCAAATTGTAGTTCAATGTTGTTTAAATTAGAGGAGTAATATATGGCAAACAATAATATTGAAAACATTGAAATAAATTTCGATGAAATTGGCTTGAATCATCTAATTGAAGGGAAATCTTATATATTATCTATTAGTAAAGATGATGTAGTTTACGAATTCTTCATGAACTTAAAGGGAACAAACTCTCTTATATGTATGGGTAATGGGGCATTTGATTATACTCGTAGTGAACTACCAATTTTCCAACGAAAAACATGGGTTAATGAAATTGAATGTTCGACTATAATTTATAATGACCCTACTTTATATCACGGACAAATTAATTTAGGTTGGTGTCAAGGAACTAAAGAGAAGTTTTATTTAAAAGAAATTGCTGAAATTGTTATTAAAATTAGTAAACTTATGAAAATAAAAGCTGAAAATATAATATTTTATGGTAGTTCTGCTGGTGGATTCATGTCTTTATATTTAGCTGGGCTAATTAAGGAATCCCTTGCAATAGTAAATAATCCACAAACTATTGTTCCTAACTATTATTCATCACATGTAAATAAAATGTTTTCTGTCTCCTATAATGGGTTGTCTAGTAAAGAGATAATAGAAAATTATCAGGATAGACTTAACATTCCTTATTTCTATAAAACTCAAGGATATATACCTAAGATTTTATATTTACAAAATTTAGCGTGTGAGCATGATGTTAAAAGGCATTTAACGCCATTTTTATCAACGTTATATACTGAAAATAGTAACCTTATTAAAGATAAAATTCGATTGGAATTTTATTTTAATGAAGAAGAAGGACATAATCCTATGTCTAAAGAAAAAACCCTTAAATATTTAAATGAATATTCTAGTGATAAGGTTAAAGTACAAAATAACGATGAAGAAAAAGTTAAATTTAATGATTTAAATACAACGCAAATTATAAAAATTTCAAGTTTTAATAGTACAACAATTGAAAACGCTAATAAAATTTTAAATAACCAAATAGTTGTGTTTTCATCGTTAGATGTTCTAGATTTTAGCGAAGGAATAAATTGGGATTATACTCACCATACAAATCCTGGCACGTATCAGCTTTATTTACAAGCATTAAATTGTATTAGTATTTTATTGAATGCTTATGAAAAATCAAATGATCTAAAGTATTTAATAAAAGCACAGGAAATAATTGAGTCATGGATAAAGTACGAAGAAACAAATCCTGAAAATACAATGGTTTGGTATGACCACCCAACTGCATACCGTGCCCATAATTTAGTATATTTTCTAATATTAGCAAAACGACATTTAAATATTAATATAGAGAAATATGTGTCGTTAATTGAACGTCATGCTACTTTTTTATATAAAGACGATCATTACCGAAAAAACAATCATGGAATAATGATGGATAGAGCTTTAATTTTATTAGGTAATAGTATTAGTCATCCTGAGGCGTCAAGATGGATTGAAAAAGGGATTTGGCGATTAAAAGATACTTTTTATTCAAGCTATAGTTATAATGGTGTTCATTTAGAAAATTCACCTGAGTATCATACGATAGTTTATAATTTATACAAATCCACAGAATCATTTTTAAATAAGAATAATCTTTCATTAGGCGAAGATGTATTAAATATTTTGAGTAAATCTGAAAAATATTTTGCCTATTTAGCTAAACCAGATCTTTCATTACCTCAGATTGGTGATACTGGAAAAGCGAAAGCCAAAATAGAGAAAAGATTTGATAGTTTCCATGATCAGGTTGCTGGAATAAGTGTTCTACAATCTGAAAATAAAAAAGACCCAAAACTTTCTACTTGGATTTCATTTGTCAGTGGATATGGTACAGTTACCCATAAACATAACGACGACCTTTCAATAACTTTATTTTATAATGGAAAAGATATTTTTATGGACACAGGTAAATATGGTTATGGTAATTCACCGATACGTGGATATGTACTATCACCTGAAGCTCATACTACCGTACATCTTAAAGGGAAAAAATATAAATATGACTTAACAATGGATGATATGAAAAAAATTTATACAAAGAGTTTTTATACATCTGAAAAATTAGACATTGTAAGTGGTGTTAATGGTGGTTATGATAACTTATCTCTTGAAAGAACATTAGTGTTTATTAAACCTGATATTTTAATTATTCTTGATCGTGCAAAATCAGAAGGCTTAAAAAATATTGTTCAAACATTTAATCTAGCTCCACACATAGAAATTGGTAAGGAAGAAAAAAATAAGATTTTACTATATTCCGAAAACGATGAAATAGAGTTAGAACAATTTAATACAATTGATTCTCTGGATATTCGAGAAGGTTCTATTGATCCACCTGTTGCAATCATTGCAGAAAAATTTGGTAGTGTTATTCCGACGCGTCAATTGCAATATAATAAAAAAATGAAAACAGGGAATTTTTTAACTGTAGTAAAGCTTGGGAAAAATGCAATAGATAGTTTTAAAAAAGTTGAATTAGATGAGGCTAATAATCTTATGAAAATTGAACTTAGAGAAACAGTATTGCAATTTTATATATAATTATAAATTATTGGAGGCATAAAAATGAAATTAACAACCATCGGATTAGGCTATATTGGTTTACCAACATCAATTATGTTTGCAAAACATGGTGTAGAAGTAGTAGGAGTAGATGTAAAACAATCAGTAATTGACACTTTAAACAGTGGACAAATTCATATTGAGGAACCAGGTTTACAAGAAGCTTTGGAGGAAGTAATAGAAAAGGGTACTTTTAAAGCATCATTAACACCAGAAAAAGCCGATGCTTTCATTATCTCAGTACCAACCCCGAATCACAACGATGAATATAAATCTTGTGATCTATCTTATGTATTGAGTGGTGTCAAAAGTGTATTACCATATGTTGAAAAAGGTAATGTAATTATTGTTGAATCTACTATTGCTCCACGTAGTATGGATGATGAAGTAAAACCGTTAGTAGAAGCTGCTGGATTTACTGTAGGTGAAGATATTTTCCTTGTTCATTGTCCTGAACGTGTATTACCAGGTCAAATTTTACATGAACTTATCCATAACAACCGCATTGTAGGGGGAATTACAACTGCATGTACTGAAGCTGGAGCTAAAGTTTATTCTACTTTCGTTCAAGGAGAAATTATTAAAACGAACGCTAAAACTGCAGAAATGTCTAAATTAATGGAAAATACTTTCCGTGATGTTAATATTGCATTAGCAAATGAACTAGCAAAAGTATGTACAGAACTTGAAATTAATGCACTAGAGGTTATTGAAATGGCAAACAAACATCCACGAGTTAATTTACATACACCTGGACCAGGTGTAGGTGGACATTGTTTAGCGGTAGACCCATACTTTATTGTTGCTAAAGCACCAGAAACTGCAAAATTAATCAATTTATCACGTGAAATCAATGTTTCGATGCCTGAATATGTTGTTGAAAATGTAAACAAATTAATGTTTAATCGTGGCGGAAAAGTAATTACGGTCTTTGGATTAACATACAAAGGGAATGTAGATGATATTCGTGAAAGCCCGGCAATGGAAATTTACGAAATGTTAAAGGAACAAGGGAATTTTGAAGTACGTGCTTACGACCCGCATGTCAAATTAGATTGGGTATTACCTAACTTAAAACAAGCAGTTAATAATTCTGATTTAATACTAATTTTAGCTGATCACAATGAATTTAAAGAATTTAGTGGTACCGATTTAATAGAGATGAATGAAAAATTAATATTTGATACTAAAAATGTAGTGAAAACAGTTTCAACAGATATTGAATATGTAAACTATGGTAACTTATATCAAGCATTAAAAAAGGTTGCTGTCTCTAAATGAGTTCTATTTTAACTCTTATTAAGGAACAAATCCTTAATCTTCAATTAATATTTCGTATTGGTTTATATGAAACAAAAAGCCAATATCAAATGCATTATTTAGGCCGTATTTGGCAATTTCTAAACCCTCTGATACTAATAGGCGTATATTGGTTTGTCTTTGGTTTGGGAATTAGAGGAGGCTCTCCAGTTGGAGAGACTCCATTTTTCCTTTGGTTATTAACAGGTCTTATACCTTGGTTATATATTTCACCAACTGTGACTCAAGCTTCTAATAGTATTCATTCTAAAATAGCTATGGTATCAAAAATGAATTTTCCAGTAAGTGTTTTACCAACAATAAAAATGTTTAGTAACTCTATTACTTTTTTTATTTTATTAATTGCTACAATATGTATTATTAGTATTTACGGTAATTTTTCCGGTTTATATATTATTCAATTACCGTACTACCTAATTAGTGTGTATGTTTTAATTTATGCAATTACAATACTAACTTCTTCTTTAGCCGTAATAGTAAGAGATGTTCAAAATATTGTCCAAGCAATAATGAGAATCATGTTTTTCCTACTACCAATTGTTTGGAATGTAGAATCTTCTGAAGCTTTAACAGAACCTTTAGTTACATTATTAAAGTTAAACCCTTTTTATTATTTGATTGAAGGTTTTAGACATACTTTAATTGGTGGAGAATGGTTTTTTGATGATATTACCTATACAATTTATTTCTGGATTTTAACAGTGATAATTCTATTGATTGGTTCAACTGTGCACTTAAAATTCCGAAATAAATTTGTAGATTATTTGTAATTGGAGGTCTTAAAATGAGACCTAAAGTAATATTTAAAAATGTATCAAAAAGTTATAATTTATATAATAAACAATCAGATAAAATTCTTGAAATGTTTTCATCGAGGAAAAAAAATGAAGATTTTCAAGCTATAAAAAATGTCAGTTTCTCTATCTATGAAGGTGATGTTATAGGGGTTGTTGGGTTAAATGGAGCGGGGAAATCTACCTTATCCAATTTAATTGCTCAAATTATCCCTCCTACATCTGGAGAAATAGAAATTAATGGAGAAACTTCATTGATTGCTATTTCTGTTGGATTAAATAACCAATTATCAGGTAGAGAAAATATTCGATTAAAATGTTTAATGCATGGTCTTAGTAATGAGAAAATTAAAAAAATACTTCCAGATATTATTGAGTTTGCTGATATCGGTAAATTTATAGATCAACCTGTTAAAAATTATTCTAGCGGTATGAAATCTAAACTAGGTTTTGCTATTTCTGTACATACAAATCCAGATATTTTAATTATCGATGAAGCTCTTTCCGTAGGAGATCAAACATTTTATCAAAAATGTATTGATAAAATGAATGAGTTTAAAAAACAAGGGAAGACAATTATATTCATCAGTCACTCGATTTCTCAAGTGAAATCTTTTTGTGATAAAGTAATTTGGATGAATTATGGCCAAATTGAAATGTTCGATGAAGTTCAAATTGTAATTGAAAAGTATCGGCAATTTGTTAAATGGTTTAATAATCTATCTGAAACAGAAAAAAAGCAATATCGTTATGAAAAACTTCAATCTCAATATAAAGCTGAAGATGTAATCATAGCTTCTAGGTCGAGATCGAGATTGTCCCGTAAATCTACTAAAACTCGAGATTGGTCTTTTTCATTTATCGGCCAGACCTTTGTTTTATTAATTGCACTTTTTATAACGATAATCTTTATGTTTAAAATTCCTTTTATAGACACTTTAACCGGTCTATTAAAAGACGAACAACAACATTCAATTAATGAAGGCGATAAGGTAAAAAATGAAGAAAAGAAAGAAGTAACTTCGATGATTAGTCAATATGGCTTTGTAGTTGTAGAGGATACAAATGTTTATAATTCAATAGATTCAACAAGTGCTTCTTTTCCATTAAATTTTGGAGATAAAGTATATATTACTGAACAAATTGGAGAACATTTTAAATTTACGTTTGATGACAAAGAATTATATGTAAATCAGAGTGATATTATTTTATTGGAAGAAAGTTTTGAAGAATCTAGTTTTCAAATAGAAGATTTTGTTTCTGCATTTCCATCAGAATTCTCAGATTCATATATGTATTTCTTTGCCTTTTTAGGTGGAAACTATGATCAAATTAAATCTTCAATGAGTACTGAACCAGTTGAAACGGAAAATGGATTAGGGGAGAGTATCCTATCTTATCCTGCTTATTTTGTTGAATATCATTTTGATGATCAAGGTAATGCAAATGAAATCGTCATTAATAACATTGAGTTAGATGCAATTGGAAATATAGATTTAACAAGTTCAAAAATGAGTGATTCCACTTATTACTTACAAAATGAAACTTATGAAGTCTTTATAAATGATGAAATTAGTAAAATTTCATTCTCATTAAAGTAGTTTTTCCTCTTTAAACTGCATCCATATTGTCAAACCAAATGGATGCAGATTACTAAAACTATTGACACTAACTTTTGTTGTTGAGTATAAAATATGCTTTGAAAGGTTGATACATAATGTCTAAAAAATATAAAGTAATGACTATTTTCGGTACCCGTCCAGAGGCTATTAAAATGGCACCCCTTGTATTAGAACTCCAAAAACATCCCGAACAAATTGACTCCATCGTAACGGTTACTGCCCAACATCGTCAAATGCTTGACCAAGTACTTGAGACCTTTCAAATTGACCCGGATTATGATTTAAATATTATGAAGGATCGACAAACGTTAGTAGACGTTGCCGTAAACGCTCTACAAGGTTTAGATGCCGTTATGAAAGAAGCGAAACCAGATGTCGTTTTAGTGCATGGTGATACGGCAACGACTTTTGTAGGTAGTTTAGCAGCTTTTTACAACCAAATTGCTATTGGCCATGTGGAAGCAGGTTTGCGTACAGGTAATAAATATTCTCCATATCCTGAAGAAATGAATCGACAGTTAACAGGTGTAATGGCGGATCTGCATTTTGCTCCTACCGAAGTATCAAAGCATAATCTTTTACTGGAAAACAAACCTGAAGAATCCATCTTTGTAACAGGGAATACAGCTATTGATGCTCTTAAAACAACCGTTCGTCCTGAATACACTCACCCGGTTTTAGAAAAAATCGGAAACGATCGTATGATTTTATTAACCGCGCACCGTCGTGAAAATCTAGGGGAACCTATGCGTAATATGTTCCGAGCGATTGTTCGAATTTTAGAAGAACAGGATGATGTACAAGTTGTTTATCCGGTTCATATGAATCCCGTTGTGCGAGAAATTGCTAATGAAATTTTAGGAGACAATTCCCGAGTTCATTTAATTGAGCCGTTAGAAGTTTTTGATTTCCATAATTTCGCTGCCCAATCCTATATGATTTTAACCGACTCTGGTGGTGTGCAAGAAGAAGCCCCATCTTTAGGGAAGCCTGTTCTCGTGTTACGTGATACAACTGAGCGTCCAGAAGGAATAGCAGCAGGGACATTAAAACTAGCCGGTACAGATGAAGAAACAATTTACCGTTTAGCTACTGAATTACTGACGGATGAAAACGCATATAACGAAATGGCTCAAGCTTCTAATCCTTATGGAGATGGTTTTGCATCGGAAAGAATTGTGGAACACTTACTTTCTTATTTAAATAAATCAAAGGTTCTTCAATAATTCAAATCGGTCCTATTTGCTTTAAATTCTAATTTGTAAGATTTATATGAAAAAAAGCTCCTAATCATTCGAGTGATTAGGAACTTTTTTGTTATTTTTTACCTGCTACTTCTTTTAGATCTTTTTTTATTTTCGTAGTTGAGATACCAACTGTTCTTGGTAAATAAACAACTTCACAATAGTCTTTTAGGAAGTCGAATTTTCCTTCCCAATCATCGCCCATTACGAATACATCCACATCGTATTTTTGGACGTCCTCAATTTTTTGTTCCCATGTATTTTCAGGAATTACTAAATCTACATATCGAATCGCTTCTAAAATCATTTTTCGTTGTTCAAATGTATAATAAGCTTTTTTTCCTTTTAATGCATTGAACTCGTCCGTTGAAATCGCAACGATTAAATAATCGCCTTGTTCCTTTGCTCGTCGAAGAATATTTATATGTCCTGAATGTAGAAGATCGAATGTACCGTAAGTAATTACTCGTTTCATTAAAGTTCCTCCATCTATTTTTAAGTTCTACAATTTTGCTAAATTAATATACAATCAAATTTACATAATCTTATAATATCATAAATAAAGCAAAACACATTAACAAGAACTAAATATTTATGTTACGAAATTTAAATAATGATTACTGCGTTTGTACTTGCAAATTAAAATAATTTATATTCAAAATACTATTCTGTTCATTATGCTACTGAATAGTAATATTTTGAACAGCTTAATATTATCAAATAAAGGTTAATTATGTATCTTTTATTATCGATATATTGTAATATTATTACTTTGGTATAAAAATTATTTTAAAAATATAATTGAAATGTCGTAAAAAGGGATAAAGTGGAAACGTAAATTTGTTCACTAACAACCAATAATTTGTTATAATAAATTTTACATTAAATACACAATTTAATCATTCATTTACTAATGTAAGTGATTAATAATGAATCCATTTTCAATTGAAAATTCGTTTTGGACTGTTATTTAGAAAATGGGAGGACAAATATGTCAACAGTAAAAATTCAAAATGTAAATTTCCATAATAATAGTATGGGTGAATTCATCGATATTTTTGATAATAGAATACAAGAACAGGAGAAAACATTTGTTGTAACAGCTAATCCAGAACTTGTTTCATTAGCAAATAAAGATCCTAAATATTATAGAACGTTAAATCATGCTGACTTCGTATTAGCCGATGGAATCGGTGTTGTAATTGCGTCAAAAATTATTAATGAGCCTTTAAAAGAACGAGTTGCAGGTTTTGATATAATGGGCGAACTATTAAAAAAAGCGGAAAAAGAAAATTTAAAAGTTTTCTTACTTGGGGCAAAGGACACAACAATTGAAAAAGCGTATGTGAATATTCAAAAGAAACATCCAAATTTAAATATTGTCGGGAAACAACATGGTTATATTGATATTAATGACGAAGAAATTGTCAACAAAATGGTGGAACTTGAACCTGATTTAATATTTGTAGGTCTAGGTTTTCCTAAACAAGAATTTTGGATTGAAAAACATATCGACAAATTTAAAAAAGGTTTATTTATGGGAGTTGGAGGAAGTTTCGATGTGTGGGCTGGGGAAGTGAAAAGGGCACCACAAACATGGATTGACCTTCATTTAGAATGGTTATATCGACTAATTCAACAACCTACACGATTTAAAAGAATGTTAGTATTACCCCAATTTTTGTTTAAAGTAATATTTGAAAGAAAATAATATTATATTTTAGCGTATTTTATACAAAAAGTATAAAATACGTTTTTTTATTAGAAAAAAAGGATAAGTATGCAGAAAAAAATGTATTCATGGCTTAAAAATAATTTTTGTATTGTACATTTTTAATTTTCTGATATAATTCTTCCTTGGAGGAAATTTACAATGAAAAACGAAAACAAACCTATAAGAGAATCGAATTTTGAATTATTAAGAATTGTATCCATGTTTATGATTATGATCTTACACATTGGAACCCATGGTATTCAAAAATATATAGATACGTCAACGTTATCTAGTTTTAATGAAATGTTATACCATTTTTTACGCTCACTATCGATTATTGCTGTTAATATTTATGTCTTAATTAGTGCGTATTTTCTATCACAATCAACTTTTAAGTTGAAAAAACTTGTATTGTTGTTTGTTGAAACAAGCTTTTTCTTTACGTTAATTTTTGCAATAACAAGTATTTTTGGTTACCCAGACTTTAATATGACTAGTTTAAAAGAATCCCTTTTTGCAGTAATATTTGGTAAGTACTGGTTTGTTACAGCCTATTTTGTTCTTTTTGCCTTATCCCCATATTTAAACAAACTGTTAAATACTATAAGTAAAAAAGAACATCTTAATTTGATTGTTATTACAACACTAATTTGTTGTGCTTGGCAATTTTACTATGCTAACTCCTCAATAGGGATAGGAAAGGGATATGGTGTACCTTTTTTTATTTATCTTTATATTGTGGGCGCTTACATTAGAAACTATCAATTTATTTTAAAAGATCTCAATAAAAATTTGTATTTAATATCCTACTTAGTACTAGCTATTGTTAATACAATGATTGTAATGAGTGCTGCAAATACTGAAGGAGATATTGGGAGATGGTATAATTATAATTCGCCGATTGTATTAATCATGTCCTATGCTTTATTCCAATACTTTAGAAAAACTCAAATTAAATCAGCTGTCATCAACACTATTTCTAAGTATGTATTTGGTATTTATTTATTGCACGAGCATACGAATATGAGAAGTTTTTTATGGATTGATTCGGGTGTAGTTGAAAAAATAACAAATTTAAATAATTACATGTTTATAATTTATACTTTAGAATATAGTATTATAGTTTTCATAAGTTGTTGGATAGGTTCGTATATTATTAGTAAAGTATTCTCATTTATTATGAGTAACGTAGACAAAGTTTTATTATTTATAAAGGGTAAAATGAAAATGGCAGTGTGATATTTGAATGGTTTATTTTCATTTTAAAATGGAAAACACTTTGAAACGATGAAGTTCATCATTTCAAAGTGTTTTTAATTTATTTATACGTTGGAATGTCAAAGTATAGAGTATATGAATCTAATTGTCTATAAATATTATAGATCGAGTCAATTTGTTTTACTGCCCAACCAATATCTGTTGCATATTGATGGCTAGCACCACCGTAGCGGGACATGTATTCTGGATTCCATCGCATTTTATATAGGGTATTTTGATTATTTGAACTGTGAATATACTGTTCTGCAATGAATTTTGCTCCTTCTACGATTGCTATATAAGGAGTTGTCCATCCATGCTCATATGCATATTTTGCACCTGAAGTAAGGGCGGTACCATCATATGCACCGATTCCATACATGTTATAAACAGTAACACCATTGTAACTATAACCTTTCGCTAATGGAGATGTACCTTGACCTGTTTCTAACAACGCATGGGATAGTAAATAAATTTCATTTACATTGTATTTTTTACCCGCATCAATAAATGCTTGCCCCATATTATTAAGCGTTCCCTTACCGGAAAGAAATGTATTTAATACGGATGCTGAAACACTACTTGATTTGGATAAATCTAAAAATTGGAATCTTAGCTTTTCATCGTTAACAAAGTTCTTCGGATTTAAATAATAACTTACATCTGAACTTGTTGCATTTCGCCAAGTAGTATATTGAATTTTTAACCATTCATTGCCAACATCTAACACAATTAAACTAGTACCTTTACTTACCGTATCATAGATATGGCTTTCATAGCTTCCTGAATCACGTACATATAATGCACTTTCTGTCACAGCAGATGTGATATTTACTAAAGTACTATGAACATACAATGTTTTACTATTGTATTGAATTTTGTACCATTTAGTACTGCCGTTGAAAGAATCACCTTGAACAGTTCCGATAATTCTAAATGTTGTTCCACTACTAATTGTTGTACTAACGTTTGAATTATCTTTTAAACTTGCGGATGTTCTTAAGTTTACATTTGCATTTACCGTGCCGGTAATATTTACAGAATCTGTACTTACATAGGCAGGTTCGTTACGATACTTATCAGTTTGAGGATTTGCTTTCATTTGAATAGCTAATGCTTCAGATAATGTTAAAGAATAATTTGTATTATTTTGATACGTTGTATTAACATTATAAGCTTGAATCCAAACTTTTTGGCCATTTTCTAAATAACCGCGATACCAAATAGCATCGCCGACTTTTTCCGTTAAGTTTACTTCAAATAGTTGTCCTTTAAAGGAAGAAAGGTCTTTATAAATGGCATCTTGACCAGCACCCCAAGCGTGGGCATATGCCCATCCTGTACCTTTTAAGTAGAAGTTTTTAACGTTGTGATCAACTGCTACATGATTTTGAGCCCACATATCACTAGCTTTTACCCATCCGATAACACCTGTCGTGCTACTAGCGACTGTACTAATTAAATAGTAAAGCGTTCCATTATAGGTAGCTTGTTTTTTAATATAGAAAACTTTATCTGTATACTTAGTACCAGCTGTAAAAGCAGTTCTACCGACGCCGAGAGTCGGATAAATATTAGCTGATGTAGTTAAAACTCGCCCAAGTTTACTTGTACTAGTTTCTTTAATTGGTTGTGTGGATGTTACATTATAGGCTTGAATCCAAACTTTTTGACCATTTTCTAAATAACCACGGTACCAAATGGCATCGCCAACTTTTTCAGTTAAATTAACGGTAAACTTTTGGTTTTTAAATTCCGTTAAATCTTTATAAATCGTATCTTGACCAGCACCCCAAGCATGGGCATATGCCCAACCGGATCCTTTTAAATAGAAAGTTTTGGAATTATGATCTACCGCTACATGGTTTTGAGCCCACATGTCATTTGCTTTTACCCAACCGATAACACCTGTCGTGCTACTAGCAATTGTACTAATTAAATAGTAAAGCGTACCATTATATGTAGCTTGCTTTTTAATATAGAAAACTTTATCCGTATATTTAGTACCAGCTGTAAAAGCAGTTTTACCAACACCAAGTGTAGGATAAATATTAGCTGATGTATTTAAAATACGCCCTAATTTACTAGTGGCACTTTCACTATTCGTAACTTTAGTTGTTACATTATAGGCTTGAATCCAAACCTTTTGACCATTTTCTAAATAACCACGGTACCAAATGGCATCACCAACTTTTTCAGTTAAATTAACGGTGAACTTTTGGTTTTTAAAATCCGATAAATCTTTATAAATGGTATCTTGGCCAGCACCCCAAGCATGGGCATAAGCCCAACCAGATCCTTTTAAGTAAAAGGTTTTGGATTTGTGATCGACAGCCACATGGTTTTGTGCCCACATGTCACTAGCTTTTACCCATCCGATAACACCTGTCGTGCTACTAGCAACTGTACTAATTAAATAGTAAAGTGTCTTATTATATGTAGCTTGCTTTTTAATATAGAAAACTTTATCCGTGTATTTAGTTCCAGCTGCAAAAGCTGTTTGATCGTTACCGATTGTAGGATAAATTTTTGCAGTAGTCGTTAAAATACGACCTAGTTTACTTGTAGTACTTTCAGTTACTTGAGAAGCACTAAAAGTTTGAATACTAGTTGATTGAATGGTTGAATTAACATCCGTTTTACTCTCAATCTCTTTAGTTGTCTCTTCTTTAGTAGGTTCTTCTACTACTGGGGCTTCTACATTGTTTGTAGTTTCGTCATTAGTAGTTTCGGGAGTCGTTGGATTATTAATCTCCTGATTTTCTGTTTGAGGATTTTCTATTTCGGTTGTTGGTTCTGTTTTAGGTTCTTCCTCAACTTTTTCAACATCATTTTTAGGTTCTACCGTTGTATCAGAACCATCGGATTCAGAAACATCCGCCACATCTTCAATACTTACATCGCTATTTTGGTCACTAATACTATTACTTGATTCTGTATTAGATGATAGTGTTTCGGAAGCGAGCACATTATTAAAAGGAAATCCAAGTAATAATAGTGTCGTAAGTATAGTTAATACCTTCCTCATTTAAGTCCTCCTACATCAAATTACTAGATATTTTTTACTATTTTAATTTTTACAACATCACCTCACTATTTAACTATAATATCATGCAACAGTATCATTTGTAATAGTTTAATAATACTGTCAAATAAAAGTAACATAATAGAAATATTGTATTTTAGAGTAATATAATATGTGAGTTTCAGATGAAACTTTTCATACATACTTTTCGTTTAGGAACTAATATAAGATGGGTTGAATCAGCCTTTTAAAAAAGGTATTATAGATAGGTTCAAGGAAATTTAAGAGGATTTCCATATTAATGCTTATATTGTTGAAAGTATCTATTGTTATTTAACTTATACCTGCAATTGACTATTGGGTATAATAAATACATAAAAAGTGAGGGGAATCTTTTATGACAATCTTAGTTACAGGTGGCGCAGGCTATATTGGAAGTCATGCAGCTGTAGAACTATTAGGACACGGATATGAAATTGTTATAGTGGACAACTTATCAAATAGTCATATAGAGGCGGTAAATCGTATAAAAGAACTATCTGGGAAGGAATTTCCTTTTTATCAAATTGATTTAATGGATAGAGCATCTTTAGATGAAGTATTTAAGAAACATCAGTTTGAAGCTGTCATGCATTTTGCAGGATTAAAAGCTGTAGGCGAATCAGTTCAAATTCCATTGAAATATTACCAAAATAATATAACTGGAACACTTAACTTAGTGGAAGTAATGGCGGAAAACGACGTGAAAAAACTAGTTTTCAGTTCGTCGGCAACAGTTTACGGTTATCCTGAAACAGTTCCAATTGATGAGTCATTCCCGTTATCTGTTACAAATCCATATGGTCGTACAAAATTAATGGTAGAAGATATTTTAAGGGATTTACATCAATCGGATTCAACATGGAAAATCGCATTACTTCGATACTTTAATCCAATTGGTGCCCATGTAAGTGGTCGAATTGGAGAAAGTCCTGTTGGTATCCCTAATAATTTAATGCCTTATATTACCCAAGTAGCTATCGGAAGAAGAGAAAAGTTAAATGTGTATGGAAATGACTATAATACTTCCGATGGTACTGGCGTTCGTGATTATATTCATGTAGTGGATTTAGTGTTAGGTCATATTAAAGCGTTAGAATATCTAGATAAAAACGATGGTATTGAAACATTTAATCTTGGTACTGGAACTGGATATAGTGTACTTGAATTAGTTCATGCATTTGAAGCAGCAACTGGAAAGGACATCCCTTATGAAATTGTTGATCGTCGAGCGGGGGATGTAGCTATATGTTATGCTAATCCTGCTAAAGCCGAAAAATTACTAGGCTGGAAAGCAGAGAAGACTTTACAACAAATGTGTGAAGATTCTTGGAGATGGCAAGTGAATAATCCAGTTGGCTATGAAGATAAATAATTAACTGGAAAGAAGTTGCCCTTTAAAGGAGAAGTCTTATGTTCGATATATATAAACTAATGTGGGGAAAACGTAACCTGGTTCACACATTAGCACTTCAAGAAATGAAGAAAGAATACGCAGGAACATTATTAGGAGTTCTATGGGGATTAGTTAATCCCCTTTTGCGTATTGCTGTGTATTGGTTTGTATTTTCTATCGGTGCAAAAGTAGGGAAAAATGTAGATGGTGCACCTTTTATCGCATGGCTTGCTTGTGGATTAGTTGCTTGGTTTTTTATTAATGATGCCTTTCGGTTATCAAAAAATTCCTTCCGTTCAAAGCGAGGGCTTATAAAAAATACGCCATTTCCTATAGCCGTTTTGCCTGCTGTTAATGTCCTATACTCTTACTATATCCACCTCATTTTATTGGCTACTATTCTTGTAGTAATGGTGTTTTACTTGAAAACGATTTCTGTTTATTGGCTACAAATCCTTTACTTTGATTTTGCAGCCTTTATGTTATTAATCGGAATAGGATCTGTTACAGCGCCATTAGTAGCGGTAAGTAAAGATTTTGGTAAGTTAATTGATACAGTCCTAGTATTTTTATTTTGGATGACTCCAATCCTTTGGTCTGTTGATAATATTGAAGGTCCTTTAAAATTTTTAGTCCAATTAAATCCTTTCCACTACATTGTACAGGGATATAGAGACTCTATTTTCTTTAGTACTGGTTTTTGGGAGTACCCAGGTTATACGTTGTATTTTTGGGTATTTGTTTTTGTTTCATTTGTTTTAGGTAACTATTTGTATAAACGAATGAAACCAATATTCTTGGATTTAATGTAACTTTCTCCTTCGAGAGGTGGATTTTTGTGGAAATCGCAGTAAGTGTGAAAAATATAATAAAAAAATATAAATTATATGAAGATAAATGGGGGCCTGTGAAGGAAATCCTTTTGAAAAAAAATCTTCATAAAGAATTTTTAGCTTTAAACAATGTATCTTTAGACTTTCCGAAAGGAGAGTCTATCGGGGTTCTTGGGAAAAATGGCTCCGGTAAATCTACATTATTAAAAATAATTACTGGCATTACGGATCCAACTTCTGGTTCTGTTGAAGTAAATGGTTCTCTAGTTTTCCTAGATGTAAGCTCAGGTATTGACCCAGAGCTTAGTGGATATGAAAACATTTTTATGAAAGGAACCTTACTTGGATACACTAAAGAAGAAATGATGAGTAAAGTTGATGATATTATCGAGTTTTCAGAACTTGGAGAATTTATCAATCAACCAGTAAAAAATTATTCGTCTGGTATGCGTTCTAAACTTGGATTTGCTATTTCTGTTAACGTTGATCCAGATATTTTAATCGTTGATGAAGCATTAGCTGTTGGGGACTCGATGTTTAGACAAAAATGTATGGATAAAATGAATGAGTTTAAAGACTTAGGGAAAACGATCATTTTTGTCAGTCATGACCATAACGCAGTGGAATCCTTCTGTTCAAAAGCTGCTTGGATTCATGAAGGGAATTTAATTACTTACGGAGAATCCAAACAAGTTTCCTCTTACTATCATTCGTTTATGTCTGGTAGAAAAACAATGGAAGAAATTAAAATGGAGTTAAATTATCATCATTCCCTTGAAACAGCTGAATTAAAGAATAACGCGGGGCAACTTTCCATCGAATTATCAGGCTATGTTTATAATGATGAAGAAAATCAAATTAAAGATTGGTATTTTGTTACCCAAAATGCACGTACGAAAGAAAAGAAAAAATACCTTTTAAATCGAATGGCTGATGGACAAGTAAAAGGGAAGTTTACCATTTCCCTCCCTATATTTGAAGATTTACTTTTCTATTCACCTGGACAGTTCACTTTTGAAGTGGGACATCTAAATAACGACGGGAAATTAGTTAGTTTCCCAATTTGGTCAGAAAATGTAGACTTTATATCTGAACCAGAAATAAATCATCAATTCAAATATGAATTACTAAATTATAACCAATCATTAATAATGAAAATTTTCAATATTGATAAGCTTGAAGAACAAGTAAATCGAATCTATTTTGAAGGAAATTATTTAATGATTGATGGTGTCGCTTTTGTTAGGGGTTATGAAACTCCGTCAGGTAATGAGGTGGATGGAGAACTTTATCTCGTTCATAAAGAGACTTTTGAATATAAAAACTTCCCAATCACTTTTAAAGCAACAGAAGAAATAACGGAAAACCAATCATTTAATCCATTGGGGAAAAATTATACCTATTCACGATTTATTTCGAAGGTTGATCTATCGGAATTGTCTGAAGGGGAGTATGAATGTAAAATTCGATATTCAATGAATCGGGATCCATTACATGTAATCATAAATCAAGTTTGGGCTTCGAAAAATGACCAATATGATTTAAATGAATATCAGGTAAACGATAAATCTATTCAAATTGTAACTAAATCAAAACATTTATATATAATTGTTTCAGCCTAATGGTGTAATGGAACATAGCATTATTCAGGAGTGTTTAATTTTGCAAAAGAAAAATATCGTCTTTGTTTTAAATGAATATAACGGGCATGGTGGTGCTCAACGTGTCGCTTCAATACTAGCGAATGATTTTGTTGCAGATGGTCATAATGTGAAAATTTTATCTATCAATGAACAACAAAATCAACCTAGTTATTTTAATGATCAAGTAGAAGTGAACGTATTACATGAAGATGGCTATAGAGCGCCTATGGAAAAAGCACTATTTCCCCATTTAAAATCATTTAAATTCAAAGTAGTTTCGAAAGAACTGAAACGAAGAAGACAATTGATAAAATCTAGATTGAAAGTAGAAAAGTTTTTTGACCAGTTTGGTGATGAAATGGTCTATGTTATTGTCATTCAAGTTTGGGGAATGCAATGGTTAGAAAACTTAATGTATAGAAAGAACATAAAAATCATTGGTCAAAGCCATGAAAGTTTTGCTGCAGCCTATAATTCCCATCGTTTTAAAAGAATACTAAAATATTATAAACAAACTGCAAAATTCCTTTTATTAACGGAAAAGGATGCAACTAAATTTGAAAGTCTTGGATTTACCAATGTTGGAGTATTACATAATCCTACAACATATAGAAAAAAACAAGATGCTAAAAAACTGTGGGAAAATAAAACATTTATTTCTGTAGGACGACTAATTGAAGATAAAGGAAATGATTTATTAATCGAAGCTTTTAATAAAGTGAAGGATCAACTGCCTGGATGGAAATTGGAAATTTACGGTGATGGTCCTGATCATAAAAATTTAAAGCTTTTAATTGATATTTATAACCTTCATGATCGAGTTTTCCTAAAAGGGCGTACAGAAAATGCTTTAGAAGTTTACGAACGAGCAAGTATATTGTTGCTTGGTTCAAAAGCGGAAGGCTTACCTATGACTTTAATTGAAGCCCAATCATGTAGTTTGCCTTGTATTTCGACGGATTGCGCACCTGGAATCAAGGAAATTATTAATGAATATGAAACGGGTTTACTTGCTACTGTTGGAGATGCAGATCAATTTTCACGCCATATGGTTCGTTTAGCAAAAGATTTTAATAAATATGAAGCCTATTCCAAAAATGCTTACATTGAGAGTCAAAAGTTTGAACGGAATTATATTAAACAACAGTGGTATGCACTATTTGATGAAGTAGGTGTTGAGCATGAGTAATTTTGAACAGAAACAAACACCAGAATTAACCGTTGTAGTTATCGCTTATAATAATGAATTATATGTAGAAGAAGCTTTAGAATCTTTATATCATCAGACTTTAAAAGACATCGAAGTAGTTGTGGTAAACGATTGTTCTAAAGATCGAACTGGTGAAATCATTGAAGAGTACATTGCAGATAAACCGAATTTTAGAGTGGTTCATTTAGAAACAAACAGTGGGGGATGTAATGTTCCACGGAATACAGGAATTCTTCATTCTGATTCGAAGTATGTCATGTTTTTAGATGGTGATGATTGGTACACGTCTAATGCTTGTGAAGTGATGCTAAATGCTGCAAAAAGAACAGGTTCGGATATCGTTGCTGGTCAAGTAATTCGTACGAACAATTATGAAACTTGGTATAAAAACCAAATATACTCTCGAGAAAGAACGAACATTAATGTTAGGGAATTTCCAGAGCTTATTTTTGACAGTTTATCTGTAAACAAAATTTATAAACGTGAATTTTTAGACCGTAACAATTTACGATTCCAGGAAGGCTTACATTATGAAGATGTATTGTTTACAGGACAGGCGTACTTTTTAGCAAATTCAATTAGCATTATTCCTGTTCCAATTTACTATTGGCGTGTTGTTGAAAATGCAAAAGTGAAATCCATCACAAATCAACGACAAGATATTAAAAATTTTATTAATCGAATTAATTCCCATCGATTTTTAGATAAATTTATGATTGATAATGGCGATGCGATTTATTTATCCCATAAAAACAACAAATTCTTTAGACATGATTTACGGTTATATGTGAATGATTATCTTGATGTTGATGAAGATTACAAAGCACAATTCCATCAACTTATTCAAGAGTATTTACATGAAAATATTAATAAATATGAATTCATTAAGTTGGCTGAAGATTTAAGAATCATATGCTACTTATTATATTTAGGGGATCAAGCAGCCTTTGAAGACTACATTCATTATTTGCACGATCTACCAACGAAAGAATTAAGAATTACTCATAATGGTGATTTTTATTATTTTAAATCGGACATGGTACCTAAAGAAGATCAAAAGTTTTTAAAGGTGACTAACCCGAAATTTGAAATTGGAATTGACGATTTGCAACTATCAGAAAATAACTTGAAGTTCAATTCAAATGTCGATTTAAAATCCTTTGAAGATAAAGAAGTTGTATTGTATCAGTGGGAACTTCGTAATAAATCATTAAAGCATTCAATCTTTGGAAAAAATAAAGATGGTCGAATTGAATTTGATTTGCATAATCTTCTTCCAGGGAATTATTACTTCTATTTAACAATCAATTTTTTAGGCAAAGCAAAAGAAGTATTAGTGAAATACGATATGTTAAATAAAATGGAATACATAAAGGTTGAATCAAACAAGTATTCTATTTCAACTTTTGTTAATGAAAAAAATATGATTGGCATTAAAAATCGTCCTCACTCCGAATTAACGGATATATACTGGAAGACGAGGAAGAGACTAAGAAAGTTTAGAAGTAAACGAAATAAGAACAAAAAGAATAATGGATTATTAACTCGAGCCGTAAAAAAATTACTGTACAAATTACCTGTGAAGAAAAATTGGGTACTATTTGAAAGCCAAATGGGGAAACAATATAGTGATAATCCGAAATATATTTATGAGGAACTTAAAAATTCAAACAAAAATTATAAATATATTTGGTCTTGTGAAAACGTAAATGAGTTTCCAGTTGAAGGGAATGTCACAAAGGTAAAACGGGGCAGTTTAAAACATTATTATTATATGACCCGTTCAAAATATTGGGTTGATAATCAAGGGATATCGCACCTTGCTCCGAAGAAAAAGGAGCAAATTTATTTACAAACTTGGCATGGTACGCCATTAAAGAAAATGGGTGCCGATAAAGATAATGCAACACCTGCCGAAATGAAAAAATTACAATCTCAAACGAAAAATTGGAATTACTTTATTTCACCAAACCCATATAGTACGAAAATATTTAAAAAAGCATTTAAATATACGGGGAATGTATTAGAAACGGGATATCCAAGAAATGATCTATTAGTTCAGCAACCAGAACAAATTAAGAAAAAGGTAAAGAATCACTTTAATATTCCAGAAGGGAAGAAAGTCATTTTATATGCACCAACATTCAGAGACTGGAATGAAAATTCTTATTTTGATACATTGCGTGATATTAACAAATTAAGCAAAGAAATTAATGACGATACAATAGTTTTACTTCGACTTCATTACTTACTTGCTTCAAAAATTTCACAAATTCAATTGCCAGGTCATATTATTAATGCATCTTCCTATTCAGACATTCAGGAGTTATATTTAATAACTGATATTTTAATTACTGATTATTCATCTGTTATGTTTGACTATGCTGTACTAAAACGACCAATTATCTTCTATTGCTACGATTTAGATGAGTATTTATACTATAGAGGAATGTATTTCGACCTGAAAGAAGATGCACCTGGACCTATTTGCACGAATTTAGAGGAAGTGCTTCAGTTTATTCGCCAACCAGAACAGTTGGATGCGTATAAAAATAAATTAGAACAGTTCTCTAAAACATATTGCGGTATCGAAGATGGACAGGCATCGAAAAGGGTAATTGAACAAGTATTTAAATAAAACAATCTTGAAGAGGGTGTTTCGATTATTGAACACCCTCTTCTTATGAATTTACATTTAAAAATAGGGTGATTATATGGCTGAATTAATTTCGATCGTTGTTCCGGTTTATAACGCAGCACCTTTTTTACATAGTTGCTTACAGTCGATAAAAAAACAAACTTATCCATCTTTTGAAGTTATCATGATAAATGATGGCTCAACTGATGAAAGTGAATTCATATTATCGAAATATGCCCAAGAGGATTCCCGCTTCCTTTTATATAATCAAGAAAATCATGGGTTAGGGTATACAAGGAATAGAGGGATTTCTTTAAGTACCGGAAAATATATTTATTTTTTAGATTCTGATGATGAGCTTCCTAAAAATGCGTTACAGTCATTGATAGATGAAATCGTTAAGTATGATGCTGAGTTCGCAGTAGGAAAAGTGCTTCGTTATAATGAAGAACGAAAATATGTACCAATACGTCATTTAGAATTTAACTTATATCATTCAAAAGAGGTAACGAATTTAAAAGATAAACCTGAACTTTTACAAGACAGCATTGCTTGTAATAAGCTTTGGAAAAAAGATTTTTTAGTAGCGCATCAATTGTTATTTTCGGTAGGGAAATATTATGAAGATTTAAATTTTACTCTTAAAGCAGCTGTGTTAGCGAATAAAATAGCTATTACTACGGAAAATGTCTATTATTGGCGTGTTCGAAATGAGGAAAGTGCTTCATCCATTACGCAACAGCAAATGAAACTAAAAAATACATTGGACCGCCTTGATGCATTGGAGGAAAACCGCTTATGGTTAGAAAAAATCAATGCAGCACAGTCCATTGTTGAAGAGAATCATTTAAAAAGTTTATTAGATGTCGTAAGATTACATGCCATAAAATATACATTGACTGATTACGCTGAAAGAAAACAGTGGGAAGAAAGGGTTTATTCGTTTCTTCATAAAATTCCACCGAAAATTGCTAATCGGTTACCAAAAAAAGAAAAAATTATTTATGATATGATTATGAGTAAGTCGTTTAAGGAACTAGAATTGTTTTCACAAGTTTTCACAAATAGCGAAACAAATCCACTTGTAAAGCAAATCAACAATACTTTTATTGTTCCGATTGGTAATACGAAATATGATATTACATCGGAGCTTAAACCAACAATGATTGTGACATCAATAAATTATGCAAACCAATGGAATATGGAAGGGAAATTAACGATTCCAAAGGCATCTAGTGAAATTCAAGGTCATGTTTATGCATTAGGAAGAAAAAGTAAAAGGGAATCCGTTGTTGGTCAATTAAAATATTTACCGGATTCTGATCGTCATAATGTTTATCCCTTTGAGGAGCAACGTTTTATGTTCCAACTGAATTCGGATGAATTCGCTGGGGAAGATACTTACGATTTTTATTTTAAATTAGATGGGAACGAGAAAGTTCAAAAACCTGCAAGAATTCGAATAATCCATACAGTTAACAACAGTTCTAGTGTTGTCATGAATGGTAAAAGCTTTACTTTATATCGAACAGTTCAAGGAAACTTAAGTCTAACAGTCAATAAAAATTCCTTCCTGAAGGAATCGGTTAAAAAAGTACTTCGTTTTATGAAAAAGTAATGAAAAATATAAAAAGTGATTTGACGATAAATGATGAGAGAATTAATAATTTCAATATATTTGTTTTTCTATAAATGTAGTTTTGCGATTTTTAAACTTTGCCGCCAAAAGAATAAAATTGTGTTAATTGCAAGCTTTAAAGATAATCATCAGTATATTTATAAAGAGTTGAAAAGGGTAGGGTTTTCAGGGGAAATCATATTTCTTTGTAAAAAAAGCTGTTACGAAAGTTTAATGACTTCTACAAATGGACCTGTTTATTTGATTGAATCAGGGAAATTACTCCACGAGTTAAAAGCCGCTTATCATTTAATGACAGCTAAAACCGTCGTTGTAGATAATTATTATGGCTTTTTAGCCGTGGCTGATTTCCGTGATAATGTAGAATGTATTCAAATATGGCATGCTGCGGGTGCAGTAAAAAACTTTGGCTTCCTTGATCCAACCGTACAAAACCGTAGTGATCGTGAAAAGAAACGGATTTTATCAGTATACAAAAGATTCCATAAAGTTGTTGTGAATTCACAAAAATTCGCTGATATTTTTAAAGAAGCGTTTCAGTTGAAGGGGGATCAGTTCTTACCATTAGGGTATCCGCGTACTGATTTCTTCTTTCAGAAGGCTCGGCATAAAAGGGTAAGTGAAAAGTTTTATGCTAAGTACCCACATTTTAAAGGGAAAAAAATTATTTTATATGCTCCAACATACCGTCCAAATGCGGAGGCAAATCAGTTGAAGCTAGATATTAAGAAGCTTGCAAGTCAATTACAGGAAGATTATGTTTTATTGATTCGCATGCATCCGTCAGTAAATTTAACAGTGCTTGATACAATTGGACGGGAAAATTTTGTGTATGATTTTTCAAGAGAGGCAACAATTAATCAATTATTAATAGTAGCTGATTATTTAATTACTGATTATTCTTCCATTCCTTTCGAATTTGCATTTTTGAAAAAACCGATGATTTTCTATCCTTATGATTTGCAAAATTATATGGAAAATCCAGGATTGTGGGACAAGTATGAAAATATTGTACCTGGACCAATTGCTTATAATACAAAAGAAATTATTGAATTAATCGAATCGTATCCTTTCCACGAAGGGATGTATGAGGCATTTAATGAGAAATGGAATGAATATTCAGATGGAATTTCTACACAAAAATTAGTGCAGTATATATTGCAAAGGCATATCTAGATTACCTCGTAGCAATGTTGAAACGAGAGTTTAGTAAAAAGAAGGTTTTTTTATGAAGCAACTTTTAAAAAAAGTCAAAGGTTCATCATTAATTAAAAGTTTATATAAGTTAGTTTTCCAATTTGTCGGGTTGTTACCTGCAAAGAAAAAAAGAATTATTTTTGAAAGTTTTTTAGGTAAACAATACAGTGATAATCCACGAGCTATCTATGAGTATATTAAAGAAACGTATCCTGATTATGAATTGTACTGGAGTGTTGATCCAAGATTTATGCATAATTTCCGAGAGAAAGATGTCACAATAGTCCCTCGGTTTTCAGTAAAATGGCTTTTAGTGATGGCTACGGCAAAATATTGGATTTCTAATAGCCGGATGCCTGCTTGGATTCCAAAACCAAAACATACGACCTATTTACAAACGTGGCATGGGACGCCATTAAAAAAACTAGGTGTTGATATTGAAGAAGTACATATGCCTGGTACTGATACAGAGAAGTATAAACAAAACTTTACAAACGAAAGTGCCAATTGGGATTATTTAATCTCACCAAATCGGTATTCGACTGAAATTTTCCGTCGCGCATTTGCTTTTAAAGGGAAGATGGTAGAATCGGGATATCCGCGAAATGACTTTTTATATACAGCAAACAATGAAAAAGATATTTGGGATTTGAAGAAACGTTATGGCTTACCAACTGCTAAAAAGATCATATTATATGCACCTACGTGGCGGGATGATCAATTTTATGAAAAGGGAAAATACAAATTCGATTTAGAATTAGATTTAGCCCGTTTAAAAGAAGCGTTAGGTGATGAGTACATTATCTTACTACGTCTCCATTATTTAGTTGCATCGAAATTGGAACTATCAGGTTATGAAGGGTTCGTATATGATTTTTCACAACACGAAGATATTCGAGAGCTTTATATGATGTCGGATTTATTAATTACTGACTATTCTTCGGTTTTCTTTGACTTTGCGAACTTGAAACGACCGATGATTTTCTTTGTATATGATATAGACGATTATCGAGATCGTTTGCGCGGTTTCTATTTCGATTTTGAGAAAAAGGCGCCAGGTCCACTCGTGAAAACGACTGAAGAAGTTATCTCAGAAATTCAAAAATTCGATGCTAATGGATTTGCCTTACCACCGAATTTTGATGAGTTTTATAACCGTTTTTGTGAATGGGAAGATGGCCATGCTTCCAAACGAGTTGTAGATGAAGTGATAAAACCTTAAATGTAAAAGAGACTGATGACATTTGATCAGTCTCTTTTTTTATGCTTTCACTATGACGTTAAGTTAAAGATGAGTTATCATAACTATTATGAAAGTTATCCTATGAGGAAAGAGGGTCTTTCCATTGCATGATATTATCGATTTCATTTCTATTAAACAAAAGAAGAACAATGAGAAATTACATAGGATGTTTCGTAAGGCCAATTCCTTGCAAGATGCTGAGAAAATTGACAAATTAGTAACTGATAAAACCCTTGTTTTGCAGGATCATAAGCTTTTCTTAGCATTTTTAAAATATTTAGAAGGAAAAGATATGAACCCTGAAACTGTTTTTAAAGATGTTTTACAACTACCGAAACATCAGTTTGAAGAGCGCTATCGAATGAATTGGCAGTCCGTGGTCCAATTGTGCTTTACCTTCCTTGCCATTTTAAAAGAAAATAATCCGGAACAATATATTGATTTTATTCAATCGAATTAAGGCAAGTTTGGACAAATGATATTTTGAAATTGAAAACTTCAATTATAGCCGAAGAAATGCATCTTTTTAACTTTTTCTTCATCAAAATATTTCAAAACTTTTAATACGCCATATTGTTCTTTCTCGCTATAATTCGTTATAATATTAAAATGGGATTCGAATGTGCGAAACCAATCTTGAAAGGAGTTTCTAGATTCAATGAATGAGGAACAACGACTAGCTAGTCAGCAAGTTAATCAACCAAAACCTACAAATGCTAAGCCCGAAAAGGATTATAGTAAATATTTCGAACGTGTCATTACGGCACCTTCATTAAAAGATGCGAAAAAACGTGGGAAAGAAGAAGTTAAATATCATAAAGATTTCGCCATTGATGAAGAGTTCTTAAAAATGGGCGAAGGTCGTAAATTTTTTATTCGTACGTACGGATGCCAAATGAACGAACATGACTCAGAAGTAATGGCTGGTATCTTCATGCAGCTAGGGTATGACCCAACTGATAAAATTGAAGAAGCAGATGTCGTATTATTAAACACTTGTGCAATCCGTGAAAATGCTGAAAATAAAGTATTTGGAGAACTTGGTTTCTTAGTAAAATATAAACGACAAAATCCAGAAATGTTAATCGGCGTATGTGGTTGTATGTCACAAGAAGAGTCGGTTGTAAATAAAATTTTAACAACATATCAACATGTCGATATGGTATTCGGAACACATAATATTCACCGTTTACCAAACATTTTAAAAGAAGCGTACATGTCGAAGGAAATGGTGATTGAAGTTTGGTCAAAAGAAGGGGACGTAATTGAAAACCTTCCAAAACAACGTAACGGTGCCATTAAAGCTTGGGTTAACATTATGTACGGTTGTGATAAGTTCTGTACATATTGTATCGTTCCTTATACCCGCGGGAAAGAACGTAGTCGTCGTCCCGAAGAAATTATCCAAGAAGTACGTGAGTTAGCTGCCCAAGGCTATCAAGAAATCATGTTGTTAGGTCAAAACGTAAATGCATACGGAAAAGACTTTACAGATATAGAGTACGGTCTTGGTGATTTAATGGACGAGTTACGTAAAATTGATATTCCACGTATCCGTTTCACAACGAGTCATCCACGAGACTTTGATGATCATTTAATCGAAGTATTAGCGAAAAAAGGGAACTTAGTAGAACATATTCATTTACCGGTTCAATCGGGTTCTAATGAAATTTTAAAAATTATGGCACGTAAATATACTCGTGAACATTTCTTACAATTAGTACAAAAAATTAAAGCTGCCATTCCAGATGTTGCTCTTACAACAGACATTATTGTCGGTTATCCAAACGAAACGGAAGAACAATTCCAAGAAACGCTCGATTTATATCGTGAAGTTGGATTTGAAACAGCCTTTACGTATATTTACTCTCCACGGGAAGGGACACCAGCTGCTAAAATGAACGACAACGTTCCACAAGAAGTGAAAAAGGAACGATTACAACGTTTGAATGCAGTTGTTGAAGAATTTTCCTCTGCAGCATTAAAAAAATACGAAGGTCAAACGGTCGAAGTGTTAGTTGAAGGTAGCAGTAAAAAACGAGATGACGTTTTAGCCGGTTATACAAGAAGAAATAAATTGGTAAACTTCGCAGGTCCAAAGGAATTAGTTGGCCATATTGTGAAAGTAAAAATACTCGAGGCGAAATCTTACTCCCTACGCGGTGAGTTTGTAGAAGTAGTTAATCGACATGAGGTGGAAGTATAATGACAACAAAGCTTTATACAAAAGATGAAATCGTAGAAAAAGCAAAAGAAATTGCCCATATGATTGCCAACACGGAAGAAGTGGAATTTTTCAAAAAGGCTGAAGAGCAAATTAACGAAAATCAACATGTTCGTGAAAAAATTGCAAGCTTAAAAACATTACAAAAACAAGCGGTTAATTTCCAGCACTTAGGAAAAGAAAAAGCATTAAAATTAATCGAAGAAAAAATTGCGAAAATCGAAGAAGAAATCGATGAGCTTCCAATTGTTCAACAGTTTAAGCAATCCCAAATGGATGTAAACGGCTTACTACAATTAGTATCAAATGCCATTGCTAACAACGTAACAAACGAAATTATCGAATCAACGGGTGGAGATCTATTACGTGGTGAAACTGGTTCAAAAGTTCGCAACAGTACACCTGGTAGTTGTTCATAATATTTTTAGTAAACGCCTCAATTTTTGAGGCGTTTTTCTTATGCATGATGTCCATACCACATTTTTTTACTACTCACCAAAACTTTCCTAGGCAACCCAATTTTTTAGGAACACAATTTGCCCATCTTTAATACTATAAATTGTCAGCAGCAAAAGATTCGAAAGTTCAAAGTACAATAACACTTACGTTTTCTAAAAAAGCATACCTTAGATATCCCACTGTTTGTTGAGAAAAGCGATAGCTCTAGTCTTTAATACTTTTTTCGGCACTTCTAAGGAGCAGTAACATGTGACAAGAAAACGTTACTTCAAAAATAATCGTAAAACGAATCCGTGACATTTCACCAATTAGGCAGAAGCCGCATACTATAGTTCGACAAGATGTAAAGGAGGAAAAATGCGTTGAAACGTTTGCGTCAAATTGTGACAAAAGCGGTTGTCGCTAAAGGTAAAAAACGAGTTGAAAGTAGTGAAGTGTTACGTCCTTCATTTACTCCAACAAGCATTTTAGGGTGCTGGGTTATTAACCACCACTACAATGCAAAGAAAGTTGGGAAATATGTAGAGGTTTCAGGTAAGTTCGATGTAAACGTGTGGTACGCGTACAATAATCACTCTAAAACAGCTGTACACACTGAAACAGTTCAATACAAAGATCGCATCAAACTTCATTACCGCGATGAAGAAGTAATCGATTCAAACGACTGTCATGTACGTGTATTACAACAACCTAACTGTATCGAAGCGGTCATTACACCAAATGGTGATTGCTTCAATGTCGTCATTGAACGTGAATTCCTAGTAGAAGTGATCGGTGAAACAAAAGTTGTTGTCTCTGTTCATACAACTGAAGTTGAAGAAGAATGGACATTTGAAGAAGAAAGCTCTTCTTCCAGCTCAAGTTCTAGCTCAAGCAGTTCATCTTCATCCTCGTCTTCTTCTAGCAGCGGCTACAAAATAAGTGACGAATCGTCATCATTTCATTAATAAAGTGAGAGCGCCATCTACTAAATAATAGTAGAACCCATCGGCGCTCTTCTTTATTTTCAAGCAATCTATAAAATGCCGTAAGTTTTGTATCCTCTAATGTTTCAAATATAAAGTTTCCTTTAATTAAAATTGGGAAACGTTAATTGTTAGTAGATTTTTGTTATACTAAAGGAGAAAATAAATTTTAAACAAAATTAGAATGGGAAAGATGTCGTTTTCGCTATTTCTAGTAAAACAAGATGTTTTTCCAATCATTAAGAGTAAACAGTAGTATAGAGAGGTAACAAAATGACGACATATACTCCAATGATCCAACAATATTTATTAATCAAGTCAGAATATGAAGATGCTTTTCTTTTTTATAGACTCGGTGACTTTTATGAAATGTTCTTTGAGGATGCCGTTAAAGCATCGCAAATTTTAGAAATTACGTTAACGAGTAGAGATGCGGGAACAAAAGAGCGAATTCCGATGTGTGGTGTACCCCATCATTCGGCAAAAGGATATATTGAAACTTTAGTATCAAAAGGTTATAAAGTAGCCATCTGTGAGCAAACGGAGGATCCTAAACAGGCGAAAGGTGTAGTGAAGCGGGAAGTTGTTCAACTGATTACGCCAGGTACGTTAATGGAAGGAAAAACGATTGACGGAAAGTCTAATCATTTCATTGCGAGCGCGGAACAACTGGGAGAGAATCAATTTGCCCTTGCTTATTTAGATATTTCGACTGGGGAAGCGGCCACAGCTATTATAGAAGGCGGCTCAAAAGCTTTACTTCAACAATTAATGGCCTTACATATTCGTGAACTTGTTGTGACTGAGCAATTACAAATTTTATTAGCTGAACAAGCGAGTAACTTAGGGATTGTTCTTTCATTAGAAAAACAAGAAATGCCAGAGGAAAAGTCCGGAAAATACATTGTTAACTTGCCAAAAGACTTACATGGTGTAGCAAAAAATTTATTGCAATATGTAGAACGTACTCAAATGCGTTCTTTATCCCATATTCAACCATTTACATATACCGAGACTAAGCAACATTTACGAATTGATACAAATTCCCAACGAAATTTAGAACTCCTCCAATCAATTCGTGGTGGCGACGAAAAGGGAACACTTCTTTGGTTATTAGATGAAACAGTCACAGCGATGGGGGGACGTAAGTTAAAACAATGGCTTCACCAACCTTTAGCGAATCGTAATGGGATTGAACGACGTCTAGCGATTGTGACAGATTTTCTAGATGAGTTTTTTGTTCGTAATGAACTACGAGAATTGTTGAAAAAAGTCTATGATTTAGAACGTTTAGCTGGCCGGGTTGCCTTTGGAAATGTGGGGGGGCGAGATTTAGCACAACTTCGTGAATCATTGCGCCAAGTGCCCTTCATTAAAGAACAACTTCTTCAGTCTGGAAAAGAAACATTAAGCAGTTTAGGTGAAAAGCTTGATGAATGTACCGATGTGGAACAGCTTTTATCAAAAGCGATTACCGATCATCCGCCGATTGCCATTAAAGAAGGGGACGTCATTCGGGAAGGCTATAATGATAAGCTCGATGAGTTACGTTTTGCTGCTCGCAACGGAAAAGATTGGATTGCCCAACTAGAACAAAAAGAACGGGAAATCACCGGCATTAAAAACTTGAAAATTGGATACAATCGTGTTTTTGGTTATTATATTGAAATTACAAAATCAAATGTGGCGAATGCGGATTTATCCCGTTATGAAAGAAAACAGACGTTAGCGAATGCGGAACGTTATATTACGGAAGAGTTAAAAGAAAAAGAAGCAATCATTTTAAATGCAGAAGAACAAAGTTTAGCATTGGAATATGATTTATTTGTAGAACTACGGGAGCAATTAAAATCCTTTATTCCTCGAGTACAAGCTTTAGCTTCTAGCATAAGTGAATTAGATGTTTATATAAGTTTCGCTGTCGTTTCTGAAAAGTACCGATTTGTCAAACCTGCTTTCCATGAAGGTCGGGCATTAAAAATTGTTGGTGGTCGTCATCCGGTCGTGGAAAAAATGTTAAATAAACAAATGTATGTACCGAACGATTGCATTTTAACAGAGGATAAAAACATGATGTTAATTACTGGGCCAAATATGTCCGGTAAAAGTACCTTCATGCGTCAAGTGGCGTTAATCGTTGTATTAGCCCAAATGGGTTGTTATGTTCCAGCTGATGAAGCTTACTTGCCAATAACGGATCAAATTTTCACACGTATTGGTGCAGCGGATGATTTAGTTGCGGGTCAATCAACCTTTATGGTGGAGATGTTGGAATCGCAACATGCCATCACGAATGCAACAGCGAACAGTTTACTATTATTCGATGAAATTGGCCGTGGAACATCTACCTACGATGGAATGGCTTTAGCCCAATCGATGATGGAATATATTCACGATAAAATTGGTGCCAATACGTTATTTTCTACCCATTATCATGAATTGACGGCTCTTGAACAACAATTACAACGACTTCAAAATGTTCATGTTAGTGCTACAGAAAAAGACGGCAAAGTAGTCTTTTTACATAAAGTGCGACAAGGTGCTGCAGATAAAAGTTATGGCGTTCACGTAGCCCAACTTGCTGAAATGCCAGAGGATATTATCGAACGGGCAAGAGTGTTGCTCCAACAATTCGAATCGAAAGACTCGGGGCAAGAAGTGGTAGCATCTATCGAAGACGTGCCAGTAGAAGATGGACTTCAGTTGTCATTATTTGAAGAAGAAAAAGGGAATGCAGGCAACAGGGAAGAAAGTCACTCTTTAACGCAAGCAGAACAAGAAGTTTTGGAACGTCTTGAGAAAATGAACATTATGGGAACATCACCAATTCAAGCAATGAATGTTCTATATGAACTACAACAAATGTTATTAAGTAAAAAATAAAATCAATTCGCACTCTTTTTAATGCGGATGAAAGCAATAAAAGGAGGTACTTCAACATGGGAAAAATTCAAATAATGGATGAATGGTTATCGAATAAAATAGCGGCAGGTGAAGTAGTAGAACGTCCGTCGTCTGTTGTAAAGGAATTAGTCGAGAATGCCATTGATGCAGGAAGTACATCAATTGAAGTTTTTCTTGAAGAAGCCGGGTTAACCTCCATTCAAGTTACGGATAATGGAAGTGGTATGGATGAGGAGGATGCATTAAAATCCTTCTCACGCCATGCAACTTCAAAAATTTCAAAGGAACAAGATTTGTTTCGTATTCGTACGTTAGGATTCCGTGGAGAGGCTTTGGCATCCATTGCCTCTGTGTCGAAAGTAACGTTGAAAACATCCGATGGAGAACACAATGGGTTAGAAATTCAATTGGAAGGTGGCCACGTCGTTTCCAAAAAACCAACCGCTTTCCGCAGAGGTACTGATATTACGATAGCTCAATTATTTTATAATACCCCGGCTCGTTTAAAGTATTTAAAAACGATTCAAACCGAGCTAGGTCATTCCATTGATTTTATGAACCGGTTAGCCCTCGCCTATCCGGAAATTGCCTTTAAACTTGTACATAATGGTGGAACGCTCCTTCAAACGAATGGTAGGGGGAATGTCCAACAAGTCATTGCGGCAATTTATGGAGTTCAAAATGCGAAAAAAATGATTCCCTTTAGCGCGGAATCGAAAGACTATAAAGTACATGGATTCGCTAGTTTACCAGAAGTGACACGGGCAAATAAAAATTATATGTCCATCTTTGTAAACGGCAGATGGGTAAAACATTATTTAGTGCAAAAAACGATTGTTGATGCCTATCATACGTATTTACCGATTGAACGTTATCCGCTAGTTGTATTGTACATTGAAGGGGATCCCTATTTAACGGACGTCAATGTTCATCCGGCGAAATTACAAATCCGATTAAGTAAAGAACAAGAGCTACTACCACTCATTCAAGAGGCGATTAATAAAGCGATTCGTTCGGCTATTCATGTACCGGTTGCTGAAAAGAAAGAAAAACCAGTACGCATTCCTACTGAGCAAATGAATCTTTGGAAACCGGCTCCTTCTCCTACCTTTGATGAGGCTAAAATCAACGCGATTGTGGACAAACTGAATGGGGAACAATCAATTGTCAAAGAAAGTACACAACCTCTTCAAAATGAAGAAGAATCGGAAGAGGACTTGTTCGTAGAGAAGCCGACGGAAATTGAGGAACAATGGGAAGTACCACCGATTCAACAAGAGGAACAACTATCAGCTCCACCTTCTAATGAGGAAGTAGTGGAAAAGAAAGAACCATTCCCAGAGCTGGAAATCGTCGGGCAAATTCACGGTACTTATATTGTTGCCCAAATGGAAGATGGCTTTTATTTAATTGATCAGCATGCAGCCCAAGAGCGAATTAAATATGAATATTTCCGGGAAAAGGTTGGGGAAGTGAATCCAAACGAACGACAATCTTTGTTACTTCCTTTAACTTTCCATTATTCAGCAGACGAAGCAATCATTTTAAAAGAAAATTTACAAGCCTTGCAAGAAGTCGGTGTCTTTTTAGAAGACTTTGGACAGTCTTCCTTTGTCGTACGGGAGCACCCGACTTGGTTCCCAAAGGGCTTTGAGCAGGAAATTATTGAAGAATTGATTGAACAAGTGTTAAAAACACGGAAAGCTGATGTGAAAAAACTTCGGGAAGATGCGGCCATTATGATGAGCTGTAAGAAGTCTATTAAAGCCAATTACTATTTGACGAAAGAGCAAATGGTCGTATTATTAAATGATTTACGGAAAGCCGATAATCCTTTTACATGTCCCCACGGTCGACCGGTTATGATTCATTTTTCTACTTATGAAGTCGAGAAAATGTTTAAACGGGTTATGTAGTAACGGATTATTTCAAGATAGTGAATAGGCGTTATTTCACATTGGATACTATTTAGTTATAATCGAATAAAATACAAGTTTTATAAATCATTAAATATGTTTTATCAACAAATCTTTTGTAAAGGGGAATTCATCATGTTTTCATTTAAAGAGCGTTCGAACATATTAAATACATTAAATCGTTATTCTTTTGATGTTCTTGTTATTGGCGGTGGCATTACAGGAGCAGGCATCGCCTTAGATGCTGCTTCCCGTGGACTGTCTGTTGCCCTTGTAGAGATGCAAGATTTTGCAGCAGGTACTTCCAGTCGTTCTACAAAGCTTGTCCATGGAGGATTAAGATATTTAAAACAATTGGAAGTCGGACTTGTGGCGGAAGTGGGCCGTGAGCGGGAAATCGTTTATGAAAATGGAGTCCATGTTACACGTCCAGAGTGGATGTTGCTTCCGCTTTATAAAGAAGGAACTTTAGGGAAAATGACGACTAGAGCTGCCCTTACCCTTTACGATCGGTTAGCCCAAGTACGTAAAGAAGAACGCCGCAAAATGCTTTCATCAAAAGAAGCCCTTGATAAAGTACCTTTATTGAAAACGGAAGGATTACTCGGTGCAGGATATTACGTTGAGTATAAAACAGATGATGCCCGACTAACGATGGAAGTATTGAAAAAAGCAGTAGAATACCAATGTGTATGTCTTAACTACGCACGGGTAACGGATTTTGAATATAAAAAGAAAAAAATAGTTGGGGCAAATGTACGAGATGAAATAACGGGCGAACGCATTACAATCCATGCTCACCAAATTGTAAATGCGACAGGTCCATGGGTAGACGAAGTGCGAAAAATGGATAAAATCCATAATAAGAAAAATATTCGTCATACTAAAGGGGTTCATATTGTAATCGATCAATCTAAACTGCCATTACAACAAGCAGTATATTTTGATACAGAAGATGGCCGTATGGTTTTTGCCATTCCTCGAGATGGTAAGACTTATGTAGGAACGACGGATACATTTTTCGAAGATGATTTAGTACAGCCAGTTGCAACGAAAGAAGATATTGAGTATTTAATTAAGTCCATTCATTATATATTCCCGAAAGTAACAATTAATACAAGTGACATCGAATCGACTTGGGCTGGAGTACGTCCTTTAATTTCCCAAGAAGGAAAGGATCCGTCTGAAATTTCCCGTAAAGATGAAATTTGGGTCGCTCCAAGTGGTCTTTTAACTGTTGCGGGAGGGAAATTAACGGGCTATCGACAAATGGCCGAAACAATTGTCGATAAAATCGTGAAAATCCATAAATTTAAACATGCATCCGAATGTGTTACGAAGGAATTATCAATATCGGGAGCAAAAGGTTTAAATTCTTTCAATTTCAAAGATTATGTAGCGAACAAATCGAGAACAGGAATTGAGTTAGGTATTCCTTTTGATGAAGCGAAAAAGTTAGTTGAAAGATACGGTACAAATGTCGATGAAGTGTTCCAATATGCGAAATCTGTCAATACGAGTGAAATAACAATTCCCCTTTCTCTCTATGCGGAACTGCTTTATTCTATTTATTATGAAATGGCGATGACACCAAGTGATTTCTTTATTCGTAGAACGGGCTATCTATTCTTCAATATTGAATTAGTGGAGCAATATCGGGAACAAATTATTGAAATTATGAGCAACATTTTAGGCTATTCGGACAGTGAAAAAGTCTTTTATAAAATGCAACTAGAACAATATATTGAAGATGCGAAAAATCCAATGAAATAGGGTGAAACTTGATTGGAAAAGCTAACAGAAGTTCTTCAAATGGATGATGGACATAAAATTTTTGTCCGTAAATTTGAACCGAAGAACAAACCGAAGGGACATTTTCATATTTTGCATGGAATGGCAGAGCATGGAGGTCGATATGAATCCTTTGCTTTAGCATTAGCAGCTCAAGGTTATTTCGTTACAGCCCATGATCATCGCGGTCATGGGCAAACGGCTGAATTAAATGGACAACTTGGCTATTTTGGCGATGATAATGGGTTCAATCGTGTAGTCGAAGATGTATTCGAAGTCATTCAGCATTATAGTGTTGGCCAAAATGTTCAAGAAACGATACTTTTTGGACATAGTATGGGGTCTTTTATCGCTCGTCGTTTTATTCAGCTCTATAGCGGCATGATTGATAAATGCATTTTATGTGGTACCGGAATGACGACTACGGTGCATAAACTGGGAAATGCCCTTGCGAAATCCCTTTGTGTCGTAAAGGGAAAAAATATGCCTAGTCAATTAATGAATGATTTAAGTTTCGGTAGTTTTAATCGGAATGTATTGAATGCGAAAACTCTTTATGATTGGCTTTGTAATAATGATGAGGAAGTAGAAAAATATATTCAAGACCCTTACTGTGGCTTTGTGCCGACCAATCAATTTTTTGTAGACTTAACCGATGGATTATTGTTAATTCATCGGAAAAAGGAACTCATGAACATCCGAAAGGACTTACCGATACTTTTAATAAGCGGAAGTGAAGATCCCGTTGGTAGTAGTGGTTCTGGTGTATTCAAAGTTGCTAAGGAACTTAAAAATGCTGGTTTAACGGATGTTGTCGTCTATCTCTTTGAGGGGATGCGACATGAAATTTTAAAGGAAAAAAATAATGAACATGTGTTTCATGTGATAACACGGTGGTTAAGTAGATGAAGGAAGACACAATCGAAGTAGTGGCCATTGTTGGCCCAACTGCTTCAGGAAAAACAGCTTTAAGTATTAAAATGGCAAAGGCATTTAATGGCGAAATTATAAACGGAGATTCGATGCAAATATATAAAGGACTCGATATTGGGACGGCCAAAGTTACGGAAGAAGAGATGGAAGGTGTTCCCCATCATTTATTGAGCTTTAAAGAGCCGACAGAAAGTTTTTCCGTTGCGGAATATCAATCGTTAGTTCGAGAAAAAATCGCTGAAATACAAGGGCGTGGAAAGTTACCGATTATCGTTGGTGGAACAGGCCTTTATGTACAAGCGGTTCTTTACGATTTTCAATTTACGAAAGAAGAAGTCGATGAAGAAGCGCGGAAAAAATATTATGATCAGTTGATGGAAATTGGACCCGATGCTATGCATGCTAAGTTAGCCGAGCTAGATCCAGAAACAGCGAAAACAATCCATCCGAATAACACTCGCCGTGTTATTCGAGCATTAGAAATGATCGAACTTCACGGTGTTTCTAAGGCAAGCGAAGAACATAATCGGGGGACAATTCCTTTATACAATCATTTAATCATTGGAATAGACATGGATCGAGAAAAATTATATGAACGCATTAATTTAAGGGTTGACCTTATGATGGAAAATGGGTTGCTTGAAGAGGTTCGTGGATTGTGGGAACGTGGAATCCGAAATGTACAATCTGTTCAGGCTATTGGATATAAAGAGCTCTATGATTATTTGGACGGGCGAATAACGTTAGCAGAGGCAATCGAACAATTAAAACAAAATTCGAGACGCTACGCCAAACGTCAATTAACATACTTCCGAAATAAAATGGATGTTCAATGGATTGGAACAGATTGGCATGCCATTGAAAAATATTCTAAATTTTTCAATAATGAAGAAGGAAAATAATGTCGAGTTGCCGAATACATTACTATATGACTATCCAAAATAGAAATAGATGAGGTGTATTGGGCGTGAAATCAATCAATCTTCAAGATACTTTTCTAAATAATTTACGGAAAAACAACACATTTGTTACAGTATTTTTATTAAATGGCTTCCAACTAAAAGGGTTAGTGAAGTCTTATGATAATTTTACCGTTTTATTAGAAGTGGACGGAAAACAACATCTAATTTATAAACACGCAATATCAACTTTCACACCTTCTAAGCATGTTTCACTTACGCCAGAAGGAGAAGGACAATCGTAACAAAATCGGCAGTTAATTACTTGCCGGTTTTTTTCTTATTCAAGTTACATATCACAATCCAGTAAATTGCGGGGAACCTAATTTTTCATTATAATGACAATAGTTTTAAATTTGGAGGTTTCAATGATGAAAACAATGACAACGGATGAGTTAATCGATTTATTAGATGCAAATGAAGATTTAAATATTATCGATGTACGCGAAGATTTTGAAGTAGAACATGGAATGATTCCAGGGGCAATTCATATTCCACTAGGCTCTATTCCAGAACGTGCACCTGAATTAGATAAATCAAAGGAATATATTATGGTTTGTAAAGGTGGCGTCCGTAGTGCCAATGCTGGGGAGTATTTAGAATCCCAAGGTTTCAAAGTGGTTAACTTAGAAGGCGGTATGATGGCCTACGATGGTGAATTAGAATTTAAATAATAGGTATTCCAATTTTTCAATGTTAAATAAATAAACCCCGTAAACTGTGCACTTGAGTTTACGGGGTCGTTTATTTAAATAGATTATCTATGTGCTTTGTTATTTGTTGAAAGTTTAAAAGTTGGGCTTTCTTCAGTCTTTTTTAAAGTCCTTACTGGAAGTCTCCAATGCTTCATATAAGATAGTATACGTAAAGTTGTAATGACGACAAATAAAGCGTATAGGAAAAGATCTCCTTCAACTAATTCTAACCCGATCATTAAACCTGCACCTGCTGCCCATACAGCGTATATTTCATCACGAAGTACTAATGGTTTTCTCCGTGCTAATAAATCTCGAATAATTCCACCACCGGAACCAGTTAAAACGGCTGCAACAATGACGGCACTAATCGGAAGTTCTAATGATACGGCATAAATTGCGCCTTGAATGGCAAAGGCAGACAACCCGATTGCATCCGTAAAATTGCCCCAACGATTCCAATGTTTAATTAAATGATGTGGAACAAGGAAAAAGATAGTAATTGCTGCAATGGCAATTTGAAACATCATTTCTTGGCTCCAAAGGGTAGAAACTGGCAAACCAATTAATAAATTTCGAACAGCTCCTCCACCAAATGCTGTGACAATCCCTAGTAAATACACACCAAAAAGATCATATTCTTCTTCCATGGCTACAATCGCACCAGAAATTGCAAAGGCAATGGTCCCAATGATACTAAATACTTCCCATGCCATAAAATTGCCTCCTTAACTTAACATGCAACATTGAGAATAGCAGTTTCATAGAGGATAGTAAAGGGAAAATTTTTAATTTAAAGAAAATCTTTTTTCCTCGAATTATAGGATGATTGGTTGGGATGGAGATAGCATGAAACCAGCTTTTTAAAGGTAAAATAAAAGTACATATGAAACCATTTCCATTTATTGTCGTATATCAATTAAATTTGAAAGGGGAATCGATACATGACTAAAAATGGATGTATAAAATGTGGTAGTCAAGATGCAGGGAAAAAGGAAGTAGCAATGACGGGAACAGGATTATCGAAAATGTTTGATGTCCAAAAGAATGAATTTATCGTTGTTTATTGTAATAACTGTGGATATTCGGAATTTTATAATAAACAGGTTTCCACTACTTCCAATATCCTCGATTTATTTTTTGGTTAATAGAAAACAAACTTTATAAAGGGTGTTATTGAACGTTTCTTTCTACTATCCGTTCTAAAATAGTTGAAATGCTTCCGAGAATTGATAAGATGATATAGGATATTTAGTTATTGCAGTAAAAAGAAACGGAGTTTTAAACATGGCATTTATTTCAACATTGCAGCCAGAGACGTTGCAATTAGCAAAAAAAGTGGAAGATAAAATACAGCCATTTCATAAAAAAATCGATGAAATGGCATTTTATAACCAACAAAAAGTATTGGCCGCTTTTCGAAAACATCAAGTAAGTGACTTTCATTTGCATCCATCGACTGGTTATGGCTATGACGATGAAGGCCGGGATAATTTAGAAAGGGTCTATGCAGAAACATTTGGAGCAGAAGCTGCCATTGTTCGGGGTCAAATTATTTCAGGTACTCACGCCATTACGTTAAGTTTATTTGGTGTGTTAAGACCTGGAGATGAATTAGTCTACATTACAGGAAAACCGTATGATACCCTTCAATCGATTGTCGATGGGGGAGACAAAGACACAGGCTCCCTTAAGGATTTTGGCATCGGTTATTCCCATGTTGATTTAATTGAGGATCAATTTATCGATTGGGAAGGAGTGGGAGCTGCGATTGGTGACAAAACAAAAATGGTCGCGATTCAACGTTCGAAAGGTTATGCTACACGTCCTTCCTTTACAATAGAAGAAATTCAAGAATTGTGTCAAAAAATTCGCGAAATCAAGTCTGATGTGGTCATTTTTGTGGACAACTGCTATGGAGAATTTGTAGAAGCAATGGAGCCTACGGAAGTAGGAGCGGATTTAATGGCAGGATCATTAATTAAAAATCCAGGTGGCGGTCTTGCAAAAATTGGTGGGTATATTGCAGGTCGTGCAGATTTAGTAGAGAAATGTGCTTATCGAATGACTTCACCAGGTATTGGAGCAGAAGCAGGTGCTTCTTTAAATACGTTAGCTGACTTTTACCAAGGATTCTTTTTAGCGCCACATGTAGTAGCACAAAGTTTAAAAGGAGCTGTCTTTACTTCAGCAATGCTAGAGGAAATTGGCATGACGACGTATCCTCACTTTACAGCGAAACGTACGGATTTAATTCAATCAGTTTCCTTCCAAACGGCCGATCAAATGGTAGCGTTTTGTCAGGAGATTCAAGCAGCTTCACCAATTAATGCCCACTTTGCACCAGTTCCAGCTTATATGCCAGGATATGAAGATGATGTCATTATGGCAGCCGGTACCTTTGTACAAGGGTCCAGTATTGAGTTAACAGCAGACGGACCCATTCGACCGCCATATACAGCTTATATTCAAGGTGGACTTACTTACGAACATGTGAAATATGCTGTTTGTAGTGCGGTACAAAAATTAAAATAATAAATGAAAGGCGGCTTATTTTAAGTCGTCTTTTTTAGTTGGAAATAGAGGAAGTATTCTGTAGATGATATTTTTTTGATTTTAACACTTAAAATAAGGAGGAAACTTTAAGGAATTTATTAATATACTTTCCGTTTGAAAAATATAGTGTTAATAAAACTTTCCATGATTGGGGTTGTGTATGGGGCAAATTAGTAGAAATCGGAACTACGACCTCATTTTAAAACTTTTTATATTGATGTGGATTCTTACCGTCGTCGGCGTATTGTTTGCTCTTTTATTACCGATATCAGTCGTTATTCTTTTATCAATTATTTGTATTGGAATGATTGTTTTTACGTTTATAATGCGGCTTGGGAGTGTCATTATTTTTATTATTCCCTTTTTAATGGGGGTTCTCCATTTCTTATTTCTTGTGATTTTAATTGAATGGCTTGGTGCAGCACTTGTCGTCTCGGTATTTATAGGTACTATTCTTATTTTTTTATTAATTGCTTTAATCGGAATGCGATTTGTCATCGTTATTTCCGATGTGCTAATTTACTTTTTTACTGTTCTCATTGTGTTCGTAGTCTTTGGATTTATATATATATTCATTCCAGTAAGCAGTACGTTCTTCCTTGTCGTTGCGGGTATTTTTGTATTAGCTTTCGCACTTTACACAGTGTACGAAATTGATGTAATGCGCAGTCATTATATTCGGGAAAGTGAAATTATTCTATTCGCCCTTAGGTTATATTTAAATTTCCTTTATGTTGTCATTGAAATCGGACTATCCTCTAAAAAATTCCGCTATTAAGAAAAACCTCACATTTTTATGTAGAATGGTACGTTATTCTGCAGAAACCGTTGATATCAATAGTTTCTGCATTTTTTTTATGGCTATTTTTTTAAAATGACTTACATGATGAAAAAAATTTTTATGTATTTTAACCTATTTTTTCATTCTTTTTAACAGTTCGTGTCATTATAAAGAAACTAAAAATAATCAATTTTAAGCAAATTCTAACTAAAATGAAAGAAGTTTTGCCTGTTTTCTCTATAATGTTAGTTTTTCTAACGTAGAATTGACAAGCTACCTTACTGAAGGTATGATATGTAGTAAGGGAGGTGAATTAAATGGGAAGTGAAAGAAGATCAAGTGAATTACGAAGATCGATGCCGCTTTTACCGATTGGTACGGTTATGCAGTTAACCGAACTGTCAGCGCGTCAAATTCGCTACTATGAAGAACACGATTTAATTCAGCCACACCGTACGGAAGGGAATCGAAGAATGTTTTCTTTAAATGATGTCGATACGCTTCTAGATATAAAAGATATGTTAGAGCAAGGCGTGAACATGGCAGGTATTAAGAAAGTATTTGAAATGAAAAATAATCCTGCGGTTCAAGCTGTAAAAGCAAAAGAAGAAATTTCAGATTCAGAGTTACGTCGTATATTACGCGAAGAAATGCGTATGGCAGGACGTCATCAAAAAACTTCTTTACGACAAGGGGATTTATCGCGTTTCTATCAATAAAAAAACGCGTGAATTATAAAAAATAAAATTGCTAAATAAGGGAAAAGTAGGAGTGTGGAATACTGTGGCAAAATATACAAGAGATGATATTAAGCGTCTTGTAGAAGAAAAAGAAGTAAAATATATTCGTCTACAATTTACGGACATTCTAGGAACAATTAAAAACGTTGAAATTCCAGTAAGTCAATTAGACAAAGCATTAGATAACAAAATGATGTTTGATGGTTCTTCTATTGAAGGTTTTGTTCGAATTGAAGAATCAGATATGTATTTATATCCTGATCTTGATACATTCATGGTATTCCCATGGACTGCTGAAAAAGGGAAAGTGGCACGATTCATCTGTGATATCGTAAATCCAGATGGAACACCATTTGCTGGTGACCCACGTTCAAACTTAAAACGTGTATTAGCGAATATGGAAGAGCTAGGATTCACTAGCTTTAACTTAGGGCCAGAACCAGAATTCTTCCTATTCAAATTAGATCAAAAAGGTGAACCAACATTAGAATTAAATGATGATGGTGGATACTTCGACTTAGCACCAACAGACCTTGGTGAGAACTGCCGTCGTGATATCGTATTAGAATTAGAAGAAATGGGCTTTGAAATTGAAGCTTCTCACCATGAAGTGGCTCCAGGACAACACGAAATTGACTTCAAATATGCAAATGTTGTAGAAGCATGTGATAACATCCAAACATTCAAATTGGTTGTAAAAACAATCGCTCGTAAACACGGTTTACATGCGACATTTATGCCAAAACCACTTTACGGTGTAAACGGTTCTGGTATGCACTGTAACGTTTCTTTATTCAGAGGAAAAGAAAACGCGTTCTTCGATGAAAAAGCTGAAATCGGTTTATCTGAAACGGCGATGCAATTCATGGCAGGTGTATTAGCTCACGTACAAGGATTTACAGCGATTACAAATCCAACTGTAAACTCTTATAAACGTTTAGTACCTGGTTATGAAGCACCATGTTACGTAGCTTGGTCAGCTCAAAACCGTTCACCTTTAATTCGTGTACCAGCTTCTCGTGGTTTATCGACTCGTATCGAATTACGTTCAGTAGACCCTTCTGCTAACCCTTATTTAGCATTAGCTGTAATTTTAGAATCTGGTTTAGAAGGTATTCGTCAAAAAATGACACCACCAGCTGCAATCAACCGTAACATCTATATTATGAGTGAAGAAGAGCGTAAAGCAAATGGTATTGACAACTTACCAGCTTCACTAAGTGATGCACTTGTTGCATTAGAAAACGATGAAGTTGTGAAACGTGCACTAGGTGAACATATTTATGCGAACTTTAGAGAAGCAAAAGAAATCGAATTTGATATGTTCCGTACAGCTGTTCACCCTTGGGAACGCGAACAATATATGAAAATGTACTAATCGTCATTTTCTCTACCCGGTATGCATTGATGTATACCGGGTTTTTGAATTATGAAGGAAATTAATATAAAATTTCTTCGTAAAGGGTGGTCACAGAGGGGAAAGTTTTTGGTTTCAATTAACGATTTTTCGTATAACGTGTAAATTGAAATATGGCGATTAATAGGCTAATCATACTGATCGCCCAAAAGATACTTGCCATTCCAATTTGAGCAGAGTTTTCTTCTGAAGCCATTGGATGATATTGATCGATTTCTAAATTAAAGCCATTCATAAAGAAATAAAAACTAATTGATAATAACAATAAGTGTAATAAAATAAAAGCATATGCTATACTATTTTTTCTGTTTTTAACCCACAACATGATAGTAGATAATGCAAAAATGAATAGAACAAAGGTAAAACCAATAGTTAATAAGCTTGGAAATTCCACTTCTACTAGCATTAAAATTACCTCCTTCCGATCATCTTCATATTAACAAAAATTCCAATTTTATGAAATATACTTTAAAATTATTAACAGCTATAACATATATTGATTCAACAAGTTTTAGAGGTGTTGTAAATGGAAATTAGTTTTGTAGTATTCCCATTCATCATCGGGCTTGTTTTAGGTTCCTTTTTCAATGTAGTAGGATTAAGAGTCCCGAAAAATGAATCAATCGTCGAACCACCTTCCCATTGTTCAAAATGTAAACGGCGATTAACACCCCTCGACTTAATACCTGTAGTTTCATACTTATGTTTAAGAGGGAGATGTCGGACATGTGGTACGAAAATTTCTCCGCTCTATTTATGGATTGAACTTTTAACTGGCATTCTCTTCACGATGGCTACATACAAAATCGGTTTTACTTCGGAATTAGCAGTAGTTCTCCTATTTATCTCTCTATTAATCATTATTGTTGTTTCCGACATTGTTTACATGATTATCCCTGATAAAATACTCCTTTTCTTTTTACCTTTTTTAATTTTAGGCAGAATATTAGTGCCTCTTGATCCATGGTGGGATAGTGTTGTAGGTGCCATTATAGGTTTTGGGATGCTTTACTTCATCGCATTTGTGTCAAAAGGTGGTATAGGTGGGGGAGATATTAAACTTTTCTTTTTAATTGGACTTGTTCTAGGATGGAAGAATACGATTTTAACATTGTTTTTAGCTTCAATAATTGGACTAATTATAGGGATTATAACGTTAAAAGTAAGAGCAGAGGGTAAAAAGACTCCGTTTCCTTTTGGTCCGGCAATTGCTATTTCCGCTATTACTGTTTATTTCTATGGGGACTTGATTGTTAAGTGGTATATTATTCTCCTTTTGAAAGAATAATGGTTAAATTTAAAATAAAGAATTATAATAGTTCAATTTTGAATTTAGTACGGTTAATAAAATATAATTGTTAGTTAGTTCCACTATAGTTAAAGATTACTCCAAACTAAAGCTTGCTCTGAAAATCTGGTTTTATAGTTTAAAAGAAACAGCTTAATATACTTTAGTTCTTTAACTTAAATATAAATTGGAACCATGAGAACGTGTTCTAATTTGATATAATTTTGGTTTTTTAATGGTAAATTTTGTATAAATGTTATAATGTCAGTAAATGGATGTTAGACTAAAAATAGCTCGAGTGTAAAAAATTGACATGTCATTAATACTACTAATAATCAATGGGAGATTAATGAAATGAACTTTAAAAAAAGTATTTCCATATTAACTGTAATAACCCTTATATTTAGTTTAATCGGACCTATCCACTCCAGTGCAAATACATTTTCAGATGGAGAAATAAAGGATAATTCTATTGAAGCAATTGATATTAATACTAAGTTTGTCGAATCAGAATTAGAGGTACAAAAACCAAAACATAACATTATATATCCTGAACTAGCATTAGAAGAAACGGAATTTTCTAATATCCCAGACATTCAACCTATGTGTGGACCTTTATGTGTATTAATTGCTGTTATTGCTACAAGAGCAATAGTAAGTGGTGTATCAAGAGCAATTTTAAAAATTCAGCAGGTAAAACTATTAAAACTTTAGTACCTGCTCCTAAAAATGCTGCGGCAAATGCAGTTAAGAATTATACTACAAAGAGTGTGAAAGCAAATGGTAGAACTTACAGTGTTACCAAAACAGATATGAAACATTTTTTAGAACGCCATTCAATGAATCATTGGAATGGAAGTTGGGCACCGGGAAAAACAAGTCAAACATTTTTTTATCAAGGAATGACAATACAACGTTTAGATACAAATATTTTAAATGGTTTAAAACAAAATGCTAGTAAGTTACCATCTAGTGGATTTAAACAATTTAACTATACTTATAATAATATAACTTATGTTATTGGGGTTAATGGAACCACAAAAAGGGTTACACAGATTTATCCTAAAAAAACTTATGTTAATCCTTATTAGGAAGGAGAATTATGCTTGTTTAATGTAAAAACCTGGGTAAGCTATGACACTTGGCTTAGTGATCCACAACCAATAAATGAAATTGAGAAAAATTTCTATGTATTTGATGAACCGGAGAATGAAGAAATTCTTCGAAAGCTAATGAACCCAAGTATAGAAGAATCACCATATCCATTTAGAGGGTTCGTTCAAGTAACATATAACGGTCGTGAAATTTTTGGCCAAACAATATTTTCTTTAATTGACCATGTTTGGGCAACTTACCAAAGTTTATTAAAAGAAACATTTGAAAAAGGATATGCTAACGTATTTCATCCTGAAGGTGAAATAATAGCAATCTCTTTAAACACTGATAAAAAAAATCCCTCCCAACTTGAATTATCAGTTTTTCCTAACGACTTAGAATTTCGTAAAGATTTTATCTTACCAAAGAAAGCATTTATGAAAGCCATGTATGAAGGGCTAATAAAATATTATAAAACATATGCGACCTACTGTGAAAATGAAGATGTAAAGCAAAATTTAAAAATGGATTTAGAAACTTTTTTAAAAAATCCATTATATTAAGAGTTTAACTTAGATTTTTTAATAGTTTAAAACATAGCTGATAGCTACACTTTTACTTAATCATCTAATAGCGCCCGCGTGTTTTTGTAGGCGCTATTTATATGTTCGTTCAAAGTCTAAATGTAAATTAATCTATTTATTTTGAAGGTACTTTAACAGAAAAGATAAATCCTTTTAAAGGAGATAATTAACCCTATCTAGAATATTCTATAACAGTTTTATTTGTAATAGATTGATTCTGGAGGTGCTTAGATGAAACCGATTATTGGTGTGACAATGACGGAGAGCAATGGACAGTATTGTATAAATGAAGCGTATGTGAAGTCGATTTTAAACGCAGGTGGCATTCCATTTGTGCTACCCTTTGGTGTAGAAAAAGATGCGGCCCAATTTATTACAAAAATCGATGGCTTATTACTAACGGGTGGGGTAGATGTTCACCCTCATTATTTTCATGAGGAGCCTCATTTAAACTTAGGGCATGTGATGTTAGAAAGGGATCAAATGGAGATGACACTTACTAAAGTCGCTTTAGAAAGAAAAATACCGATTTTCGGTATTTGTCGTGGAATCCAATTGTTGAATATCGCAATGGGAGGAAATCTTTATCAAGATATCAATTCCCAATATGAATCTACGCCCATCCTTCATCAACAAAGGGCAAGTAGATATGTACCATCCCACTATATTGAAATAAAGTCAAATAGTCATTTGCACCAAATCATAGGTAAAGAAAAAATAGCAGTAAATTCGTTCCATCACCAATCAGTTAAAGACGTTCCAGAATCTTTTTCCATTACCGCAAAGGCAACGGATGGAATTATTGAAGCGATAGAGTTAAAAGATTATCCATTTTGTATAGGGGTTCAGTGGCACCCTGAAGAAATGGCAGTTACACAAGAAGAACATTCTCAAAAATTATTTAAAGCCTTTATTGATGCGAGTAGTAAAACAAATTAATTGTTCGTGTTCGTATTAATGGGTTCTAAGTCAAATGTTGGGGTGAGCATTTAGCTCACTCCTAATTTATGCGACCCGAACATCTATATTTTTATATTGATGGTGTAATAACACCTTTAATCTGAATCGATCAAATCGTTTA
>NZ_RHLQ01000020.1 GCF_003711845.1 Lysinibacillus halotolerans
CGCTAACGTCAAAGGAGCAAGCTCCTTATCTGTTCGCTCGACTTGCATGTATTAGGCACGCCGCCAGCGTTCGTCCTGAGCCAGGATCAAACTCTCCATAAAAGAAAATTTGATAAAGCTCTAAATTTACACTGGCATCATAATGATGTCCAAAATTTTGTTTCAACTGTTAAGTTGAAACTGTATTTCATTAACGTTTTGTTGTTCAGTTTTCAAGGTTCATTTAATCCGTCACCTCTTGGCGACTTATTTATAATAACAAGGTTTTAATACGAAGTCAACACTTTCCTCAAAATTTTTTTAAAAATGAAATCTGTTACCTCGTTTCGTTAAAACCTATTGTTCTATTCATAGTACAACCACATGTATTGTTAATTAATTCTCCTAAAAAGAGGAGAAAAATCTCCTCTAGTTAAACATAACTTGAGAAATATATAAATCTCTTTGTTTAGAGAGATCAATCATTTCCCCACTATTTATTAATTTTATTAACGGGCGTGTAGGAGCAAGATGATTATTAAAGATAATTTCACCATACCCTAAATTGGATACTTCAACTTGAGTACCTATTGGGAGTCTAGCTACTAAATCCGTAAGCGTTTGAACTACTTTAATATCAAACTTACCAAATTCAGATTGCTTTATCATCTCAATTACTTTAAATGGAGATTCTTTTGGACAGTATACCCGATCGCTCGTCATTGCATGAAATGTATCAGCGATGGCAATAGCTTGTGAAAATAAAGAAATTTTCCCTAATTTAACTCCATCCACATAACCACTACCATCTAAACGTTCATGATGCTGATAAATTGCTAACTTCATTTCTTCTTTTATGGCTGGTAAGCTCTTAACCATTTGAAAACTATAAAGAGGGTGTTTCCGTATTTCAAAAAACTCTGTCTCGTTTAAAGAGCCTTTTTTTTCTCTTATTCGGTAAGGAACTTTAGCCATCCCGCTGTCCGCTAAAGTTCCTGCAATAGCCATTTGAAATACATATCCTTGGTTGTAACCAAGTTTATGGGTAATTAAAGCAGCTATTAATCCGGTTGCAATACAATGGTTATATAAATATTCTTTAGTGTTTGAGATGTTATTTAACTTAAAAAGAATTGAACGGTCTGTTAAGAACTCTTCTACTAAAGGTAAAATAATGCCTCTAACCTTTGTTATATCAATTTTTGAACCAGCTTCCCAGCCAAGGAATAACTTCTTATAATCAGCAACAGCAAGTTGAAATTTCGTTTCAAACGAAATCTTAACTTGCTGCACTTCCAAATTACCATTCGCATTCGATTCAATAGATTGTTTTGCATTATCATCAACTAGGACTGGTATATTAGCAATTTGAAAGGCGGTTAAAATGTGTAAATGTTCTTGAGTAATGATTGTATTTTTATAAATGATTGGAAATTGGGTATTAGCAAATATATCCTCCGCTACTACTTTTCCTATTAGAAGTTCATTTGTATTGACATATGTAGCCTCCAACCTAAAAACCTCCTTTGATAGTTTGAAATTGCAGTTTGTGTATCTAAAGAAATAGTTATATCGTTTTTTTTTAGATATATTATACTATATTTTAAGTTCAAAATTTATATATATCCCTTAATAATCGAATTTAAACTGAAAATCTATGATAGAGTGCATTCAGAATAGCATAAAAAGACTATTTATTTCTCTTTTAGCAACTAGGATAACTATTAAAAGAAAGAAGATTTTAAATTCTATATACTTTTTTAGGTATTTCATCATTAAACAAATAAAAAAACTGATTCAAAAGTTCATTTGAACCTTTGAATCAGTTTGTTCATTTTATTCTTCTGTTTCAGAATCTGTCTCAGAAGAATCTATTACTGAATCATTGTTTAATTCAGCAGTTGTATTATCTTCATCTGCTATATCTTCTTCGGTTTCTTCATCTTTCTTTACACGGGCTACTGTTGCAACTAACTCATCTTCACTTAGACGAATTAAACGAACACCTTGAGTACTTCGTCCAATGATGGAAATATCATTAACATCCATACGGATTAAAATTCCGTTAATCGTAATTAACATAATATCTTCTGATCCGTCTACTGTTTTAACAGCACACATCGGACCATTTTTCTCCGTAATTTGGATTGTTTTAAGACCTACACCACCACGGCTTTGTAGACGATATTCTGATTCAGGAGTACGTTTTCCATAACCTTTTTCAGTAACAACTAAAATTTCTTGGCCTGGTTCAACTATTTCCATCCCTACTACATAATCGCCTTCACGAAGTTTTATACCACGTACACCTGATGCTGTACGTCCCATCGAACGAATTTCTTCTTCTTTGAAACGGATTAACATACCATCATGGGTTCCGATAATAACATCCTTCGTTCCGTCGGTTAATCGAACTGAAATTAAATCATCATCATCATGTAAATGAATTGCGATTAATCCACTTGTACGAATATTAGCAAATTGTGATAGTTGCGTACGTTTTGTAATACCTGTTTTAGTTGTAAAGATAAAGTAAGCATCTTCCTTAAATTCATTAACATGAATCATGGCTGTTACTTTTTCTTCTTTCTCTAAAGGTAACAAATTTACAATTGGTAAACCTTTTGCTGTTCGACCAAACTCAGGGATTTCATATCCTTTGGCACGGTATACTTTCCCTTTTGATGTAAAGAATAGAATTGTGTCGTGGGTTGAAGTGAACAATAAATGTTCAACGAAATCATCTTCATGGGTACCCATTCCTTGCACACCACGACCACCACGTTTTTGGCTTCGGTACGTATTAGAAGCAAGTCGCTTTATGTAGCCATTATGCGTTAATGTAATAACAGAATCTTCACGAGGAATTAAATCCTCATCTTCGATCATTTCAAGTCCACCAGCAGTAATTTCTGTACGGCGTTTATCATTATATCGTTCTTTAATTTCTGTCAATTCTGTTCGAATAATATCAATTACTTTACTTTCATCGGCTAAAATTGCTTTTAACTCAGCAATTAATACTTGAAGTTCTTGATATTCATTTTCAATTTTTTCCCGTTCTAAACCACTTAAACGTACTAAACGCATATCTAAAATTGCTTGCGCTTGACGTTCAGTTAAATTAAAACGTTCCATTAATACCGGTTTAGCTTCATCACCAGATCGAGAAGAACGAATAATACTAATAATTTCATCAATATGATCTAGGGCGATTCTTAAACCTTCTAAAATATGTGCACGATCTTCAGCTTTTCTTAATTCAAACTGCGTACGGCGTGTAATCACAACTTTTTGATGTTCTAAGTAATGGAACAGCACTTCTTTTAAACTTAAAACTTTCGGTTGACCATTAACTAATGCTAGCATGTTCACGCCAAAGTTAGATTGCATAGCAGTTTGTTTATATAAATTATTAAGGATAACGTTAGCATTTGCATCTTTACGAACTTCAATAACAATACGCATACCACGTCGATCGGATTCATCTCGTAAATTCGTAATGCCATCAATCTTTTTATCCCGTACTAATTCAGCAATTTTCTCAATTAATCTTGCCTTATTAACTTGGTATGGTATTTCATGAACGATAATTGTTTCTTTACCATTCGATTTCGTTTCAATTTCTGCTTTAGCACGGACAGTAATGGAACCACGACCTGTTTCGTATGCTCGGCGAATACCACTTCGTCCTAGTATTAAACCACCAGTTGGAAAATCAGGACCTGGGATAATTTCCATTAACTCTTCTGTTGTAATCGCTGGATTTTCAGATAAAGCGATAACCGCATCGATTGTTTCCCCTAATTGATGGGGTGGAATGTTTGTTGCCATCCCTACCGCAATACCAGAGGCACCGTTTAATAAAAGGTTTGGAATACGAGCTGGTAATACGATAGGCTCTTTTTCATTTCCATCATAGTTTGCTTGATAATCAATCGTATCTTTATTAATATCTCGTAACATTTCCATTGTTATTTTGGACATACGAGATTCTGTATAACGCATCGCCGCAGCTCCGTCGCCATCGACAGAACCAAAGTTACCATGACCATCTACTAACATATATCGATAACTAAAATCTTGCGCCATACGTACCATGGCGTCATAAATTGATGAGTCACCATGGGGATGGTATTTCCCCATTACGTCTCCAACAATACGAGCAGATTTTTTATATGGTTTATCTGACGTATTTCCTAGCTCATGCATTCCATATAGAATACGACGGTGTACCGGTTTTAAACCATCACGTACATCTGGTAATGCCCGTGATACGATAACGCTCATTGCATAGTTTAAAAACGATGTTTGTACTTCTTCACTTATTTTTATTCCTTTTACACCTTCATGTTGATTTTCAGACATATGAAAGACCTCCCTTCAGAACCAAGTTAAATGTCTAAGTTTTGTACATATACCGCATTATCTTCAATGAATTTTCGACGAGGCTCGACCTCATCCCCCATTAATTCTTGGAAGATTTGATCTGCTTTCATTGCATCATCTAATTCAACTTGAAGAAGCGTGCGATGCTCTGGATCCATCGTTGTATCCCAAAGTTGTTCAGCATTCATTTCACCTAGACCTTTATAACGTTGGACGACTGGTTTCGGCATGCTTGGTAAGCGTTCTAATATCGCTTGTAGTTCTTCATCTGAATAACAATACTCAACATGTTTACCTTGTTTCACTTGATATAAAGGTGGTTGAGCCGCATATACATAACCAGCTTCAATTAGCGGACGCATAAAGCGGAAGAAGAATGTTAATAAAAGAATACGAATATGAGCACCATCAACATCGGCATCTGTCATAATAACGATTTTATGATAACGTGCTTTTTCTAAATCAAATTCTTCTCCAATACCTGTACCAAACGCTGTAATCATCGCACGAATTTCAGCATTCGACAAAATTCGATTAATATTTGCCTTTTCAACGTTTAAAATCTTTCCGCGCAACGGTAAAATCGCTTGGAAGTAACGATCACGCCCTGATTTAGCAGAACCGCCTGCGGAATCACCTTCTACAATATAAATTTCTGACTCAGCAGGATTAGTAGAAGAACAGTCTGCAAGTTTTCCTGGAAGGCTGGATACTTCTAAAGCAGATTTACGGCGTGTAAATTCACGTGCTTTTTTCGCTGCAACACGGGCACGAGCAGCCATTAATCCTTTTTCTACGATTTTTCGTGCTACAGAAGGATTTTCTAACATGAAACGTTCAAAACCATCAGAAAATAAAGAGTTTGTAATGGAACTTACTTCTGAATTTCCTAATTTTGTTTTCGTTTGTCCTTCAAATTGTGGATCAGGGTGTTTGACAGATATAATTGCCGTCAATCCTTCCCTTACATCCTCACCAGTTAAATTTCCTTCAGTATCTTTTAATAAATTTCCTTTACGTGCATAGTCATTAATTACTCGTGTAAGGGCTGTTTTAAAACCTGATTCATGAGTACCGCCCTCATAAGTATTAATATTGTTAGCAAATGAATAAATGTTAGAAGAGAATCCAGCATTATACTGCATTGCAATTTCAACCGAAATACCATCTTTTTCACCCATGATATCAATTGGGTCATGAATCGGTTCTTTTGTTTTATTTAAATGCTCTACATACTCACGAATACCACCTTCAAAGTGATATGTGTTTATGCGCTTTTCTTCTTCTCGTTCATCCACAATAGTAATGCGAATACCACGGTTTAAATAAGCAAGTTCTCGTATACGAGTTGCTAAAATATCATATTCGTAAACAGTTGTTTCTTTGAAAATTTCTGGATCCGCTTTAAAACGAGTTGTTGTACCTGTCTCCTCAGTATCACCAATAATTTTTACTGGTTGAACAGTTTTACCTCGTTCGAATTTGATGGAATGAATATGACCATCACGTTTTACATATACTTCCGTTGCAACAGATAAAGCATTCACTACAGATGCACCTACACCGTGAAGACCACCTGATACTTTATATCCGCCACCGCCGAATTTACCACCAGCATGTAGAACTGTCATAATAACTTCAACTGCTGGCATTCCCATTTTTTCTTGAATATTGACTGGAATACCACGACCATTATCTTCTACACGAATCCAGTTGTCTTTTTCAATTGCAACCGTAATTTCTGTACAATAACCTGCTAATGCTTCGTCAATACTGTTATCCACGATTTCCCAAACTAAATGGTGAAGCCCTTTAGAGCTTGTGGAGCCAATATACATCCCTGGACGCTTACGAACAGCTTCTAACCCTTCTAAAACTTGAATTTGATCCGCATCATAAGCTTGTTGAACTTGTTTCTCTTCTAAAGCCACCATGTTCACCTACTCTTTCATTACCTCAGTATGTGTCAAAATTAAAAAGCTTTATCAAAATTTCTAAAACTTTCTAAATGAAAACTTAAGCGAATTTTTTAACTGTTATTCCCAATGCCATAAAATTTAAGGCTACAGTACAATTCGCTTAGATTAAAAAATTAAATTAATTTGTTTATTTATTGAGTTTCTATTACACCTTGTTTCACGTGAAACATTTTCGCATGTTGTATTGTTTCATGATGAATCCCATCAACACTTGTTGTCGTGACAAACGTTTGCACTTCACCTTGAATGGTGTTTAATAAATGTGATTGGCGATAATCATCTAATTCGGACAATACGTCATCTAAAAGTAAAATAGGTGCCTCTTTCGTCTCTTGCTTAATTAATTCTATTTCAGCTAGTTTCAAAGATAAGGCTGTTGTACGTTGTTGACCTTGTGATCCATAAGTTTGAACATCATAATCATTTACCAAAAACTGTAAATCATCTCGATGTGGACCAACTAATGTAATCCCTCTTTCAAGCTCACGCTTTCTTACTTCTGCTAACTTCTTTTCCAAGTATGTAGCCATTTCATCATCATTCCATTCTGGATTAAGTCCAGAAGTAGCTCGATATTGAATCGTTAACTTTTCAAGACCACGTGAGATGCCAGAATGGATTTTTTCAGCCCAATCTTGTAAAAGTTGTATAAATTGAAGTCTTTTACGAATAATTTGGACAGCTGACTGAATATATTGCTCAGTATAAATAGCAAATAAAACGTCATCGATTTGCTGTTTCCCTTGATTTATTTTCAGCAAATGATTGCGCTGTTTTAATAATTTCTGAAATGTAAGCAATTCATGTAAATACACTGGCGATATTTGACCTATTTCCATGTCGATAAACCGCCTTCTTATTTGCGGGCTACCTTTTACGACGTTTAAATCTTCAGGAGCAAACATCACCACGTTCATTTGACCAATATAATTGCTTAACTTCGTTTGTTCTAAATGGTTTATTTTGCCCTTTTTGCCTTTTTTCGTAACAGACAATTCCATTGGAAAACTACCGTAACGATTTTGGACAACACCATCTATTTTACCATAGTCTGCTTGCCAACGGATTAATTCTTTATCATTACTTGTTCGATGGGATTTTGCCATGGCTAAAACATAGATAGATTCCATTACATTTGTTTTACCTTGAGCGTTCTCCCCAATAAACACATTAATTTTGGGTGAAAAATCTAATGTTAATGATTCATAGTTACGATAATTTGTAAGCTGTAAATGCTCGATGAACATTTAATTTTCTCCGTTCTTATTGACGATGACAAATCTACCACAGCCAGGAATATTAATGACATCGCCATGTCGTAGTTTACGGCCACGTCTTTTGTCGATTTCACCGTTAACAAATACATCATTTTCTTGAAGGAACCATTTAGACATGCCACCAGAGCTAATTGCATCTGTAACTTTTAAAGCTTGACCAAGGGTTATAAATTCTGTATCAATTATAATTTCATCCAAATTAAATTCATCCTCCGATTACGTACATCTATCCTTATATCATACCTAAAATTAAGGAAAAAATCCAAGGAAAGTAGGATAAGGGCGTTGTCAGGAAATTTTTGTAACCGAAAGAAATAAAAAAGATAGCCACGAATGACTATCTCATTTATCCATAATGTTTGATTAATAAGTTCTTACTGGTAAGATCAATTGTAAAATTGCATCATCATGTATAGAACGTAATGTAAATGGTCTCATTGCACCTGTAAATTGAATGACTACATCTTGTCCATCAATTGCTTTTAACGCTTCCATCATATATTTTGCACTGAAGGAAATTTTTAAATTTTCCCCTTCTAATGTTTCCACAGGAATTTGCTCTTCTACTTTTCCGATTTCAGGAGAGTTAGATGAAATTTCAACAATATTTCCGTCGAATGTTTCAAAACGTACAACATTATTACGATCTTCTCGAGCTAATAAAGAAGCACGATCGATTGCTTGTAATAAGGATTTCCCGTTAATTGTAATGTTTGTTTTAAATTCTTCTGGTATTAAACGGGATGTTTCTGGGTAATTCCCTTCTAATAGACGAGAGAAGAATAAAACATTTTCTGTTTTAAATAAAACTTGTTGGTTTGTAATAACGATTTGAACAGGATTTGTCGAATCTCCTAAAATTTTATTTAGTTCATTTAAGCTTTTACCTGGTATAACGACAGAGTTTACATCTGTAGGTAAATTTTCTAATATTGTTTTTCTTCTAGCTAAACGGTGACTATCTGTTGCAATACAAATTAATTCATTACCATGAATTTGCCAATTCACCCCTGTTAATACAGGACGGCTTTCAGATGCTGCTACTGCAAAAACTGTTTCTCGAATAATAGATTTTAATAAATCAGCCGGTATTGAAAATTGTCTATCAGTTGAAACTTCAGGTAATAATGGATACTCTGAAGCGTCTAATCCGATAAGATGGAATTCAGATTTCCCAGAACGAATATGAGTTTGTAAACCGTTAGATACTTCGATTTCAACATCATTTGTTGGTAATTTTCGAACAATCTCATTAAACATTCTTGCTTGTAAAACAATGGAGCCTGTTTCAGTCACATTGATTAATTGATCTCCGTTTTCTTCAATCGGAATAAATGTTTGGATAGTTATATCTGCATCACTACCCGTTAATGTTAACCCTTCGTTTGTTACATCCAATTTAATCCCCGTTAAAATCGGAATTGTCGTTTTGGAACTTACGGCTTTCATTACGTCATTTAATCCATCTAGTAAATGATCTCGCATTATATCAAATTTCATCATTAGACCCTCTCTTAATTAATTATATTATTTTTAAAAGATATTAATAGATATAGTAATAGGCCCTGTGGATTTGTGTATAACTCATTCAAACATGCATGAAATCAAATTATCCACATGTTAATAAATTGTGAATAAAGTTGTGAGAACTTCATCATGTTATCCACATTATTATTTCCCTAACATACTACGAATTTGTTTAATATCTTGTTGAAGTTGTTGATCTTCTTTTAATAAAGATGCAATTTTTTCGTGAGCATGAATGACGGTTGTATGATCCCGTCCGCCAAATTCCTCTCCTATTTTTGGCAAAGAAAAATCGGTTAACTCACGAGATAAATACATAGCAATCTGTCTTGGAAAGGCGATAGATTTTGTACGTCTCTTTGCTGAGAAGTCCTCTAATTTAATATGGAAGTGCTCTCCAACAGCAGTTTGAATATCTAAAATAGAAATCATACGTGGCTTTGAATTTGGAATAATATCTTTCAATGCTTCGGCAGCAAGCTCTGTTGAAATATCTTTATTAACTAAAGAAGAATATGCAACTACTCGAATAAGTGCACCTTCCAGCTCCCGAATATTTGTATCAATTTGATTTGCAATATAATGCATTACTTCATTTGGTATATCTAGTCCGTCTGCTTTCGCCTTTTTACGAAGAATCGCAATACGTGTTTCCAAATCTGGCGGTGTAATATCCGTAATAAGCCCCCATTCAAAACGTGAACGAAGACGATCTTCTAATGTTGGAATTTCTTTTGGCGGTCGATCACTAGAAATAACAATTTGCTTAGATTCTGTATGCAACGTGTTGAATGTGTGGAAAAACTCTTCTTGAGTGGATTCTTTCCCAGCTAAAAATTGAATATCGTCAATCAGTAATACATCGACATTACGGTATTTGTTTCGGAAATCTACTGCTTTGTTATCACGAATCGAGTTAATAAATTCATTTGTAAATTTTTCTGATGATAAATAAACGACCTTCGCATTTGGATTATGTTCCAATACATAATGGCCAATGGCATGCATTAAATGGGTTTTGCCTAATCCTACTCCTCCATAAATAAAGAACGGGTTATAGGCCTTTGCAGGTGCTTCTGCAACGGCTAAAGATGCTGCGTGGGCAAATCGATTCCCCGAGCCAATAACGAATGTATCAAATGTATATTTTGGATTGAGCATTCCTGGTGTCATTTCAGAATGGTCATCGTTATTATTTGCCTGTATTACCGGAGCAGGTAAATCAAGGCTGTCATAATCGTCCTGATCCTTTTGAACAACAAATTTAATTAGCAAGTCTTTACCTGTAAGTTCAGATAAAATACCCGCGATTAGATGAAGGTAATGATTTTCAAGCCAATCACGAGTAAATGAGTTAGGGGCGGCAATAGTTACATTGCTTCCTTTATAAGAAAGTAATTTCGTCGATTTAAGCCACGTCTCAAAGCTTGGTTTTGAAATTTTTTGTTCAACTTGAGCCAGGACATTCATCCATAATTCTTCTAAATGTTCCAAGCTTTTAACTCCTTTTCATGTATATTTTCCATTTCAAATAAATAAACTAGATTTATATATGATAATAGAAAATCTATTAAACACATAATCACAGCATGTGGATAACTATTATCCAAAAGCTGTGTTAAAGTTTGTCCACAAGTTATTAACATCTGTGGATAAAATATTTCCCAAATTAAATGTCCACAAAAGAAAACACATTTATCGTAACAAAAAAAGATTGTCATTTCAATAGCTGGTGAAACTTATCCACACAGTTAAATTTTAATCACCATCGTATTATCCACAAGCATAGAATTTGTGAAAAACTTGTCGATAAGTATTGTGGATAAAATTTTAAAATAAAAAAATATCCACAACGAGTGTTTATAATAATCATCTCTCGTTGTGGATATTTCTATTTAGAGAAGAAACTGCTAAAGGCTAGTCGGTCAAATATTTAATTGACAATCTAATTCTTTTATATATATAATGTTATGGTCTGTATGTAGGATAGAAACTTTAACTTTCATTTGGAGGTGTAATATATAATGAAACGCACATATCAACCAAAAAAACGTAAACATAGTAAAGTACACGGATTCCGCGCACGTATGAGCACAAAAAACGGACGTAAAGTATTAGCTGCTCGTCGTCGTAAAGGAAGAAAAGTATTATCAGCATAAGTCCACTGAGCCTATTCAGTGGCTTTTTTTTTCTTCATTTTAATAAAGAATAAAAGAAAGTAATCACGATAGTAGGTGAAGAAATGAAAAAGCGCCAGCGAATTAAAAAAAATGAAGACTTTCAAAAAGTATTTAAAAAGGGAAAGTCCTTTGCCAATCGTCAATTCGTTGTTTATTGTTTGCCGAATGAGGATCAAACAGAATTTCGTATTGGTTTATCCGTTGGAAAAAAAGTTGGGAAAGCTGTAACGAGAGTTCAAATTAAACGATATATTCGACAAGTGTTTTTAGAATTAAAAGATGAAATAAGACAAGATATGGATTATGTTATTATCGCCAGAAACCCGGCGGCCACATTAGATTTTCATGAAACAAAAAAGAGTATTGAACATGTGCTAAAAATTGCAAAAGTATTAAAGAAGAAATAAGTAACTCTACAAATGTCTCTTAAAATATTAATAAAATTTTCAAAACTAAATAATTATTGTCAATATTTATAGAGGGAATTAAAACAATTTGTAGAGTGTAAGCGGCTACACGTGGTAAAATAGCTAAAAAGTTGAATAGTATTCTAGGAGGAAGAAGGTTGAAGAAAAGTCATTGGATGATTCTGTCGCTAGTTTCAGTAGCATTGTTGCTTTCTGGTTGTACAGAATTTGATCAGCCAATTTCATCTGAAAGCGAAGGCTTTTGGAATGAATTTATCGTTTGGCCATTAGTATCAGTTATTAAGTATTTCGCAGATTTATTAGGTACGTATGCTCTTGGGATTATTGCTGTTACAATAATAATCCGATTAGTCATCCTTCCATTAACGATTAAACAAGTAAAAAGCTCGAAAAAAATGCAAGAAATCCAACCAAAAATGAAAGAATTACAAAGGAAGTATGCTTCAAAAGATGCTGTTACTCAACAAAAGTATCAGCAAGAAATGATGGCATTAATGCAAAATTCTGGCGTGAATCCTGCGGCAGGATGTTTACCAATGTTAATTCAAATGCCTATTTTGATTGGTTTCTATCATGCAATTAGTCGTATGAATGCAACACCAGCCTTTGATTTAGGGACATTTCTTATTTTCCCGCTCGCAGATCCAAGTATTGTATTAGCGATTTTAGCTGGTTTAATCCAATTTGTCGTATTGATGACTGGACCTGCTATGGACAACCCTCAAATGAAAGTGTTGATGTATATTATGCCAGTTATGATTATGATATTTGGTGCTGTATTACCAGCTGCATTATCATTATATTGGGTTGTCGGAAACATCATCTCAGTAATTCAAAACCTTGTTATTTATAAGCCTTGGAATAGAAAGAAAATAGAACCTGCTACAACAGGAGGGGCGAAAAAGTGAAACAAATTACGCAATTAGGCGCAACAGTAGAAGAAGCGATCTCATTAGCGTTACAACAACTTAATACTACTCGTGATCAAGTAGAAGTTGAGGTTTTACAAGAAGGTAAAAAAGGATTTTTAGGTTTTGGTGCACGGAAAGCTGAAGTTCGTGTGACTGTTAATGAAGTATATTCAGAACCAATTGTTGAAGCCCAATCTCCAGTAGAAGTTATACAACAGGAGCAGGATCAATCGGTTGGAACAGAAGAGCTATTAGAAGTAGAAAGTGAAAAAGAAAGCCCAATTGATATTGCGAAAGAATATATACAAAATATAGCGATTGAAATGGGTATTGATGATTTATCGATCGATGGAAAAGTTCAAGGTAAAAACATTTTATTTAAATTAGAAAGTGAAAAGGCGGCACTTTTAATTGGAAAACGTGGTGCTACATTAAATGCATTACAACAATTAACCCAATTAGTAGTAAATAAAAGTACAAAATCTTTCTTAATGGTAAAACTTGATGTGGAAAATTACCGCGAACGACGTCAAATTGCTTTAGAGCAATTAGCTGAGCGAATGGCTGATAAGGCAATCCGCACAGGAAAAAAGGTTTCTTTAGAGCCGATGCCTTCCTATGAAAGAAAAGTCATTCATAATGCATTAGCGAATCGAATTGATATTGAAACATATTCTGAAGGTACTGAACCGAATCGTCATTTAGTAATAGAACCAGTTAAGTAATGAAAACATATTAGAATAACAAAAACGGCCTTTAAAAGGTCGTTTTTTATTTCCTTTTTATATGCTTAAATAAATGACGATCTTTTTTATCCACATGTGGAAAATTTGCTTTACTTTCGTAATTCAATAAAATATGTTACTCTAAATTGTTAGTAAATGAAGTTCGTAACAGTTATTCACATGTGGATAACTTCGTATAGTTGTCACAAGATAAAAGTATTCATCTTATGACGTTTTGGTGAGGTCATCAATTACACAAAAGTGTAATTGATTTAGTAGGAGGATTTTAAAATGGAGTATGATACGATTACCGCGATATCCACACCAATGGGCGAAGGAGCCATTGCTATTGTCCGTTTAAGTGGGGATGAAGCAGTTAAAATAGCAGATAAAATTTTCAAGTCACCGAGTGGCAAAAAATTAATAGAAGAAAAATCCCATACGATTCATTATGGTTATTTAATTGAACCAAAAAGTGAAGAAGTAGTAGAAGAAGTCATGATTTCGTTAATGCGGGCACCAAAAACCTTTACCCGTGAGGATGTAGTTGAAATTAACTGTCATGGTGGAATTGTTTCGGTAAATCGTGTGTTGCAGCTCGTTTTACAAAATGGGGCAAGATTAGCGGAACCGGGTGAATTTACAAAACGTGCCTTCTTAAATGGACGTATTGATTTATCTCAGGCTGAGGCCGTTATGGATTTAATCCGAGCGAAAACAGATCGTGCGATGAATGTAGCTTTAGGACAAATGGAAGGTAAACTTTCAAGATTAATTGGCCAATTACGTCAAGCATTAATTGAGACATTAGCTCATGTAGAGGTTAATATAGATTATCCTGAGTATGATGATGTAGAAGAGATGACCATTCCAGTACTTTTAGAAAAATGTACATGGGTAAGGGATGAAATCGCTAAGTTATTACAAACTTCTTCTCAGGGGAAAATATTACGTGAAGGGCTTTCTACGGTTATTCTCGGTAGACCTAATGTAGGGAAATCTTCATTATTAAATAGTTTAATTCACGAGAATAAAGCAATTGTTACTGATGTTGCAGGTACAACTCGTGATATTATAGAAGAGTATGTCAATGTGCGCGGCGTACCTTTGCGTCTAGTTGATACTGCAGGGATTCGTGAAACGGAAGATATCGTCGAAAGAATAGGGGTAGAAAAATCTCGACAAGTATTAAAGGAAGCAGATTTAATTTTACTTGTTTTAAATTCGGCGGAACCATTATCTGAAGAAGATGAACGTCTGTTTGAAACCATTCAAAATATGGACTTTATTGTCGTTGTTAATAAAACAGATTTACCGCAACAAATTGATTTGGAAAAAGTAAAGGCATTGTCCAACGGTCGTCCTGTTGTGACAACGTCCATTTTACAAGAACAAGGAATCATTGAGCTAGAAGAAGCAATTGCCAAGACTTTCTTTGAAGGGCAAGTGGAAGCAAATGATTTAACTTATGTTTCCAATGCGCGCCATATTGCTTTACTTCATCAAGCAAAATCAACTATCGAAGATGCGATCGATGCAGCCCATACCGGTGTTCCAGTTGACATGATTCAAATTGATGTAACGAAAACATGGGAACTATTAGGGGAAATAGTCGGTGACACAGTGCAAGAAAGCTTGATTAATCAGCTATTCTCACAATTCTGTTTAGGAAAATAAATTTAAAATAAGAAAGGGAGAGACGGCATGACAACAACATATGAAGCTGGGCAATATGATGTCATTGTCATCGGTGCAGGTCATGCTGGTGTAGAATCAGCATATGCTGCAGCAAAAATGGGTGCGAAAACACTTATGGTGACAATTAATTTAGACATGATTGCCTTTATGCCATGTAATCCATCTGTTGGTGGACCAGCAAAAGGAATCGTTGTGCGTGAAATAGACGCATTAGGCGGTGTGATGGGGAAAGTAATTGATAAAACTCATATCCAAATGCGTATGCTAAATACTGGGAAAGGACCTGCAGTTCGTGCTTTACGTGCACAAGCAGATAAAGTTCTTTACCAACGTGAAATGAAACGTTTATTAGAGGAAGAAGAAAATTTAACAATTCATCAATCAATTGTTGATGAATTAATCGTTGAAGATGGTGTCGTTCGCGGTGTCATTACACAGACAGGTGGAATTTACCGAGCAAAAGCAGTTATTGTCACAACAGGTACGTATTTGCGCGGTGAAATTATTATTGGGGACTTAAAATATTCAAGTGGGCCAAACAATCAACAACCATCCATAAAATTAGCGGATAATTTGCGCGACCTTGGCTTTGAAATGGTTCGTTTTAAAACGGGTACACCACCACGTGTAGACAGTAAAACGATTGATTATAGTAAAACCGAAATTCAACCTGGGGATGATGTGCCACGTGCATTTAGTTTTGAAACAACTGAATTCATCATGGATCAAATTCCTTGTTGGTTAACGTATACAAGTCCTGAAACACATCAAATTATTAATGATAACCTTGACAAAGCACCAATGTATACTGGTGCGATTACAGGTACAGGACCACGTTATTGCCCATCAATTGAAACGAAAATTGTTCGCTTTAACGATAAACCGCGTCATCAACTCTTTTTAGAACCAGAGGGCCGTGATACTCAAGAAGTTTACGTACAAGGTTTGTCAACAAGTTTACCAGAACATATTCAACGGAAAATGTTACAAACAATTCCTGGGTTAGAAAAAGCAGAAATGATGCGTGCTGGTTATGCAATTGAATACGATGCGATTGTACCAACGCAATTATGGCCAACATTAGAAACAAAACGCATTAAAAATCTTTATACAGCTGGTCAAATTAACGGTACTAGTGGATATGAAGAAGCTGCTGGTCAAGGGTTAATGGCAGGTATTAATGCCGCTGCTAAAGTTTTAGGAAAAGAAGAAGTTATTTTAAAACGTTCAGATGCTTACATCGGTGTTTTAATTGATGATTTAGTAACAAAAGGAACAAATGAACCGTATCGTTTATTAACATCTCGAGCAGAATATCGTTTATTACTTCGTCATGATAATGCGGATTTACGTTTAACTGAACTTGGATATAAATTAGGCTTAATTTCAGAAGAACGTTTTGCGAAATTTACGAAGAAAAAAGAACAAATCGAAACAGAGATTGCTCGCCTTCGTGAAGTTATTATTAAACCAAATGAAACAACACAAGCTGTCATCCGCTCTGTTGGTGGAACAGAATTAAAAGATGGGATTCGGGCTTCGGATTTAGTGAAACGAACGGAAATGACATACGATTTAGTCGCTTCATTAACTCCATCTGGTCTTGAATTAAGTGAAGAAGTAAAAGAACAAATTGAAGTTCAATTGAAATATGAAGGATATATTCAAAAAGCGTTAAATCAAGTTGAAAAACTCCATAAAATGGAAGGTAAAAAAATACCAGAAGATATTGATTATGATGATATTTCTAGTTTAGCTACAGAAGCACGGGAAAAATTAAAAGAAGTACGTCCATTATCAATTGCACAAGCTTCTCGTATTTCAGGTGTTAATCCTGCAGATATTTCAATTTTGCTTGTTTATATTGAACAAGGGAAGATTGCGCGAGTAAGTAACGAATAATTGTTCAATGAGCGTTCGAGTACCAACTTTTCTCGGACGCTCCTTCTTTTGTAAATAAGCATCCATTCTCAAATAAAGGAGATCCATATGAACGAACAACAATTTATTGAAGCATTAAAAAATAAGGGGATTGAACTTAGTGATCAACAAATCGCTCAGTTTAAAAAATATTTTGAACTACTCGTTGAGTGGAATGAAAAAATGAATTTAACGGCAATCACAGATGTTGAAGGCGTCTATTTAAAGCATTTCTATGATTCCATTAGTGCAAGTTTTTACTTTGATTTTACGAAAGTACAATCTGTTTGTGATGTAGGTGCAGGTGCGGGCTTTCCAAGCTTACCAATCAAAATATGTTTCCCTCATTTACATGTAACAATTGTTGATTCTTTAAATAAACGTATTACATTTTTAAATCATTTAAGTGAACAATTACAATTAGATCATGTGGAGTTCGTGCATGCTCGTGCTGAAGAATTTGGACAAAATGCATCATACCGTGAAAAGTTTGAGGTCGTAACAGCTCGTGCTGTAGCGAGACTAGCTGTATTATCCGAACTTTGCTTCCCGCTTGTTAAACAGGGAGGTTATTTTGTTGCATTAAAGGCTGCGGCAGGACCTGAAGAGCTGAAAGATGCGAAAAAGGCAATTACTACATTGGGTGGATCTTTAAAAGAAGAATTTGCCTATACTTTACCGATTGAAGAGAGTGAACGGACTTTATATGTGTTTGATAAAGTGAAGCAGACACCTAAAAAATACCCTCGTAAACCGGGCGTTCCAAATAAAACACCAATCGTATAAAAAATTTGTTTTATTAGCCGCGATCTATTGGAAGTTATGTATAAGCGGCTAATAGGCAATTTAATTTTATAAGTATGAAAATTTTTAGTAGAATAAAAGAGTTGTGTTTCTATTAATTTAACAAATGTTCCACATGAAACATCTAGTCTTTATGGATAATAATAGATTTTGTATGTGTTTTTTTCTTTCTTTTATTAGAAAACTTTTATTTGTCACAAATTTTTAGATATAATTTTGCATCTTGAAGCATACATATTTTATATTTATGTTAATTTAATAGATTTTTACATCTATCAGACTCTGTACATTTTATAAATAATAATAAATAATATTTATAATGAGTATCGAGCAAGATAGTTTCTAAAAGGTGGTGCCTATTGAATGAAAAGTCCTTTTTCACGTTTTTTCGGAGGCGGCGAAAAAACTGTTTCTGAAGAAAAAAATGAAGTAGAACAAGTAGTAGCACAAGATGATAAGAATAAGGCTGCAGAAGAAGTAGTAAAAATCCCAATTGATAAGATTATTCCAAATCGGTTCCAACCTCGTACGGTTTTTGATGAAGAAAAAATTGAAGAATTATCAAGAACAATCCATACCCACGGTGTAATTCAACCGATCGTTGTACGAAGTTATGAAGACGATCGCTATGAAATTATTGCGGGTGAACGTCGTTACCGAGCAATGAAAAAACTAAATTGGACTGAAGTACCTGCAATTGTTCGTAATTTAAGTGATAAAGAAACCGCTTCTATTGCTTTAATTGAGAATCTTCAACGAGAAGAACTAACAGCAATTGAAGAAGCATTAGCTTATCAGCAATTGCTCGAACTTCATTCACTAACTCAAGAAGCACTTGCTCAACGTTTAGGGAAAGGTCAATCAACGGTCGCTAATAAATTACGTTTATTAAAACTACCCCAATTTGTACAAGAAGCAATTTTAAAGAGAGAGATAACGGAAAGACATGCCCGGGCTATGATCTCCATTAAAGAAGAAGAATTGCAATCTGAATTAGTTACTTTGATAAAAGAAAATGATTGGAATGTACGCCAATTAGAAGAATATATTCAGCAACTTAGTCAACCAAAAGAAGAAGTAAAAAAAGAAAAACCGAAACGAAAAGCGATAAGTAAAGATATTCGAATTGCCTTAAATACGATTAAACAATCTCTTTCGATGGTAACGAAAAGTGGTATTAATGTGAAAACGGAAGAGGAAGATACAGAAGATTACTACCAAATTACTGTGAAAATACCAAAGAAAAAATAAGTTTCAAGTATTTCAATAGATCATTTTTTGGCTTCCCAATTTAGGTTATAGTGATATGTCATTACTTCATATTTAACATTAAAGGAGGTATCTCATTTTTGAGATGCCCCTTTTTCTATAAAATTTATACAATATGTTTTTAGAATGTCATACATCTATTATATAAATTTGATAAAATAGAAATACCTATTTATCTTATTTTAATTTCATGCGTTTGAGGACGCTTAAGTGTAGTTGATTTTTTAATAAATTGATTGATGAAAGCAGGTGCAAAAGGCTTGGGAAGAATTATTGCCATTACGAACCAAAAGGGTGGTGTAGGAAAAACTACAACATCTGTAAATTTGAGCGCTTGTCTTGCTTATTTAGGGAAAAAGGTACTTTTAATAGACATTGATCCACAAGGTAATGCTACAAGTGGAGTTGGTATAAATAAAGGTGAAATTCAAAGCTGTATCTATGATGTATTAATCGATGATGAAGAAGTCGTTAACGTCGTCCAACAATCAAAAGTTGAAAATTTATATGTCGTTCCAGCAACTATTTCCCTTGCAGGGGCTGAAATTGAACTCGTTTCAACTATTTCTCGTGAGGTAAGATTAAAACATGCCTTACAAAATGTAAAAGAGCAATACGATTATATTATTATCGATTGTCCACCTTCATTAGGTTTGTTGACAATTAATGCTTTAACCGCATCTGATGCCGTTATTATTCCGGTTCAATGTGAATATTACGCCCTAGAAGGGTTGAGTCAATTACTATCAACAGTACGTCTCGTTCAAAAACATTTAAATCAACAGTTATATATTGATGGTGTTCTTTTAACGATGTTAGATGCTCGTACAAATTTAGGTATACAAGTTATCGAAGAAGTAAAGAAATACTTCCAAGATAAAGTGTATAAAACAATTATTCCCCGAAACGTTCGTTTAAGTGAGGCACCAAGCCATGGAGAACCGATAATTATTTACGATTCAAAATCAAGAGGTGCTGAAGTCTATTTAGAGTTAGCAAGGGAAGTGATTAAAAATGGCTAGAGGATTAGGAAAAGGAATTGGTGCGTTATTTCCTACTGAAACATTAGAACATTTACAACCAAACGAAGAGCAAATTGAAAAGATCGCATTACAGAAACTTGTCGTTAACCCTTTTCAACCTCGTAAACTATTTGATGATGAAGCTATTGAAGAATTAGCTCAATCGATTAGTGAACATGGGATAATTCAACCGATTGTTGTTCGGAAAAAGGGAAAAAAATATGAAATTGTTGTCGGTGAAAGACGCTTCCGTGCTGCGAAATTAGCTAACTTAGAGGAAATTCCAGCCATCGTAAAAGACCTTACGGAAGAACAAATGATGGAACTAGCCATTTTAGAAAATCTTCAACGGGAAGACTTAACACCTATTGAAGAGGCTGAGGCATACGAAAGTTTAATTAAAAAACTAAACTTTACTCAAGAAGAACTTGCGAAACGTTTAGGGAAAAGTCGACCATACATTACGAACCATTTACGCTTATTGCAATTACCAGAAGAGGTAAGAGAGTTAGTAAATAACGGTCAATTATCAATGGGACACGGACGGACATTACTCGGTTTAAAAAATAAAAGAAGAATTCCTGAAGTGGCAAACAAAGTTATTAAACAAGCTTTAAATGTACGTCAATTAGAAGTTTATATTAAACAACTTAATGAAGAAGTTTCACGTGAAACAGAAAAGCCTAAGAAAAAGGATATTTTCGTTCAAGCAACGGAAACTCAGTTACGAGAATATTTTGGAACGAATGTACAAATTAGAAAATCAAAGAATAAAGGGAAAATCGAAATTGAATTTTATTCTGAAGATGATTTAGAGCGTATTTTAGAAATTTTACAACTAGAACAGGAATAGGAAAAGTTGTGAGCGCCAAATTTCCGGCGCTCTTTTTTCTGAGAAGAGGTTAGTCAATGGTACTTCTAGGGACATTCATCAATGTACTATTAATAGTAGTCGGCTCAATTATCGGCCGATTTTTTAAAAACATTTCTGATAATATGAAAAGCACTGTTTTAATGGGTATAGGCTTAGCGGTTACGTTATTAGGAATCCAAATGGGATTTAAAACGAGTAATTTTATCATCGTGATTATTAGTCTTGTCATTGGTGCCGTCATCGGAGAATGGATTGATTTAGATAAAAAGCTATTCCATTTAGGAAAATGGAAGGAAAATAAAATCGGCAATAAATCATCAGAAAAAGGGATTGCCGAAGGATTTGTAAATGCTACGTTGATTTTTATCATTGGATCAATGGGTATATTAGGTGCATTAGATAGTGGGATAAGAAATGATCATTCGGTCCTTATAACGAAAGGGATTATTGATGGCTTTACTGCAATTGTATTATCTTCTACCCTAGGGATAGGGGTATTAATCTCTGCAATCCCTGTCCTTTTTTATGAAGGTATCATTACATTATTTGCGAAATTTATAAGTGAGTATATACCAGAAGCAGCGTTAAACCTGTTTATTCAAGAAATGACAGCAACTGGCGGTGTAATGATTATGGCAATCGGATTAAATATAGCTGGTCTAACGAAGGTTCGAGTAGCCAATTTGCTGCCGGGAATCGTTATAGTCGGCTTGGTCGTTACGGTCATGTTTCTTTTTCAATAGATGACGCTGATATGCAAGCAATATTGCACGTGCAATTTTATTGCTCATTGCATACGTAGTATTTAATCGAGTATTTTGTAAAACGAGCATTTCCATAAATCCTCCAACATTAACGATCCCTTTAATCGAGATGTCTCCAATTGGAGGTAATTCTTTCTTTACTGCTTTCCCCGGAAATAACGGCCCTTCATGGACGATAATATGGCCAATGTTTTGTTCGTTACCTAAACAAGCATCAATTGCCACAATGAATGGTGTTGAGGGTTTTTGTTTTATTTCTTCCATTGTTGATGCTAAATTGATTGCATGTAACGGATTTTCCAAGGTGCCAATGACTTCAAAGGGAAATGAATGAAAACTGGATAGAAAACTACCAGTTAATGGACCTAAAGCATCCCCAGTTGACCGGTCTGTACCGATACAACAAAAAATTATTTGTTCTTGATCGAATGGGATATAATTTAAAAATAAGTCACTTAATTGCCATAGTGCACCAGTTTGTTCATGATGGACGAATGATTTTAACGGATCATTTAGCATTTTTTGCATAAGCAATTCTCGCTTTCTTTTGAATTAATAATCATTTACCTTAATGGTAGAAATTTTCCTATATTGTATTGAAGTATATTCAAATTTTTAGTTAGTTATACAAGGAGTGGAAAAATGGCTGCAGATGCAATTGAAAAAGAAGCAAAAGGGTTAGCTAAAATGGCGGAAAAAACTTGGGATTATTTTACGAGTGATGAATTGTGGGAGTTTATTATTCATGCCTCTATAAAAATTGTCATGATTCTTGTAATATCTTATATAGTCATTTTTATAGGAAAAAAAATTATAACGCGTATTTTTACTTTAAAACTGAAAACACCGATTAACCAGACTGAAAGACGTCAACAAACGATTATAAAATTATTGCATAGTACATTGTCTTATTTAGTGTATTTCTCGGCAATGATAGCAATTTTATCAGCAGTTAACATTAATATTGGGGGGTTACTGGCTGGGGCAGGGATTGCAGGCTTAGCCATTGGTTTTGGCGCTCAAAGTTTAGTAAAGGATATTATTACAGGGTTCTTCATTATTCTTGAAGATCAGTTTGGTGTAGGAGATTATATCCGATTAAACAATTCAGAAGGTACAGTAACCGAGATAGGGTTAAGAACAACGAAAATTTTAGGTATTACGGGTGAGCTATTTATCATCCCTAACGGTCAAATTTTAGATGTTGTTAACTACTCTGTAAATAATTCGAAAGCGATTATTGATATGCAAGTTGCTATAGATGCAGATATAGAGAAAGTAGAAAAATTATTAACAGCTTATTTAGAAACGTTGCCTTCAAAATTTGAAGAATTAGTGGATGTTCCATCATTTTTAGGTGTTCAAAATGTGGTAGGTACGGAAGTGACGATTCGTATTATTGCAGAAACTAAGCCTTTACAACACTATACAATTGCCCGTGTCATTCGCCGGGATGTAAAAGAAATTTTAGAGAAAAATGGAATTCCAATGGCATATCCGAAAATGATGCTTTATGATCGTTGGTATAAAGAGTCGTCAGAAGGAGATGAGGAATAATGGAGACAAAAGAATTTGGACTGCATGATATTGTAGAAATGAAGAAGCAACATCCATGCGGAACAAATGCATGGAAAGTCATTCGTATGGGGGCAGATATACGAATCAAATGCCAAGGTTGTGGCCATAGTGTAATGATTCCTCGCCGTGACTTTAGCAAGAAAATGAAAAAAATATTAGAGAAAGCAAGTGAAGAGTAATTTTTAGCGAAATAGACTTTTTCACTACTTATCCATATAATAAACTTTGGTTTCAAAAACGAAGAACAGTAAATTGAAATAATTGATATAAGAAAGGTCGTGTCAACCGAATGTCTTTAACAGCTGGTATCGTAGGTTTACCGAACGTAGGGAAATCTACATTATTTAACGCAATTACAAAAGCGGGTGCTTTAGCAGCAAACTATCCATTCGCAACTATCGATCCAAACGTAGGAGTAGTAGAAGTGCCTGATGCCCGTTTAGATAAATTAACGGAGCTAGTAGAACCGAAAAAAACCGTTCCGACTGCATTTGAATTTACGGACATTGCAGGAATTGTAAAAGGAGCATCCAAAGGAGAAGGGTTAGGAAATAAGTTTTTATCCCACATCCGTGAAGTAGATGCAATTTGCCAAGTTGTCCGTTGTTTTGAAGATGAAAATATTACACACGTTTCTGGATCAGTAAATCCGATTGATGACATTGAAGTCATTAATTTAGAATTAATTTTAGCTGATATGGAATCGGTAGAAAAACGTCTACAACGGGTTAGTAAAATGGCGAAGCAAAAAGATAAGGAAGCTTTAATTGAAGAACCCGTTTTAACTAAAATTAAAGAAGCGTTAGAAAAGGAAAAACCAGCACGTTCTGTTGATTTAACGGACGATGAATTAAAAATTATAAAAGGACTTCACCTTTTAACGATTAAACCAATGCTTTATGTAGCCAATGTATCAGAAGATGAAGTAGCAGATGCAGCAAATAACCAATACGTGCAACAAGTACGTGAGTTTGCAAACGCTGAAGGGGCGCAAGTTATTACCATTTGTGCTAAGATCGAAGAAGAAATTTCAGAGTTGGATGATGAAGAAAAGGCGATGTTCCTAGAAGAATTAGGAATTGAAGAGTCTGGTTTAGATCAATTAATTCGTGCTTCCTATGATTTATTAGGGTTAGCAACATACTTTACTGCAGGAGTGCAAGAAGTACGTGCATGGACTTTCCGTAAAGGAATGAAAGCTCCACAATGTGCAGGTATCATCCATTCAGACTTTGAGCGCGGATTTATTCGTGCGGAAACAGTAGCTTACGAGGATTTAGTGGCAGCTGGTTCAATGGCAGCGGCAAAAGAAGCTGGAAAAGTACGTTTAGAAGGTAAAGATTACGTCGTACAAGATGGCGATGTTATGCTATTCCGTTTTAACGTATAATCACATTAGAGTTTCAATAGAAAACAGGAGTCCAAATTAGGACTCCTGTTTTTCGTCTTCTAAATAAACATAAACACTAAATTGATCAGGTTCATCTTTTACTAATGCATCATCTGGGAAATGTCGTAATTTATAAATACCAACAAAATTAGCTAATCCTCCTGCTATAAAAGAAGCACTGGCAAGTAATAGTGGATAGCTCCCAATTGCAAATCCAATAGCCAATGGAATAATCCCAGTAAAAGAGAAGGAAGTTAGAAATATCGACTGGTACTGGGCATTTTTAATTTTTTCTGTTGTTTTTGAATAAACTAATCCTTTCTCAGGATGAATCGATAAAGATAATGACTCAGGTGCAACTTTACAACGATATCGATAGCCTAATAGATTTAGAATTTCATTGATGACAACTAAAAGTAGAGAAACGACAAGATAGATTACTACTCCAAGGATAAAACCTAGTATGCTCGGAGAAAAGTCTTTATGTATTACATAATTTAAAACTACAAATAAAATACTTAGAATAACCGTTAAAATGATTGTATGTTTCATAATTTTTTGTTCATTTAATGAAACGATTTTTATATTATTTGACATAGTTCACCTCTAATTAATCTTTATATACATAAAGTCTTGGAAGTTTTGGATCATCTTTTATTAAAGCATCCTTTGGGAAGTTACGTAATTCCTTATACATATAAAAATCACCTACTGCCCCAGCTATGAGTATAGCTCCTAGTAGAACAAACATAGAAGAGTTAAAGTAAAAACCGATTAGTGTAGGAATGACACCTGTTGTCCAAAAAGGTAACAATAACGCTTTTTTCATTGCATTATTTTTCAAAGGAACAGACGTTGTAGCATAGGCGATGCCAAGTTTTAAATTAACACCATAATCTAGCTGTTTAAATGGTACTTTCCCAAAAATCATAAATCCTATCAAATGAAAAATTTCATGAAGGACAATAAGGGCAATGTAGTAAATTATAAAAAGAAAAAAGTCAAAAAAGGTAAAAGTAAATTCAAATTGTTGATGAATATAACTATTTCCAATGAAAAATACAACACACAAAAGGAACGTTAACCATAAATTCATTTTCGTTATCGCTTTCATATCAAGCTCGATTATTTTTGGTTCAGACATGTCACCTCTCCTCTCTAGCTACCATTATAAATGGTTCAAATCTTAATTTGGAAGTATTTATATTTGTTGCATGAACACTTGAAGTGTGGTACAATTCTCAGATGTGAGTATATAATACTTACTCCTTGCTCTCTTCATAAAGGAGAGCCCAAGTCCATAAGGAGGTGCAAAATAATGAAAAAGTATGAAATAATGTACATCGTTCGTCCGAACATTGAAGACGAAGCGAAAAAAGCATTAGTAGAACGCTTCAACGAAGTTTTAACTTCAAATGGCGCTGAAATCATCGAGTCTAAAGAGTGGGGCAAACGCCGCTTAGCTTATGAAATCAACGACTTCCGTGAAGGTTACTACCAAATCGTAAAAGCGAACGCTGGTTCAGAAGCTATTAACGAGTTCACTCGTTTAGCGAACATTAGCGAAGACATTATTCGTCACATGGCTGTTCGTGAAGAAGAATAATTTTAACATTTAACTTTAACTAAAATGCTGAAAAGGAGGTTGAAATTGTGATAAACCGTGTCGTATTAGTTGGAAGACTAACGAAAGATCCAGAGCTTCGCTACACACCGAGTGGCGTTCCAATGACTCGTTTTACAATCGCTGTAAATAGAACATTTTCGAACCAACAAGGTGAACGTGAAGCAGACTTTATCGGATGTATTGCTTGGCGAAAACAGGCCGAAAACTTAGCAAACTTCATGAAAAAAGGAAGTTTGATTGGTGTTGAAGGTCGTATTCAAACAGGTAGCTTCGAAGGTCAAGATGGAAAACGTGTTTACACAACAGATGTTGTAGCGGATTCGGTACAATTTTTAGAACCGCGAAACACTGGTGGTGGAGCTGGTATGCCAAATCAACAGTACGGAGGGCGACCACAATATGGAGGGAACCAACCTGCATATAGTACAAGCCAACCAAACCAACAATTTGGAAGCGCGGAGCAAGATCCATTTGCTTCATACCCACAAGCTCAACCTTCTGGGAATCAGCAAAACTATACACGTGTAGATGAGGACCCATTTGCGTCGAGCAAAGGTCCAATTGAAGTTTCTGAAGACGATTTACCGTTCTAATAGAGACAAAAAACTAAAAAAGGAGGAACATCGAAATGGCACAACGTCGCGGAGGCCGCAAACGCCGTAAAGTTTGTTACTTCACTTCTAACAATATTACGCACATCGACTACAAAGATGTAGATCTACTTAAAAAGTTCATTTCTGAACGTGGTAAAATTCTTCCACGTCGCGTAACTGGTACAAGTGCAAAATACCAACGTAAATTAACATCAGCTATTAAACGTGCTCGTATTATGGCACTACTTCCATTCGTAGCTGAAGATAAATAAGATTAAATTTAATTCTTACAAAGGTAAGAATGGATGATAATCAAAAAAGTCGACAAAATCGTAATTTGGTTTTGTCGACTTTTTTTGTAATGAATATATGTAATTTTTATTAATATGATGAATTTGGCAATTGTTAGACGCCTATTGAATAATTTAGTATATTAAGACTTTTAACGTCTTTCTGCATTTTTGTCCAATAGCTAAAAAGATGATACAATATACGAATGAACAGGATTATTTGATTTCATAAAAGGAAGGTTATAAATGCCGAATAATCAAACTAAAAGGCTCGCACATGGAGCAATGATGATCGCGCTATTTACAATATTAATTGCAATAGCCTTTTACGTACCCATGATTAGCCTCATTGCCAGTCTATTTGCACCACTTCCGATAGCTTGGTATAGTGCAAAATATAATCGAAGCTCTTCCATTTTAGTAGCGGTATTAGGATGTATTATTTCCTTCTTTTTTGGAGGATTAATTATTTTACCGTTCTCTTTCATCTTTGCAGCTATAGGTGTTGTAATGGGTGATGCGCTACGCTTAAAGAAAAGTAAAGTATTTTTATTGATGTCCACTGGGGTAACAATTTTAATTACTTTAGCTATAGAATATCTTATTTCATTAAAGTTGCTCGAAACAGACATTATTAAAGAGTCATTGAAACTTATGCGGGAAAGTTATTCTCAAGCAATGACGTTATCAGAAAGTTTAACTGGACAACAATCAGCAATGAATGCTGAACTGATGAATGTCTTGTTTGATACGATGGAAACAACCATCCCTGCTTCGATTACAATAGCTGTCTTTCTTTTAGCCTTTATTGTCATAACGACTAATTTACCGTTGTTAAAACGATTTGGGGTAAATGTACCGAAATTTAGTGCATTTAAAAATATGCGTTTGCCAAAGGCTGTATTATGGTATTACTTAATCGTACTAACGATTAATTTATTTATCTCCCCAGAAGCAGGTACAGCACTTTTTGTGATTTGTTTAAATTTTTCAGTAGTTTTATGGCTACTATTAACGTTACAAGGTATTTCATTTGTACACTTTTGCTTGGATGCATACGGTTCTCCGAGCTTTTTAAAAGTGCTGGTTACGATAATGGCAATTCCCTTTTATTCATTCTTTGTTTTAATAGGAATTGTTGATTTAGGTTTTGACATTCGGTCATTCTTCAAAGGTAAGATTCAGAAGTAGGGAGCTGGTAAAATGGATACTTATAGGAAGCGAATTATTCGACATCCTCTTATGTATCTAACGATGATTGGCTTATTAGGTTCTATTCTATTGCTCTTTTGGCATGTTTGGGCAGGGATAGCCTATGCACTAGTCTCAACCATCGGGTTAATATATGCGTGGCGATTTGAAAAAATTACCTTTGAGCATACAGAAAAGCATATAGAGTCTCTGTCGTTCCGAATGAAAAAAGTAGGTTCAGAAGCCTTACTTGAAATGCCAATAGGGATATTGCTTGTGAACGAAAAGTTTATCATTGAATGGGCGAACCCCTATATGTCTGAAATTGTAGATGATGGTACATTAATAGGAGAAGAAATGTTTGTTCTCTCCGATGATTTATATAATCTTACAAAATCAGATGAAAAACGGGAACAGACAGTAACGATTGATGATCGGAAATATAAAGTGGTTTATAAACAAGAAGAAAGACTGCTCTATTTCTTTGACGTCACAGAGCAATTAGAGATCCAATCTCAATATTATGCAGATCGCACAGTAATCGCGATTCTTTTTATAGATAATTATGATGAAATAACGCAAGGAATGGATGACCAATCACGTAGTTTAACGAATACGGTTGTCACATCGATTATTAATGATTGGGCTTTTGAACACGGTATATTTGCAAGACGTATATCATCGGACCGTTTTTTAGCTGTTTTAAATGAATCGATTTTAAGTGAATTAGAGAAGAAAAAGTTCTCTATTTTAGATGACATTCGCGAAAAGACAGCACAGAAAAACTTATCTCTTACGTTAAGTATCGGGGTTGGAGCTGGCTCCTCGTCCCTTATTAAACTTGGAGAATTAGCTCAATCCAGTTTAGATTTAGTGTTAGGTCGTGGTGGTGACCAAGTTGCTATTAAACATCCTAACGGAAAACTTAAATTTTACGGCGGAAAAACAAACCCCGTAGAGAAACGAACTAGAGTGCGGGCACGCGTAATATCCCATGCGTTACAAGACTTAATCATTGAAAGTGATCAAGTGTTCGTGATGGGACATAAAAATCCTGATATGGATGCAATCGGAGCGGCAATCGGTGTTCGAAAAATGGCTCAAAAAAATAAAGTAGATGGTTTTGTCGTACTTGATTTCGATGAGCTTAATGGGAGCGTTAGCCGTTTGATGGATGAAATCGAGGAAAACTCTGATTTATATAAGTATTTCATCACACCGGATGAAGCCCTTTCTACCATGACAGAGAAATCGTTAGTCATTGTTGTAGATACTCATAAACCGAGTCTCGTTATTGATGATCGTTTATTAAATAACTCGGAAAAAGTTGTTGTCATCGATCACCATAGACGAGGGGAAGAATTTATTCAAAATCCAACGTTAGTATATATGGAACCATATGCTTCCTCTACAGCTGAATTAGTAACCGAGTTATTAGAGTACCAACCTGAAGACGAAAAACTGACAAAACTTGAAGCTACTTCCCTTTTGTCAGGAATTATTGTTGATACAAAAAGTTTCACATTACGTACAGGAGCTCGTACCTTTGAAGCAGCATCTTATTTAAGAACATATGGTGCAGACACGATTCTTGTTCAACAATTATTGAAAGAAGATATCGATACGTATATTGAACGTTCAAAAATTATACAGACAGTAGAATTTATACATCCAGGTGTTGCAGTAGCATGCGGAGAAAGAAATAAACAATACGATTCGGTTTTAATTGCGCAAACGGCAGATATTTTATTAACAATGAAAGATGTATCGGCATCCTTTGTTATTGCCCATCGTTCAGATGGTTTAATTGGCATTAGCGCGCGCTCGCTAGGCGATATTAACGTTCAGCTAGTGATGGAAAACCTCGGCGGTGGCGGTCATTTAACAAATGCCGCTTGTCAAATTGATGCAGAAACGATCGATGAAGCAGTCATGCTATTAAGGAATGCAATTATAGAGACATTGGAAGGGAGTAATGAAGAATGAAAGTAGTATTTCTAAAAGACGTTAAAGGTAAAGGGAAAAAAGGGGAAGTAAAAAACGTTGCAGATGGATATGCACACAACTTCTTAATTAAAAATGGCTATGCTGTAGAAGCGACTAAACAAGCAATGAGCCAATTGGAAGGACAAAAGAAACTAGAAGAAAAAAATGCTGCAGCTGAATTAGAAGCGGCAAAAAATTTAAAAGAACAACTAGAAAAAATGGAAGTTGAAATTAAAGCAAAAGCTGGAGAAGGCGGAAGACTTTTTGGTTCCATTTCAACAAAACAAATTGCGGAAGCACTTCAAAAAACGCACGGTATTAAAATTGATAAACGTAAAATGGAGAGCGAAGGAATTCGTTCATTAGGTTATACAAATGTACCAGTTAAACTACATCACGAAGTAAAAGCAACATTAAAAGTGCACGTGGTTGAAGAGGCATAAGGAGAGATGTCTATGAACGATTCCGTTTTGGACCGCGTTCCACCGCATAACCATGAAGCTGAACAATCGGTTATCGGTGCGATATTTCTTGAACCACAAAGCTTAATTACCGCATCGGAAATTTTAATTCCGGATGATTTTTATCGTATTGCCCATAAAAAAATCTTCCAAACGATGTTGGATTTAAGTGATCAAGGAAAAGCGATAGATGTTGTTACAGTTACAGAAGAACTTTCAGTAAAAAAGGAACTGGAAGATGTAGGTGGGCTCTCTTACTTAACAGAGCTTGCTAACGCCGTTCCAACTGCTGCAAACATTGCCTACTATGCAAAAATTGTAGAAGAAAAGGCGCTCTTACGTCGATTAATTCGTGTTGCTACAAAAATCGTAGAAGATGGTTATACACGGGAAGATGAAGTAGAGGCCCTTTTAGCAGATGCTGAAAAGAAAGTTATGGAAGTAGCCAATCGTAAAAATGCAGGTGACTTTAAGCATGTAAAAGACGTGCTTGTTCAAACCTATGACAATATCGAACAGCTACAATTCCGTGACGGAGATGTAACGGGTATTCCTACCGGCTTTAATGATTTAGACCGTATGACAGCTGGATTCCAACGAAATGATTTAATTATCGTAGCTGCACGTCCATCCGTTGGTAAAACAGCCTTTGCATTAAATATTGCTCAAAATGTTGCCATCAAAGCCCGTGAGAACGTAGCTATCTTCTCACTGGAGATGGGTGCCGAACAGCTTGTGATGCGTTTGCTTTGTGCAGAAGGAAATATTGATGCACAAACTTTACGTACCGGTGCTCTTACTGCAGATGACTGGAGCAAATTAACGATGGCTATGGGTAGTTTATCGAACTCTGGTATTTATATTGATGATACACCTGGTTTACGTATTAATGAAATCCGTGCAAAATGTCGTCGACTTGCTCAAGAACATGGATTAGGAATGATCTTAATTGATTACTTACAATTAATCCAAGGGAGCGGCCGAAGTGGCGAAAACCGTCAACAAGAAGTTTCCGAAATATCTCGTTCATTAAAAGCTCTTGCTCGTGAATTAAAAGTTCCTGTAATTGCCCTATCTCAGTTATCACGTGGTGTTGAACAACGTCAAGATAAACGCCCAATGATGAGTGATATTCGTGAATCAGGAAGTATTGAGCAAGATGCCGATATCGTGGCATTCTTGTATCGTGATGATTATTATGATAAAGAATCCGAAAACAAAAATATGATTGAAATTATTATTGCAAAACAACGTAATGGTCCTACCGGTACTGTTACCCTTGCATTTAAAAAAGAGTTTAATAAATTTATTAACATTGACTGGTCCCAACATCCTATGCCTGTTAATGCTTAATCAAAAATCTATCAATCTATTTCAGAACACGAACAATTAGTAAATTTAATTTACTATTTGTTCGTGTTTTTTCTTATTCTCCATTGACTTCTACTAGTTGTCACTGTTACAATGGTTCTGTTTGATAAAATGAAATTTTTAATAGTGGGTAAAATATTTATAAACCACGTTAAGAGGAGAAAAGACGCACTCGCGTCTAGCGGAGGTGCTGGTTATGACATCAGTTGTAGTTGTAGGGACTCAATGGGGAGATGAAGGTAAAGGGAAAATTACTGACTTCCTATCTAAGAAAGCAGATATTATTGCTCGTTTTTCGGGTGGAGATAACGCAGGTCATACAATCAAAATTGGCGATGAAACTTATAAATTACATTTAATTCCATCAGGTATTTTTTATAAAGAAAAAACTTCAGTTATGGGTAACGGGATGGTTATTAACCCTAAATCTTTAGTAACTGAATTAAAAGGTTTAGAAGAGCGCGGAATTGATACATCAAACTTACGTATTTCAAATCGTGCTCAAGTGATTCTTCCATACCACATTTATCAAGATAAAGTGGATGAAGCGTCTCGTGGTGACAACAAAATCGGAACGACTTGTAAAGGGATTGGACCTTGTTATCAAGACAAAATTGCCCGCATTGGGATCCGTATCGCGGATTTACTAGATCGTGAAGTTTTTGAACAAAAACTAAGAGAAAACTTGGAATTAAAAAACCGTCTGTTCGAAAAATTTTACGAAGTGGAAGGTTTAAAATTCGAGGAAATTTTCGAAGAGTATTATGGCTACGGACAAGAAATCGCGAAATACGTAACAGATACTTCAAAAGTTTTAAACGACGTAATCGATGAAGGTGGCCGTATTTTATTTGAAGGTGCCCAAGGCGTTATGTTAGACGTTGACCATGGAACATATCCATTTGTTACGTCTTCCAATCCTGTTGCAGGGGGAGTAACGACTGGTACTGGTATTGGCCCTTCTCATATCTCTCGCGTTGTTGGTGTAAGTAAAGCGTACACTTCCCGTGTAGGTGACGGACCATTCCCAACTGAATTATTTGATGAAGTGGGACATCATATCCGTGAAGTTGGACGTGAATATGGTACAACTACTGGCCGACCTCGCCGTGTAGGTTGGTTCGACTCGGTTGTAGTACGCCATTCTCGTCGTGTAAGTGGTATTACGGATCTAGCATTAAACTCTATCGATGTATTAACAGGATTAGAAACGGTAAAAATTTGTACTGCTTATAAATATAACGGTGAAGTGATTACTGAGTATCCTGCAAGTTTACATGTCATTGAAGCTTGTGAACCGGTTTATGAAGAACTTCCAGGTTGGACAGAAGATATTACAGGTGTTCGTACGTTAGAGGAACTTCCAGAAAACGCTCGTAAATATGTAGAACGTATTGTGGAGTTAACAGGAATTAACTTAATGACGTTTTCAGTTGGACCTGCTCGTGAACAAACGAATGTCGTAAATCCTATTTGGGACTAAATAGAAAAATTAAAAAGAACTATGAATGGCTGTATGTCATTCATAGTTCTTTTTTTGTTACAAAATACCTTCACACAAAAGAGGATATTTGCCTATGTTTTTTATAAATGGACTAGTATTAAATGTCGAAATAAGTAGATTAACTTCGAAATTGTCTATCAATTACATTAGGGTAGGTTAAGGGAAAATGTCTCTTGTTTACAGAAAAAAGTGATAATAGATAGAAAAATCCATTATTTTTCGAGAAAAAATAACGAAAATGCAATTATTCTATTATGATTATTTTTTAAATTAGTTAAATTTTCTCATTTTATGACAATAATTGAGCAAATAATACATTTTCATTACAAAAGGCTCAAATTGTTCAAACGAAAAAAAGATTATGTTATCGTAAGGAAGTGCAAAATTTTAATGTGGAAAATTAACCCTCCTATTTTTTCGAGGGAGTCTTTGGAAGGGGCTTAATTATGAGTTCGAATAAGAACATCAAAAGAGACTTTACAAAGCAACACAGACTAAGTCTTAAATCTAGTAAAAATAAATTATTTAAAAAAGTTGTGGTAGCTACTGCGTTATTTTCAGCCGTTTCATTCAATATAGCTTTCGCTAATGATAATGATTCATTGAAAAAAATCTATCACGTTTATGTAGGAGATACATATATTGGTGCAGTTTCTAATGAAGAATCCGTACAAAAAGTGATCGAAACAAAGAAACAAGAAGCAAAAGAACTTTATAAAGATCCTGTTTTAGAAATAAGTTCTAATGTTACGCTAGTACCTGAACAAGTATTTTCATATGATACGGAAGATTCTACTACTCTATCAAAACTAAACGAAGAACAAATTGTTGAAGCAGAGAGTTATGCTCTTAAAGTAAATGGCCAACCAGTTGTTTATTTAAAAGACCAAGCAGATTATGAAGAAACTCTTCGCTTATTAAAACTTGAATATATTACAGAAGAGCAATTAAAACAATATGAAGCAAATGCTGCTCTTGATACATTACCCGCATTAAAACAAAATGAAACACGGGTAAAAGAAATTACGATAGCAGAAGATCTTTCTGGCGAAGCAACGGAAGTAAACCCAGCAGAAATTTTAACTCCTGAAAAAGCAGTTGAATATTTAAAAACTGGTTCAAAAGAAAAAGAAGTATATAAAGTTCAAGAAGGTGACGTACTCGGTACGATTGCTAACAAGCATAATTTAACAACGGCTCAATTACTAGAGTTAAACCCAGGTCTAACAGAGGATGTATTATTACAAATCGGACAGGGAATTAACGTAACTGTTGAAAAGCCGTTAGTAAATGTGCAAATTACCATTGAAAAATTAAATGTGGAAAAGATTCCGTTTAAAGAAGTCGTTGAAGAAGACAAATCCATGTTTAAAGGTGAAACAGAAGTAAAACAAGAAGGAAAAAATGGTGAGAAGGAAGTTTCTTATCAAATCAAACACCTTAATGGAAAAGTAACGGAGGAAACCGTTACGAAAGAAACCGTTTTATCTGAACCTGTTGATAGTATTACGATAAAAGGAACAAAGGTTGTTTCTTCTCGTGGTACAGGTGAATTTAAATGGCCAGCAGTAGGTGGGTATATTTCAAGTAAGATGGGATCTCGTTGGGGAAGTTACCATAGAGGAATCGATATTGCACGACCATCAAACTATAATATCCTTGCATCGGATAACGGTGTCGTAACATTTACTGGTTGGGATGGAACGTACGGTCAAAAAGTTGTCATTGACCATAATAATGGTTATGAAACAATATATGCACACTTATCTGAAATTAAAGTAAGTGAAGGACAAGTTGTTCCCCAAGGTTCTGTAATTGGAATTATGGGTTCAACAGGTAGATCAACAGGTACTCATTTACACTTTGAAGTACACAAAAATGGATCTCTAGTTAACCCACTTGATTATTTAAACTAACATTTATTTTTAGACAGTCCTCTTTATAAGGACTGTCTTTTTTTTAAAAACAGTAGGCAAATTTTGTCGAAAATTATTTCCCGGAAAATAAAGATGTTAAAAGTTAAAGAATATCTTCTTATCGCAATTATACTTCTAATACTCGTTATGACAGTTTATTTGGTATAATAACTTTATGCATTTGATACGAATGCATGATAGAGTAAATAATATAAAGTTGAATTTTTATTATTCGGGGAAAACTGTACAAGAAAACCGAAAACCTATACTAGTTGTGAAACCTTTCATAAGGCTAGTGGTTAATATGAAGTGGGCTTATAACGATTCCTTCATTTTAATTTTGTAATGACTAGTAGGAATTTTATGATGATAAATGCAATATAAATTTGAACTTAATTTACTAAAACGATAGATAGATATATGAAAAGGAGAGAATGAAATGACCAAGACAATTTTAGTTGTTGATGATGAAAAACCGATTGCGGATATTTTGCAATTTAATTTAGTTAAAGAAGGATACCAAGTAATTTGCGCCTACGATGGCGATGAGGCGTTAGAGAAAATAGAAGAATCTCAACCAGATTTAATGTTACTGGATATTATGCTTCCGAAAAGAGATGGAATGGAAGTTTGTCGAGAAGTACGTAAAAAATATGATTTCCCCATTATTATGTTAACAGCAAAAGGTTCTGAAATTGATAAAGTGTTAGGTCTGGAAATGGGTGCTGACGATTATGTAACAAAACCTTTTAGTACGCGTGAATTAATTGCCCGTGTTAAAGCAAATATGCGTCGTTTAAAAGTATCTTCTCAAGTAGAGGAATCAAAAGAAGAAACGAATGATATTACTGTCGGTGCTTTAATTATCCAACCAGATGCTTACCTTGTATTAAAACGAGGAGAAGCAATCGAATTAACCCATCGTGAATTTGAACTGTTACATTATTTAGCAAAACATATCGGTCAAGTTATGACACGGGAACATTTACTTCAAACTGTATGGGGATATGATTATTTTGGAGATGTTCGAACTGTTGACGTTACAATACGTCGCTTACGTGAAAAGATAGAGGATAACCCTAGTCATCCAAACTGGATCGTCACACGACGTGGTGTAGGTTATTATTTACGAAATCCTGAGCAGGAGTAAATACGATGCACAAAGTAAGCTTTTTTAAGTCGATTCACGTAAAAGTCGTTTTAATCTACGTATTACTTATTATTATTGCATTACAAATTATAGGAATTTATTTTTCAACAGAATTGGAAGATAATTTGAAAACGAATTTTCAAGAATCTATTAAACAAAGAATTGATTTAGTTCAATACAGCATCCGTGAAGAGTTGTTAAGGGAACGGGATGATACAACTTTAACAAAGGAACAAAGTCTCAATGCCATATTACAAGAGTTTAAAACGAATGATATTAACGAAATTATCATTATGGACAATCGTAATAAAGTACTTGCTACTTCGGATGCTGATAATCAATCGATTGTTGGGCAACGCTTTAATGCGGATACAGTAACAAAATCAATTTCTGCTGAGACATATTTAGATGAAATTGCCCTTGATGAAGAGACAAGAAAAAGGGTTTGGGTTTTAGCAACTCCTATATTAAATACAATTGGTCCCGATGGCGAAGTGATGGGTGCCATTTATATTGAATCAAATATTGAAAAAGTATTTGAACAAATGAGTGATATTAATCGAATTTTTGCTGTCGGTACAGCCATGTCCCTTGTAATTACTGTCATATTAGGTATTTTCTTCGCAAAAACGATTACGAAACCAATTTTAGATATGCGTAGACAAGCTTTAGCCATGTCTAGAGGAAATTACTCAAGAAAAGTTCGTGTCTATGGGGACGATGAAATTGGGCAACTTGCCATTGCCTTTAACCATTTAACGAATCGATTGCAAGAAGCCCAATCGACAACAGAAGCTGAGCGAAGAAAGTTAGCCTCCGTTTTAACGAATATGACGGATGGTGTTATTGCAACAGATCGAAAAGGAAAGGTTATTTTAATTAATGAACCAGCCTTAAAATTTTTAAATGTTACACGTGAAACAACTTTAAATCGTCCTATTGCTTCTGTACTTGGTCTCGACCAAGAATATAGCTTTGAAGATTTAATTCATATGAAGGAATCGATTAATTTAGATTATAGTACGGAAGAAAAACCATTTATTCTTAGAGCAAATTTCTCCGTTATACAAAAAGAAACGGGCTTTGTGAACGGATTAATTACAGTTATCCATGATAATACAGAGCAAGAGAAAATTGAAATGGAACGAAGAGAGTTTGTTGCGAACGTTTCCCACGAGTTGCGTACGCCATTAACGACAATGCGAAGCTATTTAGAGGCACTTGCTGACGGTGCATGGAGAGATGAAAATATTGCTCCTACTTTCTTAAACGTAACCCAAACTGAAACAGAACGAATGATTCGTTTAGTAAATGATCTGCTAAATCTATCCAAAATGGATAGCCGTGATTATAAACTAAATAAAGAATTTGTGGAATTTAATAAGTTCTTCAATCGAATTATTGATCGTTTTGAAATGTCAAAATCCCAAAATGTAAAGTTCCTTCGTTACATTCCTGAAACGTCCTATTTTGTTGAAATTGACACAGATAAATTAACTCAAGTAATTGATAATATTATTTCGAATGCATTGAAATATTCACCAGATGGTGGAAATATTCGATTCGGATTTACCGTCCAAGAAAATATGTTAAAAGTGATGATCTCGGATGATGGTATGGGGATTCCGAAAGAAAATGTAACGAAAATTTTCGAACGATTCTATCGAGTAGACCGGGCCCGATCCCGTGCAATGGGGGGAACTGGTTTAGGATTAGCTATTGCCAAGGAAATGATTGAAGCCCATGGGGGTAAAATTTGGGCAGAAAGTGAGGAAGGCGTAGGTACGACGATTTTCTTCACGTTGCCATTTGAATTAGATGAGGAGGGTGATTGGGAGTGAAACATATAGAACAAATTAAATCATTTGTCTTGTTCCTCCTAGTCATTTTAAGTCTCATATTAACCTTTTCCATTTGGACGTATACACCAGACTATCAACCCATTAAAGACTCACAAGTTGAGCCAATTACTGTAGGCCAACAAAAGGAGCTTCATGAAGTACTTAAACCTTATCGTATTTTAGCTCATGATAACGGGAAATTACTCGGTACTATCCAGTCTACTCAAATCGATCGGATCATGAATACGTTGACTGATTTAAGTGCATCGAATTTAATTTTCATGCAAAGTAATTTGTCTGAAGAGGAGATTAATTCGGCAATTCATACGGATAATCGTATGACCCTTTTCTTCTCTTATGAAGTGCCAATGGAAACATTTCTTTCCGTTTTAGAGTTTTCTCAAAATGATTTACCTGAAACTACTTTCAGTCATTTAATAATAGATTGGAGTGAATTTAGTCAAACGAATTCAATTCAATTTTTATTTATAAGTGAAGAAAACCGTACGCTTTATAGAACTGATGTGGCACTAAGTAAGAATAATTTCGAGAATACTTTTATGGAAGTAGTGAATTATACGGAGCCATATTCGGAAATAGAAAGAACGAATAATTTCTCTTTATACGTACCAACGGAAAAAGTAGAAATACCGAAATTTACTTATTCTATCAATCAAGTGTCTCCTGATAAATTTAAAAATATATTATTTAAAGACTCGAACATTGTTCAAAAAAATATAGAAAGTAACACATCAACTAAATATACGGACGGTATGGCTGCTATGACTTCTGATGCTAGCACAAGAACGATTAATTTCGTTTATCCGGCTTCAGAAAGTATTGGTGAAATGAAACCATCTGTTTTATTCCAAAATAGTTTTGATTTTGTTAATGACCATGGAGGTTTAACAGGGGACTACCGATATGTTTATAGCAATGTTCTAAAGCATGTAACAGAGTACCAGCTGTTCGCCCACGATCTTCCTGTATTTAGTCAAGTAACTTCCACTCGAATTGTAACTACTTGGGGAGATAATCAAATATTCCAGTATAAAAGACCTTCTTTTATACTGGATACGCCATTTGATATATCGAATCAACAATTACCTTCTGGAGTGGAAGTAGCAGAAGCACTTCCAAGTATAGAAGATATTAATGAAATTGTTTTAGGTTACTATTTATCACAGGAAGAGAAAAACTATAACTTTGTCTATACGCTTATACCTAGTTGGTTTACAATCAACAAAGATGGTAGTTGGACACGTTTAACGACGGAAACAATGGGAGGGGCTGAATATGGATTGGAGTAAATCAAAATCTATATTCATCGTCGTATTTCTTATTTTAGATGTCTTATTATATTCCCTTTACTTAAACCGACATGCGGAAAAACAACAAATGGAAGCATTAGGAGGATTAGTAGAGAACGATATTGAAGCCCGTCTAAAAGATGATAATATAACATATAGGGTATTGCCTAATAACATTGAAAGTGCTAGTTATATTTCGGGTAAAGTAAAAGATTTTGAAGAAGATAATGTTGATATTCAAAATGCTGAAAACATTTCGTTTGAAGATAAAAACAAGCTCGTAGTAACATTAAAAGAGCCAGTTAAAATTTCAAATTTAGAAAATGAAGTTGCTTTTAATGATTTTTTAAAATTGAATGTTTACGAAGGATCTTCCTATAGGTTATGGGATATAGATTATGAGAATAACAAGGCTACCTTCTATCAACAAGTTAATAATCGAACGATCTATAATGAGAGTGGATTAGTTACGGTTTATTGGAATGAAAATAATGAAGTCATCATGTATGAACAAACTTTATTAGAAACAATAGAAGCTTATGATGAAGAAAAGAAAATTTTAAAACCAATACAAGCAATCTATACCCTTTACGCTCAAGGTCTTATAAATGCTAATTCTACTATTACAGAAATGAGGTTAGGATATTCTACATTAGTTCCCCTTACTCAAAAGCAAGTATTTGTTCCGACATGGGAAGTTCGAGTGCAAACTTCCGATAATGAAGAAGAAAAATATTTTGTTAATGCCGTAGATGGCATCGAAGTAAAGCTCGACGCTTCAAAAGTAGGAGAAGTAGAAGATACGATTGACGAGGGTGTTACAAATGAATCAAAGCTAGGAAATGAAACAACAGATATAGAAAAAAGTAGGGAGTAATTATCATATGCGGTTTAGTGTTTTGGCAAGTGGGAGTACTGGAAATGCAATTTATGTTGAAAATGATGAACATGCATTTTTAGTCGATGCCGGTTTAAGTGGCAAAAAGATGGAGCAACTGTTTGCTAAAATTGATCGTGATATGAAAAATTTATCGGGTATTTTAGTAACACATGAACACAGCGACCATATTAAAGGTTTAGGAGTTGTAGCTCGAAAATATAACGTACCGATTTATGCTAATGAAAAAACATGGCAAGCGATGGATGGGCATGTAGGTACAATTCCACTTGATCAACGATTTGTGTTCGATATGGAAACGGTTAAATCCTTTGGTTCAATCGATATAGAATCCTTTGCAGTTTCCCACGATGCTGCAGATCCAATGTTTTATGTTTTCCATGAAAATAATCGAAAACTAGTGTTAATCACAGATACAGGTTATGTCAGTGATCGGATGAAAGGGATTATAAGGGGGGCGGATTCCTTTGTATTTGAAAGTAACCATGACATTGGAATGCTTCAAATGGGACGTTATCCTTGGTCTATAAAACGTCGAATTTTAAGCGATGTTGGACATGTATCGAATGAAGATGCTGCCGTTGCTATGAGTGAAGTCGTTTTTGAAAAACCGACACAAATTTATTTATCCCATTTAAGTAAAGATAATAATATGAAAGATTTAGCGCGAATGAGTGTTACACAAACATTGCAATCGTGTGGTATTATTGCTGGCGAATATGTACATTTACATGATACAGATGCAGAAGAACCGACATTGCTTGTGACTGTATAATCTTTTTCATCAGGAAGGTATGACAAAAAAGTCGTATCTTCTTTTTTAATTTTGTTTTATTTCATTTTCATGTAATTTTAATGTTTGAATTGTATCATAATGACAACAAGAGAACGAAAGGATTGAGAATGAATGAACTACAATAATGATGAAGAAAAAAATCAACAAGAACAAAATGATTTAAATTACTCACCCCTTCAAGAACGACTCAAAAGAGAACAGGAAGAGGAAAATAGAAGAAGAGCAAATAAAAAGGCTGGTAGCAAAGCAGGTTATTTTATTAGCGGACTGGCGGGGATTATCGTCGGTGCATTACTTATTTGGTTACTTGTGCCGTCCATGGCAGATCAACTTCCAGGGAACGAAAACAACAACCAAACTACTTCAGAATCAACTGTTACTCAAACTGCAACAGAGGTAACAACAGATATAACATCGGCAGTAGAATCTGTTTCTGATGCAGTTGTAGGAATAACAAATATTCAAGAAGTAACTGATTTCTGGAATCAAAAAGCGACAGAACAAGAAGCTGGTAGTGGTTCGGGTGTCATCTATAAATCAGAAGGTGATAAAGCATATGTCATTACGAATTACCACGTAGTAGAAGGAGCAAAACAGCTTGAAGTAACGTTAGCTGATGGTACAAAAGAGAAGGCAACGTTAGTAGGTAGTGATATTTGGACAGATTTAGCAGTTGTTTCAATTTCCAATAAAAACGTAAAAACAATAGCTAAATTCGGTGACTCAGATGTATTAAAACAAGGGGAAACTGTTATTGCAATTGGGAACCCATTAGGTTTAGATTTTTATGGTTCAGTCACAACGGGTGTTATTTCTGGTAAAGATCGTTCCGTTCCTGTTGATTTAAACTCAGATGGATATGAAGATTGGGAAACAGAAGTTTTACAAACGGATGCAGCGATTAATCCAGGTAACAGTGGTGGTGCCTTAATTAATATAGCTGGAGAACTAGTTGGAATTAACTCCATGAAAATTGCTGAATCCTCTGTTGAGGGACTAGGCTTCTCTATTCCAATTAATACAGTTATTCCAATTATTGAAGAATTAGAACGTAATGGTGAAGTAAAACGTCCTACAATGGGTATTGGTTTATTAGATTTAACAGATGTACCAGCATTCTATCAACAACAAACATTAAAATTACCTGCTGAAGTCACAACAGGAGTCGTTGTTTCAGAAGTAGTGCAAGGTTCAGCTGCAGATAATGCAGGCATCGAACAGTATGATGTTATCGTTGAAATGGACGGTCAAAAAATTGAAAACTCCATCGATCTTCGTCAACACTTATACAACGAAACGGACATTGGAGATACATTATCATTAAAAGTATATCGTCAAGGAAAATTAGTGGATTTAAAATTAAAGTTAACTGAAGGAACAAGTGTATAATATTGAATCGTTTATAACAAAACTTGTGGATAACTAAATAATACAAACAAAAGTTTTACACAACGAGTAGTGGAAGAAAAGCCTTTTCTTTCCTACTCGTTTTTTGTTTGATACAATGGTTTGTGGATAACATAGAACAAATTGTGAATAAGTTTGTGGAAATTTCAGAAATTAAGGAGGCATGAAATAATGAAAACATATAGCTGTGAAACCCATATAAATCACGCTTTAGATATGCTTGTAGCAGAGACAAAAGAGTTTCCGATTATGGAGCAACTTTCAGAAGATGAAAAGTTATCCACAAAGTGTTCTTACTGTGAAGAGCAAGCAACATATGTTGTATCAAGTAAATAACTTTACACAATATGTAGAATGAGCTTGTGGATATGTGCATAACTTTTGTGGATAAGTTGTTTGTAAATGAAATATTAACGTGGATAAATTGTTTATATTTAAATTTTCTAATAATAGCTTAAGCGAAAATGCTCTTATTTTCTGGTCTAATGCTAATAAAGGGAACTGGGTTACTAAAAAGCTCATTGTTGGGAAATAAGATTATGAATGTTTTGTAAAGGTGGATAAGCTGTGAATATCACGATCATTTCGGTCGGAAAGTTAAAAGAAAAGTATTTGAAGATGGGTATTGAAGAATATGTGAAACGATTAGGTGCTTACGCTAAAGTGGAACTAGTTGAAGTGGCAGACGAGAAGGCCCCAGAACAATTAAGCGACGCCGAAATGGAAATCGTGAAACGAAAAGAAGGCGAGCGTATTTTGGCCAAAATCAATGACGGTATGCATGTCATTGCCTTAGCGATTAACGGGAAAATGAAATCTTCAGAAGAAATGGCAAAGGATTTAGAAGCCCTCATGACATACGGAACAAGTAAGGTCGCCTTCGTAATCGGTGGTTCCCTAGGTTTACATGAAGATGTGTTACAACGCGCGGATGAAAAATTAAGCTTTGGAAAAATGACCCTTCCCCATCAACTAATGAAACTAGTATTAGTTGAACAAATTTATCGTAGCTTTAGAATAATTAAAGGGGAACCGTATCACAAGTAAGTTCGGGTTCTATTGCTAAATAAATTTAAAAGTCCTGTTCAAAAAATATATGGGATTTTTATTTGAAAATTACTGTCAATTTTATATACTATATTCATAAAAGAATGCCCGGATTTGAACGGGAGAGGTTCATAGCTTATACCCTCTATAAAAAACTATGGAAACATGACAATTCGCCATGTCCATATAGGACGTGGCTTTTTTTGTTTAATGCATACGTTTTAATAGAAAGATTGTTAGAGCCTCTCTTGAAAACTTCCGGGGATATTTTCAAGGAGGGAATTTTTAAAACATGCCTAATTTTAGAATTGTTGATAAGCTACAAAAAATGGATGAAGACATTCAAAGAAGTCAATTAAAATATCATTCGAAACGTGTTCTTGTAAGCAAAGAGTTTACGTTTGATGCTGCTCATCACTTACATAACTACGAAGGAAAATGCAAAAATTTACATGGCCATACGTATCGTGCTGTTTTAGGATTAAGTGGGTTTACTGACGAACGTGGTCTCATGATTGATTTTGGGGATATTAAGGACATTTGGAAACAAAAAATTGAAATTTATTTAGATCATCACTATTTAAACGAGACATTGCCACCGATGAATACGACTGCAGAGAATATCGTCGTTTGGATCTACGAAAAGTTGAAGGAAGCCTTGCTCGATGAACAACGATATCATGGTGCACGTGTGGAATTTATCAGGCTGTATGAAACTCCTACAAGCTATGCTGAGGCAAGAAGGGAGTGGATGGAGTTTGAGTAAATTACCTATTATAGAGATTTTTGGTCCCACGATTCAAGGTGAAGGGATGGTAGTTGGCCAGAAGACGATGTTTGTACGCACTGCTGGCTGTGATTATTCTTGTTCTTGGTGCGATTCAGCATTTACATGGGATGGCACTGGCAAGCATCTTATCGTTCAAATGACAGCGCAAGAAGTTTGGGCTGAGTTGAAACGCCTTGGAGGAAATGGGTTTTCATTCGTCACCATTTCAGGAGGAAATCCTGCGCTTCTTCGTAATTTGGATGCCCTTGTTGCCCTTTTAAAAGAGAATAATATAAAGATTGGCGTGGAGACACAGGGAAGTAAATGGCAAGATTGGTTGTATGATATCGATGAACTAACCATTTCACCAAAGCCTCCTAGTTCTAAAATGATGACAGATTTCTCTATGCTCTCTACTATTTTAGAGAGACTAAGAGGTAGAAATAGCAATCAACATATATCACTTAAAGTCGTTATATTTAACCAAGAGGATTATGATTATGCTAAAGAAGTTCATCGCCGATATCCGACCATTCCTTTTTATCTTCAGGTTGGAAATGATGACATCACCTCGATAGACAATACGCGATTAGTTAGCCATTTATTAGAGAAATATCAAATGCTAATTAATCAAGTGATGATGGATGAAGAATTAAAGAACGTAAAAGTACTACCGCAGCTACATACACTCATCTGGGGAAATAAAAGAGGTGTGTAGCGCTCTTCTTTAAAACCAAATGTAATGGAAATATAACAGCACTCTTTAATGATGAAGAGGTGCTGTTTTTTTGAATTTATAAATGGAACTTTAATTATATGGATGGTTGTTAATATTCATGTAACCAATTAGTAGTCTATTTTTATCGCTATTTTCTACTAGATAGAAACACTCCAAAAGTTACTATGAAATAATATACAGAATTGTTAAACTATTAATAACATCATGAATTGGCTTCAATTTAATCCTATAGGGAGGGAGAAAAATGGAGCGTAAAATGAATTTGATTCCATATCAAGTAGTAGAACAGTTTAACGAAAACGAATTGACGCAGGATTCGAAAATTAGCAACAAAGAAATGTTGGCACAAGAACTGGACATAGCAAAGGCAGTCTATTTAGAGTATAGCAATAACCAGACTTATTATGAGGAAGATAGGGATAAGGAGATTAAACAAACGTACTATAAAAATATCTCATTTGATAGGAAGAATATTCATGAATTACTAGAAAAAACACATCAAAATAAGTTAGGTTACTCCCCCCATCGTTATGTCTATCCATGGGTAGACCTTCAAGAGAATGGGAAACTTAAAAGCGTATATTCGGGGGAAGAGATGGATCCGCTCACTGTTATAGAGGCGGATATACGTATTTTAGAAGCTACAGGTGGGACTATTACTCATTTATCCGATGAGGTGACATTAAATTGTGAACATGTAGTACCTCAATCTTGGTTTGATAAGAGTCAGCCAATGAGAGGGGATTTGCATCATTTATTTGCTTGTGATCCCACATGTAACAGCCGTCGTGGGAACAGCCCTTATTATGATTTTCCAGACTATGTTCCGGAAGGGCATATATTAGGTATTGAGGAAGGCTGCGGGAAGGCAGATGAAGGGAAATTCGAACCTGAATATGGAAAGGGAATTGTTGCAAGGGCTACCTTCTATTTTTTGGCTCGTTACCCTGGAACGATTAACAATCATTTGGTGAATCTGAAGGTTTTACTTGAGTGGCATCAAAAATTTCCAGTGTCTTTATATGAAAAACACCGAAACCTTGCTATTTATGATTTACAAGGAAACCGGAATCCATTTATTGATTTTCCAGAGTTCGCAGAAACATGGATATATGAAAAAAAGAATTAAATATATTTACTATAAAAACAGCACATAATCGTGCTGTTTTTATACTTGTAGAAATGAAAAGCAGTAGCTTAGAGAAGTTCAGTAGATATTTTTTACAAGATGAATAATTGCTTTTTTCTAGTAGAATAAAGAGGGACATTATGAAGGAGGAAAAGTAATGATAACAAATATCGCAACTGTTGCAGTATATGTGGATGACCAAGAAAGAGCAAAGGAATTTTGGACGAAAAAGGTAGGGTTTGAAGTCGTTGCAGAACATCCAATGGGACCTAAAGCATCGTGGCTTGAAGTGGCTCCACCTAACACAAAAAGTCGCCTCGTTCTTTATCCTAAGTCCATGATGAAAGGATATGAAAATAAACAAGCATCAATTGTATTTGATTGCGACAATGTTAAGGATACGTATGAAAAAATAAAGGCAAATGGCGTTGAATTTAAGGAAGAGTTAAATGAAATGCAATGGGGAAGTTATGCACTTTTCGTTGATGAGGACGGGAATGAATTCCTTATTAAGGGATAGTGACGGAAGTATAAGATTTTAAAACTAAATTTATATTAAAGGAGGCCGTTTATTAGACGGTCTTTTTTTTGTTTTCGTGTACACACATCTAGCAAAATGCTTTGGTTGTGTTGAACACAAGGTATTCTTGGTCAGGGGTAATCTTAGCTTAGGTACAAAAAAAGGTTTCACAACTTGAAAAAAATGATTACTATATGAAGGGTTGGATTTGGACACACAAAAAACATACTTATAGCTTAAGTTATTAATAAACTCTCGTATGAAATAAAGGGGTATAACATGAGAAAACGCGGTATCACGGTTAAATTATTCGCTGTAACAGCTTTATTCTTTATGGTGTTTTATGCCATGATTATGATATTTCAGCTATTATTCTTTGACCGTTTTTATCAACATTATAAAACGAAAGAAGTAGCAAAGCACATCCATCAGTTAGCAGAAGGGTATGAGAAAAATTCCTGGAGCGAAGATGAATTGACAAAACAAACACTTTCTTACATGAGAGAGACTAAAAGTCCGTTAACGATTGTGGACGCGGATGGTTATCAATTGGTCCAGGATCCCTTTAACATCATGCTGGAAAAAGAAGATGGCAATGTTGTAGAAGTATCGCTTTCCCTACTCGTCATCAATTACGGAAAACAGATACGTGCATTGAATATTACAAAGGGAGATACATTGATAGTACAAGGAGAGCCAGATGCTATGGTTCCTTCGGTCATTTACCCCTCTGTTATTACGAAGGATACGTCTAGCATAGGTGAAGCTTCGGGCGAGAATGAAGTGACAATCGAAGGAAAAGTAAAAAGCACTTCTCTACCAAAGAATGGGGTGACGAATAGGGGACTAGGACTTCTCTATGATGCACTGCTAGAATGGTTCCCCCTTGACGAAGCTCAAATAAAACAGCTTTCTAATGGAGAAAGTATGCAGCGTGACTGGGTAGAGCCATGGAGTGGAAAACATAATTTAGTTTTAATTGAACCATTTAAGAAAGACGGAGAAATTCAATATATGTTCTCTGTTACATCTCTTCAGGAAATTAAAGATACTAATGAAGCGCTACGAATATTTTATATCTATATCGGAATAGCAGGCATCTTTCTTATTCTGTTACTGTCAATATTCTACTCCCGTCTTGTTAGTAGACCATTGATTAAGCTAAATGAAATGGCAAAAAAAATGGTGCATTTAGACTTCTCATCGGCGAAGCCGATTAAGCAGAAGGATGAGCTAGGAAGCCTTTCAAACAATATGCTTATAATGGCGCAAAATTTGAATGTTGCATTAAATGATTTGAAACAAGCCAATGGAAAGCTAAAAGAGGACATGGAAAAACGTGAGCAGATGGAAAAAGAGCAGCGAGAGTTTTTCGAGTATGCATCACATGAATTGAAAACACCGCTTAGCATTGTCAAAAGCTTCGCTGAAGGGCTTCAGGATGGTGTCAGTCCGGATAAGCAAGACCATTATATAGAAGTAATCATTGAGGAAGCAGACAAGATGGAAGTGCTGATTAAAGATATGCTCGATTTAGCTAAGTTGGAGAACGGTGCAATTAAACTAAGAAAAGTATCTTTTCTACTCAGTGAAATGATTGAGGGTTTGGCAGATAAATTATTCTGTATAGCGAAAGAGAAAAATGTCTCCATTGAAATAATGCCGAAGAATGAGCAGCCTATTTTGGCGGATTATGAGTGGATGGAACGAGTAATGAAAAATTTCCTTATCAATGCGGTTCGGCACAGTGAGCCTAATTCTGTTATTGCGATTCGCATCGAATTGGATCAGGAAAAAGGTGACAGTGTATTTATAATCGAAAACAAAGGCATGCAAATACCAGAAGAGCAGTTGGATAAGATTTGGAAACGTTTCTATCGGACTGAATCATCACGAAGCAGAATGACCGGCGGTACCGGATTGGGATTGGCAATTGTCCAGCAAATTCTTGATTTGCATGGATTCCATTACGGAGCGGAAAATATGCCGGATGGCGTACGGTTCTATTTTCGTTTCAAATAATAGGATTAAATGCCTAAAAGGACACATGAAAGACATATAACCTTGTTAATATATAGAAATTGGAAGGAAGATTCACGATGGGGAAGAAAGTATTGCTTGTCGAGGATGAAGTGAGAATTCGAGAAGTTGTAGCCGATTATTTCAAAAAGGACGGCTGGGAAGTGTATGAGACGGATAATGGGAGCAGTGCAATTGACTGGTTTGACGCCATTTTTCCGGATTTAGTCATTCTCGATATTATGATGCCACAAATGGATGGATTCGCTGTCACTAAGCAGATTCGAATGGGGTCTGGTGTACCAATTATTCTGCTGACAGCAAAATCTAGTGACGATGATAAAATTCATGGGTTTGAACTGGGAGCCGATGATTATGTTACTAAACCATTCAGTCCAAAAGTATTAGTTGCCCGTGCTAATTCTTTAATGAAACGAGCAACGGAACATTACTTGCCGACCGGTCATATCATCAGCTTCGGTGAAGCAATCGTTAATACGAAGTCCCATCAGCTTCAGCTTGATGGTCAACAAGTAGAATTGACGCCAAAGGAATATGAATTGCTGGTATTCCTGCTTCAGCATAAAAATAACGTCCTATCACGTGAAACTATTTTAAATCACGTATGGGGTTTGGACTTCGATGGTGATATTCGAGTTGTAGATACACATATTAAAAAGCTGAGAGCTAAATTAGGCTGTGAATCGCATCATATCCGGACTGTGATTGGAACCGGCTATAAATTTGAATAAAGGAAGAGAGAAGATGAATAAGATCAAACAGATATATACGAACACTGGTGTCCGTTTTGCATTGCATACGTTTTTTTATTTAGCAATTCTTGTTACCTTGTTCTTGATGTACGGCTTCCATACGGCAAATACAGGCAACTATATTTATAACGATTTTTAAATGGAGAAGATAATACAATGAAACTTTTAACTCGTATTGCACAGCATGCGGCCAGAAACCCGGAACGGACAGCATTTCGTACAGAGGACCATGTTCTGAATTATAGACTGCTTTGGGATAGATCCAGCAGACTAGCAAGTTTAATACATACTATGCAGCTCGAGCGGCAGAAACCAGTTGTTGTATATGGTCATATGGGTATTGATATGCCTGTATCGTTCCTCGCCTGTGTACAGGCTGGCCATCCTTATATACCCGTAGATACATCCATTCCAATGGAACGGGTACGTCTAATCGTAGAAAAATCTAGTGCAGGATTGGTTATTAATACAACAGATAATAAACTAGATTTTGATAATGTTACTGTTTTACATATGTCGGGACTTGATTTGGAACAACAAGAGCTTATTAGTAATGAGCACTGGGTCAAGCCTGATGAAGTCTTTTATATCATTTATACATCCGGCAGTACTGGAAATCCAAAGGGTGTTCAAATAACTGCAGCAAATTTGCAATCTTTTACAGATTGGATGACAGGTGACTTTCCATTAGGTCAAGGAAAGGTTTTCTTAAATCAAGCACCTTTTTCATTTGATTTGTCTGTAATGGACTTGTATCCAGCGCTGCAGAGCGGGGGTTCCATTCATGCTTTGGAGAAAGAAGTAATCAATAAACCGAAGCTTTTGTTTGAAAACTTGAGTCGTTCTGCTTTGCAAATATGGACATCGACGCCATCCTTCGTGCAAATGTGTTTTCCAAATCCGGACTTTAATCAAAAGATGCTTCCTGAGCTTGAGATATTCCTTTTCTGTGGAGAAGTATTGCCGCTAGCTGTAGCGAAAGAACTGAAAGAACGCTTCCCAAGAGCGAGGATTTTTAATACTTATGGGCCTACAGAAGCAACTGTTGCTGTGACGTCTGTTGAAATTACGGAAGAATGGCTTGCAAAAGAGAAAGCACTGCCGGTTGGTTATCCAAAACCCGATATGCGGATTGCTGTTGTGGACGAATTAGGAAATCCACTTCCTGAAGGTGAAAAGGGAGAGCTAATCCTTGCGGGGCCAAGTGTGTCAAAAGGTTATTTTGGTGAGCCACTACTTACAGAAAAAGCATTCGGTATTATGGATGGATTGCACGCCTATCGCACTGGAGACGTCGGCTTTATTCAAGACGGGTTGGTGTACTGCCAAGGTAGACTGGATTATCAAATTAAGCTGCATGGCTATCGAATGGAGCTGGAAGAAATTGAGTTCCACCTTAATCAATCAGATTATATTCAAGCTGCCATTATTATCCCTTATGCACCAAACGGGGAAATTGAATATTTAATTGCGGCAGTGGTACCAGCGGATCATGACTTTGAGAAGGAGTATATGTTAACAGCTGCTATTCGAAAAGATCTTGCTATGCGATTGCCAGCATATATGATCCCTCGTAAGTTTATGTATTATGCTGCTCTTCCTATGACGAACAATGGAAAAGCAGATCGTAAGAAAATGAAGGAAGAGGTATTTGTATGACTCCGTATAGCTCTTTCCTCTTCTTTATCATTTTAGGTATCTTACTGCTGCCGACGATGATTCTCGGCACAATGGGCAAGCGCTTCCGGTATTACAATGTGTTTGTCTCCATTGTTGTATTGGCTATTATATTTTCAGAAGGGGGCTCAGGCTTTTTCTCGTTACTAGCCTTCACCATCCTTCAGCTAATACTAATTAAAGGCTATATTTCTTATCGACAGACAAAAAATAGCAGCCTCGTATTTTATATAGTAAGTTTACTGTCGATCCTGCCTTTGGTTTTATCCAAAGTGTTGCCGATTTTGGCAGTGGATAACTGGGCGAGCTTTTTAGGTATATCCTACCTGACATTCCGAGCTGTTCAAATCATTATTGAAACAAGAGATGGATTAATAAAAGAGCAGCTCTCGATTTTCCAGCTTGTTCATTTTATGTTGTTTTACCCAACAATTTCATCAGGTCCGATTGATCGCTTCCGTCGATTCCAGAAGGATGAAGAAAAACAATGGACACCTGAGGAATACAAAGAACTGCTTTATAAAGGAATCAACAAGATTTTCCTAGGTTTTTTGTATAAATTTATAATCGGCTATAGTATCAATTCATACTTCATTATGAATCTAGAGCATATAGCAGATGGTAAATTTAGCTATCATTTATTGTATATGTACAGCTATAGCTTGTACCTATTCTTCGATTTTGCCGGCTATACGGCGTTTGCTGTCGGAGTTAGTTATATCATGGGAATTCGGTCACCGGAGAACTTTAATAAGCCATTTTTAAGTCGCAACATTAAGGATTTCTGGAACCGATGGCATATGTCACTATCGTTCTGGTTCCGTGATTATGTGTTCATGCGCTTCGTCTTTCTAATGAAGAAGAAAAAATGGATAAAGAATAAAATGCTCGTTTCGAATCTAGGTTATATCCTGCTGTTCTTGCTCATGGGTGTATGGCATGGATTAGCCATTCAGTACATTATTTATGGAGCATATCATGCTTTAATGATGACTGGATTTAATTTCTTTGAAACCTGGAATAAAAAACATAAACGTTGGCCAACAGGAAGAGCCATGACAATAGTATCTATTGTGATTACTTTTCATGTCGTTTGTTTCGGTTTTTATCTGTTTTCTGGCAGACCATTTCAATAAAAGGAGAATCTACATATGAATTTTAAAGAGAAAGTACTACAAGTGATTGCAGAAGTTTGTGAAGATGATGTTGTGAAAGAAGATCATGATTTGGATATATTCGAAGCAGGACTGATTGATTCATTTGCGACAGTAGAATTACTTGTTCAATTCCAAGAGCAACTTAATATCAATGTACCAATTACGGAGTTCGATCGAGATACATGGAATACGCCAAATGCTATCGTTGATCGTTTAAATGAGTTGAAATAATGAAGAAGAGGTACTTGTTTGGACCAATCATTCTTGCATTGGTCCTGTTTGCCGGGGTCGTATTTGTACCCGTATCATGGCTGGTTAACATCATTCCAGCAGATCGTTTGGAGGAATCGGCTATTAGTTTGGAGCCAAATATGTTCCAAGGGACATATTTACAAAGTGAAATGCTTAAAAATTCAAAGTATGTTCCAATTTATGGTTCTTCTGAAATGTCGCGTTGGGATCCGTTCCATCCATCGAATTATTTTGAAACGAATGAAGCTGCATTTACACCTTATTTAATAGGGAAAGGCGGAATGACCTCAATTATCCATGATTTAAACTTTGCAACGCATGCGGATCAATTGGAGAACAAGCAGATGGTCATCATCGTATCGCCGCAATGGTTTGTAAAGCATGGTACAGATGAACAGCATTTTGCACCAAACTATTCTTCCCTGCAAGCGTACCAGCTTCCTTTCAATAAGGATGTGGATGAGCAGGTAAAAAGAAAGTTAATGGAACGCCTAATGACGTATAATGCAATTAAGAACGACCCGATACTTTATAAACTTTATGATGCTTACTTAAATGATAAAAAAGCAATGTTTAATACTTTATCAGTTCCTGCAAAGGCTTATATATCCATGCTTGAGAAAAAGGATTTGTATTTCACTCTTCTGAAAGATAAACCGACTAATCGCCATCAGTCAGATCAAGTAAAGGACAAAACATGGGAAGAACTGAGGGCACTAGCCGATGCTTATGGCGAGAAACGGACACAACATTCCGAATTTTATATTGATGACAAAGTGTATAATCATAAGAAGCACTACATTAAGAGCATGGAAGGAAAGAATAAAGATCATTCCTATGCAGAATCACTTGAGTACGATGATTTCCAGTTAATGCTTGATATTCTTAAAGAAGCTGGTGCTAAACCGCTCTTTGTGATTATCCCTGTAAATGGAGCGTATTATGATTACACAGGCTTCCCTCAAAAAGGACGGCAAGACTACTACAATCGTATAAAACAGCAGATTAGTGAGAGCGGATTTACTTACGCTGATTATTCCGACCATGAATACGATCCTTATTTTATGCGTGATACGATTCATATAGGTTGGAAAGGCTGGGTTTATTTAGATGAGGATATGCAGAAATTCCTCGAAGAAAACTAGGGTGAATTCGTTAGATTGTTTGTCTATACAATGAATATTGTTTCAATAGCATAATTTTTTCTAATTAAAAAATGCGCTCGGTATTTTAAACCGGGCGCATTTTTTTTAATGAAAAATTGAATTAAAAATCGAAATTATCAGGGTCTGGACCTACTCGTAAATTTTGATTTAAGCTATTAATAAGCTCCATATCCTCATTTGTAAGTTCAAAGTCGAAAATGTTAGCATTTTCCACAATTCGGTGCTCTTTTGTGGATTTTGGAATTGTCACAACTCCATTTTGTAAGTCCCATCTTAAGATGACTTGTGGCACAGTTTTATTATATTTATTCGCTATATCTTTTAAAACTGGTTGATCTAATAATTGACCTTGCATTAATGGAGACCAAGCTTCTAATTGAATGCCATTGTCTTGGCAGAACGTTTTAACTTCCAGTTGTGTTAAACGTGGGTGATATTCCACTTGGTTAATCATTGGTTTAATTTCTGCATCTTTTAGTAAATCTTCAAGGTGATGCACTTGGAAGTTACTAACGCCGATTGCTCTTACTTTTCCTTCTTTATAAAGAGTTTCCAACGCTCTCCAAGCATCTTTGTATTTACCTTCTACTGGCCAATGAATTAAGTATAAATCTAAATAATCAAGACCCAGCTTGTTTAAACTTGTTTCATAAGCTGCAAGGGTAGATTCGTATCCTAAATCAGAGTTCCATACTTTAGAAGTAATAAATAAGTCTTCTCTAGAGATACCTGCTTCTTCTATTCCTTCACGGATTGCTTGTCCTACTCCCGCTTCATTTTGATAAATTGCAGCAGTATCAATGCTGCGATAACCGTGTTTTATAGCGTATTTAACGGCATTTACTAATTCAGGTCCTTCTTCTACTTTAAAAACGCCAAGTCCAAACCAAGGCATTTTAACCCCGTTATGCAATGTTGTTGTGTCTTGTAAATTTTTTACCATGATATATACCTCCATTTTTTTATTTTCAATGAAACATGTAATAAAATTGAATTACATATCACCTCCTTATTTTACTTTAAAGTGCTACCTTAATTACAGCCAGGAGTCTTTTTTTCAAGTGAACGGCTATATCCTGTTAACATTACAGCTGCTAAAACCATAAGAGCTCCTATCCAAGTCGTATGAATGATTCCTATAGAGTTCGTCACAAGGCCTCCTAAGAAGGAACCAAGTGCGATTCCGGCATTAAATGCAGCAATATTAATAGCTGATGCTACATCTACTGCTGAAGGAACATATCGTTCTGCCAGCATGACGACATATACTTGTAATCCGGGTACATTCATAAAAGCCATTAGTCCCATAAGGAAAATTGTAATTAATCCAACTACTTTATAAGGGATTGTAAAATACAAAATGAATAGAATAATGGACTGGATTATAAACATGTAAAATAATGCTTTAATAGGATTTTGGTTCGACAGTTTTCCTCCAACCATATTCCCAATCGCAATGGCTATACCATAAATAAGTAAAATAACGGCAACGGTATCTTCTTTTAACCCAGTGACATTTTGTAATAATGGAGCTAAATAAGTAAAGACTACAAAAGTTCCTCCATAACCTAAAGCAGTAATAATAAAGATGAGTAATAAACGACCATTTGTAATTAATTTCAATTGGTCTTTCATTTTAGTAAGCTTCCCTTTTCGTAAATCAGATGGCACGAGAATACTATTCGCGATAAGGGCAATGACTCCAATTGCTACAATAACGAGAAAGGCGATTCTCCAACCCATTTGTTGGCCGATAAATGTCCCAAAAGGAACTCCTGTAACAGTTGCTACTGTCAGTCCGGTAAACATAATGGAAATGGCACTAGCTCTTTTATTTTCTGGTACTAAATCAGCTGCTATTGTTGAGCCGATAGACATGAAAACTCCATGGGAAAAGGCAGAAATCACTCGAGCTGTTAGTAATACCCCGATGTTAGTCGCAACTGCTGCGATACTATTCCCTAAAATAAATATAATCATAATCCAAATTAATAAAGTTTTACGGGGCACTCTAGAAGTAACCGAAGTTAAAATAGGTGCTCCAAATGTTACTCCTAATGCGTATAAAGAAACAGTTAAACCCGCTGTAGTAACAGATATATTTAAATCCTCAGCAATTAAAGGCAATAACCCGACACTAATAAACTCTGTAGTGCCTATGGCGAATGCACTTACTGCAAGGGCTAATAAGGCGAAAGTACTTCGCTTATTATCTATAGACGACATATTTTTTCCTCCCAATTATTTTAATAAAACGGTTGCCCGATTCACTTAGCGCTGAAGTGAATATGTTCTTTTCAACCCGCAGATGCTATTATGGGATAAAAAGATTTAAAAGAGAAGTACGTACTTTAAAGTGATATAGGAACAAAAAAGTACTATAGGTACTTTAAAGTACCTATAAGGAGGATTTCGTATGCAACAAAAGAAGTACAATATATCTGTAGAAGCTACTTTAGAAGTGATTGGTGGGAAGTGGAAATGCGTTATTTTATGTCATTTAACCCACGGAAAGAAACGTACAAATGAATTAAAACGTCTCATGCCGAACATAACACAAAAGATGTTAACACAACAATTGCGGGAATTAGAAGAAGATGGTGTTATTAATCGAATCGTATATAATCAAGTACCACCAAAAGTAGAATATGAATTAAGTGAGTATGGGTGGAGTTTAAAGGGAATTTTGGATGCCCTTTGTTCTTGGGGAGAAAATCATATAACAAAAATATATGGTGATAAATTTGCTGTTCTAGAAGAGAATGTTTTAAATGAACATTTAAAGTAGTGCGCGGCAATTTAATATAATTTAGCAGGCTAAATCGATAAGGATTTAGCCTATTTTTTTACTTTTATTCCCTTTTTTAATATAAACTTGAACTTAATAACTTTTTATACATAGTTAATGGATTTTCATGCTGTTCTTTTAAACTTTTAAATAATTGTTGAGAATAAATTTGGCTTTGAACGATGTTTTAAATGTAGGGCCTTATAGTTTAAGAAGGGGTGTTTGTATGAAAGTGACAAGTGAAAACTTTATAAAACATCTAAAGAAAAAGCGCGAAGAAGCACTAGATTATGTAATAGACAATTATATAGGAATCGTAAAAGCGGTTATCTATAACACTTTAAAATCCTATAACGATCCTCAAATAATCGAAGAATGTACAAGCGATACGTTTTTAGGGGCCTTTGAGAATGCGAAACAATTTAAGGGGAATGAGGAGGATTTTAGAAAATGGATTTGTACTATCGCTAAATATAAAGCGATTGATAAACAAAGAAAGTTATATAAAGTGCCGCGATTATACGAGATAGATGAAACAATCGATTCCGTAAAATCAGCAGAAGAAGAATTTTTAATGAAAACATCTTCTGAGGAATTACTAAAAATGATTAGTAAGTTAGATCAGTTAGACCAAGATATTTTAACGATGAAATATTTTCTAAATATGAAGAACGAAGAAATAGCCCAACATCATGGTTTGTCAAAAGCTGCTATAGATAATCGTTTATATCGTGGGAAAAAACGATTACAACAGATTTATTTAAGGGGGATTTTGACATGAAAAAGCTTTATAAGCAATTGAATCGTTTAAATTTCGAAATAGATGTTGAGCCGATGGAAGTGAGTGAATTGGAAAAAGAGAGAATTAAACGGAGTGTTTTGAAAGTAAAAAGAAAAAAGCATTTAACAAGAAATTTTGTCGCTGCAGCTACCTTTTTAATTGCTTCAAGTATTACAATTGGCTTTTCATTTCCTACTTTTGCATCAAACATTCCAATCGTCGGGAACGTTTTTGAGCTGTTTTATGATGACGAGGAATATATATTCGAAAAGTATGATGAATTTTCTTCAAAATTAGGCATTACTCAAGAAAGTAATGGAGTAGAAGTTACATTAACAGATGCAGTTTATGATGGAGAAAATATTACGGTAGCATACACGCTAAAGAGTAATCAAAATTTAGGGGAAAGGCCTGTTTTATTTGGGGATTTTATCGCTGAAGAGTTTAAAAATGCGCATAAATATGGCGGGTTCTCAGAAAATTATATAGTTGAAAAAGTAAATGATCATGAGTATGCGGTTTTATTTATTTACGAATTGATTCGTGGACCAAGACCAGAGGAAGTGCATATAACTCTTCAATCAGATGAAATTGTTGATTTAAGTAATACAAGTCAATCAGTGAAAGGTAACTGGTCTTTCCATTTTAAGTTAAATACTCTTGAAAGGGAGACTTTCAATCTTGCAAAAGAGCATTTAAAAACAGAAGCTGAAGGTATAGAGGTTTCAGTGACAAAGCTGACGGAAACATCGGTTTCAACCACACTTTATTTTGCTGAAAAAGTTGATGAAGAATTGTTTACTAAAGAGAGGGAAGAATGGCGTAGTGTATCTATCGACTATGTGATATCCGATGATTTGGGACGTAATTATAACTTTGTGCATTATAGAGGTGGTGGTCATAATACTGACTTTGATTCTTTATGGAGCAAATCGCGTATTACAACGAATGTCTTTGATGAACAAGCTACTTCCATAACAATTACGCCAATAGTCCATGTGAATAAAAAAGCGGGCAATGGCGGCAAATTAGAACGTATAGGAGAACCATTTAAGATGGAACCTATTACGGTACCTTTAAAATAGTATTTACAAAATTAATAGCCAAACTCAACAATTAGTCGATACTAATTGTTGAGTTTTTATTTTTGATCTTAAGGATAGTTGTTTTTATTTTGAAAAAAATACCAATATTCGTTTCGTCTACAAAAATGTTTTCAAGTTTACAAATAGTAAACTATTTGTATGCAATTATGTATACATGTAAACAAACTCGTATACATGTGATAACAGCGGGATGTAAACAAATTTGTTACTAAAGATTACCGAAATGTGTACAAATCACAACAGTTTACAAGATGTTTACAGTTATATATCTTTTAGGTGATGCCAATTGCAGAATTTAGAAATCTCCTATAACCTTTAAGTTAGAAGTAAGGTTTTACTAAACTAATGAAAAGGAATGATTAAATGATGAACACTCGAATTGCAGCTGTTGATGTTGGTAATGATTCCATTAAAGCTATTTTTGGAGAGCTAGAGTATGAGTTGAATATTCCTAATATTATGGCAATTGACACGGAAGATCGTCCGGTAATTGGAATTGAAGAATTAGATAATAAAAATCCTTTGGAAGGAATTCATATTAAAGTGCATTCCCCTGCATTGAAAGAAAATAATGCGATCTATCGTGTTGGTCATTTGGCAACGAAAAGTGGCAATGCTACAGAATTAGATCCAGGAAGTGCAAAATCTGAAGAGGATCAAACATTAGTCATGCTTTTTGCAACGTTAGCATTAGATGCAGTTAATGAAAAAAATACTAGCCATTTTCCTCGTACAAAAAATGTAATTGATGCAAACTATACCCTAGGAACTGGTCTACCTTTACGTGAAGTGAAGGAAGGAAAGGATGCAGGATATCGCTCTAAACTAGTTGGTTCTGTCCACCAAGTAGAGTTTCTTGTCACACCAAAATATCAAGGATTCAAGGTAAATATTAAATTCAATGAAGTAAAGATATACCCAGAAGGATTTGCCGCTTACATTAATCTAGTAATGGACAATCAACTAAAAATTATTAATAAAGATTTAATCGATAAAAGAATTATTATCCAAGATATTGGCGGATTATCAACGGATATTGCTGTTATTAAAAACCGAAACGTGGATGATGATAAAGCACAAGGGTTTAATCTCGGTGTATCCGAATCTTTAGAGGCAATTAGAGAAGAAATTCGCTCAAAACATGGTATTGAATTAGATAGCCGTCGCGATGTAGTGGAAATTATTACGAGAAAAAATGATCGGAACCATATTATGGTGAAGGGAAGCCGGACAAGTGTCCATGATATTACAGACCGAATTTTACTCGAACTAGCTAAAAAGCAATATCGTTTATTAAGAAATGTATGGCAAAAAAATTCTCAAACAGAAATCTGCTATTTTGTTGGTGGAGGAGCTAATGTATTAAAAGAATATATTAAAACCTTAAATAACAATTTAGATGGATATAATATTGAATTTTTTGAAGATGAAAAAGAGAGCATTTGGATGATGGCCAATGCTTATTATAAACTAATTACTGATTTTGTTCGAAAGATGGAAAAGCCTAAATCACCTCAAGAGCCTGTGAAAAATTAATTAGGGTGATCATATGAAAAGCTCAAATTCTAATGAGATAAAAAGGGGACAAGCCATTTCCTTTCGTATCCCTTCTGATACACCTGACCATCTGCTGAAACATTTACAAAAGCTAAAGGAAGTTGAAAGACGAAATTTTTCAAGTAAAATTGCCGAATTTGTCCTGCGAGGGGTTGGTCAATCCTTTTCGAAGGAACGGGAAACGATTACGATTCCTCTTCCCCATAGCTTAAGCAAATCCCAACGAGATTGGCTAAAACATGAGCATTCAGAGGCGCTATTAGGAACGATACTTTATCAACTTTTAATGGATCCTGTTCGTGCCACTGCTTTGTTATCATCTTTAAATAGTAACTCCTTAGATATAGATGAAGCTTTGTATTTACAAGAAGGGACATATGAAGAGTCGCCCATTACGGAAACGTCATATGGTGATGACGATATACACTCTATTAAAGGAACATCCACTGACGGGCACGTAGAAATGATGGATGATTTGGACTCCTTTGATTGGGACAAAGCAACACAACATCAATCGATAGCGGTGGAAGAAGAGCGGACGAACATGGAAAATGATCTCGACAGTTTATTAGGAGATTTTCTTAATAAAATGAATAAGTAATAAATTTTTAAATCCCACCTTTTAAGAAAGGTGGGGTTTTTCATGTATTAGTGCTATTTTTTGTTGGTAAGCCTTTGTTGCAATCAGGGCAACTATTAAAAGAAATTCAGATATATTATGCGGAGCATCGATTTGCAAAAGGAAATTTAAAATAGGGACAATTCCCATAGAAAGAATGCCTACAAAGTACCATGGCCATCTTTGTTTCCACCAAATGAAAATAGAAGTGATTAATAATGTTGTGGATACGCCAATGATCATAACAGGAATGCCTTCTTCATTCTTTGTATAACTTAAAACCCCATTCTTCCAAGTAGGCTCTAAAGAGAGGTTAGGTACTAGTGAGAGTAGTTCGTAGATAATGAAAAAAAGTGTAAGAAATAGAGTGGGAAACTGTACTATTTTTTTCGATGCCCATTTAATATTGGCATTAACTAATGTATGCCATGCAAAAAGTACAAGTAGAGGCGTAACAAAAGCATGCAACCAATAACGTAGTTCATTTAAAGCTTTCAGTAAATCGCCTTCCCCTATAAATTTTCCTAAAACTAGAATTCCGTTATCATAGAGCAAAGCTACGATAACGAGTAATAGAACATTACTTACGTCTATCCAGCCATTCTGTTTAGCTAAAAAGATACCTATTATAAATAAAAAGATGAAAGCAATAGAAAGCAAAAAGTAAATAAAGGTATCCATAATAATTTGCCCTTCTTTCTCTTTTACAACAGAGAATTTTAAATCCTACTTAGTATAAATGTATACCTTGATTTTATTCAAAAATCATTATAAATTTACAATGGATTATTGAACTACTAAAAGGTAAAAGTAGAGCAGGTATTTAGTTACTTTGAAAACTAAACGGAAATGACAACCATCTTTTATTGGGCTATAATGAGAAGAATTGACACTACCCTTCCCATCATAGAAAGGGGTTTTTTTATGCTTAAATTAGATCGTGTTTCAAAAAGCTTTTCAACATTTCAAGCAGTAAAATCAGTTTCTTTAACGATTAATCAGGGAGAAATCCATGGCATCATTGGGGCAAGTGGAGCAGGTAAATCGACTTTATTAAGATTGATGAATTTGTTGGAAGTTCCAGATGAAGGCGAAGTAGAAGTAAATGGTCAACGATTAACAAGGATGAATAGGAAAAAACTTCGACAAGCTCGTAAATCAATTGGAATGATCTTTCAGCATTTTAATCTAGTTGCCAATAAAACCGTTTATGATAATGTTGTTGTACCTTTAGAGTTGGCAAACTATCCAAGGGCAGAACGTAGAAGCCGCGTGATGGAATGTCTTCAATTTGTCGGTTTGGACAGTTTAGTGGATAAATATCCTTCCCAATTAAGTGGCGGCCAAAAACAGCGTGTTGCAATAGCAAGAGCATTAGCGAATAAGCCGCAAATTCTACTATGTGATGAGCCAACCTCTGCCCTAGACCCTAGTACTACTGCGGACATATTAACGGTATTACAGAATATTAATAAAAGTTTAGGTGTGACAATTGTTATCGTCAGTCATGAGATGGAAGTCATTCGAAGTATATGTAATCGCGTAACGGTCATGGCGGACGGAGAAATTTATGACACGGTGATTTGTAAACCCACAGGGATATTAAGCAAAGAGAATAGCCCAGAATACTTTGTCGAACAACTAACAAAGGATGTTGAAATAGACCATGCTTGATACTTTAGTTCAATATGAATCGGAAATTTGGCAAGCAATTGGGGAAACCTTTGTCATGGTAGGGGTTTCAATAATAGCAGCCGTTCTAATCGGTCTCCCAGTCGGGACGTTACTTTTCCTTAGCAGAAAGGGCAATATGCTTGAAAATCGTTTGCTTTTCTCGACGTTAAATTTATTAGTCAATACAATCCGTTCTTTTCCATTCTTATTATTAGTAGTCTTTTTAATACCATTTACAAGGTTCATTATCGGGACAGCTATTGGAACGGCTGCAGCAACTGTTCCACTATCGATAATCGCTATTGCCCATTATGCGCGGTTGGTCGAACAATCGTTATTGGATGTCCCAAAAGGCGTTATAGAAGCGGCAATTTCAATGGGTGCATCTGTTAGAGAAGTAATTTTTAAATTTGTTTATGTAGAAGCTCGTTCGGGACTCGTTCTCGGATTAACTACTTCGATTATTAGTTTTATTTCCTATTCAACAATCATGGGAGTAGTTGGTGGCGGTGGAATAGGGGATTTTGCTATTCGATACGGATACCAACAGTTTAAAACCGACTTAATGATTTATATGATCATAATAATGGTCATACTTGTACAGCTTATCCAATTTATTGGTACAAACCTATCGAGAATCATTGATAAAAGATAATTACTGGAGGAAAAATCATGAAAAAAGTGCTTTCCCTTATAACTGTATGTTTATTTATTTTGGCTGGTTGTGGCCAAACAGATGAAGCAAAAAATAATGAAAGTGGACAAGAGCAAAAGCAGGAAGAAGTGACATTAAAAGTAGCTTCATTAATCCCACCAATGACGGAAATTTTAGACCTTGTTAAACCGAAACTTGAAGAGGAAGGCATTCAACTTGAAGTAGTTGTATTAAGCGATAACGTCCAACCGAATAGTGCACTTGCAGCAGGCGAAGTAGATGCAAACTTTTTCCAACACGTTCCGTATATGGAGGAGTTCAACCGAAACAATGATGCAGAATTAGTTTCTGTTGAACCAATTTACTTTGCCAATTACGGTGTGTATTCAAAAAATTATAAATCAATCGAAGAGTTACCAGAAGGTGCTGTTGTTGCGATTGCCAATGACATTTCCAACGTTGACCGTTCACTATCCTTATTAGCCCAACATAATATCATAAAATTAAAAGAAAAAACGGATAATTATTATACGAAAGCAGATATTATTGAAAATCCAAAAAATTTAAAGTTTGAAGAAGTCGATTTATTAATGTTAGCGAGAATGTATGATGATGCAGATGCTGTCGTTATGACACCGGCTTATGCGGCACCCCTTGGATTAACGCCGAAAAGTGATGCGCTTCTTACTGAAGGAGTGGAAAATGACTTTGCCATTACATTAGTTGCGCGTAAAGATAATGTAGACTCTGAACCAATCCAAAAATTAGCGGAAGCGATGACAAGTCCAGAAGTGAAAAAATTTTTAGAAGAAAATTATGATGAAACGGCTATTCCTGCCTTCTAAAAACGTTTCTTTTAAAGATTGCTTTTGAACAAAATAAAGCCCATATAAACAACCTATTGCTTACATTTAGGTCGTTTATATGGGTATTTTTTATTTTGGCTCTATAATATTTGTTGGGGTTTAAAAAAATTTCATAAATAAAAAAGCACGTAATCACCGATTTCTATATACTTGAATTGTCGAGAAACAAGCAATGAAAGGTGATACGTGCAAATGA
>NZ_RHLQ01000021.1 GCF_003711845.1 Lysinibacillus halotolerans
TCATGGCCATTAACTAAAGAAAAAAAGAATTTACATACAAAAATAGAGAAAGGTGAATTTGAGTTTCCTCAAATTCACCTTTCCCACTATTTGAAGCTAGTTATGTCCCAGCCTCTTTATTCATTATAACGATTATAGTCCTTCCGTTAACACAGGAACAATTTGTTTTTTACGAGAAACAACACCCGGTAATTCGACTAAATTATTTACTAATTCTTTACCAAAGCTTTTCGCAGCAGCTTCCGCAGCATCCCCTACAACAACAGCTGTAGAATCATTGTTTAGAATATCTGTTACAACAAAGAAGAATAAGTTTAAGCCATTGTCAGCTACATTTTTATTTAATAAACTTACTAGCTCATCTTTACGATTTAATACGTCATTTACATCTACTGCGTTTACTTGAGCTACTACTGATTTTACTTCACCAAAAGTAAATTCTTTCGCATCTAACGATAGTAAATCTTCTAGCGATTTATCTGAAAGGTCAGCTCCTGCTTTTAACATCGCTAAACCGTACTCATCTAAATTTACCCCCGCTTTTTCAGCTAATTCTTTACCAGCTTGTACATCTTGTTCTGTGCAAGTTGGAGATTTGAATAATAATGTATCTGAAATAATAGCAGAAAGCATTAAACCTGCAACATTTGAAGGTACTTCTACATTATTTTCTTTAAAAATTTTATTTAAAATCGTAGCCGTACATCCTACTGGCTCTGCACGATAGTAAAGAGGATCCGAAGTTTCAAAATTTGCAATGCGATGGTGATCAATTACTTCTGTTACTTTTACTTCTTCAATGCCATCAGCTGATTGTTGGCGCTCGTTATGGTCTACTAAAATAACTTCCTTTGCTTCACTAGCAACATTTCCAATTAAACGAGGTGCTTCAAAACCAAATTTCTCTAAAGCATATTTCGTTTCATTGTTTACTTCGCCAAGTCGTACCGCTTCTGCTTCAACCCCTAGTTGTTGTTTTAAATAAGCATAACTAAGTGCAGATGTAATTGTGTCTGTATCTGGATTTTTATGACCGAAAACTAATACTTTGCTCATTAAATGAGTCCTCCTATTTACAATGTTCATATTTATTCGATTTTATTTTATCATACCTAAGTTGGAATAGAAAAATAGAACATGAATGTCATTTCGAAAGCAAGAAGGTAATTGAATTTACACTCTCCACTATTGAATATGACGATCAACAAAGCGCATTCGTAAATGCCCCCGCAATTTACGAATACGCTTTACTTTGTACTACATACTGTTTGCCTTTTTTAAGTAGGAATCCTGTTGATTTGTTTTTTTATACTTTGTATATTGGCTTCTATTTTGTGCCACCATTCCTTCTACTAATGCATGGATTAAAGAATGGGATGCCATAATCGTCTCAGATGTTTCTTGTTTTTGACCCCCTACTTTAAATAAAACATCTACATAGTCATTAATAGGGGAAATGGTAGTATTCGTAATCGCAATAACTTTTACATTTTTATTTTTTGCTAATTGAATAGTAGTTAAATCATCCTCATGAATGCCATCCAATGCAATCAAAATTAAAAGAGACTCTTCATCCATAGCGCTAATTTGCTGCACAATATTATCAACATCATGTTCTATTTGCTTCACATGTTTACGATAATGACTTAACGTACAAGTGACAAAGCTAGCTGACGGAGAAGATTGTCTAAACCCTAGAACATACAAGTAGTTAGACTCATGCATTAGTCGAATTGCATATTCAAACTGTTTTTCATCGATAACATGTATCGTGTTCAAAATACTTTTAATATCGCGATTCATCACTTCGCTTAGAAAGTGTTCATGTTTCTTTGAAATAAGAGGATGTTCATATTCTAGTTTTCCCTCAGCTTTTAACAGATCCTCTTTAATTTTTTCCTGTAATTCTAAATAGCCCGATAAATCCATCGAATAACAAAAACGGATAACTGTCGACTCGCTAATTCCAATCTGCTTCCCTACATCTGAAGCTATATGAGTTGCTATAATATTTGGATTATCAATAACAAATTGAGCAACTTTTCGCTGCCCTCTAGAAAGTCTTATAAACCTTTTTTTAATCTCATCACAAAAGCTCATGGTAGCTTCATTTCCTCCTTTATATTATTTTTATTTTGTATACAAAATAGTTTGATAATTGATAGATTATCATTAACATTGATTGAATACAATGATTTTTCTGAAAAAACTTCAACGCTTTAAATGATAAAAGTTGAAAATTTGTCATATCCCACTACTATTCGACTTCCAAATTAAACAATTTAATTTTTATAAAATGACAAAAGAATAACTTTCCCAACATTTAAATACAACAAAAAAACTGATTCAAAGGTTGAAATGAACCTTGAATCAGTTTTTCCGTTAGTTATTCTAATTCTATTTGTTTCGTTTCTTTTCCTAAAAATAATACTGCTGCTACCCCAATTAAAATGGAGACGCAAAAAATTCCAAAGATAAATCCAATTTCATATTGTGCTTTTAGTAAGTATCCAACTAAAAGAGGACCAAAAATCCCACCGATACGCCCAACTGCTGCGGCCATTCCGGCTCCAGTCCCTCTTATGACCATTGGGTATTGCTCTGGTGTATAAGCATATAAAGCTCCCCATGCGCCTAAGTTAAAGAAGGATAATAAAATTCCAGATATTAATAATACTGTCACCGTTTCAGCATTACCAAACACATAAGCACTTGCTGCCGTTCCTATTAAGTACGTTACAAGGACAAATTTTCGTCCGAACTTTTCTACGAAATAGGCAGCTGTAAAATACCCGGGTAACTGGGCAATTGTCATAATAAGCACATATTTAAAGCTTGATATTAGATCAAACCCTTTTCCAACCATAACACTTGGTAGCCATAAGAACATTCCATAATAGGAAAAGACTACTGTGAACCAAAGAATCCAAAGCATCAGTGTAGAACGTGCATACTTCTTTTCCCAAACCCCTGCAATGTTTTGTCGTATTGTACGACTTTTCGCTTCTGATCTTGCAGTAAATTGAGGAGAATCAGGTAAATGCATGCGAATATAAACTGCATAAAGCGCTGGAATAGCAGTTAAAATTAATGCAACTCGCCATCCTTCAATCGGCCAAAATTCAGTTGGAATAACAAAATAAGATATGATTGCTGCAATAAGCCAGCCTGCCGCCCAAAAACTTTCAAGTAATACAACTACACGACCTCTTTCTTTTGCTTCTACACTCTCTGAAACTAATGTAGAGGCAACTGGCAGTTCACCGCCGAGTCCCATCCCTACAAAAAATCTTAATAACATAAATGCGGCAAAAGTTGTTGTTAGAGCTGAGAGTCCGCTGGCAACGGAGAAGATAATCAATGTCCACATGAATATCTTCTTACGTCCTACTTTGTCAGCAAATACTCCAAATACTAAAGCCCCTACTGCCATCCCGATAGAGTTAATACTTCCAATCCACCCCATTTGTGAAGAGGATAAACCCCAATCAGCTGCAAGAGCCGCTATTACAAATGATAAAATCCCTACGTCCATTGCATCGAACATCCAACCTACACCTGCAACACCTAATAATTTGTTGCGTGAGATGGGTGTTGTATTTGAATTTTTACTCACTTAATTTTCACCTGTCTTTACATTTGGATTTACACATTAACAATACCTTTTTTTTAATTGACTTACAAGATAAATTTAAAATATTTACATTTAGGTAAATTTCTCAATTTCTATTGAAAAATACATCAGTATTGCGATAAAATGTCTCTTATAGAAAAACAACTGTTCATTCAGTGAGAACAAAAGGAGCAAATTCGATATGTGGAAAGGTCTTATTGAAGAATATAAATCATTTTTACCTGTTACCGAAAATACACCTTCGCTAACTTTAAATGAGGGAAATACCCCACTTATTCATTTAGTTAATTTGTCAAAAAAGTTAGGGATTGAGCTTTACGGTAAAATTGAAGGGGCAAACCCAACTGGTTCATTTAAAGACCGCGGTATGGTTTTTGCAGTAGCAAAAGCTATTGAGGAAGGGGCAAAATGTGTTATTTGTGCATCCACAGGGAATACTTCTGCTGCAGCGTCAGCTTATGCTGCCCGTGCTGGAATCCAGTCGATTGTCGTTATTCCTAAAGGGAAAGTAGCCCTTGGTAAATTAGCACAAGCATGTATGTATGGTGCTAAAATTATTGAAATCGACGGCAATTTCGATGATGCACTCGCCATTGTACGCCAATTAAGTGAAACGACTTCTGTTCAATTAGTGAACTCCGTCAACCCATATCGTATTGAAGGCCAAAAAACAGCTGCATTTGAAATTGTAGACAGTTTAGGACAAGCTCCTCAATATTTATGTATCCCTGTAGGTAATGCGGGGAATATTACCGCTTACTGGAAAGGTTTTAAAGAATATAATGAGGCAAAACACACTGGCTTGCCGAAAATGTATGGCTTTGAGGCAGAAGGTTCCGCAGCCATTGTCAAAGGAGAACCTATCTCCAATCCCGAAACTGTGGCAACGGCGATTCGTATCGGGAATCCGGCAAGTTGGAAATTGGCTGAGGCCGCTCGCGATGAATCTGGTGGTATAATCGATTCTGTAACAGATGAAGAAATATTAGAAGCTTATCAATTAATCGCTAGTACTGAAGGAATATTTGTTGAGCCGGGCTCTGCCGCTTCTTTAGCAGGTGTTATTAAATCGGTTAATAACGGGAAAATTGAGAAAGGAAGCCAGGTTGTTACAATATTTACAGGTAACGGATTAAAAGATCCGGATACTGCAATGAACGTTTCTAAAATTGATTTAGTATCCCTTCAAAACAATGAAGAAGAAATTCGCCAATATATCGAGGAGATTTTATGAGTAAAAAATGGCAAATCACTGTTCCAGGAAGCACCGCTAACTTAGGACCTGGATTTGATTCCATAGGACTTAGTTTATCTTTATATTTAAATTTAACCGTGTCTATTTCGGATAAGTGGGAAATTATTCACCTTTCTGACCACCTTCCACAAAATATCGTAATTGAAAACCATTTAATTTATGAAATTGCTTCGGAAACTGCGGCTCGTTTTAATAAAGAACTTCCACCTTGTCGTATCGAAATGAAAAGTGAATTACCTTTTGCAAGGGGTTTAGGTAGTAGTGCAGCGGCGATTGTTGCAGCGGTTGAGTTAGCAAATCTCGTTTGTCAGTTAAATTTATCAACCCAAGATAAATTAAACATCACTTCTCAATTTGAAGGACATCCTGACAATGCTACTGCATCAGTTCTTGGTGGTTTAACGATTTCAGCAATGGATGATTTCGGTCATGTGGATACAATCCATGTACAAGATTTAGAAGTCTCTTTTGTTGTATTTATACCTAATGTGGAACTAAAAACGTCCGATGCTCGGAAAGTATTGCCTGAAAAGTTCGACCGTCACTACGCCGTTCACGCTAGTGCCAACGCTAATATGCTAGCGGCATCTTTCATATCAAAGGATTATGAACGGGTAGGTTATTATATGGAGTCCGATCTTTTCCATGAACCATTCCGTGCCAAGTTGATTCCATTTTTTGATGAAATTCGAAATGCAGCAAAAAATGCTGGTGCTTATGGAACGGCATTAAGCGGAGCAGGCCCAACTGTTATTTCCATTATACCGACCGCTATTGAGGAAGCATTTATTTCCAAGATGAAAGAACTATTCCCCTCACTTGAAATTATTTTAACAAAAGCAGATGATCAAGGGATTTCAGTAACTGAAGTCATTGAGGATGTGCTCGCTTAATCGCAAACCCATTAATATAGATGTCCAATAATTCATATATATGAATTATTGGGCATCTTTTTCTATTTGAAAAGATGTTCAAAATAACCTAACTTCCGTACACCTCAAAATGAGGTAAGTCATTTCGTCGCATGTACTTAAATTCAATTGAAAGGAGTATCGAAATGAAAATTGGCATTATTGGGGCAACTGGAAAGGCGGGCAACAATATTTTAACCGAGGCAAGAATGCGACATCATGATGTGACAGCTATAGTCGCTAATAAAGAGAAATTAAAAAATCAACAACATATTCATATTATAGAAAAGGAAATGTTTAATTTAACTAGAAATGATTTAATTCAATTCGATGTTGTTGTAAATGCTTTACTTCCTTTACATGGAGAAGAACATTTACACATTGAATTTGGCCGGTTTCTCATCTCCCTTTTGGAAGGTAGCCAAACAAAGTTATTTGTAGTTGGTGGAGCAGGAAGTTTATTCATCGACGAAAGAAATACTAGACTCATCGATATTCCTGATTTTCCAGAAGAATATAAAACAATAGCTTTCCAACAGTTACAACATTTAATAGATTTGAAACAATCCTCGATAAAATGGACGTTTTTAAGCCCCTCCGCTCTATTTGACTCAGACGGACCAAGAACTGGCCATTACATTTTAGGCAAAGACCATCTCCTATTAAATTCCCAACATATTAGTTATGTAAGCTATGCAGATTATGCTGTAGCTGTTTTAGATGAATTAGAAAACCCGAAACACGAAAATCAGCGTTTTACAGTCGCTTCTGAGAACGCAACAATTAGTTCATAGTCAATTCACTTTTTATAAATTAGAATGCCCTAAAAGCTATCCAAAGCTTTTAGGGCATTCATTCATTTTATGCTAACAATAACAAACTTAGCGCCATGACTGCCATACCGGCAACTAAACCATAAATCGATAAATGGGTTTCATCATATTTTTTAGCAGCTGGCAACAACTCGTCTAACGATATGAACACCATTATTCCTGCAACTGCTGCAAAAATAATCCCAAACATCGTATCCGTTAAAAACGGCATTAATATTAAATAAGCTACAACAGCTCCAATTGGTTCTGCTAACCCTGAAAGGAATGACAATTTAAATGACTTTTTTCGGTTTCCAGTCGCGAAATAAATTGGGACGGCAACAGCTATTCCCTCTGGAATATTGTGTATCGCTACAGCTATCGCAATGGCTACCCCGACACTTGGATCTTGAATGGCCGACATAAATGTTGCGATACCTTCTGGAAAATTATGAATAGCTATAGCTAACGCAGTAAAAACTCCCATTTTCATTAGCTTTTGTTCATCTATTACTTTAGAATTCAATTCCGCTTCATGGACATCTTCTACAGTTTTCACTTCATGAGGATTATTTTTCTTTGGAATGAAACGATCTATTAATGCGATAAACACCATTCCCCCAAAGAAGCCTATGACCGTCATCCAATACCCTTCCGTTTCACCTAAAGAAGTCGTTAACGCATCTTTCGCCTTAACAAAAATTTCAACTAAAGAGACATAAATCATAACACCTGCAGAAAACCCTAATGCAACGGATAGGAACTTCTTATTTGTTCTTGATGTAAAAAATGCAATTAAAGCCCCCAATCCGGTAGCTAACCCAGCAAATAGTGTTAAACCTAAAGCTAAAAGTACGTTTCCATCCATTTTACTTTGTCGTCTCCTCTTATCATTTAATAATTGTATTATACACTAAAAGTTTCCCTAGTGAAACTTTTTTCACCTTGGTTACATATTATTCACAAAGAAAACTTTTATGCAAAAAAATAACACCTAGTTAGGTGTTATTTTTTAGCTTATTAAATTTTCTTTTACTTTGTTCATACCAAAATACACAAAGGACAAACCAAGTGTATCCAAGACTCCACCCTGCAATGACATCAGAGCCAAAATGACGACTTTCTGCGATGCGGGATAGACCAATAAGGAAGGAAAGAATAATCGCAATAACCCAAACAATTCTACTTTTTTTACTATTTCCTACCCATTCCCCTACTAAATAAGCGATTGTGAATAAATAAAGCAAAGAGAGCATAGCATGTCCCGACGGAAAACTAAATGTGGACAATTGATCAACTATTTCTGGTCGAGGCCGTTCAATCCATTTTTTCACTAATTGATTTAACACATTTCCAGCTGCTATCGTTAGTAGTACAAAAATCATCCCATGATAATTTCGTTCCTTTAACCAAAGTACGATTAGTAATAGTAAACCTATTGAAATAACAAACCATGTATCACCAATATAATGAAAGGCAGTGATAAATACGTTCCCACCAAAAAGTTCAGCTAATGTGTTATCTAGTTGTTGAATACATTCTGAATCAAAACTCAACAACAAGGCAAGAAATATAAAAAATGTAACTCCTGCTAAAATATAATTCCATGGTTTCAACATGTATTCCACCTTTGTAAAAGCACTATATTATTTAACTTATTTAATTACATATTACTCTATGCAATCCAATTGTTGTTACGAAAAAATAAAAAAACCTCGACAAGTCGTCAAGGTTCTGAAAGTTATTGTACGTAATATAAACTATTGGCTGATTCAATAATATAGTCTGGTTTTGGCTGGCCAATTTTAGCTTTGTGGCCCGCTATATGTTCGGGACTCTTCTCCCAGCCTTTCCAAGCTTCTTCTGATTCCCAGCGTACCATAATGATAACTTCTTCATCACCACGACGGGATTTTTTCACTAACACTTCTTTACCGATAAAACCAGGTTGTTGTTCCATTAAAGATGGGCCATCCTTTTTAGCACCAAAACGGTCAATAATTTTTTGGGCATTTCCTTCAGCAACAACAAAACGTTTCATTTGAACAAACATTCTCATACCTCCCGAGAGAAAAAGCTGTCCTACTATTAGGACAGCTTAATTTGGTTAATAAATTATTTTAATTCATCTTTAATTTCTTGGATTTTAGCAAGCTCAGATTCTAAACCGCCACCGCTTAAGTACCAAAGTGGGCCATCTAAATAAACAATTCGATTTTCTTTATATGCAGTTGTTTGTTTAATGATGTCATTTTCCATATCCGCTTCGATATTAGACTCACCGCCTGTTGCAGCAGTTCTGTCAATTACGAATAATACTTGTGGATTGAATTCTAAAATCGCTTCAAATCCAAAGTTTGAACCATGAGATGAAGATTCGATATTATCTGTTACTGGTTTAAATCCATAGATGTCATAGATGTAGCCAAAACGAGAATTTTGAGCAAAACCAGATAAATTACCTTCATTATACATTGTAACTAATGATGTATCATATTTCCCAGCTAAAGCTTTTACCTCTTCAATACCGGCATTAATTTCAGCAATTTTCTCTTTTGCTTCTTCTTCTTTACCAAACATTTTTGCTGCAACATCAACAGATGCTAAGAATGTATTCCAGTAATCATCTTGAGACGTACCAACGAAGATTACATTAGGAGTAATTTCTTTTAATTGATCATAAAATGCAGATTGACGACCTGAGATGAAAATTACGTCCGGTTCAAGTTCTGCGATATCTTCTAATAAAGGAGCTTTTAAAGTACCAATGTTTGCATATTCATCACTAGAATATTTTGATAAATGTTCTGGTAAAGTAGAATCTTTGGCAACACCAACAATTCCTTCTACTCCAAGAGCATCAAGTGTATCTAAGAAACCGTAGTCGAATACAACGATTTTTTCAGGCATTTTTTCAAGGGTAACATCTTCATAAGCAATAGTTCCAGCTTCTTCAGATTGGCTTTCTGCAACAGTTGGAGAAATAGTCATTGGGTATGTAGGACCCTCTGCATTTTCAGTAGTTGTCTTCTCCCCTGTAGTAGAGTTTGTATCTGATTCTTTTTTATCATCAGAACCACATGCTGCAAGTACGAATAATAAACTTGCTAAAATGACCGTTAATAACTTCCAATTCTTCATTTATATTCTCTCTCCTATCTCTTATTAACGATAATGATAATCATTATCAATCTAATGAAAATTATAGCATTTAGAAAATAAAGGTCAATAGTTTTTTAGTTATTTTAACCAATTTTATTTTAAAAAATGATTTAGAAAAGCATATGAAATAAATACTTTTCTAAATCATTATCATAGCTAATGCGAGTTAAAATATACGCAAATTCGACAACCATTTTGTTCCTGTACCGGAATATTCATGTCGTAAATTTCACGAAGTGCATCTGAATTAATGATTTCATTCGTCGGTCCACTTTTTACAACTTTACCGTTTTTTAACGCTACAATGTAATCAGAATAGACCGAAGCAAAGTTAATATCATGCAATACAATAACTACTGTTTTCCCTAGCTCATCAACAAGCTTACGTAAAATTTTCATTATTTGTACGGAATGCTTCATATCCAAGTTATTTAAAGGCTCGTCTAAAAGAACGTAATCTGTATCTTGGGCGATGACCATTGCGATGAAAGCCCGTTGTTTTTGTCCCCCAGACAGCTCATCTAAAAATTTGTCTTGCATATCTGTTAAATTCATATATTCCATAGCTTGATCGACAAATTGTTCATCCTCAGGTGTTAAACGACCTCTTGAATAAGGATAGCGACCAAATGAAATAAGCTCACGTACCGTTAAACGTACATTAATAAAGTTTGCTTGTTTTAAAATGGATACACGTTTCGCAAATTCAACGGATTTCCATTGTTTTACGTCATTTTTATCGAGTAATACTTCACCTGTATCTGCATCTAATAACCGACTCACCATTGATAATAACGTGGATTTACCAGCACCATTTGGACCAATAAAGGATGTTATCGATCCCGGTTGAATCGTTACGGAAACATCTTCTACAACAGGCTTGTTACCAAACTTCTTTGTTAAACCTTTGATTTCAATCATCCTGCTGCCCTACTTTCCTTTAGTAATAAGTAAATGAAGTAAATACCACCAATAAAGTTAATAATGACACTTAAGGTAGTACTCATTTCAAACACATGTTCAACGATAAATTGACCACCGACTAAAGCAATAACACTCATTAAGCCGGCTCCTAAAATATGAATCGAATGCTTATATGTGACTAAAAATTGGTAAGATAAATTTGCTACGATTAAACCAAAGAACGTAATCGGACCGACTAGAGCAGTGGATGTAGCAATTAGTACCGACGATAAAATTAATACATTCATCACTAAGCGGTCATAATTAATTCCTAGGTTTATCGCATTTTCCCTACCAAGGGACATAACATCTAACTGACCCAAAATCCGATATCCGTAAATAAAGGCAATTAATAAAATCACAATCGAAATATATAGTAACTCGACTTTAATATTCGAGAAACTTGCAAATAAACGATTTTGTAAACTTAAATATTCTACTGGGTCAATTAATACTTGCAAGAACGTTACAAGACTTCCGAGTAATGTTCCTAAAATCATCCCAATTAATAATAATAAGTAAATTGGATGTTTATCTGCTCGGAATAAGAAGCGATATAAGAACAATGCAAACAGCACCATCGCTCCAATTGCTACTGCAAAGTTTAAATATTGATTTAACACCCAAATGGACATGGACCCAGCTAAAAAGTAAATAAGAGTTTGTACAACTTCATACATGGAGTCAAGCCCCATTACGGAAGGGGTTAAAATACGGTTGTGCGTAATAGTTTGAAACACTACCGTCGAATAGGCAATTGCAAATCCTGTTACGATCATTGCCCCAACCCGCATCATACGTCTTGGAAATGCGTAATCAAAACCACCCTTAATATCGTAGAATCCGTATAGCAAAATACAAATTATTGCTACAACTGCTAGAATAATTAGTTTTGTACTATTTCGCATATGCTCTCCCCCTAAATAACATAATTAAGAAGATCGCACTGCCGATTACCGCTACCGTTACATTTACCGGTATTTCATACGGATAAATAATGACACGCCCTAAAATGTCACAGATTAATAGGAAAACAACACCGAGAACGGCTGTATGTGGAATCGTCTTTCGTAAATTGTCCCCTAAATAAAGGGATACAATATTCGGTACGATTAATCCTAAGAATGGGATAACACCAACTGTGAGAACGACAGTTGTAGCGATAATTGCTACGAGAATTAACCCTATATTTAATACGAATTTATAACTTAAACCTAAGTTTTTAGCAAAATCTTCACCCATACCAGCAACGGTAAATTTGTTTGCATATAAATAGGCTAAAATTACAGCAGGTATACTTAAATATAGTAATTCATAGCGTCCAGATATTACTAATGTAAAGCTTCCCATTAACCAAGAAGAAATATTTTGAAGTAAATCAGCTTCATAAGCAAAAAATGTTGTAATGGAAGATAAAATATTTCCATACATAATCCCGATTAAAGGTACAAAAATAGCATCTTTAAACTTTATACGATCTAAAATTTGCATGAATAGCAAAGTTCCAACTAACGCAAATACAAAGCTAAAAATAATTTGCTGTGTATAGGTTACATTCGTAAAGAACAGCATCGAAATGAGAATCCCTAACTTAGCGGCATCTAATGTTCCAGCTGTCGTTGGAGAAACGAATTTGTTTCGACTTAAGCTTTGCATAATCAAGCCCGCGATACTCATCCCAATCCCCGCTAAAATAATCGCCATTAGACGTGGTACACGACTGATTAAGAAAATTTGTGTTTCTTCTGATTGCCAATCAAGTAAATCGCTTGGCTTTATATCAATCGCGCCAATAAATAGCGAGATAAACGACAGGATGATCGCTGCGATAATTAACATCCACAGTCTCATTTTTATCCCCATATTCTATTTATTCTCAAGTATGTAATGAAAATGATTCTCAACCTCGAGTACGTATTTCATTATAAGTTGAAAAAGTCGAAAAATCAATGCCGATAACTTGAAGTTGAAAAATTAGAGAGTATATTTCAAATTTTAGTAAAATGTAGTTTTTTTAAGTATTACTTATATTTATTAATGTTTGTCTCATGAAAAAAGCTTAACCCTTTTAGAGTTAAGCTTAAAAGTTTATTAATATTGTACGTCAACCGCCTTATCGATTACTTCTTGAGGAATTGTAATTTCTTTAACACCATTGAAGTTATCAAATTTGCTTACCATATCCGTCTTAATTGTCATTGACTCACCTTCGATATCCATCGTGAAAGTGACATTCATATCCATTGTCGTCATATCAAAGGTTTCCTTATCAATTTCAATTTTATAGTTAAGATTCTCAACTTTCGTATTTTCAAGCATTTGCGTGTCTTCTTCAGAAAGACCTAAAGTTTGATTAATTTTCATTTGCTCCAACATATACTTTGTAAACTTATCGCTAGCAGCTTCTAAAGTAAGAATATACTGATCTTCCGATTGTTCAAATGTAAAATCATTAATAAATGATTTCATTTGTTCAAGCTGTTCTGATGTATTAACTTGATTTGCTGTTTGCCCCATAATCGCGTCAAACTCTTCAGATGGTAGCTTCACCCATTGGTTAGTTTGAGAATCAAACATGTACATCCCTTCCTTGGACATATACATCTCCATATCCATCGATGCATCGCCCTCCGCTGTTGGCTCTCCCATCGTCATTGTTCCATCCATATACATGGAAACAGGATCTGTAACCATATCAAGTTTCAAATCACTCTTCGTTGTCATTTCAATACTTTCTTCCCCAGTTCCAAAACCAATTGTTTGGTCCATTGCAATCGAGCCACTGACACTTTTTAGTTCATTTTGTCGTTCTATCGCTTTGTTATAAACCTCTTCCAACGTCAAATCGCTACTTTTCGATGTTGCACCAGACTGTGGTTCTGCCGTGCTATTACATGCCGTTAACACGAATAACAATAAACCGATTAATAAGTATCCCCATTTTTTCATAAAAACCCTTCCTTTCATTAAACCTTTAGTTTACACACCATAGGATAACAGTATTTACAATATTTTCCTAACTATTTTTATCATTTTATACAAAATGTTACTTTTTTACTTCTTTCATTTCTGTAACTAATTCTCTATACAATTTGCTACATACTAATAATTTGTTTTATTTATAGGATAGCTACTATTATTTATTACGTATAAGTATGGAAAGGGTGTCATTTTTTTCTAAAATAATAAAAAAGAGGCTGGGACAAAAGAAAAATGTTAGACCAAAATTGTAAATGGTCTAACATTTTTTTGCGGTATAAAGGCGTAATCGAAGTTTTAAATCAGAAAGTTAATGCCCGACTTTTAGATTTCCTCAAAAATTCGAGTTATGTCCCAGCCTCTCATTTATTAATTTACTCCGCGCATCGCCTTTGCAATGATTGGTGTTAATATTAATAGTAAAAGACCTAAAAAGATAGATAATGCGCCAAGTGTTCCGAAGTACGTAATTTCTGTTACTGCTTCATAAACACGAACGAGTTGGGCATTAATCGCTTGGGCAGCCGCACTAGTTAAGAACCATAAAGACATTGTTTGTGCTGCAAATGCCGCTGGTGCCAATTTTGTTGTTGCTGATAAACCGACTGGTGATAATAATAACTCCCCTACTACAACAAGGAAGAAGGAAAGAACTAACCACCAAGGGCTAACAAGTTCTGTACCGCCAGACATTTTCGCTGGAATAATCATTACTAAGAATGATAAACCTGCAAAAAATAATGAAATAGCAAATTTCTTCGGAGTAGAAGGTTGACGGTTACCAAGTTTTAACCACATCCATGCAAAAATAGGTGCAAAGATAATAATGAATAATGGGTTAAGAGATTGGAACCAAGATGCTGGGATTTCAAAGCTTCCCACAGTTAAATCCGTACGAGTATCTGCATATGTTGCTAAAATTGTTGCTCCTTGTTCTTGAATAGCCCAGAACATAACAGCAGCAATAAATAAAGGAATATAAGCTAATACTCGAGATTTTTCATCTTTCGTCGTTTTAGGACTTCGATACATCACAATGAAGAACACGGTTGGAATTAATATACCCAGTGTTGTAATGATTAAACTAAACACAGCCATTGTTAAATTACCAGTAGCATTTAAAATGAACCCTACAATTAAAATGGCAATAATGGCAATAATAACATTACGAATTGTTTTCTTTTTCTCTTGTTCTGTTAATGGGTTTGGCACTTCAAGACCAGCTAGTCCTAAAAATTTCTTTTGCGTTACAAAGAAAACGATTAAACCGATTAACATACCGACAGCAGCTAAACCGAATCCGAAATGGAAATTATATTTTTCCCCAACAGTACCAATAATTAATGGTGCGATAAAGGCACCCATATTAATACCCATGTAGAAAATACTAAATCCTGAGTCACGGCGATTATCTCCCTCAGCATACATATCTCCAACAATCGTTGATACGTTAGACTTTAATAAACCAGTTCCGACAATAATAAACGCCATCGAAATGAGTAAAGCAGTAAGACCGAATGGTAATGCTAATACAATATGACCAATCATGATCAATATTCCACCATAAAATACCGTCTTACGTGTACCCCATACGCGGTCCGCAAACCAACCGCCAATAATACCTGACATATAAATTAAAGACCCGTAAAGAGCCATTATAGAGTTCGCAGTTCCTCTATCTAATCCTAATCCACCATCGTGCAATTCATAATACATATAAAGGATAAGAATGGCACGCATTCCATAATATGAAAATCTTTCCCAAAATTCAGTAAAGAATAATGTGAATAAGCCCTTTGGTTGACCAAAAAATCCTTTTTGAGGAACGGATTTGACAATTTCGTCTTTACTATACATAAAGAAATCCCTCTTCCGTTAATATTTTTATATTTTCAAACAATTTAGATTATTGAAATCACAGTCTGAAAACTCGTTTTATTACCTTAAAACAAAATGAATGTTTTTTCAATATATTATAAAAAAGTTAGAAATTTCGATTTCTTCTTTATTTTCTATATCTTTTACTAAAGAACTGTTATTAACGGACTTTAAAAGGTATATAAAAATAATTTTTATTTATAAAAAAATAGGCAACGACAAATACATCGTTACCCATTTTCATTATTTTATTACAAAGCTTTCATACTTTTTCATATCCGACTCTTTTAATTCAACTACTAACCTAGTCCCATTTTCTTCATATTCTGTTTCTTTCACTTGTGCATACGTATTTAAGTACGAAACGATATCGCCACGCTCAAAAGGAATAAACATTTCACATTCAACGTAATTGGAAAAAATATGTTGTTTAATCATTTCGATTAATTCGTCTAAACCACTATCTTCCTGGGCAGAAATCCAAATATTGTCTCCACTTATTAATGGATATTTTACGTTTGCAATGTCCGATTTGTTATATACATAAATGGTCGAAATCCCCTCTACGTCAACTTCACTCAACGTTTTGTTCGTCACGTCCATCATAAATCGATACTGCTCATTAGAAACATCTACTACGTGTAATAATAAGTCTGCTTCTCTTGCTTCCTCCAAAGTAGAACGAAATGCCTTTACTAAATGATGGGGTAACTTACTTACAAATCCAACTGTATCTGTTAATAAAAATGTCTTTTTATCTGGCAACTCAATATTCCGAACAGAAGTATCTAAAGTTGCAAACAACATATTTTTTTCCAAAACTTGTTTATTATCTTCTTGTCCAATCTTTTTCAATAATCGGTTCATTATTGTTGATTTCCCAGCATTTGTATACCCCACTAAGGAAACAATTGGAATTTCGTTTTTCCTTCTTTTTTTCCTTTGGGTTTCCCGTTGTTCTTTCACACCTTCAAGCTCTTTACGAAGCTTTGAAATTTGGTCTTCAATTTTTCGCCGATCCAACTCTAGTTTTGTTTCCCCAGCACCCCGGTTTCTAAAACCTCCACCAGTGCCACCACCTTGACGGGATAGTGAAGCATGAAGCCCAACTAGTCGTGGCAACATATATTGAAGCTGAGCTAATTCGACTTGCATTTGCGCTTCCCGTGTTTTTGCACGGCGATCAAAAATATCTAAAATAAGCATCGTACGATCTATTACTTTAACTTCTAAATCATGTTCTAAATTTCTTATTTGGGAAGGTGAAAGTTCATCATTAAAAATGACTAAATTTCCATTTAACTCTTCTATAAAACTTTTTATTTCCTCAATTTTTCCAGTTCCTACATAATGGGATGGATTTACCCGCTCTAAATTTTGTGTAACTGTCCCCATTACCGTCACATCAAGAGCTTCAGCTAAACTGGATAACTCCTCCATTGAGTAATGGAAATTAGGATCATTTTGTAAATTAACGCCAACTAAAATGGCCTTTTCAATAATTGTTTCAATCTGTTGCATATTCGTCACTAAAAGATTCCTCCCTGTTAACGTAGGGTATTTTCCACAATCGTATCATACATTATATCCCTTTTTACACAAGAAAAGACCTATAACAAAGGAATGTTATAGGTCTTTTAAAATTCTATTGTTTCTCTTTTTCTGAATGTAACAAGTTTAAAGTTTCATCGAATTCATCTTCAATTTCATCATTTCGTTTATAAGTTAATAAACTTACAATAATCGCCAAAATTAAATTGATTGCAAAACCAGGTACAATTTCATATAGCATACCGGATAGCTCTTTATTTTGTCCCCAAATAAAGGCAACAACAGCCCCTACTACCATACCTGTTAGCGCACCAACATTTGTTAACTTTCTCCAATATAGAGCAAGTAAAATTGTTGGTCCAAACGCTGCACCAAATCCTGCCCAAGCAAATCCAACTAAATCTAAAATTGAACTGTCCGGGTTCCATCCTAATATTGCAGCAACGACTGAAACAACAAGAACTGCTAAGCGACCTGCGAAAACATAATGTTTATCCGTCGCATCTTTTTTAAATAACGCTTTATACATATCTTCCACAAGGGCCGAAGATGTTACAATCAATTGGGAAGAAATCGTACTCATAATAGCGGCTAGTATCGCAGCTAACATAATACCAGCAATAAATGGATGGAATAAAATTTGCCCCATAACAATAAAGATTGTTTCTGGATCATCAATATTCCCACCATTTTGTTGGAAGTAGGCTAATCCAACTAGTGCAGTACCAATTGCACCAAATAAACTTAATATCATCCAACCAATACCGATACGACGGGCTTGTTTTGTTTCTTTTACCGATTTGATTGCCATGAATCGAACGATAATATGCGGTTGTCCAAAGTAACCAAGTCCCCAAGCAACAGAAGAAATAATCCCAGCTGCTGTTGCCGTTTGAGCAAACAAATTAAAGTGTTCTGGATTCACCGATTGAATGGAGTCGATTGTATCGCCAAATCCACCAGTGAAAAACAAACCAATTGTCGGTACTAATATTAAAGCTAAAAACATAATAAGACCTTGTAAAAAGTCAGTGTAACTAACGGCTAAAAATCCGCCAAATAACGTATAGCCAACCGTCACGACGGCAACAACTAATAGACCTGTATGGTAATCAAAACCAAAGGAACTTTCAAAAAATTTACCGCCAGATACCATACCTGATGATACATAGAATGTAAAGAATACTAAAATAACGATACCTGAAACGATACGAATTAATTTCGTCTTATCACGAAGACGGTTATCTAAAAAACTCGGAATCGTAATGGAATTTTTCGAAACTTGAGTATAAACCCGTAAACGAGGTGCAACAAAATACCAGTTTAGCCAAGCTCCTACCGTTAAACCAATTGCAATCCATGCTTCTACTAAACCTGCAGTATAAATTGCACCTGGTAACCCCATTAGTAGCCATCCAGACATATCTGCTGCTCCAGCACTTAAGGCCGTGACAGCTGGACCTAAATCACGTCCGCCTAACATATAATCATTTAAATTCGTTGTTCTTTTATAGGCGTACCAACCAATAATAATCATTGTTAGCATGTAAATAACAATGGCTAACAATTGAAAAGCGTGATCTGACATAATCCATCCCCCTTATTTCAATTTTTTTGAAAATAGTGTCGAATAATAGAAAATAAACGCGTATTCTAGAAACACTATTATTTGCTTATAATTTATCATACTTCATAATAATTGTATGTAAGATTTTTTAAAAAATAAAATTTTCAATATACTTCCATTATTATTTAATTTTATAGTCCAATATATGAATATAAAAACTAGAATTTAGCACTTGTTAATAGAGCTATGTTAAACTATTTTCAACAATTTAAAAGTAGAGGCTGATTCAAATGGACTTTGAACAAATGAAAGAACAATTTTTAAATCGTATTAATAGCCACCAATTAATTAATGCAACCTTTAGCCAACCACGGCAAAAATCAAACGAGTTAAAACGAGTGAAGTTAAAACCAATTGAACTAAAAGGGCTTTACCATATTCAATTGGAATATCAATACGAACGTATTTTAAAACATGAAAATATTTTATTAGAAAAGTTTTCCGATTCCTTCGATATATTATTACAGCAATTTCGTCAAATTCATGCCCAATTTACGGATGAAAAAATACACATACAATTGTCGAAAAAAAATAAAGTACTTTGGAAAGTTGAAAAACTTGAAAAAGCAAAACAAGTTAACCTTTCCCATAACCGTAAAAAGCAATATTTACTTGATGAATCGACACCATATCCTTTCCTTATTCGTCTTGGTGTTCAAACGGAAGATGGGAAAGTGAAAAAGCAAAAGTTTGATAAATTTCGACAAATTAACCGTTTCGTTGAGTTTATCGATGATTCATTACAACATTTACCTAAAGATCGACAAATTCGAATTCTTGACTTTGGTTCAGGAAAATCCTATTTAACCTTTGCCTTATATCATTATTTAAAAATCGAAAAGGGATTAGACATACGAGTAACTGGACTGGATTTGAAAAAAGAAGTTATAGAAGAATGTAATCGTATTGCTCATGATCTACATTATGATCAGCTTGAATTTTTAGTGGGTGATATTAATGATTATAATGATGAAAATGCAGTGGATATGGTTGTAACATTACATGCTTGTGACGTTGCGACAGATCTGGCTTTGGCCCGTGCCGTTAAATGGGGAGCAAAAGTTATTTTAAGTGTTCCTTGTTGCCAGCACGAATTAAATAGACAACTAAATGCACCTGCCCTAGATATTATGATGCAGCACGGTTTAATTAAGGAACGATTTGCTTCCCTTGCAACTGACTCCATTAGGGCGGAAATATTAACTTTAGCCGGCTATGATACACAACTTTTAGAGTTCATCGATATCGAACATACACCTAAAAATATTTTAATTCGTGCTTACTTTACTGGAAAAAAACCATCATTAGAACAGCTTGAACGCTACAATTCGTTTATTCAATTTTTATCTGCAGAACCATTTTTACAAAAAGAACTTCAACAGTATTTTTAATTCAAAACTCTTCATAAAATCAAATTAATGGGCAAGTATATTATTGTAGGAGAATAATCGTACTCTAATATGCTTGCTTTTCTATTTGTGAACTCTTTTTATGTTACAGCAATGTAAATTTTGTGAAATGAAACATTTAAGGTGTATAGATTTTTTTAAAATTTTGTTATGATTATTTAGGTTTAAAATAACTATTAAAAATTTGCACATATACCAGGGGGCATTTTCATGTTTAGTCCAAAAAAATCAGATCCATTTTTCTTATCTTTACACAAGATAGCAGAAAATATGAGAGAGGCTGTTCATTACGCAAGAGATTTTAAAATCAATTCCATAGCGGATTTAAAAGAACTTAGTGTTCGAATGAAAAAGTATGAAACAGATGGCGATAAATTAATTCATGAGTTAATCGTTATGTTAAACAAATCTTTCATGACACCAATTGAACGTGAAGATATTTTAGCTTTAGCTAACAAAATGGATGATGTACTTGATGGAGCAGAGCATTGTATCGCACATTTTGAAATGTTTTCATTTATTGAAATCGATGAATCGATGGAAAAATTCTTAGACTATATTTCAAAAAGTGCCGATGAAATCGTTGCAGCAACAGATCTTTTAAATAAAAAGGACTTAGTTGCAATGCGTAAACATATTATCCTTATTAAGGATTATGAACGCGAATGTGATGAAATTTCACGTTCATCTACAAAGCAACTATTTTTAAATGAAAAGGATCCAATCCGTCTAATTAAAATGCGCGACATCTATGATCAACTAGAAGAAATCGCTGACTCTACTCAAGATGTAGCGAATACATTAGAAACAATTATTATGCGTAACGCGTAGAATCAGGAGATTTTATAAATGGATACTATATTAATACTTACAATATTAGTCGTAATCTTCGCCTTAGCTTTCGACTTTATAAACGGTTTCCATGATACAGCAAACGCAATCGCTACTTCCGTATCAACTCGTGCTTTACCACCACGGGTTGCTGTATTATTGGCTGCTGTCATGAACTTTTTAGGGGCAATTACATTTGTTGGAGTGGCAAAGGCTATTGCAAAAGATATCGTTGATCCCTTTTCATTGAACGTAACGCCAGATGATACAACTGGTACAGTCGTTATTTTAGCAGCATTATTATCTGCTATTACTTGGAACTTATTAACATGGTATTTCGGTATACCATCAAGTTCTTCCCATACATTAATCGGTTCTATTGCCGGGGCAGCTATTGCGGCAGCTGGATTTGGAATATTAAATTACGGTGGTTTTTCAAGTATTATCATCGGTTTAATCGCTTCTCCATTTTTAGCATTAGCTATAGGATTTATCTTTATGTCCGCATTTAAAGTAATTTTTAAAAATTTCAACCTTTATCGAACAAATAAAGGTTTCCGTACAGTCCAAATTTTCACAGCGGCTATTCAATCCTTTACCCACGGTACAAACGATGCTCAAAAAGCAATGGGTATTATTACGATGGCTTTAATTGCTGCCGGCTTACAATCAACGGATGAAGTACAAGAATGGGTACGAATTGCCTGTGCCATTGCAATGGGTCTTGGTACTTCAGTTGGTGGTTATAAAATCATCAAAACGGTCGGTGGTAAAATTATGAAAATCCGCCCTGTAAACGGGGCAGCTGCCGACTTAGCATCTGCATCCGTAATTTTCGGTGCAACACTTATTCATTTACCAGTTTCAACTACCCACGTCATTTCTTCTGCTATTATGGGGGTTGGATCTGCACAACGGGTTAAAGGTGTAAAATGGGGAGTTGCTCGTAAAATCGTTTTAACTTGGATTATTACAATGCCAATATCAGCGGTGATGGCAGGAATTTTCTTCCTTATCCTTAACCTATTCTTCTAATCATTTGATGAAACCAAACGAAAACTTTCGTTTGGTTTTTTATATAAAAAAGAGCTAAAGTAGATTACTTTAGCCCTTTCGATGATATTATAAACGAATTATTTCTCCCTCTTTAACAGGAGTTAACAATGAAGTTTCATTATTTGTTGTATCTTTTTTCGGTTCATATGTAGCGAAGAATATTTGCATCGCAATTACTATTAATAAACAAACTACTACGATAAATCCAACAAAATAAATGGCCACTTTTTTCCCGTTCATTATTATGTTTCCCCTTTTATTTTTTCAACTTAAATCCTTCTTCTTGTAAATAATTCATCGCTGCCTCACGGGTTCCAAAGGACTCTTCTAAATTATTTTGATGATAAATATCCCAATTCCACTGATCATGAACTAGTGTTAAAATGGTCCCATCACGGGAAACCCATGTTTCTTCAATTGGTGTATCCGTCTCTTCCGACAAGTAATCAATTGAATCCTGAATAATTTCCCGTAATGATTTTTCATCAAAATCGCGAATGTTGACTAAGCCTTTATCATTTGCCAACTTCTCATATTTTAGCAAGTCTCCTACGTAAACGAATCCATTACCGTTCGGATGTAACTTTTCAACAACAATCGTTTTTTCGTATAGGCTTTCTTCAAAATGATAGTTTAATCGTTTTAATGAAATTTCCTTTTTCATTAATTCAGGAAACGATTCAATGATTGATTGCTTTTGTTCAAATGATAACATGTATGAACTCCTTCGTATATCTACTAGTAATTATACCGTCTTAGTAGCAGCCTCTTTTATTTTTTTCCGTTCTTCGTAAATATTTTTTACGATAACTTTAATAACCGCATAAGTTGGAATGGCGATAATAATGAAAATAAAGCCGCCAATATTACCTGCTGCTAAAACAATCGTAATAACGGTTAACGGATGTACATCTAATGTTTTCCCCATAATATTAGGTGTAATTAAGTTACTTTCTATTTGTTGAGCAACTAAAGTAATCACCCCAACCCAAACAACTAAAATTGGGTCTTGTACAATTGCAACGACAAGAGCCGGCGCTAATGATATCCATGGTCCGATAAATGGAATCATATTCATAAAGAATGCAAAAATCGATAGTAATAGTGCATAATCTAGATCGATAATTAAGTATCCAATAAACATCATCGAAGCTAAAATTAAACTAATTAATACTTGTCCTTGAACATAATTTCTTAATACATTATCGATATCTGATAAAGTTTCCTTTACCCATGTACGTCTTTCTCCTGAAAAGATTTTATAAATATTTGGCGCAAACTTTTCATGGTCTTTTAACATATAAATAAAGAAGAACGGTACTAAAATTAAAGTAAACACTGCTGAAAACGTTCCGCTGACAAAAGAGACGATATATTTACTCCCTGTCATAGCAATTTCTTGAATCGAGTTAGAAATAGAGTCAACAAAATTTTCTACCTGTGGAGGCAAATTATCTTTGTTATCTAGTACTATATCTGCTGTATCCATTATTTTATCTCCTATATAAGGAGCGTTTTTCACTAAATTGTTTACCTGTTCCGAAATTGGATTACCGATTAATAAAAGAATTCCTGTTACGATACCTGCTAATAATAAGATGATTGTAGAAATGCTCGCCCATCTTGGAGCACCCTTTTTTTCCATAATTCTTTGTAATGGTTCAGATATGTAATAAAGTACACCGCCTAACAACAACGGAATAAATATCGTTTTAATAATGATAAAAATCGGATTAAAAATCCAATGAATTTCGACAACATATTTAATAATTAAAAGTGCTATGATAATTCCTATACCAACTTGAAACCATACTTTTTTTGTCATTTACACAACCTCCTTTCCACATTGTTCCAACAATCATAATTTCCTATTCAACCATTATATACTATTTTTGATTTTATAATATGAAATAGAAAGAAACTACAAAAAAACTCCCGAAAGATTAACTTTCGAGAGTTTTTTAAACTATAATGCCACATCGTCTACGGAGTTTAAATATTCTTCAATGGCATCGATGACCGATTCCACACAACCATCCTCAAATGGAGAAATTAATCCCGCTTCTTTTACTAGTTTAGTAAATGACATGGAACCACCTAAGCTACAAAGGTGAAGATAATCCTTCCACGCTGCTTCAAAGTCTTCCCTTGAACGTTTCCAAAATTGGAACGCACATACTTGAGCTAATGTATAATCAATATAATAGAATGGGCTACCATAAATGTGGCCTTGACGTTGCCAGAATCCACCTGCCTCTAAATATTCATAACCGTCATAATCACGGTGAGGTAAATATTTGTCTTCGATTTCTTTCCAAGCCTGCTTCCGTTGAGCAGGTGTCATTGCTGGATTTTTATAGACTACATGTTGGAATTCGTCGACTGCAACACCGTATGGTAAAAATAGTAATCCACTACTTAAATGGGTGAATTTATATTTTTCTGTTTCTTCTTTAAAGAATAATTCCATCCATGGCCAAGTAAAGAACTCCATACTCATGGAATGAATTTCAGCAGATTCATATGTTGGCCATAAATATTCTGGTATCCCGATATTGCGACTAGAATAAACTTGGAACGCATGACCCGCTTCATGTGTTAATACATCGATATCTCCGGAAGTACCATTAAAGTTAGAGAAAATGAACGGTGAATCGTAATTATCGATAAATGTACAATAACCTCCGCTTTCTTTCCCTTTTTTCGCCTCTAAATCCATTAGTTCACGGTCAATCATATAATTGAAAAATTCACCTGTTTCACTGGAAAGTTCTTCATACATTTTTTTGCCGTTTTCCACGATCCACGCAGGATCACCTTGTGGTTTTGCATTACCTGATAGAAAATTTAGTCCTTCATCATAAAATTTAAAATCGCTAATTCCTATACGTTTTGCTTGTCTTTCATAAAGTTTTGTTGCTAAAGGTACAATTAGTTTTTGAACTTGATCACGGAAATTCGCAACCATTTCTTCGTTGTAATCAATACGATCCATATTGATATAGCCTAATTCAACGTAATTTTTATAACCGAGGGTCGTTGCGATTTGATGGCGAAGATGAACTAGCTTATCATAAATTTCATCAAACTTTTCCCCATTTTCTGCAAAGAAGTTAAAACGTGCTTTCATCGCTTCTTTACGGACTTCTCGATCAGTAGATTCACCATATGGTGTTAGTTGGGCAAGTGTTAATGTTTTACCATCAAATTCAATTTGTGCAGAAGCCACTAACTTGTTATATTCGGAAACAAGTTTGTTCTCCTGTTGCATTAGCTCAATGACTTCTGGAGAAAAGGCTTTAATTTGATTTTCAGCTAACGCAAATAGCTGTGTTCCCCATTTTTCTTCTAATTGCTTTCGGAAAGGCGAATTAACAAGTTCTTTATAGTATTCAAAAGTAAGTTCTTCAAATTGGGGTGAAATTTCGTCTAAATAATCCCGTTCCTTTTGATAAAATTCATCATTTGTATCAATTGAAGCCCGTACATATACTAAATTGGCTTGTGTAGAAAAATCATTTCGGAAAGCATTAATTTTTTTAATAATTTCACTTTGAGTTTCAACAGAATTAGCATTTTTAAACTGTTCGATTAATTCTCGAATATTTTTCTTTAGTTCATCTAAGTTTGGTCTTTTATATTCATAATCCTTGAATGTAACCATCTTTTGCACCCCTCTACTTTTCACAATTCACTTCATTATCTATTATTAACGATTTCTCCCAAAAGAGCAACTATTCTGATAATTTTTAAACTTAATAGAATCGTTTTCTACCTACAAGATAAAAAGTACACTCATTTAAAAATGAATGTACTTTTCAAATAATTAAATTTTAAATTTACTTATTTCTTCAATCATTTCTTTAGAAGTTGATTCAAGTAACGCAACAACTTCTTCAAGTTTATCGACCATATTAACTTGAACGTCCGTTGATCCTGCCACTTCTTTTGTTTGATTCGTCGTATTGGATACAAGTTTATTCATCTCTTCCGTAGATGCTAATATTTCCTCTGAACTTGCAGACATTTGTTCAATTACGGCTGAGTCATCTTGTATTTTAGAGTTTACTGCGGATACAACTGTTAAAATTTGATTTAACATTTGACCAATTTCCATAACCGACTGGTTCCCCATTTTTACTTCTTCTGTGCTATTTTCCATTTCTTCTAAAGCTTTATTACTAATTAGCACGAATGTTTGAAGATGGTTTTGAATATCATCGGCAGAGCTTTTCGACATTTCCGCAAGTTTTCGAACTTCATCAGCAACGACAGCAAAGCCTTTCCCAGCTTCTCCTGCCCGCGCAGCTTCAATAGCAGCATTTAATGCAAGGAGATTCGTTTGATCAGCAATGTTCGTAATAATCGAAACCATCTCTTTTATAGAACTGAATTTTTCTCCCATTTCCCGTACATAACTTTCTGTATGTACAACGGATGTCTCCACATTTTGAATTTGAGAGACAACTTGTTGGGCATGTTCTACACTTGTAGTTACTAAACTTGTCATTTCAGTAGATGACTCGGCAATTTCAGAAGTTGTATCCGCCAACCGTTGAATACCAATGGACATTTCATTCATCGCTTGTGTCACTTCTTTATTACTTTCTTCTTGTTGGTCGCTACTAGAAGCAATTTCAATAATGCTAGAAGCAATGGTCGTAGTCGACTTTCCTACTTGAGTCGCTGCATTTTCCAATTCTACAACTACTTGTTCCAAATTTTTTGATTTACTATTTATTTTCAATAGTGATTGGGACAAATTGTTTAAAGCTTGCGAAAAGGTTTTAGAAAAGATGGCAATTTCATTATTTTGTTTTAACTTTAAAGTAGATAGTGTTTCATTAACACCTTTTAAATTTCCTTCGGATAATTGATTCGATGCTTCTTTTAACACATCTAATGGTTTTAAAGATTTATTTACATAACGATAAACAATATATAACCCTACCAATATAATGATTAAAAAGATGACTCCGATTTTTGGAACAATTCCCATCATTACATTTGAACTTACTTCATCCACATAGGAAGCATCAATATCAACACCTAAAAAGGCAACGACTTCACCATTTTTATCTTTCATCGGTACTGTACCTGAAATATATTCACCGAAATCACTACTTAATAAATCAGAATGGTAGGATCCATCTTTCAATGCTTTTTGTAAATGTTCGTAGGTAGTTGATTCAGACTTATCACCAATAGCAGCTGCATTTTCCGTATCATCTGCAGGCATACCATCTACTAAAAATGTGACCTCTTCCCCTTTTTCAGGAACTGCATATGTATAGGCATAAAGAACACCATTCATTTCACGTAAACTGTTTAATTGTTCTCTTAACTCCCAATATAAGTCGTTTTCCTCCGGATTCGCCGCTAATTCTTTATATTGTTCAACATCGATAAAGTTCAACATATTATTAGCGATTTCAACCGTTCTTTCCCCGACCGCTTCCTGTACTGATTCTCTCGAATTATACATCATTGTAAAAGTATAAATGCCTAATAATAAAACAAAAACAACGATAATAATGAAGAGAATCTGTCTTGATAACCGTTTCCCCTTGTTCATAGTATAAAAACTCCTTTAAATAAATTACTCAAAGTTCTTATCGACCCTTTTCGATGAAATTTAAACAAAAGCATTTCAATTAAGCAAATCTTACTCTTTTCCACAAAAAAACCAGTAGCAAGTAGCTACCGGTTCCTTTTCTTTTTAACTATAAAACTATACCTGTACTTATTCACCTAAATCGGCATTATGGTAGACACGTTGTACGTCGTCTAAGTCTTCTAATGCATCAATCATTTTTTCAAACTTCGCTTTATCTTCTCCTGTTAACGTCACTTCTGTTTGTGGAAGCATTGTTAACTCAGCAACTGTAAACTCACTAATACCCGCTGCTTTTAAAGCCTCTTGTGCTACATGGAATTGATCTGGCTCTGCATAAACGATAACTGTACCTTCTTCTTCGAATACGTCACGAGCATCTACGTCTGCTTCTAATAATATTTCTAATACTTCATCTGCTGTTTTATCTTCAATACCGAATACTGCTGTTGAATCGAACATGTAAGTAACAGAACCTGTTACACCCATATTTCCTCCATTTTTACCGAAAGCAGCACGTACATCTGAAGCAGTACGGTTAACGTTGTTTGTTAAAGCATCTACGATAACCATCGTTCCGCCAACCCCAAATCCTTCATAGCGTAACTCGTCATAATCTTCTCCGCCGGCACCTTTTGCTTTATCAATTGCTTTATCGATAATATGTTTTGGCACATTATATGTTTTGGCACGTTCTAATACAAATTTTAAAGCTGAGTTAGATTCCGGATCTGGTTCACCTTTTTTAGCTGCTACATAAATTTCCGTACCAAATTTTGCATAAATACGACTTGTATTTTTATCTTTTTCGGCTTTCTTGTCTTTAATGTTATTCCATTTACGACCCATTGGATTCACTCTCTTTCCATTTTAATAACTATATTTTAAGGCATATATGATAAACCTTTAAATGATATGAGACTGTAATATTATACACCATTCGATTGACAAAGAGAAAGGTATCATATTCCAACCTACTTCTCTTTTAAAATCTTATTTAGTAGTGCTTCGCATCCATCCACTACCAGTTCATAAGTTTCTTGAAAATCCCCTGTATAGTAAGGATCTGGTACATCCTTTTTGTGATCTGTTAAATCTAAAAATCTAAAGATTTTCGGGTGGTCAGGCTGGCCTAACATTTGTCGAATATTACTCACATTACTATTGTCCATTCCTATAATGTAATCGAATGTTTCAAAATCTTCTTTATCGAGTTGTCTTCCCTTCATACCGCTAGTTGATATACCAAACTCTTTCAGTTTGGCTTTAGTTCCTTTATGGGGAGGCTCTCCGATATGCCAAGAACTTGTTGCTGCCGAATCTACTTTAATTTGATCGCTTAATCCTTTCTTCTCCACTAAGTGACGCATAACCGCCTCAGCCATTGGTGAACGACAAATATTCCCTAAACAAACAAAAAGAACCCGTTTCATTTTTATTCCTCCTTATAAAAAGAGGCTGGGACAAAAGAAAAATGTTAGACCAAAATTGTAAATGGTCTAACATTTTTTTGCGGTATAAAGGCGTAATCGAAGTTTTAAATCAGAAAGTTAATGCCCGACTTTTAGATTTCCTCAAAAATTCGAGTTATGTCCCAGCCTCATGTACATTATTTTTTAATTTTAGAGTTTAATTGTTCTGTTAAACGTTCCAGCTCTTTTTCTAGAAATTGAGTTGATTCGTCCCTTGCCTCTTTACCACTTCCAACTGTAAATGGTTCCCCATAAATAAGATAACCTTTTTGACGTTTAAATACTTCGCCAACGTTTCTTGGTCCAACATAGGCAGCTGGAACAATTTGAGCTTTTGATAATTGGGCAATTGTAATCGCCCCTTGTTTTAACTCCGTATTTTCCGTTGATCGTGTTCCACTAGGGAAGATCCCGACCACTTTTCCTTCTTTTATTAGTTGACGTGGAATTTTAATAACACTTGGACCCGGGTTTTCGCGATCTACAGGGAAAGCATTCAAATTGGCAATAATTGAGCCAAACTTCCCTTCAAACAATTGTTTCTTAGCCATAAAGTGAATGTGCCGAGGGTATAATGACACTCCTAAGTTTAAAATATCTACGTAACCATTATGAGTACAGGCGATAATATATCCGCCTTCCTTTGGTAAATTTTCTTTACCATATACCTTTGCCTTTGAGCCATTAAGCATTAAAAATACATTTACAAGTTTAGCTCCAATATCATATAACACTTCTACATTCCTACCTTTTTTATTATATCTATAGTTTATTTTGTTATTTCTCCAACTAATATTTCAAGGTCAATTGTAATTTCATTTAAAGAAATATCCTTTTCTAAGTGCCAACCAAGGGGCGTCATTTCTAGAAGTTTTGGAACGAGCTGTTCTTCTAGTGGCATTGTATATGTAATACGCTCCTGTTGGACATTAGCAAAATGTTCTTTAAATCTCTCTACCGTTTGCTCATTCGTATAATATTCTTTTTCTGAATTCGCAAAGGCTTGTCTACGAATTTCCTTTAAATAGTCTGATTGGGGCACTACTTTTATCAATTTCCCCTTATCTTTTAACAAACGGCTAAATTCACCGTAATTCGCAGGGGATAAAATATTTAATATACAATCAAAGGATTGTTCTTTAAACGGACTATTAGCTAAATCCCCTACACACCAAATTTTTTGTTCATAAAACTTTGCTGCAGACTGGATGCCTTCCTTTGAAATATCAATTCCGACAGCTATAACTTGTTGTTCCAATTCATTTATTATTTTATTTAAGTGAGAACCTTCACCACAGCCGGTATCTAATATCGTCTCACTCTGGTTCCCTACATATTTCGCAATGGCCTTTTGTACTGGCTCATATAAACCACTATTCATAACTTCCTGACGAGATTCAAATAAACTTTTACTATACATGGATGTGAAAGGTTTAATCATGAAATTTACATAGCCTTGTTTTGCAATGTCAAAGGAATGATGATTACGGCATAACACATGGCCATCGTCACTTACATGCATCTCCTTTTGGCAAATCGGACAAGAAAAAAGTGTTTCATGTTCTTTCATATATAAAATGCTTGCAGCTCTTTTTGATACTTTCCCCACATTCATGCTCCTTTTTAAGTTGCTGTAAGTATCATATCATCTATTCCTATAGAATGAAAAACTAAACAATTTCCTTTGGCGCTTGTTTTTTTATGAGAATAACAAATAAACTAGCTAATAAACAAAAAGCTCCTGCCAAGGCGAACGCCCACATGTAAGAACCAAACACTTTATATACGACACCACCTGAGTAAGCCGCTACCCCTGCTCCCACTTGGTGTGCCGCAGTAATCCATCCATACATCATTGCACTTTTCTCAATCCCAAACTTTTGCCGGGTTAGACCTATCGTTGGTGGTACTGTAGCAATCCAATCTAAACCATAAAAAATGGAAAAAATGACAAGCCATGTATAAGAACCTTGTGCAAGGGCAAAGGGTAAAAAGACTAGAGAAAACCCTCGAAGCAAATAGTACCAAAATAATAACCAGCGATTATCAAAACGATCGGATAACCAACCGGAGATAGTCGTTCCAATTAAATCAAATACTCCCATAAATGATAACATTGCCGCAGCTGTCACTAAAGGAATACCAAAACTAACACAATAGGAAATAAAATGAGTTCCAATAATACCGCTTGTAGATAAACCACATATAAAGAAACTTCCTGCAAGCAACCAAAATTCCTTCATCTTTAACCCTTCAATCAATGAAAATATCGCCATCTTAAAAGGATTTCGATTTGTTGATAAACGGGCAGGTTCTAACTGTTTTTCTTGACCATAAGGGGCGATTCCTATTTCCTCTGGCCAACTCTTCATAAAAATCGCAATTACAACAAGCATCACGATACTTAAAAAGAAAATAAGTGCAATGGCAGAGCGCCACGAATAATTGTCTACAAATGCGGCTAAGACCGGTAATAAAATTAATTGCCCTGTAGCCGTAGCAGCTGTTAAGATACCGACAGCAAGTCCCCTTCTTTTCACGAACCATCGATTCGCTACTTGTGTACTTAGGACTGTTAAAAATAATCCAGAGCCGACTCCTAACATGATGCCCCAAATGAGTATTAATTGCCATTTGCTTTGCATAACAAACGTTAAACCTAATCCTACTGCTAATAGAGCCATCGAATAAAGCATCATCCGCTTCAAACCAAAAACATCTACAAAGGCTGCCATAAAAGGTCCTGAAAAACCATATAAAAACAAGCATATAGCAAAGGCAAAAGAGATCGTTGGCCTATCCCAACCAAACTCCATTTCAAATGGATCGATAAATATCCCCGAAGATGAACGAATTATCCCCGCTACAATAATTGCAATAAATGTAACCGTTAGAATAATCCAACTATAATGGATTTTTCTCATTTCTCCACCCTTAAAAATAGTTTTCTTCCATTGTACACGAAGTCATATATAATATTGATAGAAAATTCTAAATTATCTTTTTCGGGTAGTTCATTATTATTTTAAACCTGTCCGATGAAAGCACAAAAAGACAAGAATACGTATTTATTACAAATTATGATAACAATAGAGGTGAGCATTATGGGGTGGCTAGAGTCCATTCAAAAAGCAATACATTATATAGAAATGAATTTATTAGACAATGAACTGACAATCGAATCAATTGCTCGAGCTGCTAATTCTTCTGTATTTCATTTTCAGCGTACATTTTCAATATTAACAGATATTACTGTTAGCGATTATATACGTAGACGGCGTTTAACACTAGCAGCACAAGAACTGATCAATACAGATCAGAAAATCATCGACATCGCTTTTAAATATGGATATGAAACACCTGAGTCCTTCACAAAAGCTTTTCGAAAGCAACATCGTATTTCTCCATCAGAAGCACGTAAGAAAAAGGGAACGCTACAATCCTATAATCGCCTCGTTATTAAAATTCAATTGGAGGGAGCAGTACCTATGAACTACCGTATTATTGAAAAAGAAGCATTTCAAATTGTTGGTGTAAAACGAACGTATAATTATGAAAACGGGGAGAACACCCAAAACATACCTCAGTTTTGGAATGATGTACACAAGGATGGAACGAATGATCGGTTGTTTGAATTAAATAACGGAGAAGTAAAAGGAATTCTTGGAGTCTGTAGTATAGAGAAATATAAACAAGATGAAAAATTAATGGATTATTGGATTGCAACTGCCTATAATGGCGAAGTACCAGAAGGATTCGAAACTTACGAAGTGCCTTCATCTAAATGGGCTATTTTTGAAATTCATGGACCAATGCCCCATGCAATGCAAGATACTTGGAAGAAAATTTATTCTGAATGGTTCCCTTCCAACCCATACGAACAAGCAGGAACTACTGAGTTAGAAGTATATTCAGATGATGATCCAAACGATCCAAATTGTTACTCAGAAATTTGGATTCCAATAAAATAATCATGACTAGACGCTCGTTTCCTTTTAACGGGCGTCTTTATGCTTTTACTTATTAAGAAATAGTAAACTTTCCCGTTATTTCCTTTTGTGTATAATCATATTAGAGTCTAACTTTTATAAAAATCGGAGGCCTTACTATGGAAAAAAATTTGGCTATTACAATTGATGCCTTTGCTATAGAAGGGAATTTAATCTCCCCAAAGATTGAAATGCAACTGGAGAAAGAGTCCATCTTCGGGATTTACTCAGATGTCGCAAAAATTAACTATTTAACAAAACAACTTGCTTCTTATTCAAAAATACATATCGAGCTAAGAGAAAATGGGATGTATCATCGCTTAACTGTTAATGAATACATTAATTTTGTGAAAGGTCTTTACCATTCATCAGTAGATAATACCAGTTTATTACAATTGCTAGATTTCATTGATCGAAGAAATGTAAGATTAGAAAAATTAACATATAGTGAAAAACAAAGGTTGCGATTAATCCCTTGTTACATAAACGAAAAGCCAATTCAGGTAATTGAAGAACCTTTTCAAAACTTAGATGAACATTCTAAAAGGACTGTCTTGAACTGCCTTCTGTCACTAAAAGAAAAACAAAAAACTGTCATATTGTTATCAAATAATATGGAAGATGTTTTTTTAGCGAGTGATTTCGTATTCCGATTAGATTCTAAAGGCTTACATAAGTTAGACGTAAAAGAGGAAGAACCATTAATGATTGAAAAATCGGAGACGGGCCCAATTCACTTTGAAAAAATACCAACGAAGCGAAATGAAAAAATCATTTTATTTAATCCTCCTGAAATTGATTATATTGAAAGTGTTGAAGGAGAAGTTTCGGTTTATGTTGGCGGAGAAGGTTATCCTTGTTCTATGACTTTGAATGAATTAGAACAGAAATTAACACCTTTCGGCTTTTTCCGTTGCCATCGTTCCTATATTGTAAACTTGCAAAAGGTTAGAGAAATCATTACCTGGACACGTAATAGTTACAGTTTATCTCTTCATACTTCCGAAGAAAACATTGTCCCATTGTCTAAAAATAAATTAGTCGAATTAAAACGTATTATAGGGATTTGACCAATTTCCTGGGAAATTTTCATCGCCCATTTATAGAAATTTTGACACCTTTTATCAAAAAATAACTCCTTTCACCGGAAATATACTGCAATATTCGTTGTTTCTATTTATTGTTAGGTTAATTCAACCTAATAGGAGGAACGAGAATGACGTACGTAATTGATGTTCAACATTTACAAAAACATTTTCACCAAGAAGCTGCATTACGCGATGTATCGTTTAGTATTAAAAAAGGAGAAATATTCGGATTTTTAGGACCTAGCGGATCAGGTAAAACTACTACTATCAAAATTTTAACCGCCCAATTAACAAAAACAAAAGGGCAAGCAATTGTATTTGGAAAAGATGCTAAAGAAATGCAAAAAAGTTCCAATAGAGCACGTTTTGGTATTTTAACAGATAATAGTGGACTATATTTAAGGTTATCAGTGGAGGAAAATTTACAACTTTATAGTAAGTTGTATAACTTACCAATTAGTTCCGTGAAAGAGTCATTAGAATTTGTCAATTTATACGATGAGAGAAAGAAAAAGGTAAGCCAATTATCGAAAGGTATGATTCAACGGGTTACGTTAGCTCGTTCGATTATGCATAAACCTGAATTGTTATTTTTAGATGAACCTACTTCTGCCCTTGATCCCGTAAATACACAACATATTTATAACGGATTGAGGAAACTTAACGAAATGGGTACGACGATTTTTCTAACAACCCATGATATGAGTGAAGCAGAAACTTTATGTGATCGAATTGCTTTTTTACACAAAGGGAAAATCCGAGCGATTGGTTCACCCCAGCAATTAAAAAAACAGTTTGGTAATGACACGATTACCGTAGAGTTAGTAGATGGTAGTGTCCATTGTATTGAAAATTGTAAGGATGAAGCAAAAAAAGTATACGATTGGATGAGAAGTGGATTGATCTCTCGTATTTATACGAACGAACCGACTTTTGGGGACATATTCTTACAAGTGACTGGGAGTGATTTAATATGAATTTTTCTCGTATTCAAGCAATTTTCATTAAAGATTATAAAGAGTTTTCACGGAATTATGCCGTTTCAATAATGGTTCTTTTACCTCTAATTATGGCTTTTATTTACAACAAAACAGGTGTAAATAATTTACAGGCATACTTTTTGCCCATTAATTTAACCTTTTCTTCCGTTACTGCCTTTGTACAATGTTGTTTAATCGCAGAAGAAAAAGAACGAAATACTCTTCGTAGTTTAATGTTATCACCGGCTACATTGTTGGATATATTATTAGGAAAAAGTTTACTCGTATTGTCCATTTCAGCTCTTACGGTCTTACTTTCGATTTTTCTAGTCGGATATAAACCTGGAAATTGGCTTATTTTAGGAATTGCGTTATTCCTTTCGATTGTTTTTTATACTGGCTTAGGAACACTAGGTGCACTTTTTACAAAAACAATTTTAGAAGCTTCCGTTGTGATTTTACCAATTATATTATTGTTTTCCTTCGGTCCTTTTGTAACGGTATTAGCTGAAAAAATTCCTGCATTACAGGTGGCAGAATGGTTACCGAGTACTCAAATCATATTATTAGCAGCGTCAATAGAAGGAAGTTATACGTCTTTTGATGTTCTAATTCCCATTATGACGATACTTATTTGGGCAATCATCACATGGTTATTTACCTTCTTCCTTTATAAAAGGCGAATGGTTGATTAAACGAATACAAAAACCATCTTTAACTGTTATCAAATCACGTTTTATAAAAGAATAAAAAAATACATGAATCTAATAATGTATTATTTCCTAATATATTGGCACAATACTTGAAAAGGATAATTCACTTTAATTCCATATAACCTTCAACTATATATCGGGATGTTTGTTTTATATCATAATGACTACTCCATAAAATGCGGATTCGATTGATACTATGAGAAGCAACAACAGTCTTTTGTAAGAAGGTCATTCATAAAAAAGAACTTACTGTAAATAATAACGGTAATGTCTTAACATTCCTAATAAAGACGGAGGTTTTAACTGTGGACATTATAGAGGGAAATGCTATTCCTGCATATCTTGAATCCAATCAGCTCATCATTGAACTAGAAAGTGTCGATATATACAATAATATTATCTTTCCTGTTCAAGCGAAAGAATATGATATCAACCCACAAGTAGAGGTACCCTATGATTTAACGGAAGAAAAAAATACTCAAAAAAGTGTAGATGAGGGACATTCTCCTTGGCGCTTAGATCCTATAGCTACGACACAAGTTTTTGTTAGTTTAAAAATATCCCCTGAAGGTATAGAGGGAGATTATCCGATTCCAAAAGAAAGTCTTAAGCTTTTACACAGCACAATGGATTCAGCCATTGTTGAAGTCAACGATACACAAACATTAATTAAATACGTTTATTTAAAAAGACTAGTTCGACAAGATCCTACTGGTATATGGACTGTAGTTGGTTATGATCACATTAATAAATAAGTTCAGGTGATGAATTTAAACTAATTCATCACCTTTTTTTGATGTTTCTCGTATAAATTTTAAAAACATTTCGGTCGTTTTTGATTGAAAAGGTGTTTTTAAATAAATCATATAAAAATCCCGTTCGTAAAAAAATTTTTCTTCATCCACGATAAATAACTTTTTATTTGCCACTTCTTGCTGTACAGTCCATTTCGATAATAACGTTACTCCTACCCCTTCTTCTACTGCCCCTTTTATTAATTGGGTGCTACCAAATTCCAACACTTTGTTCGGTTCCAAATGATGTTTCTCAAAAAAACGTTCTGTTGCAGAACGGGTACCTGAACCATTTTCCCGTGCTATCCAAGTTGTTTCATGGCCAATCTCTGTATTCGGTTCATTTGAGACAACAACCATTCTATCCGTTGTAAGTTTTTCACATACAATACGAGATGGTTCAATGATCCCCTCTATAATTCCAATATCAATTTTTTTATTTATCATTTCCTGGGCGATTTCCGATGTATTTTTTATTTGGACACTCGGTTTTACTAACGGATACCGTTTTATAAATTCCGCTAATTTAGAAGGAAGAATATATTCTCCGTAGGAATAACTAGCTCCTATCATGAGTGGACCTTTAACTACATTCATTAATTCGTTTAAAGATTGAGTCATATTATCGGATAGTTTCTTCATTTCCAAACAATACTGAAAGGCTATTAGCCCTGCTGCGGTTAAATGTAACGACTTAGACGACCGATCAAACAAAATAACCCCTAAATCCTTTTCTAAACTCTTAATAAATTGACTGACAGCCGGTTGGGTCATATATAAAGATTCTGCAGCCTTTGAAAAACTGCCAAGCTCAACAATTTTTAAAAATACCGTTATTTTTTGATTCATAAATTCCCCTATCATAAGCAATCACTTATATATTTCATCAGTATAATTAATTTTTGTTTATACTCCATCCATATTACCATAGTAGTTGAAAGTGAGGCATTATTGTATGACCAAATATACAACGACTGGATTTTATTTAGGCATTTTATTGATGGTTTTTATTACTTTTTTAGCTTATAGCATAAGTTTAATCCCCATTTTTTCTTTTATAGGGCCATTGGCAATTGCCCTTTTACTAGCTATTATTTATCGTAATGTATTTCAATATCCCGAAACCCTTCGAAGCGGTATTCAATTCTCTTCCAAAATGATTTTACGTTTAGCGATTATTTTATATGGAGTACGACTAAATATTCAAATGATTGTCGATGAAGGATTTCCTCTACTTTTCCGCGCAACGATTGTCATTATTTTTGCTCTCTTTATGACTTTTACTATCGGTAAAGCCTTTGGAGTCGATCATAAACTTTTACTTTTACTAGGATCTGGCACTGGGATATGTGGAGCTGCTGCAATCGGCGCAGTATCTTCCATCCTTGATTCGGATGAAGAGGATACAGCACTAGCTATTGGAATGATTGCTTGTGTAGGAACGATATTTGCTTTGTTTGCACCTTTTATAGCAACGTTAACCAATATGCCCCCTGATATATATGGCCAGTGGGTCGGATTTAGTCTCCATGAAATTGCCCATGCACTACTTGCTGGTTCATCCTACGGAGATGAATCGTTAACACCAGCAATTTTAAGTAAGTTAAGTCGTGTGTTACTTCTTTTTCCTGTAACGTTGATTATTGTCTTCATTGTTTCAATGAAAAGGAAAAACGCTAAAAAGAAAGCATCCTTCCCATACTTTCTATTCGGTTTCATTCTTGTTTCTATTATCAGTACCATCGGGTTACAAAAAGGTTGGATGACAATATCCTTTCAAGAAAACATTGCCGCTATTGCTTCCTTTCTTTTAACGGTGGCAATGGCCGCCTTAGGGATGTCCGTTGATTTAAGAAAAATAAAGAAAAATGCATTAAAACCATTTCTCACCCTGCTCTTTACTTCCATTTTATTAACTTTATTCACATGGTGGATTGTATAAAAAAATGTACTTTCCGAAATCGGAAAGTACATTTTTTATCTCATTATTGTTAGTTGATTAATTATTCTTTAGGTTGTAAATCTTCGATTGAATCAATATGCATATATTTAGGTACAACCATACCAATCTTTGCACCTGTTAAGTTTTCACCTAGATCCACGATATCTTCCTTATATTGTTCATAAAAAGAAGCATGAGTTGCCGGTAACCAAGGAGCAACCGATACATCGCCTTCCCCCGTCGCAATCGCTTGGAACATAATAACCGGGTCGACAGGTGTTAATGTTACCTTATACCCTTGCTGTTCCAATACTATTTTTAACACGTTACCCGAGGCACGTTCAGTATCCCATGGTGTTGATACTAATTCAATCTCTTTACCGTCTACTTTCTCTGTTCCTTCCGTCCATTCAGCAACCTGATCTTGATTTTTTTCAACCCAATTTTTTGCTGCTTCTTCAAATGAAATATCTTGAGCAGCAAACATGACTTCTTCCATATCTTTTGGTTCCCAATAAAATCGATCGACTATTTTATAAGCATCTGGCATCTCCTTTTTGAAACCTTTTCTTACAATTGTATTGATATTTTCAATTCCGCCAAATGTACCTTTTGGATCTTCTAAATATTTCAAATCATAATTAGCAAACATCCAATGGGGAGTCCAACCTGTTACAATAATTGGTTCTTCATTTTTTATGGCTTTATCCAATGAGGATAACATACCTGCAGTGGAGCTTTCTAAAAGTTCCCACCCATCCAAGTTTTCATATTCCTCTAAAGTGTTTCGAGCAAGCTCTGTCGTTCCGGCTCCAGGTTCTATTCCTGTAATTTTATAGTTTAACTGTTCGCCTAGATTCGAACTACTTCCTTGTACCTCTCCATTATTTTTTGTGTCTGTCGCTGAATCACTGCCACAGCCAGTCAATAGCAGAGTAACAAATATACCAAGGGTTATATTCAATAAGTTTAATTTCTTCAATTTTTCTAACTCCTTATAATTTAAGGAGTTATCTAATGTTTAGATAACTCCTTTTATTTTTTTGCAATGACAGTCATTTTCTTATCATACGCAATGAATATAGATTTTTTATCGGAAACTAATCATGTATCTTTGTATAAGTTACTCTATTACTCTACGCCTTTTGTCCATTCAGCTACTGTGTCTGCGTTTTCTTCAACCCAGTTTGCAGCAGCTTCTTTTGGATCAACCCCTGAATTAATTTCAAGCATTACGGATTCAATATCTTCTGTTGTCCAATGGAAAGCATCCAATACTTGATAAGCTTCAGGCATATCTTCTTCTAACCCTTGACGGGCAAATGTGTTAATTGTTTCTTCGCCACCAAATACACCTTTAGGGTCTTCTAAATATTTCAAATCATATGATGAAAATTTCCAGTGTGGAGACCAGCCTGTAACAATTACGTCTTCTTCATTCTCTATTGCTTGACCTAAAGCTACAGTCATTGCACCAGAAGAAGATGGCAGTAGCTCCCAATCTGCTAAGTTTTCATACTCTTCTAACGCTTGTTCCGTTGCGGCCATAACCCCTGCACCTGGTTCAATACCAGTAATCGTTTTGTTTGCTTCATCTGTTAAATCTTCGATCGAATCAACATCCATATAAGAAGGAACGACTAAGCCAATTTTAGCACCGGATAAATTTTCGCCTAATTCTACTAAACTATCTTTATATTGTTCATATTGTGCGCCATGGGTATTCGGTAACCATCCTGCTACCATCGCATCGGCTTCCCCGTTTGCAACAGCTTCCCACATAATCGCATTATCAAGTGGAGTTAGTGATACATCATAACCTAAGTCTTCTAACACTTTTCCTACTACATGGGTTGAAGCAATTTCTGTATCCCACTCAACATAGGCCAAATTAATTTCTTTTGATTCGTTTTTTGTAGCCGCATTCTCTGAATCCTTTGCTCCTTCATCGGAACCGCTACAAGCAGCGAGCAATGCACCCATACCTAATGCTAAACCCATTATTTTCAATTTTTTTAAGTTCATCCAATCTCCCTCTCTATGATTTCTTTTTATTTAAGCTTTGCGTTAAACGGTCAATAATAATGGCGAATACAACAAGACTAAGTCCTGCAACAAAGCCATTTCCAACTTGAGCACGTTGCAAAGCAGATAAAACTTCCCGTCCTAATCCAGGGGCACCAATCATTGATGCAATAACAACCATCGATAATGATAGAAGTACGGTTTGGTTAACACCTGCCATAATTGTAGATTTTGCTAGTGGCAGTTCTACTTTTATTAACTTTTGCCATCCTGTACTACCATAAGAATCTGCAGCTTCTACTAATTCCTTTGGTACTTGTCTAATACCTAGGTTGGTAAAACGAACAGTAGGCGGTAGTGCAAAAATTACTGAAGCAAAAACCCCTGGTACAACACCAATACCGAAGAAAGCTACAGCAGGGATTAAATAAACAAAACCAGGCATTGTTTGCATAAAATCTAGTACCGGTTTAATAATGGCTTCTGCAATTGAACTTTTAGACATTAATATCCCAAATGGAATACCAATGATGATGGCAATAATACTTGCAAATATGACAAGAGTTATCGTATTCATTAGCTCATCCCATAAGCCTTGGTTGTATATATAGAGCAAACCGACTATTGAGAATACTGCTAAACCAAATTTCCTTTTTGTTGCAAAGAACGCTATTAGCGCAATAATTAAAATAAATATAACTGGTGGAATTGCAACAAGCATATTAGTAATGAATTCCATTGCTGTTTTACCACCATTTTGAACAAAGTCAAAGAGAGGTGAAAAACTTCCAGTTAACCAGTCCATTATATTTTCAACAGTTTCTGCTACAGGTAATGTAGGAATACTATCTAGCAATTTACTCATCCTTTGTCACCCCCTCATTTTCAGAAGCAAGTGATTGAATGACAACGCCTCTAATTAACACACCGACTAATTTATTTTCATTGACAACTGCAATAGGAGTCGGTGATTCCGAAATAAGACCTAACACATCTTGAATAAGCATATCCTTCGGTACTGTAGGCATATCTGTTTTCAAGAAACTAACAACACTTTTTTCACCACGTTTTGCAGCTTCCAACGCATCGTCTGCAGTAATATAACCTTTAAACTCTCTCTTTTTGTCAATAGCTAGTAAAACACTAACCTCTTCTTCTCGCATACGTTGAAGCGCTACTTTCGGTCCATCTAGTTCAATATTGACTGTAATTGGACGTATCATCGCATTTTCAACTGTTAACACTTTTGAACGGTCAACATCTTCCAAGAATGTTTTGACATAATCATTAGCCGGATTCGTTAATATTTCCTCTCCCGTACCAATTTGAATAATTTTACCATCCTTCATGAGGGCAATGCGGTCGCCAATTCGCAATGCTTCGTTTAAATCATGGGTAATGAAAATAATCGTTTTCTTCACTTTTTGTTGTAAATCTAATAATTCATCTTGCATTTCTTTACGTATAAGTGGATCGAGAGCAGAAAAAGCTTCATCCATTAATAAAATATCAGGGTCATTCGCTAATGCTCTTGCTAAACCGACCCGTTGCTGCATACCACCTGAAAGTTGACTCGGATATTGATCCTTATATGGTAATAATCCAGCGTTATCTAAAGCCTTTTCTGCTTTCAATCTTCTCTCTTCTTTAGAAATGCCTCGCACTTCTAATCCATACTCTGTATTGGCGAGAACTGTACGTTGAGGGAATAAACCGAAGTTTTGAAACACCATGCTCATTTTTTCACGTCGAATTTTTCTGAGCTGTTGTTTATTCATTTTGGAGATATCTTCACCATCTATGTAAATACTGCCGCTTGTAGTCTCAATGAGGTTATTTAGCAATCTTACTAACGTAGATTTTCCACTACCAGAAAGGCCCATAATGACAAATATTTCACCTTCATTGACAGTGAAATTTGCATCATATACTCCAATCGTTGCTCCTGTTTTTTCTAAAATTTCCGTCTTACTTTTTTTCTCTTCGACAAGCTTTAAGGCACTACTTACATGCTTACCGAAAATTTTTGTGACGTGCTCCACTCTAATCTTCTCCATACCAATCTCCTTTCCTATTTTTGTATGTTACAAATAGATTACAACAAAAGTGACAACTTAATGCTAACAAAAGGTTGTTACTTGTGTCAAATTAACAACCTCGTAAACTATTAAGAAGAAAATAGCAAAATTCATTAAAAAAGCTACAAATGCTAAGTCATTAGCATCTGCAGCTTACATTAATTGGGATATAAAAATTTTTGAACGCGTTCTAGACATTCATCATTTCCGATGAAATATATGATATCGTGATGTTGAAAAGTAGCGTATGGGCCTGGTGAAATAATTAAATCATTCTCTCTCCGTATACCTACAATAGTAGCCGTTGTATTTTGCCAAAAGTTAATCATCCCAATGGATTGGGAAATATAGGGGCAACTTTCTTCAATTTCGACTTGAAAAGGAACAAAGGGATTTACAGATTTAAAACGTTCTGTACGGTTTACAAGTAATTCGGTCGTTTCTTGCAACACATTTAGTTCTTCCTTTTGTCTTTTAATACTTTCAAGCATTTCCAATTGAACTTGATAAATTGATTGTACTTCTAAAAATTGGTGAGCGAATTGGGCTGCCTTCTCATATGATTTAATGACAACCCCACTTCCCTTTGTAGCTTCCACAATTTCTAAATCTTGCAGAATAGCAATGGCTCGCCTAGCTGTTTCAGCAGATACTCCGTATTGACTTGCCAATGAAGATCTAGCATATATTTTTTCACCAACTAAATATTTTTTCTCTACAATTTTAGATGCAATATCTGCAGCAATCTTTTGATATTTAGGTTGCTTTACTTGTAGTTTTTTATTTTCCATTTTGATTTACCTTCCGAAGCTTTATTCATTTATTAATCCACAGTATGGTCTTTGAATCTTATAGTAATCGACAATTAGGTCAAGTAGCTAGTATTTTATTTCACTTATTGAAAAAGAGATTATTTTTTGTTGACATTCTCGTTACGTCAACCTTTATGATGATGTTAACAGGGGGGATAAAAGTGGAGTACACCATTAGTAAATTAGCAAAATTAGCGAATGTTAGTGCTCGAACATTGCGTTATTACGATGAAATAAATTTGCTTAAACCAGCAAGAGTAAATAGTTCAGGCTACCGAATTTACGGACAAAAAGAAGTAGATCGTCTACAACAAATTCTTTTCTTTCGAGAATTAGATGTCGATTTAGAAACGATTACTACTATAATGAATAATCCAAACTTCAATCAAACAGAAGCATTACAGCGCCATTACAAGGAACTTGTACAAAAACGTGCTCGCCTGGATAAATTAATCGAGACCGTTAAGAAAACGATTGCTCACGAGAAAGGAGAAATTATTATGCAAAATAATGAAAAGTTTGAAGCGTTCAAAGATCAATTAATTGCAGAAAATGAACAACAATATGGTGATGAGATACGTCAAAAATATGGTAACGATGTCGTGGAAAATTCCAATGCCAAGTTTAAAAATATGTCAAAGGAAGATTATGATGCGATGACTCGATTAGGAGAAGAAATTCTTGAACTTCTTCCGAAAGCTTTCGCAACAAATGATCCAACCTCGCCATTAGCAAATGAGCTCGCAAAAAAACATAAAGAGTGGTTAACCTTTACATGGCCTTCTTACTCTAAAGAAGCCCATATCGGATTAGCGGAAATGTATGTTGCGGACGAACGTTTCAAAGCTTATTACGATAAAGTCGTTGATGGTGGAACCGAATTTTTACGAGACGCTATTGTCCATTTCATCAAACAACAAAAATAAATCAATCGTTTGAAGTAATAAAAAACCACGAGCACACGGGTGTCAATCCATTGTTGGCACCCATTTTTTTGCACAAATATAGAATGAAACGAAATTTTTATAAAGTTGAATATCCCATTCATTTTGCATATTTGATTTTCCTATGGAAAGACTATTATTAAAAAGGAGATTCAGTATGCCAAAAATTGCTTCTGTTAGTACATATAATCCACCCTATACATTAGAACAAGTCAATATAGAACAACTTACTAAAGAACTTTTTCGAGATAAAATACCGCAACTCGATCGGTTATTGAAAGTATTCGAAAATGGAGAGATAAAACAACGCCATTTCTCTGTTCCATTAGAGTGGCACCGAACAAAACACACCTTTGAAGAGCGAAATGATTTATATATTCAGTTAGCGACTGAATATAGTATAAAGGCCATTGAATCTTGTCTTCAAAACACCCAATTTTTAACACACCCCCTTACGCCACCCGATATTGATGCCATTATTTTTGTATCCAGTACGGGTATTTCCACACCTAGTATTGATGCAAGAATAATGAATAAGCTAAACTTTTCAGATCGCTTAAAACGATTACCGATATGGGGATTAGGCTGTGCCGGTGGAGCATCCGGTTTAAGTCGTGCTTATGACTATTGTTTAGCCCATCCAAAGGAAAAAGTACTCGTCGTTTGTGTTGAGCTTTGTAGTTTAACCTTTCAACAAAATGATTATTCAAAAAGTAATTTAGTTGGGGCATCCCTTTTCGCTGATGGTGTCGCTTGCCTTTTAGTATGTGGTGATGAAGCGTTCGTAAAAACGAATAAAATGGTGCCCTATATTTTAAATACGGCTTCAAAATGGATGCCTAATTCTGAGGATGTGATGGGATGGGATTTAAAAAATGATGGGTTACACGTTATCTTCTCGAGAGATATTCCTTCTATTATAAGTAAATGGTTGGGACCATTTATTGATGACTTTTTACAGGAACAACAGTTGTCAAAGGAACAACTAGAATATCTTGTCGCTCATCCTGGTGGAAAAAAAGTATTAAAGGCTTATGAACAAACGTTAAACATGACAGAACAACATACCGCTATTTCTCGGGAAGTTCTTCAGAAAAATGGAAATATGTCTTCTCCTACTGTCCATTATGTATTGGAACAATTTATGCTAAAAGAAACAAAATCAGATGCTTTTGGCTTATTAGTTGCCCTTGGACCTGGCTTTAGCGGAGAAGCAGTATTACTTCAATGGAGGGATTAACTTGTTCTTTTTACTATTTGTTTCGATTGTCATTCTACAAAGAATTATTGAAGTGATGGTTGCTAAAAGAAATGAGAAAAAAATGTTATCGGCCGGTGCCTACGAAGTGGGAGGTTCCCATTATCCATTTATGATTGCCCTCCACGTTAGTTTTTTTATTAGTTTAATTGGTGAAGTCATCCTATTTGAACGTACCATATCACCGTGGTTTTTATTACTTTTTATCGTCTTTTTACTAGTCCAAGCTTTAAGAATTTGGTGTTTAATTTCCCTTGGACCTTTTTGGAATACGAAAATCATTATTCTTCCATCAGCCAAAGTAGTTAAAAAAGGACCTTATTTATTTGTTCGACATCCAAATTATCTCGTCGTATGTACGGAAATTTTACTTCTTCCCTTAATGTTTCAAGCTTATTTTACAGCTGTTTGTTTTACGATTTTGAATTTTATTATGCTATCGATACGTATTCCTACCGAAGAAAAGGCATTAATAGAAGCAACCAACTATAGTAAAACTTTTAATAGGAAAGTATCGTCTTCGGTTCCAAATGATTCATCTAATGAATGTTAAATTTTTTATGGACTATATCATGTAATAATCATAAATAATATATATTTATTAGAAATTCCATGGGAAAAGTCGTATAATGCAAACTATACAGCACACATAGTGACTTATTCACACCCATTTTACCAATTTAATATTTATAAATAAATTTTCATTTTGAATATACTTCTTAGTAATTACTTTTCTTAGAAAAAAATTCATAATTGTTCCATTCCAACTACATTTTTTAGAAAGAACTATGATTTAAAACATATTTATACTATCATGATATACGATGATACAAATTTCACATCGTGGAAATAATAGTTGGATTTCTATTAATGTGTGACTATATGTGAAATGATTTTCAAACTTTTTCTAACTAACAAAATGCATAAAATGCAAAATGTAAAGGAGAATTGGATATGTCAGAAGAATTGACTCAAGCTCAACAAGCAGTAAGCCAAGGAAAACAAGATTTACTTGATCAATTATTAAAACCTGAAGTTCAAGAATCGTTAACGACTTTAGTTGAACAATTACCAAAGTTAACTGAGGTTGTTACTCTATTAACAAAAGCTTATGACTTTGCTCAATTAGTTGCAACTGATGAAGTCTTAAAGAGCGATACTGTAAATGCTATTAAAGAAATGTCAGAGCCTGTTATCGGTTCGGTTAAAACTCTTGCTGCAACGGCAATCGAAGCGAAAGATCGTGCAGATGCAACGAACGAAAACATCGGTATATTTGGGTTATTAAAATTAATGAAAGATCCAGAAGCTCAAAAACTTTTCCGTTTCGCCAATGCCTTTTTAGAAATCCAAGCAGAACGTAAATCTCAAGAATAGTTCACTTTTAAACAATAGTATGGACGGAGGATTAATCATGTCAAAAGAAATCGTCATCTTAGGTGCAGGTTATGGTGGATTACTAACTGCTCTAACATTACGTAAATATTTAAATAAAGATGAAGCAAAAGTTACTGTAGTAAATAAATATCCAACTCATCAATTGATTACAGAATTACACCGTCTTGCAGGTGGTACAATTTCAGAACCTGCAATTTCATTCCCATTAACTAAACTATTTAAAGATAAAGATGTTAACGTAGTTATCCAAGAAGTGAAATCATTCTCAGTTGCCAATAAAGAAGTTTATTTAGCAGATGGTTCTGTCTTATCATACGACAACCTAGTTGTTGCCCTTGGTAGCCAAACTGGTTTCTTCGGAATTCCTGGATTAGAAGAAAACAGCATGGTATTAAAATCTGTTGATGATGCTAATCGCATCAACAAACATATCGAAAGTAAAATTGCTGCTTATGCTAAATCCAAAAATCCTGCAGATGCAACTATCGTGATCGGCGGTGGCGGTTTAACTGGTGTTGAATTAGTTGGTGAAATCGTTGATAACTTCCCTAAAGTTGCTAGAAAATACGGTATCGACTTTAAAGATCTAAACATTAAGCTAGTTGAAGCAGGTCCGAAAATCTTACCAGTACTTCCGGATGACTTAATCCAACGCGCTACTGAAAGCTTATCAGCTCGTGGTGTTGAATTCTTAACTGGCCTTCCTGTTACTGGTGTTGAAGGTAACAAAATTTCATTAAAAGACGGTACGGTTATCGAAGCAAACACATTCATTTGGACAGGTGGAGTTGCTGCTCTTCCTCTAGTTCAAGAATCAGGTTTAGCATGTGACCGTGGTAAAGCGATCATTAACGAATACTTACAATCTACTTCTCATCCAGAAGTATTTGTTGTAGGTGATGCTTCTGTTGCTTTACCAGCAGATGGTGGTCGTCCACTATTCGCACCTACAGCACAAATTGCATGGCAAATGGGTGAAACTGCTGGTTACAATTTATATGCAACAATCGAAGGTCAAAAACTAGAAGTATTTAATCCTGTTAACTCCGGTACTCTTGCTAGCCTTGGACGCAAAGATGGTGTAGCAACAGTTGGTGGTAACAATATTCCATTAAAAGGTCTTCCTGCTTCATTAATGAAAGAAGCAAGTCACGTTCGTTACTTAGCACATATTAAAGCATTATACGGTTTAGCATATTAATTAAACAAAAAAGAAGATTTCGTATTAAACGAAATCTTCTTTTTTGTATATTCATTTAATTTTTTCCTGCTTCTAATAAAACTTTGCTTCCTAATAAGAAGAAACTTAATATGAAAATTAATATTCCTGTACCAATTAAAAGCCATTCAATCGCAATTATATCCGCAATCGGTCCAAATACTAACATTCCCAAGGGCATCATAGAAGTTGAGATCATCGTTAATACACCAAAAACTCTGCCTAAGAAATCCGGTTCAACCTTTTCTTGAAGTAAGACAGTTGCCGGCGTATTAAACAACGGCATTATCAATCCAATGATTCCCATAAATATTAAGTAAATCCAAAATACTGGAACAATTCCTAATAGCAATGTACAAAGACCAAAAACAAAGGCGGATAAAGCCATCGTATGGGTTTTGTTTTTAAATCCTCCCCAAGAAGCTATTACAATCCCACCCACTATCATTCCAATAGAGAAGGCAACCTCAATAGCAGATAAATACCATTCATTCGCTCCAAAGGTTCGCGTTACCTGTAATGGTGTTAAAAATGAGGCAGGTGCAGCTAACACAAAGAAAAAGGCAAAAAACATAAAAAATTTCTTTAAAAATGCATGCTGATTAATGTAGTTTAAACCTTCTTTAAAGTCATTAAAATACCCAACTTTTTGTGTTTCCATTGCCTTTGCATGAAGGGGAATTTTCAAAAAGAATAGTAACGTTAGTACTGCTATAGCAGCTGTAATCACATCGATAAAGAATATCATCTCTAATGTAGTCACTGACAATAGTCCAGCACTAATCATCGGTGATAACAACATAACAAAAGCTTGTATACTACCATTTGCTCCGTTTACTTTTGTCAGTTTTTCTTCCGGTACGATTTGAGGCAAAATGGCGCCAACAGCAGGTGTTTGTATTCCTGTGCCTATCGCTCGTATTGCATACATAACAAACAATAACCACATCGAATTATAACCATTTAAAAACAAGATGGCTAAAATTAACGTTGAAATGGCAATCATTGAATCCGCAATCATAATTAAATATTTACGATTAAATCGATCTGCCCACACTCCTGCAAAAGGTGCAAGGAAAAAAGTAGGAACAAATCCGCATATAATCGAAATCGTCATCATAATTCCCGACTGAGTTGTTAATGTGATATACCACATGATGGCATATTGTACAAGGGAAGAACCGAATAACGATATCGTTTGACTCCCTAAAAAGAGCGTAATGTTTTTCTTCCACTTAACCTGTTCTTTTTGATTCATTTAGATATTACATCCTTTTCTAATTGATTTTGTTTTTTCAAATCGCTTAGAAACGTTAATTACTATACGAGTCATAAACCAAAATACAGGTGGAAATTTCAAATTTAGTAAATGGCTATTGATTAACAAAATGTCAGTCGCTCATACTTATTCTAAGGATTCCGTTTATATGAAAAATTGAATAAGTTACTCGATTTAAGTTAGACCAATTCCATTTACCCCACAAATTCATTGAGGTTTGAACGTATTGCATTAACGGTTCGAATTTTGGAAACGTAGTCTAACTGATTGCATTTTGAAAACCCTCCATTCCTTTAAGTAAGCCCATTATAGCATAATATTTTCCAAAACTATAAATATCTATATGAAAATAAGATGAGAGGGGTATAATTGTAAATACGAGTCAAATATGAAGGTGTGAATAAACAATGAGTGATACAAAAGCAGCTTTAAATAATCCAATCTATCCAGTTATGATTGCAATTGGAGTAGCCCATCTAATCAATGATACGATGCAATCCGTTGTTCCAGCTATGTTTCCATTACTTGAACGGGATTTAGGTTTATCCTTTACTGAGTTGGGCATTATTTCCTTTGTTTTAAATATGTTCTCCTCTGCTTTACAACCTGTAGTAGGATTCGTTAGTGATAAAAAACCAATGCCCTTTGCATTACCTATTGGGATGATGAGTGCCTTCGTCGGCTTATTACTCCTTGTATTGGCAGAAAGTTACTGGCTTATTTTAATTTCCGTCCTATTTTTAGGTTTTGGTTCAGCTGTATTTCATCCCGAAGGCTCACGGGTATCCTTTATGTCAGCTGGAAATAAACGGGGTCTGGCCCAGTCGATTTATCAAGTAGGCGGAAATTCCGGACAAGCCCTTGCCCCTTTAATTAGTGCTTTTATTTTAGATGTTTACGGTCAGCATGGAGCAGCCATTGTACTGCTTTTAGCAACCATTGGAATTGCCCTTCTTCTCCAAATATCTAGATGGTATATACGCCAATTAGAGGCAGAAAAATCACAACAAAAGAAAAAGAAAATATTAATTTCCTCATTACCGCCTTTAACTAAAAAACAAGTTGGGATTGCGTTAGGTTTATTACTTACCATTATTTTTGCTCGCTCTTTTTACACAACGAACATTACGAACTTTTATGTCTTTTACTTAATGGATCATTATGATTTAAATTTAAAAACCGGACAAGTGTTTATTTTTATTTTTATGGCTTTTGGTGTATTAGGTACTTTTTTTGGAGGGTCACTTTCTGACCGTATCGGTAGAAAAAACGTGATCATTCTTTCGGTAGTAGGACCCCTTCCTTTCTGTTTACTATTACCATATATGCCGATTTGGGTTGTTCTTATTTTCTTAATTATTATCGGTACGCTTATTATGATTAGTTTCTCCGTTACAGTTGTATATGCCCAAGAATTAGTTCCAAGTAAAATTGGGACGATGGCTGGACTTACAACGGGATTTGCCTTTGGAATGGGCGCAATTGGTGCTGTCGTTATCGGCTTTTTACTCGATAAGATTGGGATTGAAACGACAATTCAAATCGTTTCCGTCTTACCTATACTGCTAATTGTTGCATTCTTCTTACCGAAAGATAAAGTCGAAAAAACAGCATAAAAAATATGGAGGCATCCTTTCATAAGGTGCCTCCATACTTTTAACTTCGCATCTTTTTTTGATAAAATCGAACGACCACAACAATGAAAATAATCGCAAGGACCGCATACGCAATATTGGAATAGATGTCCATGTAGTGAACAATCGTTTCCCACGATTCTCCCACAGCAGCACCTATGTTAACTAAAACCAAATTCCAAATTAATGTACCTAACGTTGTAAGTAGTAGGAATGTAAAAAAGTTCATTTTAGCTAATCCAGCTGGTAATGAAATTAAACTACGAATTAAAGGAATAAAGCGGCAGAAAAATACAGTCCATACATCATACTTTTCAAACCAAGAATTCGCTTTATGAATATCTTTACTAGTGAGACGTAGAACTTTCCCCCATCTATCCACAAACCGTTCAATTCTTTTAATACCGACAAGGGCACCTATTCCATAAAGAATAATAGCCCCTACTACTGAACCAATCGTAGATGCGACAACAACTCCAAAGACGGATAAATCCGTTTGTGTCGTCATAAACCCACCAAAGGTTAAGATAACTTCTGACGGTATTGGAGGAAATAAATTTTCTAACATGATTAATAAGAAAACACCTATGTATCCAAATTCCTCCATCACCGTAGTAATCCAATTTTCCATTCATACTCTCCTTATATTCTTTCATATTTTTTCTTTCATTTATTATCTTATTTCCAATATAATGCTACTCTATTATACAACCCTATTCAAATTTTCTTTAAGACATTCGTGAAATAAAATGAAAAAAGCCAACGAAAACTACATTGGCTTTATTGTATATGACTTTATAGAAGGAAAATGGTTCCTAAGAAAAGGGATAAAAATTACTTATACTTTTTCTTAAGCCCTTTCGAGATTTGCTTCCATTTTCTCTTTTCAGCTAATTTTTCTTGTGTATTTGTCTTTCTTTCCATAAAGGCTAATTCCTTTTGGAGTTTAAAATAACTTTGCAATCTGGAAAATTCTAAATCACCGTTATCAATGGCCTGGACGACCGCACAACCCGGTTCTTTTTTATGGGTACAATCTCGATAACGACAACTAGTTGATAGCTCTTCAATATCTTGAAAACTTGATGCTAAGCTCTCACCTTGATCCCATAACTGCAACTCTCTCATTCCTGGTGTATCAATCAAACACCCACAGCCAGATAAAAATACTAGCTCCCTGTGAGTTGTTGTATGTCTTCCCTTTGCATCATCTTCCCGAATACCGGATACTTTCATAATATCCTCACCATATAAAGCATTCATTAAAGTAGATTTTCCTGCACCAGAGGAACCAAGCAAAGCACCTGTTACCCCTTCATTAAAAAATGCTCGGATTTGTTCTATTCCTTCACCCGTATAAGAGCTCGTAACAAATATATCGACACCTATTGCAATAGACTCTGTTTCCCTTAAATAATCGTCAACATCTTCACATAGATCCGCTTTCGTTAAAACGATGACAGGAGTGGCACCGGAATCCCAAGCCGCTATTAAATACCGCTCTAATCGCCGAATGTTGAAATCCGCATTCAAACTCATAACTAGAAATACAATATCAACGTTCGATGCTACAATTTGTTCTTCCACTTTTCTTCCGGCAATTTTCCGTGAAAACTGTGACTTCCGTTTAAAAATTTTATGGATGATCCCTCTTTCCTCACCATCCATTTTTTCCACTAACACCCAGTCTCCTACCGCAGGGAAATCTGCTTGTGAAAAGGACTCGTAAACAAAATGTCCTGCTACTGTTGATAACCACTCCCCTTGCTCTGACAATACCCGATAGGAATGTTTATGCTCTAAAAGAACACGGGCAGGAACACAGTTTTTATATTTTTCTTCTTTTAAAAAAGACGTATATTGTTCTTCAAAAAATGTTGTAAAACCTAAAGATTTTAAATTCAATGGATGGACCTCCTAAAATGATAATTTAGCGGTTATTTTCCGCAGTAAATTAAAAACCCTTATGAGCTGCGATTTGGCAGTCATAAGGGTTCATCACGTTCAAGAGGTAAATTAAAATACTTCCAAGCCTAATAGGCAAGGATCTTTAATATCCATTATTGAGGTGAGTGAAATTAGACAAACCAAATCGCTTTTGAACAATCGCATATACAGTTGCCATGATACTTCACCTCTCTTTTCTTATTATTCTGTTTATTATATTCCGATTTTCAAAAAATGTCAATTTAATGTTGGTATACCAATTAGCTACCTAATAAAGAAAGGGACATCTCTTTTAAAATGTACCCTATAAGAAAGACACTTGAAAAAAGGTCTCTCTTATAGGGTACTTTTATTTATAATGAAATAAAATAAATGGTTGATGGAGCGGAAGAACATGTCGAAAAAGTTATTTA
>NZ_RHLQ01000022.1 GCF_003711845.1 Lysinibacillus halotolerans
ACACTTTCTTGTCCATTTACATAACGTAATAATATTCGTATTTTTTCATCTTTTGTAATTTTAGTCATAAAAAACACCCCGTAAAAGTTAGATTGGTGTCTAACTTTTACGGGGCATATCATGTGGAGGGCGGTTTTTTTATGTTATGTTAAAAAATATCTAAATCTTTGGTATATTAATTTAATAGACTAATTAATAGATAGGGGCAATATGATGAGTGATTTGATAAGTGTTTTACATATACCAGACGATATAGGTTATTGGCTTGTCAGAGCGGATGGTGGAAAATATTACGAAGACTTCTTACTAAACAATTTTATTGCTGTATCAGATAATGAAGTTACATTAGAATCATTGATTAATAGTGGAGATAGTAGTATTGCAGGTATTACAATAGACCATTATAAAACGCTGTACAAAGATATATACAAGGATTGGACGGCACAACAAATATCTCACGGTACGAGTAGGACATTTAAGTTTATTCAGGAAATGAAAATAGGCGATATAGTTATGGTGCCTTCGAAAAAGTCAACAAGTTTTATAATTGGTATTATTAAAAGTAATCCATACGAAATATCAAAAGAAGAAATTGAATCTAAAGTAGAGGTTAATTATGCTGTTAATCCATTTTTTAAAAGAAGAAATATCGAATGGATAAAAGAAGTTTCGAGAAATGAAATCTCAGAAAAGTTATATTGGATACTATCAGCACACCAGACTATATTTGATTTGAAAGAAGAGAAGGAATATATAAATCAATTATTATCTCCCATTTATGTTCAAGAGGGGCTTTGCCACGGGACATTAAAAATCTCTAAGGAGGAAGGACTTAATTCGAACGAATGGTATGATTTATATTCTATTATTAAAAAACAATCTAATAAAAGTGGGCATGAGTTAATTGTAAGATCTAATGTACAAAGCCCTGGTTTAATTGAATTATTATCATCAGACTGGGTAGCTGTAGTTACAACGGTCTCTATATTAAGTGGAATTGTCGTAGGCGATGTAGATTTTTTCGGTATTAAATTTAAAGGAATAGTGCCATCTATTCAAGCCTATAAGAAAGGCCAAATGGAAATAAAAAAGACAGAAAAAGAAATTGAGATTATGGAAGAAGAAAAAATTACAAAACAATTAGAAAATGAACGATTGCGTCGCGAATTGGAAAACGAAGAAACAAAAAAAGAAGCCGAACTGGTCAGAGAACGGCTTAAAATTACTGATTTCGATGCAGGAAAGTTGATTTCTTCAGTTGAAAAGCAAATGGGTAATGATGACGTTCGGGATGCGGAGCAACCTTAAAAATCATGAGAGCTAGCGCTAGTAGAATTACGAAAAAATGCACGAACTCAATAGGAACAAAAAATGAAATTACTTTAGTAACCAGGTAAACAACAGACATAAGCAAAAAGTAACCGTATAATACCTGAACAAATTTCATCTTAGTTCCAGCTCCTTCCTTAGATTATCTTAATAATCGCATTAATTATGCGATTTTTCAAGAATTAAAAGTACTATTTCGTACTATTTTATGCATTTAAAGACCAAGCAATTATAAAATTGGCTTGGTCTTTTTCGTTTATTCTTCATATGGTCTGTATTTTTTGTTCAATTCCTGTGCAGAAGCTTTTCGATTTTCAATATCTTCTCTTAAAAAGAGTCTATCTCTACTTAGTTCTTTTATGGGCACTAATTTACCGCGTTTAACAAGTGAGTTTAGAGCTTGGCGTGATATTTGTAATTCCTCTATAACCTCTGATGATGTTAAAACTTCATTTTTTACATACTTTTTAAAGTCATCTTTGTTTTGAATGTTATATTCCAAAATTTTAACCTCTTTTCTTGAATAAATGTTTAAAAATGAATAATACGAGCCATAGAATGGATACACCAAAACCAATCCATTTTAAGAAATTCATGTTGTTAAAATCAAGGTCCACTAAAAAAATTGCCACTAAAATAAAAACTAACCAATCTGTTGAAGATATTCTGTTCATAATTTTATGGAGGATGTGATAAAATTTAAGAGTGAAGGAAGGCTGAAGTTTCAGCCCCCTTCTTTAGTGTTAGTCCTTATCATTGTCCTTTTTCAACCAATCGCAAATATCAAGTGTGCCTTTGATACTTGCGATTATACCGGCAATGATGAGGACTATATTTCTTAAATCCTCCATTTTTTCACCTCCTTTCTATACTTTTATTATACACTCGATATTAACTCGAGTCAACAGATTGTTATAAATTCTTTTACTTTTTTGAAAAAATTACATCAATAAATCCAATTGTAGTTATCATTCTTATTGATAAAAGGGAATATTTGTTCTATAATTTACTTAAAAATAGAACATATGTTCCTTGTGGGGGTGGTATCAATGAAAGAACAGTTAAACAAAGTAATGCAACGTAATCAGTTAGTAGATATGATGTACATCGCTAAAAATGGTGAAATCACTAAAAGACGTATTAAAGTAACGAATGTATCTGATGATAAATTTAATGCTTATTGCTTTTTAAAACATGCTAATCGAGTATTTTTTATCGATAATGTTCTTGCATTGGTACCAGTTATCCGAAAAGAGCGTGAAGTGATTTGATTGACTTTAATGCTGCAGACTTAATTCATAAACACATTATCCTCGATTTGACAAAACGGACTTTAGAGCGCGATCTAAATCATTTAAATGATATTAAAATGAATCGTCCATTAGCTATGTGGATGGAACAACAAATAATTGTAGTTCAAAATGAATTAAGAGAAGTGAAATCCCAATTGGGTAAGAGTGGTATTAAAGTTCAAGCAGAAATACGAATCGATAAAGATATTACGGAATATGTGATTATGGATAAGGGGACTGAACATAATCGTAGATACTTAAATATTGCACTTAAAAATAAGGTTGATGATGAGATAAAAAGATTATTGAATGTGCAATAAAAAAGCCACTCGAATGAGTGACTAAAAATGCTTCGACTATCTTCCTAGGACTTTTCAATTTTCTCTTTTTAATTTGAAGAATTGTTTAGTCGATTTCTTATTTTTGGAAAAGTGTTTGAGATGTAAATCAAGTGTAACCTAACTAAATATTGTTCATACTTTTAAGTACAAAAAAAGCCACTCAATGAGTGACTTTTTTCTATTGATTAATCAGTTGTTTGTTGTGTTAATCCTAAATTCTCTTCAATAGATAGTCTATTTGCCATAGCCTGCATTAATTCTACATCACCAGAAGAAATTATTGATTTAATTTCTTCAACTTTAGATGGTTTTAAATTACCTTCATCAAACATTTCTGCAGCGCTTCTACTTGCTATTGCACGATAATCTGCAGATTCAATTAACTTTTCTTTATAGCTTTCTAATAACTTTTTATTCTCTTTTGATAAATTTCCCCCTTCAAATTCCGCTATATTATCGCTTAGCACATTATAGTTTGTCTCAATGAAAGTCATATTTCGATAAGCAGTGTACACGTCTACTGAACCATCTGATACACCATTAAATGTTGTTACCCATAAATCATTCCAAATTCTATCATATTCAGCCTGAAAGTCATCAATGGCTGGTAACACTTCAGTTTGATAATAAGTCACCTCGTCTTGCGAAGGTTTTTCTGTAGATTCTTCTTTTGGTTCCTCAGTTTTTTCTGATGTTTCAGCTACTTCTTTAGTTTCACTTTCTACAGCTTGTTTTGTAGTATTCTTCGAATCTGGTGATGGAATAAACAATGCAATTATAAATACTACAAAAGATAGAGCTAATACAAGTCCACCTTTCATTTTTTTCTTTCTAATTAATCCTAGAATTAATAAAATGATTCCTACTATTATTCCTAAAAATCCTATTACACCTAAAAAAGCACTCAAATTTTTCACCTCATTATTATTTTGTACATAAATAACTATAAAGGTAATTGATAACAATATCACATATTTTTTACTATATCATCACAAAAATGATGATGTTTTGATGATACCACATCAATTGTAGGTATACATATGTATAAAAAAGCGAATACCTACATAGCAAAAGTATAAGGAGAATCTAACATTATATAACTAGATATTAGAATATATATTTCATGTGTAAAAGAACGTAAAAAATACGATTACACCCACAAATAACCCACGAATGTATTTTGGATTATTTTATCTTATTTCTAAAAAGTAATATAAAACCTTTAATTAACAGTATTTTCTTATTCGTATTCATTCCAATTTTATTACAAATTAATCAAATTCGAAATGGAAGGTTCTATTGGTTAATTCCAATACAATCAATGATTTCGAGGGTTTTTAGGAAGCTAGGAACTCAAAAAATTCAAATGATAAAGACCGAGTGCAATTGCGTTCGGTCTTTTTTATGTGCAAGAAAATAGGGGGCACCTTATATGAAATTGTGGTAAGTTTCACTGTTAATCCACCATCTGTCCCTATTAAACTTTACAATTCTGTCTCTTTTATCATGTACAGAAATTTTCTAAAATGATTTAATCATTTATAAAGAATGAGTTGATGAAGAATGTATAAGTTGTTCAGAAAAACGGCTATGTACAGACGATAAACGTATTGATTTTAAGCCACGCACAGGCAGGCTCCTGGATTTACGGATAGAGAGAATCTTAATGCATTTTTATTTCTATCTTCCTGAAAGGTAGAGAGATAAGGGATGCCAAGCAATGTGTCCTAACGTCCAATTTTGTGCTGTTATTTCTTGTTTAAGTGATTCATCAGTTAGATTATTTAGTAGGTTCTGTGTAAAGCTCGCTTCGAATTCCAAAGATCTCAAAAAATCAGATAAGGTTTGGAACATAAAAATTCTCCTCAATAATTAGTTTTGCTTTCTATGCATCATAAGTTCAAGTATACTCTTGCTTGTGTAAATTAGAATTAGATTTTTTACAAAAAAGTTTAATTTTACCGCACATCTTAAATGGTGCAACTTTACAACCTTTAATCACAAAATAAAACGTAGAATACAACTTTGCATGAGAACTGGAAGTTTTTCCACGACAATTAAATATCTATGAATCCAATAAAATATGATTAATTTCTATAGAACTATTTGAAACTTAGTGATAAGTTAATTCTATGAAAAAATATATTATTTACCTAATTCTCATTTTAGCGGTAGGAAGCTTTATTTTTGTTGTTAAGAACAACCAAGAACGAACTGTTCAGTTGATTGCACATAGAGGTGCTAATAACATAGCACCTGAACATACAATCACAGCATATAAGAAAGCTATAGAACTGGGTGCAGATTTCATTGAAATTGATTTACGAATGACAAAAGATGGTTATCTTGTATCTATGCATGACGATACAATCGAAAGAACAACGAATGGGAAAGGAAAAGTTTCGAATTTTAATTTAGATGAATTGAAAAAGCTAGATGCAGGTTCGTGGTTTGAAAATCGTTATAAAAAGGAAACAATTCCAACCCTTGAAGAGATTTTTGAAACCTTTGGTAAGAAGACGAATTATTATATAGAAACTAGACTAGTAAATAACGAGCCAATAATGGAAGAAAAATTAGTAAAATTAATTGAGGAAGAAGGATTGCAAGATCAAGTAGTAATCGAATCTTTTTCTCCTGACAGCTTAAAAGCCATTCATCGTATCGACAAGGAGATACCATTAATCCAATTAATTTATCCTGATAAAATGTTGGAAGTTGACGAGAAGGAAATTAAAAATTACGCTATTGGCGTTGGCCCATATGCACCTAAAGTTGATCGAGAATTTGTAGAAAGGATGCATAAAGCAGGGTTAGAAGTTGACGTATGGTTTGATCGTAAAAACGAAAAAGAGTATATGAAGAAAATATTATCATATGATGTAGATACTGTTTTTACCGATTATCTTGAAAATACAGAGGAAATTTTAAGCCGTGAAGAAAGTGAGTAATCAATGAAATTTTTAATTTATATGAATAGCTCATTCATTTAATAAATAAAAGAACACTCTTAAGGAATGCTTTTATATTATAACCTCCACAATGGTGGAGGTTTTTTTATTTATATCAAAATTTGAATCCATTTACAGCAGTACTTTTTATCCCACTCACTCCATCCCAAATCAAGTTTTCAATTAAATTTGAAAATAAAAGATATATTTTTTTACGTATGATATATTGTATAAAACTGGAACAATTCACTAAAAAAGTAGGTGTTCATTACGATGCAGTTAACGATACGAGCGACTGGACAAGATGCAAAAGTCATCTCTTATTTATTGGCAAAAAATCCAAATAATTTGTATGAAAGAAGTGTAAATGGTCATTTCATTCGAATGTTTTATAGTCAATTTGCGGAAGAGGAAGTAGAGGTCACCTTTTTTGTAACACCTGATCCAATCGGACTATCATCCAATCAGTCTGAAATCTATGATATTACATCTTACATTAACGATCGGGAGTTTGTTGTGAGTAGTATTTTTTGTACCTTTTTAAGGACGGCTCTTGGTACAGCGTTAAATGGGAAGCCGAAAGAAGATTATATTTCTTGGGTAAACCATTCTTTCCCACTGGAGTTTAGTTTTGGGCCTTTAGCTTCGAATCTATCAAATCTAGAGATTGAAGAACTTTTTCAACCATTAGGGTATGAAGTAGCCATTACATATGGTGAGGTCAATTATCGTGTAAATATTAAAAAGAAAAGTACAGCAAGATATATTACATTAAAAGGTTTGACGACACTTCAAAAAGGTCTTCGTCAGCTTTTTGTACTCATCCCAGTATTGGATAATTATAAACACTATTATATCGATGAAAAAGAAATCAAAAAGATTGAACGTTATGGTGAAGGGTGGTTGGATACCCATCCACAAAGGCAATTCATTTTAAAGCAGGCTTTACGATTTAAAGAAGTGTATAGCTTAGTAGAAAGGCAAAGTGAAGAGAAACAAAATACGGAAGTAGAACAGAAAGTGAGATTAAATGATCTGCGGTATGAAAAAATCATTCAAAAGGTGAATGAATTCAAAAATCGAGATACGATTGTAGATCTCGGTTCGGGGGAAGGGAAACTCTCAGTTAAGTTAGGCTTCGTAGATGGCGTGAAGGAAATTTTAGCTGTGGAACCGTCTGAATCCGAATCGATAAAAGCGCTAAAACGCTTCGAAAAAGTACAGGAAAAAGAGAATTTCGTTATGCCGAAACAAATAATCGGTTCTCTTTTTTACTATGATGAGCGATTAAAAAATAAAGATATCATCATTTTGTGTGAAGTAATTGAACATATCGATGCATATCGCTTACCGAAAATAATGAGAACGATTTTACATGACTATCGGCCAAAGGTATTACTAATTACAACTCCTAACAAGGAGTATAACGAAGTCTATCAATTAGGGGACGGGGCACACCGTCATTCGGATCACCGATTTGAGTGGACGAGGGAAGAATTTTCCGATTGGTGTGAAACACAAAGCGAAGCAAGTGAATATAATGTCACATTTGATGGTATCGGTGAAGAACATGAACTGTACGGTTATCCTACTCAAATGTGTATTTTTACGAGAAAGGAGTTGTAAAAAATGAATATTCGTTTACCTTATGCAGGCATTGTTTTACTTGTAGGCCCTTCCAATAGTGGTAAAACTACTTTGCTAAAACAATTAGTGAATAATGGTCAAATACTTCCTTCCGAAATTGTAAGCTCTGATGAATGTCGAGTATTAGTAAGTGATGTTGAATTTATCGATTGGACACAAAGGCCGAATGATGAGGAAGAAGGATTATTTGATGCATATCAAAAAATATCAGCAGAAGCGTTTAAGCTAATGGATACGATGATTGAAACACGATGCCGGCTTAATAAACTAACCTTTGTGGATGCGACTCATTTATATTCAGATGATCGGAAAAAGTACATATCGATCGCCAATAAGCATCATGTACCAATTGTATCCATTGTATTAGATGTGGATCAAACTGTTTTACTTGAAAGGGATAAAAATCGGGAAAATCCACGGGGAAGTAGAAGAATTAAGCAGCAGCATCAAGTGTTTAAAAGGGAAAAACGATTTATGAAAAAAGAAGGTTACGATAAAACGTACTTTCTCTCCGATACAGATCAAGTGGAGATTTTTAGAGAAAATACAAACCCTGTTCATTTAGATGTTGGCAATGGTATCGATATTATTGGGGATATTCATGGCTGTTATAATGAATTGATACAAGTGCTTCAAAAATTAGGTTACATGAAAAATGACGAAGATTATTATGTACATCCAGAGGGAAGAAAATTTTTATCCCTTGGCGATATTATGAGCCGTGGCCCTAAGTCATTACAAACGATGGAATTTTTCTTACGACATGTTGAAAAGGGTCTTGCCTATATGATTGATAGTAACCACGGATGGAAAATTGCCCGCTGGTTAGACGGTCGAAAAGTGACGTTAAATTATGGCGATGATCTTGTAGAGGAAGAGTTCATTCAATTTGAAGAAGCCTATGGGATAGAAAAAGTGGAGCAATTGAAACATAAGCTAAAACAATTCCTTTTGGCAGCCCCATCCCATTATGTATTAACGAAAAATGGAGTACCTACATTGGTATGTGCCCATGCGGGGATTAAAGATGAATTTATTGGCAAACAATCGGCCCATATAAGTGACTTTTGTCGATATGGCGATAATGAGGGACTAGATGAAACTGGAAAACCGATTCGAAAAGATTGGACAATTCATCATAAAACAAAGACTTTGATCGTATGGGGACATGACCCAAAACCGAAACCATTGATTATGAACAATACCGTTAATATTGATCAAGGCGTCGTCTTTGGTGGGGCATTAACAGCCTATCGATATCCGGAAAGGGAGTTTGTTTCTGTACAAGCTAAAAAAGACTATTCAGAAGGAAAATCAAATCCTTTAATGGAGTTAAAAAAGAAACGGTTAAATCCTCCAAATATTGCTAAATTTTTAAATGGATATTCCGTTTTAACCGAAACCTTTGGAGAAATTAAAATACCAAAGGAGTATGCAATTCCATCTATTGATTTAGTGTCTCATTTTACAGTACCGATTGAAGAGATGATTTATATTCCACCAACAATGAGTCCAACACCAAAGCCTTCAGCATTAGATGATTATTTAGAACATCCAAAAGAAGCAATCGATTACTACCGAAGTATGGGGATTGAACGGATGGTTGCTGAAAAGAAACATATGGGAAGTAGAGGAATATTATTTTTATTTAAAGATAAAGAGGCAAGTCTCAAATATGTTGGCCGAGAAATCCTTGGTGTAATTTATACACGTACCGGTAGAAAGTTTTTTGATGAAGAAACAGAGGCCAAAATTCTTTCCAAAATAAACAAAGCTTTTACTTCAAAGGATTATTTTCATCAGTATGGAACGGAATTTGTTTTATTAGATGCTGAAATAATGCCATGGAATTTGAAAGCAAAAGAATTGATTAGCAGTTTATATGCCCATGTGTCAGAAAATGCGATTTTAGATCGTCGTTTACTAAAAAGCAAAATCGAAAGGGCAGTAGGGCAAAATGAGGGATTAGTGAAATGGCTTGAAGAGTACAAGGATAAACTGGCCAATGCCCATGTCTTCAAAGAGGTTTTCCAAAAATATTGTTGGGAGATCAATGAAATTGATGAAATCCAAATTGCGCCTTTCCATCTACTTGCCCATAGTAATGAAACCTTCTTCCATAAGCCACATACATGGCATATGGAGAAAAACAAAGAATTCGCTTCGATGGACAATCTTTTTATTGAAACGGAATATATGGTAATTGAAGATGTAGCAAGTGAAAAAGAGGTAACCAATTGGTGGAACACGATAACAAAGGATGGCCACGAAGGTATTGTCATTAAGCCAGAGCCGTTTATTGCAAAATCAAAGGGGAAGCTAGTACAACCGGCTATTAAAGTGCGCGGTAGAAAATATCTCCATATCATTTATGGAATGGATTACTTGGAACAAGAAAACTTGAACCGATTAAAGAAACGAAACGTTGGTAAGAAACAAAAGCTCGCTTTAAGGGAATTTGCGCTGGGGTTAGAAGGTATTCAAAGATTCGTCAATGGTGAATCGATTGAACGAGTACATGAATGTGTACTTGGAACTCTTTCCATGGAATCAGATCCGGTCGATCCAAGATTATAAAGAAAAAACAGCTGATTTATATTTGAATAGGAGATCGGGTGTCTAGCACTCGATCTTTTGTTATTTGTTTGATTGGTTCAATTTATAATAAAAAAAGCCACTCATACAAACGAAGTGTGAGCGACCTTTAATTCTTTACTTAAAATGTTACTTTAACAGGATGGTCTTCAGTATAATCGTAATCATCCCAAGAGAATATATGTAATGTCATTTCAAAGTCAGACTCTAGCGCAGGAAAATCATATCCTTCGTACTCATTAATTGTTAATGTAGCCGTAGCTGCTTTTCCTGGAGCCACTTCTTGACTCATCGATAAAAGAGTTTCATCTACCATACGACCGTCAGCAGAAACCGTATTTGCTTGAACTTCAATTGTATCAGAACGTTTATTTTCTACGTCGAATACAACTTCAATCGTATTGCCCCAAATGTCATCTGATTTCTTAACGATTTTCACAAGGGTAGCTTTTACATTTTCATTATCAACGATTAATTGATTAATTTCATTTTCATCGTTAGAAGCTTCTTCTGACGCTTCTACTGCTTCTTCTTCTGTTGCTTCTTGTTCAGTTGAAGTAGCTTTATCAGTATCCACTTTTCCTGATACATTTTCCGAAGTACTTCCACAAGCAGCGAGAGCAAGTGTTAATAGTAATAAAAGACCGAATAATAGTTTTTTCATAAGTACAATACTCCTAATATAAATTTTACAATACTTATTGACTATACCAAATTTCCTATGAAATGTCATTACAAATTATATGCTTTTATTGCTGTAAATTCCCCCTGAAATAACAAAAACTGCCTAATTAGAGAATGCTAATTAAGCAGTTCATTGATTTATAAATTAAACTTTCTCGATGTACCCTTTCTCAACTAAAAAGTTGATTAACTGTTCAGTACATTCTTCAATTGAATATTGCTCACTGTCTACTACAATTTCAGGATTATCGGGTGCTTCATAAGGAGCACTAATGCCAGTGAAGTTTTTAATTTCATTTTTGCGGGCTTTTTCATAAAGTCCCTTTGGATCTCTTCGTTCACATTCTTCTACAGAACATTTCACATATACTTCGATGAATTCGCCCTCTTCCACTAAAGATCGTACAACATTACGGTCTTCTTTATAAGGAGAGATAAAGGCTGTTAATACAATTTGTCCGCTTTCTACGAAAAGTTTTGATACTTCTCCAATGCGGCGAATATTTTCCTTTCGGGAATCTTCATCAAATCCTAAATCTTTATTTAGACCGTGACGAATATTGTCTCCATCTAAAACAAAGGATTGATTCCCTTGTTCAAATAATCTTCTTGCCAATGAATTGGCGATGGATGACTTTCCTGAAGCGGAAAGGCCTGTAAACCAAAGGATAAAGCTATGATGATGATTTTTTTCTCTTCTTTCAGATTTATTGATCGATGCTTCATGCCATACAATATTTGAACTCATATTACACCTCGTTTTAGGAATGGATTTCTTCGCGTAGTCCTCGGATTAATACTTCGATGACTTCTTTTCGACTAAATGTACTTGGAGGAACTTCTCCATTTCTTAACATTTCACGCACCTTTGTACCAGATAAAATGATGCGAGAAGATGCATCGTGTGGGCACGTTTTTGTCGTAGCCATCCCTTCACAGCTCGTGCAATAGAAACTATGTTCAAATTTTAATGGCGTAATGCCGATTTCTTCCGGTGCGAAGTTTTCAAAAATCTTTTGCGCATCATATGTGCCGTAATAATCTCCAACTCCTGCATGGTCACGACCTACAATAAAGTGAGTGCAACCATAGTTTTTACGAACGAGGGCATGGAAAATTGCTTCCCGTGGACCTGCATAACGCATGGCAGCAAGAAATACTCCTAACTGAACTCGCTCTTTCGGATAATATTGGTCTAATAAAACTTCATAACTTTCCATTCGAATTTTAGCTGGAATATCATCGGATTTTGTCTCACCTACTAATGGATTTAAGAAAAGACCGTCCACGATTTCTAACGCTACTTTTTGAATATATTCATGGGCGCGGTGAACGGGGTTTCTTGTTTGGAATCCAACAATCGTTTTCCAACCTTTTTCCTCGAATAATGCCCGTGTTTCTTTCGGTTCAAACGTATAAGTAGGGAACAATTTCTCCGCTTTTTTAACTAAAGTTATTTTTCCACCAACATACGTATTTGGTCGATCAAGTAGTTTCTTCACACCAGGATGTTTTAAGTCATCAGTGCCGTATACTAGTTGGGCTTCTAGCGTTTTATCTGGTGTGAAAATATCATTCACTTCGATAGTTCCGTATACGTCCCCTTTATAAGTTAATTTTGCTTTATCACCAATTATTAAATTTTTTACCGTTTCGTCGTCAACTGGTAAAGTAATAGGAATACTCCAAACAAGACCAGAAGCAAGACGCATGTTTTTTACGACACTTTCATAATCCGCTTTCGTTAAAAAGCCATCAAGAGGGCTGTATGCACCAATACCGATTAGTTCAAGATCGCTTAATGCGGTTGCATCTAGCTGGATTTCTTTTTCGATTGCTTCAATAGGTTCATTTGGATTGTAAGCTTGAATTAAAACTCCTCCGTGTGGTTGTATGCTCATGTTTTATTGCCTCCTAATCGATTCGTTGATATTAATCGTGTAATCCACATTCTGTTTTATTTAAACCTTGCCATCTTCCCGAGCGTAAGTCATCCATTGTAAAAGCTGGTTTTGTACAATGGAAACATCCGATGCTTGGGTAACCTTGGTCATGTAAGGGATTGTAAGTTAAGTCATGTTTACTTACATATCTCCAAACATCTTTCCATGACCAATGGATAAGAGGACAGATTTTAACTGATTGGAACTTTTTATCTTGATTCAGGAACTCGGTATTTTTTCTCGTTTCTGATTGATCTCTACGTAAACCCGAAATCCAAGCTTTTGCCCCTGTTAACGTTTCTCGTAAAGGTGTAAGCTTTCGAATTTCACAACATTTATTTGGATTTGTTTTCCATAACTCGTCGCCAAATTGTTTTGCTTGTTCTTCTAAAGTAAGGGCGGGTTTTTTCATTTCGATATTTAATTCAGGATATTTTTCTTTTACTTTTTCAATTGTTTCGTAGGTTTCTTTAAAGTGAACATCTGTATCTAAAAATACGATTTTTGCATCCGGTTTTACTTTCGCAATTAAATCGATTAAGACGATTCCTTCTATGCCAAAGCTACAAGCATAAACAACTTCATCGCCATAATGTTGATAAGCCCATTTTAAAACATTGAGTGCACCTTTATATTCGTCATCTACATCAAACTGAACTAAAGAGTCTTCCCAAGTATCATAAGTAAGCATAATTTTCCCCCTCAAAATAAAATAAAAACGTTTTAATGTACCATCATATGATGGGTTCCATTAAAACGCCTCTAGTTGTCTAGTTAGCATTTTATGACGATTATTTAGCTGATTGTTGAATGATGATTTTAAATCTGGAATGATTTTTCCTCAACTTAAAATCCTTACTTTGTTTTAAAGTATACTATATTACTAGAAATAGTCAATTTTAAATTTATTGAAATCTTTAAAATTTCAATGAATATCAAAACATGTCTGTTTTTACAAACTGTAACAACCATTTTCATTAAAAATCATGCTAAAAGTGCACTTACGGAGATACGTTAGTGAACTTTTTTTCTTAAATCGTTTATACTTTAAAGTGTGTATATCCATAGCTCAATACTGAAAATAATAAAAAGCAAAATAGGGGATAGATATGATAAAAATTGGTCTAACTGGATGGGGCGATCATCCATCTATTTATCGTACGAATTCTACTAAAAACGAAAAATTATTTGATTACAGCGGACATTTTCCGATTGTGGAAGTCGATACTTCCTTTTATGCAATCCCATCGAGACAAAATATTGAAAAATGGCTAAAGGAAACACCCGATTCCTTTCAATTTATTGTGAAAGCTTATCAAGGGATGACAGGCCATTTACGGGAAGAAAATCCGTATGAATCTAGAAACGAAATGTTTGAAGCTTTTAGACAATGTGCAGAGACATTTCAAAATGCTAATAAATTGGCGATGGTTTTAGTGCAATTCCCACCATGGTTTGATTGTTCTACGAAGCATGTACAATATATACGGTATATAAAAGAACAACTTAGCGATTTTCCTGTTGCCATCGAGTTTCGAAATAAAACTTGGTATAGTGCGGAAAGAAAAAACGAAACGATTCGATTTTTAAAAGACAATGGGTTTATACATACCGTTTGTGATGAACCACAGGCAGGAGTCGGTTCTGTCCCATTTGTCCCGGAAGTGACGGCAAAACGTGCATTAGTTAGAATACATGGTCGTAATGTGTTTGGGTGGCGAAATTCCGGTTCAACAGAAAATTGGAGGGAAGTTCGCTTCTTATATGATTATAACGAGGAGGAACTTTCGGATTTAGCAAATAAAATATTGCAATTGGAACAAAAGTGTGAAGAAGTGTTTGTATTATTCAACAATAATTCTGGTCATCATGCAGCAAAGAATGCTAAAACAATACAGCAAATGTTAGATGTTCACTTTGAGGGACTTTCTCCAAAGCAATTAGATTTTTTTGAAGGAGAATTTTAATGGAATATATTTTACTAGGAGTCATTGCTCTATTTGCAGGATTAATTGGATCACTCGTCGGATTAGGTGGAGGCGTCATTTTAATTCCCGCTACATTGTTCGTTGGGATTAATCTTAACTACTTTCCTAACATCACACCCCAAAGTGTCGTTGGTTTGTCTGTTATTATGATGGTATTTATCGGAATATCTTCGACAACTTCTTATATGAAAAATAAGCAAGTTGATTTAAAAAGTGGTTTTATCTTTTTTTTAGGTAGTATTCCAGGTACAATCCTAGGCGCCTGGTTAAATCAAGGATTAGGACTTGATTCCTTTAATATCTTTTTTGGAATCATATTAATTGTTTTATCCTCTTTATTAATAGTAAGGGATAAATTAAAGCCAATTAATTGGTTTTTACAAAATGGTGTGAAACGACACTTTGTAGATAATAACGGACAGGAGTTTGTTTATGGCTACCCTATTTGGTTTGCCCTCCTATTTACTTTTATCGTTGGTTTAATTTCAGGATTATTCGGCATTGGAGGAGGTTCGTTAATTGTTCCTGCAATGGTGCTATTGTTCCGCTTTCCTCCCCATGTAGCTGTGGCAACATCCATGTTTATGGTATTTTTATCATCGTTAGTCAACACGGCAAGTCATATTTATTTAGGGGATATTCCTTGGGAATATACGCTCCCGGTAATTATTTGCGCTTATATCGGTGCGAAAATAGGGGCATTTTTAAATAAAAAATTGGAATCCAAAACGGTCGTATTTATTTTACAAATTGTGATGATGTTTATCGGAATCCGTTCCATATTGGAAGGCTTATTTTAAAGTTCAGGTTAGAACGTTAAACGAAGTACTTTTTTCAGCGCCTTAATTCGGTAGGCCAAATAGGGGAAAGCAAATTTGAAATTATGAGAGATGGTGATCCGTAATGCTTGAGACAATTCATATTTTTCATACGAATGATATACATAGTCATTTTGAATATTGGCGGCGAATGCAGTCGTTCATAAAAAGCCAGCGCATTGAATTTGCCAAATTAGGAGAACCAAGCTTTTTATTCGATATTGGTGATCATCTCGATCGTTCAAATATATATACAGAAGCAACCCTTGGAAAAGGAAATATAAAACTATTAAATGAAGCTGAATATGATGTTGTAACTATCGGTAATAATGAGGGGATTACATTATCCTTTGAAGAATTATATTCACTTTATGATGAAGCGAATTTTGAAGTGGTCGTAGCAAATATTGAGCCAATGGAAGGGGAAAAACCAGAATGGTTGAAATCCTATACGATTTTACAAACAAAGTATGGAACGAAAATTGGGGTTATAGGGGCAACGGCATTATTTGATGCCTTTTATCGAGAATTGAATTGGCAAGTGACAGAGCCAAGAAAAATTTTAGTTCAATTGGCTAATCAGTTAAAAAAAGAGGTTGATATTGTCGTTTGCTTATCCCATCTAGGTGTTACAGAAGATGAACTATTAGCCAATGAATGTCCAAATATCGATGTTATTTTTGGCTCCCATACCCATCATCTATTTGAAAGGGGCAAAGTCGTTAATAACGTGTTATTAACGGGATGTGGGAAGTTTGGCGTATATACTGGTCATTTAACGATACAGTTCGACCATAAAACTCGGAAATTGATTAAAAAAGAAGAAATTGTTATTGAAAATCCGATTCTTCCTGAAACAGAAGAGGAGATGATGTTTCTCTCTAATCTTGCGGAAGAAGGGAAACGGCTTTTAAAGACACCGATCTTTCAAACGACAAGAAGTTACAATAAAGAATGGTTTCACTACTCACAACTATCCCAACTATTTTCAGAAGCAGTACTCGATTTTACCGAAGCAGACTGTACAATGTTCAATGCAGGAATATTCCTCGAAGGCTTAAATAAGGGAATTGTTACAAATTTCGATATTCATAAAATTCTTCCCCATCCGATAAATATATGTGTTATCGAATTAACGGGAAAAGAAATAAAAGAAGTTTATTTACAGGCGCAAAATGAAGAATGGCCATTGCTCGAATTAAAAGGTCTTGGATTTAGAGGTTCTATTTTTGGGAAAATGCTGACCTATGGATTTTCCTTAAATAAGAGCAGAGAACTTTTTATCCAAGGAGAACTAGCTGATCCAAATCGACTATATACCCTTGCTACTTTGGATATGTTTACCTTCGGATACTTCTTCCCAAATTTTAAATATGCGAAAAAGAAATATTATTTACCACTATTTTTACGGGATATATTAATTGAGTATGGAAAGAAACTCTATAATTGACCTTTAATAGGAAGTAAATTCGTTGATGATTGACATAGAATTGAGGTGAATTTTGAATGCGTTTAATATCAATCAATGTCCTAAAAAAGGGTATGGTTATAGGGAGGACCATCTGGAATGAAGCAGGGCTTCCGTTAATACAAAGAAACGTTGTCGTAACGGAGCCTATAATGCATCGATTAAAACAATTAGGAATTCAATATGTGTATATTGAAGATGAAATCTCAAAAGGAATCGAGATTGAGGAAACGGTTCCGCTTTCGGTCAGGAAAAAGTCTGTTAAACAAATAACAGAATCCTTTAACCAATTAAAAGGATTATCGAATAAATCCGCCGCACTTGTTTTAGATAAAAAGTCAAAGGAAATTGGTCAATTAGTTGATAATTTGCTCACCTCGATTTTAAGTAGTAATGAAATTTTAACAGTTCTAACGGATACATTGATCTATGACGAATATATTTACCAACATTCTTTCCAAGTGTCTATCTACTCCCTAGCGATTGCAAAAGAGTTGGGGTATTCACGGAATGATTTAAAAACAATTGGGATTGGTGCATTATTACATGATGTAGGGAAGATGTTAATTCCATCAGAAATTTTGTTCAAACAAAGTCGATTAACAGATGAAGAATTTGAAATTATGAAACAACATACAAAAACCGGATTTGATATTTTGCGTAATATACATACGATTTCGTTACTTGTTGCCCATTGTGCCTTTCAGCATCATGAACGAATTGATGGAAGTGGATATCCTCGCGGTCTAGTGGACTCTGAAATACACCCTTATGCTAAAATCATTGCGGTTGCAGATGTTTTTGATGCGGTAACAACAAACCGTGTTTACCGTAATAAAATGTTACCTTCGCAAGGAATTGCCATCATCGAAGAAGGAAGGGGCACCATATTTGATGAACGGGTTGTCGATGCTTTTAAAAAAAGTGTTGTTCATTATCCAAACGGGACTATCTTATTGTTATCTGATGGTCGTAGAGGGATCGTAGTTGAGCAAAATCCCAAAAATGCAGCGTTACCCTTTTTACGAATTTTTGAAGAAAATCATGAACGAATTAACAATACATATGTCATTCATTTAGCCGATGAGCCAAATGTTAAAATAGAGAAAGTCGAATCCGAATATATTGAGTATGTTGAATAGTTATCTCTTCCTGTTCATAAATTGGAGCAGGAGGAGATTTTTTGATTTCTCGGCAGCCGAAGAGAATGATGTTTTACAAACCGAAGAAAATGAAAAAACGGAAAAAATCAAATAGATTTACTTTGTTCGTCGTTGCTTTTGCCGTTTGCGTTACGTTATTTTTATATATATTAAATAATCGATTAATGCCAACTTATGTTCAATATGCTGAAGTTCAAACGAATAAAATAGCAGCCCATGTTGTGAGTAAGGCGATTAATTCAAGAACTTCAAGTGTACTTGATGTAAATGAAATTATAGAAGACTTACCTTCAGAGTCAGATTATATGGTTACGACAAAATTTAATACGGAAATTATTAACCAAGTTCGTGCAGAAACGACTGCTCTCGTGAAGGAACATTTAGAATTAGCAGAGCAAGGGGATTTATCCCAATTACCTGATTTGGAGAATGTAGAATATGATGTAAGTGAAATTCAAAAGGGAGACGGCATAGTCTTTTTCGTTCCTATTGCCCAAGCACTAAATCTCCCGCTATTAGGAAACTTAGGGCCGAGGGTACCCATTCGGTTTCATATTATCGGAAATGTAAATAGTGATGTGGCGACATCCTTTAAAGAGTTTGGGATAAATAATGCCTTAGTTGAAGTAAATATTCATCTAACCGTTACTGTTCAAATTATTATTCCTTTTGCTAGTCAACAATCAACCGTTCAACAAACGATTCCGGTTGCGATAGGTTTAGTACGTGGCCAAGTTCCTCACATTTATACACAAGGTGGAGATGGAGCACAGCCATCCATTGAGGTACCAGTTCCATATAATTAACACAAAAAAATTATCGCCAAGTAAATTTTAACTTTTTTGAAAGTTAGTTGTATTCATTTGACCTAGTATGTTACATTGTCATCAGTATGTATAATTTTTGTTTTATTTTGATAGGGGCTGAAAAATATGACAAGTAAACCAACTAATGATAAAGAACAAATTTTACGTAAACCTGAATGGCTAAAAATTAAATTAAACACAAATGATGAATATAAAGGTCTAAAAAAGTTAATGCGCGAGAAAAATTTACATACTGTATGTGAAGAAGCGCGCTGTCCAAATATCCATGAATGTTGGGGCGAAAGAAGAACGGCTACTATGATGATACTTGGGGCAGTATGTACTCGAGCATGTCGTTTCTGTGCAGTTAAAACCGGTTTGCCAAATGAACTCGATTTAGCTGAACCAGAACGTGTTGCAGATTCTGTTCAAATTATGAATTTAAAACATGTCGTCATTACAATGGTTGCCCGAGATGATTTGAAAGATGGTGGAGCTGGTGTGCTAGCTGAAACCGTTCGCGCTATTCGCCGTAAGTCACCTCAAACTTCTGTGGAAGTATTACCTTCAGACTTAGGTGGACTAGAGGAAAATTTAAAAATGGTAATGGATGCAAAACCAGATATTTTAAATCATAATATCGAAACGGTTCGACGTTTAACGCCAAGAGTTCGTGCCCGTGCCAAATACGAACGTTCTCTAGAATTTTTAAGAAGAGCAAAGGAAATGCAACCGGACATTCCGACAAAATCTTCGTTAATGATTGGTCTTGGTGAAGAATGGGATGAAATTTTAGAAGTAATGGACGATTTACGTGCGAATGATGTAGACATTATGACGATTGGCCAATATTTACAACCGACGAAAAAACATTTACCTGTAAAAAAATATTATACACCATTAGAATTTGGTAAATTACGCAAAATTGCAATGGAAAAAGGATTTAAGCATTGCCAAGCAGGGCCATTAGTACGTAGTAGTTACCATGCTGATGAGCAAGTAAATGAAGCAACGAAGGCAAGACAGTTACAAGCAGAAATATAAAATTTTTGCCCTTTATCTTACGAAAGAGATAAGCATTAATGGAAAGAAGATGAACCAATATTCTACACTGTAAGCAGTCGATAGTGTAAAATAGGTCCAGATGATTTGTATAGAAAGGGGGAGTTTTGATGATTATAGCAGAAGGATATGCCTATGAAATAGTCGAGAATGTCCGTGATGGATTTCAACAGGATGCCTTTATAGCTAGATACTCAGATATATTAACAAAATATGATTATATCGTTGGTGACTGGGGTTACGGACAGCTTCGTTTAAAAGGCTTTTTTGACGACAAAAACCAAAAAGCAACCTTTGATACGAGAATCAGTACTTTTGAAGATTATTTATTTGAGTATTGTAATTTTGGCTGTGCTTACTTTATTTTAAAGAAAATTGGGAAAGCGCCAAGTCAAGTTGAAGCCATTTCCAAAGTAGAGTCTATAGAAGTGGAACAAACTCCCGAAGAGATAGAACAACAATAATAGAATGCCGTGATGCTAACCTATAGCAACACGGCATTTTTTTATGCTAATAATTCTGTTAAATATTCTCTTAAATCTTCCGCTTCTTCTTCCGATTTATTAAAAACGTGTTCCAAGTAGCCTGGTTCTTCTACATCATCTTGTCCAATAATCGCAAAGCGCCCCATTTGCATGTCTAGTACTAACACTTTTCCGAAAAATCGAGTAGACTGCATAATAGCTAAATCATATCGTAATTTTTTCCCTGTGAAACTAACAAATCTAGTTTTTGTATCTTCTACATCATCATATAAGAAAAATCGCTCCATATTGTATAGTACTCCTTCCAATTCTCTAGAATATGTTACTATAGAAGAGAAAGTACTATCAACCTTTTTAGATTTGAATGGGGGAACCATTATGTATTTTGTAGATCGAAATAAAATAACAATTACGTTAAAACATTTAGATGAGATACTATCAATTTTTGAAAAAGAAGAGAATTGGCTAAAAGATGATATTTCAAAATTAGCTTTACAACGCATTGCCCATAATACTATGGAAGCAATGATGGATGTAGGGAATTATATTATAGATGGATTTATTATGCGTGATCCTGGTAGTTATGAAGACATCATCGATATATTAATCGATGAAAAAGTTGTAACGAGTGAAATGGAAAAGCCTTTAAAAGACGTTGTAGGCTTGAGAAAAATGATCGTAAGGGAATTTATTAACGTGGATAATGAACATGTGTTAAAAGTGCTAACAGATAGTTTAAATGCGATTAAACAATTCTCTCCATTAGTAGCGGCTTACTTAGAAAACGAACTTGGTCCTGTTTCAGCCTTTTTACCGGAGAATGAGGCATGAAAAACTATAAAGCCTATTGTTTCGATTTAGACGGAACAGTGTATCGAGGAAAAAAAGGTATTGATTCAGCAGTTCGTTTTATTCATCAGTTACAACAAGAAAATATCGATTATTTTTTCGTAACGAACAATTCGTCCAAAACAAGGGAGCAACTGCAACAGGCTTTAGCCAATATTGGAATTGATACACCAACTTTTCGCATTTATTCGAGTGCATTAACGACGGCTAAATATGTTGCAGAACATTTTGATAAGGCGACGATTTTTATGGTCGGTTCAGATGGAATTCGTACAGCATTAGAGGCAGAAGGAATACGAATAGTGGACACAGATGAAGCGAGACCAGATGTAGTTGTAATGGGCATTGATCGAACGGTAGACTATATGAAATTAGTAAAAGCTTCCCTCGCTGTTCAAGGTGGAGCAAAATTAATTGGGACGAATGAAGATGTCCGATTCCCTTCTGAACTAGGGTTCCTACCTGGTAACGGTTCCTTTGTCAATTTAGTAGCGAATGTCGCTGCAGTTGAACCGACTTATATTGGAAAACCTTCCCCAGTCATGCTTGAAGTCATCCAGCAAGAGTTTGGATTGGCAAAAGAGGATATGGTCATGGTTGGTGACAATTATGATACAGATATTTTATGTGGTATTCGATTTGGCTGTGATACAATTCATGTCAACACTGGAGTAACTAGTACTTCTATAGTGTTACAGAAGGATCAAAAACCAACCTATTGTGTAGAAAACTTAGATGAAGTAAAAATATAAAGAAATCCGCGTACGTAACAGTGCGCGGATTTCTTTATGGATATACTTTTATTAGAAAAGGGGATTTTCCTCTATATATTGATAAATCTTTTTAGTCAGTTCATCGGGTGTATCGGCTTCTACGATATCCCCATTTACAAGAGCATAAAAAGTTTGGTCACACAAACTACAGTAACTTAAACATCCATATTCAAGGACATCAATATCTGGGTCATTTTCTAATATGTCATAAGTTTCTTGAGCACCTTTTGCTAGATTGCTAATGCAAAACTCTACTAATGGATTCAACTGCATTTTCACCTCACTCTAGTGACATGCTACTCTGTTTTACATGTTTCGTCAAAGAATAAATTTTTGTGAAATTCTTCACAAAAAATTTCTAAAATATATTGTGAAACATCTCACAATAAGATATACTCTTTATGGATAAATTGTGAACGATGGCTTACACAATTACAAAAGAGATATAGGGGAGTATTTTTTTATGAAAAGACTAGTATTACTAGGTGGGGGCTATGGCAATATGCGTATTTTGTTACGCCTATTACCGAACAACTTTCCACAAGATACAAAAATTACATTAGTTGATCGTACACCATTCCATAGTTTGAAAACAGAATTTTATGCTCTTGCAGCTGGAACAACAACGGATAAAAATGTTCGTGTTAACTTCCCAGAAAATGAGAGATTAGAAACGGTATATGGAGAAATTACGAAAATTGATCGAAAGGAAAAAAAGGTTATTTTAGAGGATGGCCAATTTATTCCTTATGATGATTTAGTAATTGGATTAGGTTGTGAAGACGACTATCATGGTGTTCCTGGAGCAGAAGAAAACAGTTATAGTATACAAACAATTGCGAAATCACGTACAACCTTTGAAAAGCTTTGTGGATTACCACCAGGCTCTGTCGTAGGAATTGTAGGTGCAGGTTTAAGTGGAATTGAACTTGCTAGTGAATTACGTGAAAGTCGTTCGGATTTAAAAATTAAATTATTTGACCGTTCCCCACGTATTTTACGAGCTTTCCCAGAAAAGTTAAGTAAGTATGTAAAAGAATGGTTTATAAAAAATAATGTAGAAGTAATTGCAGAATCTAATATTACGAAAGTAGAACCTACTCGTTTATATAATAAAGACGAAGTGATTGAAGTAGATGCTGTCGTTTGGACTGCTGGAGTCCAACCAGTAAAAATCGTTCGTGAGATGGATGCGGAAAAAGATAAAAAAGGTCGTCCGCTCGTTACTCAATATTTCCACTTAGTTGATGATGAACATGTTTTTGTAGTAGGGGATTGTGCATCATCTGATTTACCTGCTAGTGCCCAGCTTGCAGAAGAACAAGGGGAACGAATTGTAAAAGTTTTAAAACATCGTTGGAATAACGAGCCTCTTCCTGAAAAAATGCCCGAAATTAAATTAAAAGGCTTTATGGGCTCTTTAGGTAAAAAACAAGGATTTGTTCATTTAGCGGATACAACAGTTACAGGACGGATTGCCCGCTTAATGAAATCAGGTTTACTTTGGATGTACAAACGTCAGAACGATTCTCAATAAGGGTAAATAATTTTCAATTAAAACAAACATAATAAAAACAAAATCATTATAAAATGATTTTGTTTCAATAAATAAATTTTATTCGGCTGGAACAAAGCCAAGTTTTTCTAATGTTGAAAAGACCGGTTGAATTTGAATATAACCTTCACAGATGACTTCATTATTGATGAGAACAAGTGGGTAGAAAAATTCATCATTTTGAATACGTTCTGCCCATTCTTGATCTCGCGTGCTTTCTAGAGGTTGCTCAATATCGATATAGCGGATTGTAAATGGTTGCTCAGGGAATTTGCGGCTAATGGCAGCTTGTAGCCATTCATATGTATCTTTTGAAGAAGGAGCATTGACACAGCTGGCACAAATGACTTCTGCACCAAAAACTTCGATAACGGGATGATTTTCTGTCATAATTTAACAACCTTTCATAATACGGAATTATGGATTTTTTTGTTTCTTCACATTATAATAATTTTAGTGAAAGGAGTCGAGAAAAATGACAGATTTAGAACAAAAAGAACAAGTACAAGAAGTTTTAGATAAATTACGCCCATTTTTACTACGCGATGGTGGAGACTGTGAATTAGTGGATGTTGAAGATGGTGTTGTACGTTTACGCTTATTAGGCGCATGCGGAAGCTGCCCAAGTTCTACAATTACTTTAAAAGCAGGTATTGAACGTGCTCTATTAGAAGAAGTACCTGGAATCGTTGAAGTTGAACAAGTATTTTAATGAATGAAAAAACTAACGTTTACGAATGTAGACGTTAGTTTTTTTCATTAGTTGGCAGAAGATTGGTCACGACTTTGTTCCCGAGCTGAACGAACAAGTTGCCATTGTTCTTTTGCCATATTTAAAAGTTTAGCTTCACCACTTGCTTGTTGATTTTCGATTACTTTTGAGAAAAAGCGAGTGGCTAAGTCGTAATCTTCTATTCTTCTAGATAACTCCGCTATCATATACAAAATACGGGTATTTGACATTTGAGTACCTACGTAATCTTCATTGGAAAAGGATGTTAAGTATTGATCTCGTGCGATTTTTATAAACCGTTTTTCTTGTTCGAGATTATGTATACTTCGATAAAGCCAAGCAATTCGCAAAGTTAAACCTGCTAACGTGACGGCTTTCTCCTTTTTTAATAGTCCACACATAAAGGCTAGCTTGTACGCTTCCAATGCTTGGGTATTTGTTCTTTCGTTATTAAACGATCGTTTCGTCCATTTATCGGAAATTTGGGCACTAATTTCCTCCTTTACTCCAGGTTGAAAGTATTTTGAAAAATCTTCTGTAAAAGAAAAGCCGCAATGCTCACAAACAAAAACATTGTAGTATAATGCATTAACGGTTGAATCAGAATAAGTAGGACAAAAATCGCTATCAGTATGGTGTACTTTAACAGATTTAGATCGTACTTTAAACGTCGGAAATGATTTTTTGCAACATAAACATTCAACTTTCTTCTCATAGAATGGTGACAATTCCATCGATTGGACCCCTCATCTTTATATAATATATGACTATTATATCTATTTTTGTTTTTAATGTAGTGAATCTAATGGACTATTTATCGGTAAATATGAATGTTCATAATGTTAAATAGAATTGAAAAAGTTTGAGGAAACAAAAAGCACATATCTTTTCTTTTGTTTCTCTCCTTGATATGATTATAACTAGAAGGAAGGTGAATGGGATGACAAGTGAAAAGAAAGTCATTGAGTTAACTGAGGCTGCATCATTTCGTGTGAAGGAAATGCAACAGCACAATGAAGAAGAAGGTTCTTTTTTACGAGTAGCTGTACATGGTGGCGGTTGTAGTGGTCTTTCTTACGGTATGAATTTTGATCACACTCAAAATGACGACGATTATGTAGATGAACAACACGGTTTGAAAATTCTTGTTTCCCGAGAAGATGCACCAATCTTAATGGGAACAAAAATTGACTATAAGCAATCTTTAATGGGTGGTGGCTTCACTATCGACAATCCAAACGCTATCGCATCATGTGGCTGTGGTACTTCATTTAGAACAGCAAAAGTTGAAGGTACACCGGAAGTTTGTGAGTAATAGGCAATACAACATAAAATGGAATTTTTATATAAATCTTCTTGGTAGGTATAGTCCTTCAAGAAGATTTTTTCTATTTATACGGAAAAGAGTATAATAAATGGAAAAGTGTTTTTACTAAAAAAGGGGAATAGGTATGAAAAAGGATAGAGGGAAAGTTTGGCTTGGAGTAGCGGGCGTGGTTATGAATTCAGAAGGAAAATGGCTTGTTGTAAAAAAGAAATATAGCGGGTTAAAAGGGGTATGGTCATTGCCAGCTGGCTTTGTTCAAGCAGGAGAAACGGCGGATCAGGCAGTAGTTCGTGAAGTGAAAGAAGAAACAGGTATAGATTGTGAAGTGACAGGGTTAATCGGTTTTCGGTCTGGAGTGATTCGGGAAGAAATTAGCGATAATATGGCAATTTTCCTTTGTCGCATGGAAGATGAGAATCAGCCGATTCAAATTCAGGAACTAGAACTTTCTGACGTTCAATGGTTAACAGAGGATGAAATTGCTAGAAAAGGAGAGTCTTCCGTTATGTTAGAGGAAATGGCCCATCAGCAACTGGCCAATCATCAACTATATAAAATAGAGGGAGTTAACCCAGGAGATATTTTTCAATATACTGCTTATAAATTATTCTTTCATAAATAGGAAGGCGATTTTGTAAATTTGTTTAAAGTACATATCGTTGTATGCATGTTATAAATGGTACTTTCATATCTTTATGGAAAGTGCTCGAGCTACTTTACATCTAAAAAAATAGAGAGATTCATAAGCCCAGTATACTGTTTTTTACTTAAATATCCGGTAAGGATGGAGGGAAGTTATGAATGCTTTATCCATTGTAATTGGGGCCGTGTGTGTTTTAATTATTGGCTACCGATTATATGGCTATTTCTTTACGAAAAAAGTTCTAAGAATTAATGAAAAGGAACCTACACCAGCTCATGTATACAATGATGGGAAAGACTATGTACCGACAAACAAATGGGTAGCTTTCGGTCATCACTTCGCAGCTATTGCGGCAGCTGGGCCATTAGTAGGGCCCGTATTAGCAGCTCAATTTGGTTATTTACCTGGACTTTTATGGCTTCTTATTGGGGCAGTTATTGGTGGTGCAGTTCATGACGCTGTCGTTTTATTTGCATCTATGCGCCGAAATGGGAAATCGCTTTCAGAAGTAATGAAGGAAGAACTAGGTCCCGTTGCAGGGTTCTGTACCGGTCTTGCTATGTTGTTTATTATTACGATTACAATGGCAGGATTGTCCATGGTTGTGCTCGGTGCATTAGAAAGAAATCCTTGGGGAACTTTTGCTGTTGCTATTACCATTCCGATTGCGATGCTAGTTGGAGTGGCGTATAAGAAAACGGGCAATTTACTTGTTACTTCAGCTATTGGATTTATTTTATTAATTATAGGTGTGTTTGTTGGTCCTTATATACAAGGAACGGCCCTTGGTGATTTTTTAACTTTTGATCGCCAAACGTTAGCGATTATTTTACCTGTCTATGCCTTTTTCGCTGCTGCTTTGCCTGTATGGTTTTTACTAGCACCTAGAGACTATTTAAGTAGCTTTATGAAAATTGGTGTATTCATTGCATTAATCGCTGGAGTATTTTTTGTAAATCCAATCATTCAATTCCCAGCTGTAACAGAATTTGTTCATGGTGGAGGACCAATTGTAGCAGGTCCCGTTTGGCCGTTTGTTTCGATTACAATTGCTTGTGGGGCGATATCCGGGTTCCATGCATTTATCGGTTCCGGTACAACGCCTAAAATGTTAAATCGATGGGAAGACATTCGAGTTGTTGGTTTTGGTGCCATGCTTGTTGAAAGTTTAGTTGGGGTAATGGCGTTAATTGCTGCAACAGCATTACATCCAGGGGACTACTTTGCAATTAATGCTGCACCTGCAGTATATGCTACTTTAGGGATGGAACCGGTTAATTTAGCAACACTATCCCAAAGTATTGGAATGGATTTGGAAGGACGGACTGGTGGGGGCGTTTCACTGGCGGTAGGGATGACCCAAATCTTCACAGGTATTCCATGGTTCAGTAATTTATCTTCCTACTTCTATCAATTTGTCATTATGTTTGAAGCGGTGTTTATTTTAACTGCCATTGATGCGGGAACAAGGGTTGCGCGGTATTTAATTCAAGATTTCGTAGGGGAAGTTGTCAAACCGTTAAAGCGAACAGACTGGCTGCCTGGTGCGATTTTTGCTAGTGCTTTAGCTTGTTTCCTATGGGGATATTTATTGTACTCAGGAGAAATTGGGCCGATTTGGGCACTGTTTGGTGTCTCCAATCAATTAATGGCATCTATTGGTTTAGTAGTAGGAGCTACAGTAATTCTGAAAATGGCAACGAAACGAATTTATGTGTGGACCTGTCTCATTCCATTAATTTATTTATATATTACAGTGAATGTTGCGGGAATATGGATGGTGAAAAATGTTTATTGGAATAGTGCTGCATCAGGCTATTCCGTATTAAATGGCGTGTTATCAATCATCATGCTTATTTTAGGGTTAATCATCGTCGTAACTGCTGTGAAGAAATGGATTCAACTGTGGAATAGTCCTCGTTTTATAAATGGTGGAGTTGTAAAAGCAGGATAGATTAAAAGTGGGTGTCTCAGTTTGTGAGACATCCACTTTTTATATTTGAAAGCTAGCCTCTTATCATGTAAACTAATGAGAGGAAAACGGAGGTTATACATAATATGAGTGGTTCAGTTTCGTTAGTGCAATTAATCATCTCAGTCGTACTTTTCTTCGTCATGTTTTTTGGAATCGGTTTCTTATTAAACATGCTTTTACGTATGACTTGGTTAATGGCTATCGTTTATCCAATCGTCGTTGTATTTATTATTGATGAAGTAAGTTTTTTAGATTATATTGTTAAACCTGGGACAGCTTTCCCAGCGTTAGTAGACAAAATTCAAGCATTACAAGTCGTTGATATTTCCATTTTAATAGGTGGATTTGCAGGGGCCATCGTAGCTGGATTTGTCATGATCTATCTTCGAAAAGCGGGATATCGAATGTTCTAAAAAGGGACTGGCTCATGTTTGAGTCAGTCTTCTTTATTTTGTTATCCTTTTTAGCAGTTAGCCATTTTTTATTTAAGAAAAGCGTATTTGAGAATGGTAATACTCTTCACTCGAAAGAAAAGGGAGGGCATAATATCTCAAATACGCTTTTATTCATTAATTAAAGGACTAGTGTATAAAAAATGATAGAAATTAAAATTCCCGTAATGGCACCAGAAAATACTTCGCTCGGTTTATGACCGAGTAAAGTTTTTAATTCTTGAATTTTTTCATTTTCATCCTTTTCAGGCCAATGTTTAATTTCACGGAAAAAAACAGCTAATTCATTTCGCATACGGTTAATAATTGCTGCATGTTGACCAGCTTGATAACGTACGCCAATGGCATCATACATGACGATTCCAGCAAACATAGCCGCTACTGCAAAGGTAGGAGAATCAAGACCTGTTTCAAATCCGACTGCTGTTGCTAAACTCGTTACTGCAGCAGAATGGGAGCTAGGCATACCACCCGTTGACGTCATTAATGACCAATCTAGTTTTTTAGTGAAAGCAAAATGGATTGGTACTTTTATGAATTGGGCAAATAAAATGGAAAAAATAGATAAAAGTAAAGGGGTATTTTGAAGTAATCCCAAAACAAACATTCCCTACCTTTCTTTTTTGTTTCAAGTATAGCATAACCGAATGATAGCAAAACATTTATAATCAATTCGTAATTCGAAATATTCGATAAATAGCTAACTCTTTACTATAATAAAATTATAAATAAAGGGGGATATCAAATGAAAATTGTTAAAGAACCAAAAAATTTTGAGCAAGTAACGACCGAATTACTAATCGTTGGAGTACAAAAAAATTGCGACCATATTGAAGGATGGAGTAATTTTGTATCATTCTATGGTGAAAACGTTGAGAATTGGATTCGTTCGGGAGATATTCAAACTGAACGTAAGAAAATGACAAAAATTCCTTACATAGGACAAAATGAACATATTAAACGGGTTTTATTCGTTGGTTTAGGTGATACAAAAACTTTAACAGAAAACGAATTAAGAGAAACGTTTGGTTTAGTAGGGAAAGAGTTGAGAGCTCTAAAGGCAAGTGAATGTACAATTTGGTTAGAGTCCTTTACAGCAAGCCCAATTGACGAGCAAACGATTGCGTATCTTTTTGCTGAAGGAACGGGTCTAGGATTCTATCAAGTACCCCACTATAAAACATCGTCAAATGAAGTAGAAGTTTATATGGATGCAGTTCATTTTGTGACAAAGGCGGATATCGATGAAATTGCTGCAAGTTTTGAAGTAGGTAAAATTTATGCAGACGCTGTAAATGAAGCCCGTAATTTAGTCAATTTACCTCCAAACTTATTAACTGCAACAGAACTAGCGAATTATGCAGAAAAATTAGCGAAACAATATGACTTTGAAATTGAAATTTTAACGAAGAAAGAATTAGAAGAATTAGGGATGGGCGGTATTCTAAGTGTTAATAAAGGCTCTGTAGAGGAACCACGCCTTATTACGATTAAATATCAAGCAACTGAGAAATGGGAAGATGCGATCGGATTAGTCGGTAAAGGAGTAACGTATGATACTGGTGGCTATTCCATTAAGACGAAAACAGGCATGGTCGGTATGAAAGGTGATATGGGAGGAGCAGCTGCTGTTTTAGGTGCGATGAAAATTATCGGTGAATCCCGTCCAAACAAAAACGTTGTTGCTGTAATTGGTTCAACGGACAATATGATTTCAGGTGAAGCCTTTAAACCAGATGACGTTATTACAACGTACAGTGGGAAAACGGTAGAAGTATTAAATACGGATGCTGAAGGACGTCTTGTGTTGGCAGATGCAGTTACTTATGCGAAACAACAAGGAGCTACTTCTTTAATTGATGTTGCGACATTAACAGGTGGAGTTATTACAGCATTAGGTTATGATAAAACTGGCTCTTTAACAAATAATGAAGCCTTCTTTGATGCATTCATAGAGGCAAGTATTGAAACGGGTGAATTTGTTTGGGGAATGCCCCTTACAGAAAGAGATAAAAAACGTATCCGTAAATCGGATATTGCAGATTTAAATAATTCCCCTGGTAGTGATGGTCATATGATTTTTGGTGGTGGATTTGTAGGTGAATTTGTAGGGGATACCCCTTGGATTCATTTAGATATTGCCGGTACATCAGATGCTTCATCATCATATGATTTAGGACCAAAAGGTGGAACTGGCGTAATGGTTAGAACATTAGCTACTTTCGTTGAAAGATTAGGCGAACAAAACAACTAATTACAAGTGGGCATATCCCATAGGTTTCCTCTCTTTTTTAACATATGTTACTAAAGAGAAGGAGGTAGATAATCGTGACAAATTTTTATGGTGGCTATGGTGGATTTAATCAATTTGGTTATCCTTTTCTAGGTGGTTTTTTAGGTGGATTATTAGGTAATGTTATTTACCCTGGAAGACCTTTTTATGGTAGGCCTTATTATCCCTATCCACCTTATCCATTTTACCCATATCCTTACCCACGTAGACGTAGACCATATAGAAGATTCTACTAAAAAAAGAAGCGCGAATCATTTCGTGCTTCTTTTTCCTTTTCATAGGACGGAATTGCCTATTCCTTAATATTTTGTTCTTTTTTCATTCGTTCAATTTCATCTTTTAAGTCATCTCGTACCGTTCCGGACCATGGTTTGATTCCGGCGATATAGGAAGAGCGACTCATTATATGTCCTCCCACAGGGCCTGTTATAAAAAGGAATAATACCCCTAAAAGAATGGACGGATTAAAATGATCTTTAATTAACCAAAAGTGTAAGAATACACCGATTAAAATACACATAACGCCGAGGGTTGAGCTTTTAGAAGCAGCGTGTGTTCGTGTATAAAGATCGGGTAAGCGAAATAAACCGATAGCTGATACAACGATAAATACTAGACCAGCTACTATAAAAAATACGATCAAGATATTAGCGAGAATTGTCACGGGTAATAATATCTCCTTTCTCTATAAATTTAGAGAAGGCAATTGTTCCGATGAAAGATAAAATCGCCAATAATAATATAATCTCTAAAAAGAAACTCGTATCGAACACGATGGAAAAGAGTCCAACTAAACAAATGAGTGCCACACCTATAGCATCCAATGCAACAACTCGGTCAGAAGGATTTGGGCCTTTTACAAGACGGTAGAGAAGGGCAACAATCGATAAAACGACGACGATGGTTGCTCCCCAAAAAAAGTATGTCATGAACGGCTCACCTCCAAAATGGCTTTTTCAAAAGAATATTTAATGGAATCAATTGTTTCATCTATATCATTACTATCAATCACATGGATAAATAATGATTTAGAATCATCGGACACATGGACAACAACAGTCCCTGGAGTTAAAGTGATTAAACTTGATAATAGAGTAATCTCCCAATCCTCCGTTAACTGTGTATTGTACTTAAAAATGGCTGGTTTTAAAGCGAGCTTTGGTTTAATAACAAGGGTTAATACGGAAACGTTTGCTAAAATTAATTCTTTAATAAATAAAACAATTAATTTAATGACAGCCCATACTCGATCAATATAAAGATTAGTTTTAAAGAATTTCCGTAATGCAATAATAACGAGAAGTCCTAATAAATAACCAATTATAAATCTCGATAATGAATAGTTAGAGGATAAAAACATCCATAAAAAGGCTAAAAATAAATTTAACAAAATTTGAAAGGACATTTATTCTCCTCCTTTCATAACCGCATCAATATAAATGGAAGGATCCATTAAAACATTTGCTGCTTGTTTAATAAATGGAGTTAACCATTCTGTACCGATTCCGTAAAAAATGGAAACGATTACTAACAACATGGTAGGGAAAAAGAGACGATGATATTTCTTTTTCTCAACATGAGTTGCAAGTTGTCCTTGTTCTCCCCAGAAGGCATAAATGAAAATACGCATAACAGATAGGAGAACAACAATACTAGAAGCTAGGATGAAAACGCTAGTCCATATATTCCCCGCCTCAAATCCACCTTGGACGATCAGTAATTTTCCAATAAATCCACTTAAAGGAGGAACCCCAGCCAAACCGAGGGCTGCAATCAAGTAAAACCAACCTAATGCTGGGTATGTCTTCATAAGTCCGCCCATTTTTCGTAAGTTAGTTGTACCTGTTACATAAATGACGATACCAATGAGCATAAATAAAGCTGCCTTAATGATCATGTCATGGATTAAATAGAACATAGCTCCTTCTAGACCAGCTTCATTCATTTGTGCTACACCAAATAAGATGACCCCAACTGCAATTACAATGTTGTAGATAATAATTTGTTTTACATCAAAGTGGGCAAGGGCACCGATACATCCAGCAACGATTGTAAGAATCGATAATATTAATAGTAATTCATGGGTGTAAGCAAATTCTTGCGTAAAAAATAACGTATATGTACGTGTAATAGCATATACACCGACTTTTGTAAGCAATGCACCAAATAAAGCCAATACAGGAATGGGTGGTGCAGAATATGCGCCAGGTAACCAAAAATAAAGTGGGAAAATGGCCGCTTTCATACCGAATACTAATAAAAACAGTACAGCAATGACGGTTAAAATTCCTGGTTGATTAATTTCAGCGATTTTCTGGGAAATATCCGCCATATTAAGTGTTCCTACTACTGAATAAAGAAAAGCAACGGTTATAACAAAGAATGCTGATGAAATAACATTCACTAGTATGTATTTAATCGATTCTTGTAACTGTGCTTTTTCTCCTCCAAGGACAATTAAAAGGTACGAAGCCATTAATAACACTTCAAAGAATACAAAAAGGTTAAATATATCCCCTGTTGTAAAAGCACCATTGACACCCACGATGATAAACATGACTGCGGGGTAATAGAAAAACTGTTCACGTTCTTTTCCAATGGATTCAAACCCGTACCATACGATAAAGAACGTCAAAATTAAAGTAGTTAGTACGAGTAAGGCAGAGACCATATCGGATACCATTGTAATCCCAAATGGTGCTGGCCAATTACCAAGAGTAACGGTTTGTGGACCATTTTCATACACATTGGCGACTAAACCAAATGCACAAAGGATGGAAAGAAGAAGTCCTAACAATGTCGTTATTCGTTGATAAGCTAATTTCTTTTGCCCAAATATTAATAACATACCGAAGAAAAATGGAATAATGACTGGTAATAAAAGAAAGTTATTCATTGTCTTCACTTCCTTTCATTAACGTCATGTCATCCGTTTTAATTTCTTGATATGCACGATAAGCAAGAACTAAAAAGAATGCTGTTACGCCAAAGCTAATAACGATAGCTGTTAAAATTAACGCCTGTGGAAGAGGATCAACAAAGTCTGTAATACCATCACTTAAAACGGGTGGTGCACTGCCTTTAAAGCCCCCCATAGTTAAGATGAGTAGATGGGCACCGTGACTAAGTAAACCTGTTCCAATAATAATACGAAGAAGACTTTTAGATAGTATTAAGTAAATGGCGGCCATAAATAATAAGCCGCATACAAAAGCCATTACTATTTCCATTATTCATCCTCCCCAATCGTTTGAATAATGGTCATCGTCACACCAACAACAACCAAATATACCCCTAAATCAAACAATGCTGCTGTATGAAGGGATGTTTTTCCTAGAATCGGTAAGTGGAAATAATCAAAGAAATGCGTGAAAAATGGTTTATCCACAAACATAGAAAACGCAGCCGTACCTAAGGCGAGAATCAATCCAGTCCCAACTAAATAAATATAATTGATGGGGATAATGGATTGAACGGTTTTTAAATCAAAGGCAATAATTAGTAGAACAATCGCACTTGATGTTACTAAACCTCCTACAAATCCTCCGCCAGGTGTATAATGTCCTGCAAAGAAAATGTGAACAGCATAGAAGAAAATAATGAAAAAGACAATTTTCGCAGTAAACTGCATTATAACATCGTTAGTTTTCATAGTTTTTTCTCCTTTCTGCTCAATCTTAATTTTATCATTGCGTAAATTGCTATACCTGCAATTGCCAACACGGCGATTTCAAATAAAGTATCAAAACCACGATAGTCAACAAGTATAACGTTTACAATATTTCCTCCACCTGCTAGTGAGTACACTGTTTCTTTGTAATACTCGGAAATGGAAGGGAACAGTTTTTGCGAGTGGGAAGATAGGGCAACTAAAGTAACCATTGCACCTACTGCAACGGAAACGAACGCTTTACTAAATCTGAAACGTGTGCGCTCCTCTTCTTTTTTAAATTTCGGTAAATGATAGAACGCCAACAGGAATAACGCAACTGAAATAGTTTCAATTACAAGTTGAGTTAGGGCTAAATCTGGTGCATTATACACAACAAAGAATAACGAAACTGTATATCCAACCGCTCCTAATGCAACGATGGAAGTAATTCTTGATTTGGCGAAAACCGTTGTTATTGTACCTATCACTAAAACAATAATTAAAATGATTTGATACACATGAATCGTGGATGCTTCTTCGAAAGATAGTTTAAAAGCATCTTTTATAAATAATGTGCCGATGACGATAATGGCCATGCTACTAAGCATAATGCTTAAATAACGACGAATGGATCCTGTCATATATAAACCAGAAAATCGGCCAATCCATTGGTCACAAAGATCATAAATAATAAAATCATATAAATTATTTAAAGTTAATTTAGTAGGTAACGCATTATACATCTTTTGCCATTTAGAAAGGCTTAAGAACAGTAATAACCCAAGGATAACGACACCAACGGTCATCCATAATTCTGGTGACTCAATCCCGTGCCAAGCAGTTACGTGGATATTTACTTCCTCTGGACTGCTATATAAGTATGGTTGAATCGCCATAACGGCTGGTTTTACAAATGTATCCGCTACTAAATTTGGAATAAAGAATATCGTAATCACTAATGCCGCTAAAATAAGTGGAGATATTAACATCCCAATTGGTGCCTCATGAGGCTTCTTAGGTAATTGATCCACCTTCAGTTTTCCTGTAAAGGTTCTAAAGACAAAGTAGAAACTATAAATAAAAGTAAATACACTTGCGATCCAAGCAATAATTGGGAACAATATGCTCCATGTTGAGAAATTAAACAAATCAAACTGAGTGATCGATAGCATAGCAGTAAAGAACATTTCTTTACTCAAGAAGCCGTTGAACGGTGGTAAACCAGCCATTGAGAAGCTTCCGATGAGTGCAACGGAAAAACTTATAGGCATTAAGCTCATTAATCCACCAAGTCTTCGGATATCACGAGTACCTGTTTCATGATCTACAATACCGGCAATCATGAACAAACTGCCTTTAAATGTAGCATGGTTAATTAAATGAAAGATTGCTGCGAAGGCTGCATATTTAAATACAGTATCTTCCGCACCGTTCACATGATAACTAATCGCTCCAACACCTAAAAGGGACATAATAAGTCCAAGTTGGCTAACTGTTGAGAAAGCAAGAATCCCTTTTAAGTCTGTTTGTTTCACCGCAAAGAAAGATCCCCAGAATAAAGTGAGTAATCCAATACCAGCTACTAACCAAATCCATATTTCTGATTGGGCGAATATCGGAGTAAATCTTGCTACAAGATAAATCCCTGCTTTAACCATTGTTGCAGAGTGTAGGTAAGCACTAACTGGTGTTGGCGCTTCCATTGCATCTGGCAACCAAATATAAAATGGGAATTGGGCAGATTTAGTAAATGCTCCTAGTAAAATTAATATAAGGGCAAGTACGAAAAAATCATTTGTGGCCAATTCTGGTGCTTGGTTGATCAATTCTCGAATCGAGAATGTATTTCCTATGATGGATAGTAAAACAAATCCACCTAGCATCATCATACCGCCTGCAACCGTTATCATCATTGATTTTAGTGCGCCGAAACGAGATTTATCTCGATGGAACCAATAGCCAATTAATAAAAAGGAAGAAATCGATGTTAACTCCCAAAATAAGTAAAGAGTAATTGTATTGTCTGATTGAACGACTCCGAGCATAGCCGACATAAACATTAATAAATAAATATAAAAATTATGTAGCTGCTCTTTCGAACGATCTAAATAAAAAATGGAATATAACACGACAAGGGCGCCAATTCCTGAAATAAGGATTGAGAATAATAGACTCAACCCATCTAGATAGGATACAAAGGAAATTCCGAGGGATGGGATCCAATCGAATTCGGATATAACCGTATCACCATCTGCGATAATTGGAACGTAAATCGCATAAAAGGTTACTAAAAAAACAGGTACAATTAAAACAAACCAACCAGTATGTATAGGACGTACTTTCTTAAAAAAGAAAGGCATAAAAAGGGCGGCTAGTATCGGTATAAAAATACAAAATACTTGAAACAAAATAATCCTCCTTTCAAAAATTGAAGCTAAAAAAACATAAAAAATTCTCGGATAGTTCATATTGTAACATCTAAAAGTAAAGATTTCATCTTACTCGATAAAACCTATACTTGATAATATTCAGTTATTTTCGATAATATATACAGTAGATAAAAGGATCGAGGACATAAAAATGAAAAACCCATACATATACGGATATTTACCATTGTTTTCAATTATTCTGTTTAGTTTAACCTTTGGCATTTATATGGTAGGACAATCGATAGACTTATTAGTATCGATTGGTATATACGCAGGAATGCGGGAATTTTTAACGGATTTTGAGTTGCGTATATTCTTATTAATTGCATTTACCTTATGTTTTTTTATGCTTTTTTCCGCATTAAAACTAATTGGTGAAACGATTCATGAGGTAGGAATGCTTCTGTTTTCAAAAAATAGCAATGGAGAAATGATAAGTGTCGCTAGAGGCGGCTATGTTATTTTCTTCTTTGGTGCTCTATCAACAGTTTTAGGGGTACAATCGTTCACAATATTGCTCATTTTATTTACTTTAACGATTTTAAGTTATTTTATTTTTAATATTTATAAAATGAGCCAATTTCTTACCTTGTCAGGTACAATTGGTCTCATCATCTTTGAAATTATTATTTGGACCATTTTAATTACGCTTATCGTGTATGTCGGATTAAAATTATATAATGGCTTATTAGCGAGTTTACCTATTTAACAAGAAAGGAGGAACCTTTAAAAAGATCCCTCCTTTCTTTTATTTAATTCATAATCGTATTAAAAATTTTAAAATGGATTTTATCGTCTTGTAATGATTGCATAGACTTCGGATTATCATAACCAATCCAAACAGCTGCTGTGTATTGATCTGTCAATCCTGCTAACCAAAAGTCTTTATAGTCATTTGTTGTGCCGGTTTTTGCTCCGATATAGGAAGAAGTTATTGTTATTCCTCTTCCTGTCCCACTAGTTACAACATCCTTTAATAATGAACGTATATATGTGACTGTTTTGTTAGACCAAATTGTTTCCTTTTTAGTTGGCCAACTATAAAGAACGTTGCCTTCTAGATCGGTCACTTGGCGAATACTTTTTGCTCTTACATAAGTTCCATCTATAAAACTAGTATATGCATCTGCCAATTCAAGAGTCGTCACACCGTAGGATAACCCACCTAGTCCTGCAGCATAGGATTTGTCTTCAGGAACGAGGGATTGAAAGTGGAACTTCTCAATATATTGAAAGGCAGTATTGAGACCAATTGTATCTAACAGCCGTAGCGCGGATGTATTGTAACTATACTTAAATGCCGTAGAAATCGAAACATTCCCATAAACTTTTCCATCATAGTTGTCAGGACAAAAGTCTGCAACACAATATTTTCCACCACTTACAATGGATTTTGGTGTATAATCCGTTGTCTCAAATAGAGGTGCATAGACGACTAATGGTTTGAAAGAGGAACCGGGCTGGCGGAATCCTTGATAAGCTCTATGAAAATCAAATTTCTTATAATCCTTCCCTGCATATAGACTAACAATTTCCCTTGTTTGATTGTCGATGACAACGGCACTACTTTGTAAGCTACCGTTTCCTAAAATTTTATTAATAGCTCGTTCATCTTGTAATTGTTTTTTCGAATCAAGGGCTGTATGAATGATGATCCCCGATTGAAGTAATTGGTTGACTTTTTCGTCAATTTGCTCGTTAATTTTTTGTTTTTCTTCTTCTGATTTTGACTCTTTGAGCAATTGCTCATAGCCTTCAGTTATTGCAACTAAATCCTTTAATTCAGCTAAAACATACGTACTATAGGCAGGGTTTTTTTGAATTTTTTCCTTTGTATTTAAAACAATTTTTTCTTGTTTATATGTATTGGCTTCTTCTTTTGTAATCACATTATTTTCGGCTAAAATATCAAGCAATCGTTCTTGCCGCTTTTTTGTATTTTCAAAATGGTTCAATGGATTATATAAAGAAGGGTTATTTGGAATTGCGGCTATAAAGGCCATTTCAGCGATGGAAAGTTCAGCTAATGGTTTTTGAAAATAAAAACTGCTCGCAGCACCAATGCCATATACTTGATTACCGAAAAACATTTCATTCAAATACATTTCAAAAATTTCATCTTTGTCATACTGCTGTTCCAGCTCATAGGCATAAAAAAGCTCGGTAATTTTACGGGAATAGGTTTTTTCCTCTGATAAATAACGTAGTCGGACAAGCTGTTGCGTTATTGTACTACCACCTTGTTCCATGGAATCTTGGGAGGAATTGACAACCACCGCCCTTGTAATGGCTCCTAAATTGAATCCAACATGGTTATAAAATTCTTTATCTTCACTTAGTAAATAGATTTGTTTAATGATTTCAGGTACTTCCTTTAATGGAATAGGCTGTCTCCACTCAGTATATTCCTCATTAAATACAAATCCATTTCGGTCAACCATTGTTACAGGTAATTGTTTTTCAATGGTAGGGAGCTTAATTTCGCTTTCGATTTGCTCCTGATGGGTTTGGGCTACTGACATTTCATCCGTTATTTCGTTCACAAGTAGCAAAAGAAGAGAGAAACAACAAAATGTAATCATATAGCCTACTACTTGTTTCATATAATTCGTCCTCCCCAAATATTTCCTAACAGAAGAATATCATATATTCAAAAAGAAAAGGAGAGGATTCTAATAGATTCCCCTCCAAATTAATAATCGAAATTATGCATGGCTTTTTAATAGATCATCTAAATATTTTTTTGGATACCTTTGTATGATAATGACCACAATCGCTGCAATGAAAAATAGGAAGCCAGTGGAATAAAAGACAGTAGAAATAGTCGCTAGCCCACTTATAAAACCACCTAATACCGGGCCAATGACATTTCCTAAAAATCGGAAACTTTGATTATATCCCATAATTTCTCCTTGTACTTCAATCGGTGATTCCCGGCGAATAATAGCTGTTGTAATCGGAATAAGGCCACCGGAGAACATACCTAATAAAAATCTCAGTACGATTAATTGCCATAGGGAAGTGACAAAGGCCTGTGGGATAATACATAGGACACTAACTAGTAGTAATACTTTTAATACTTTTTCGTAGCCAATTGAATCGCCTAAACGACCAAAAAATCGTCCGATTAAAATATTCCCGACCCCAGCAGCACTAAAGGTGATACCAGATAAAAGGGCTACTTGTTCGGATGTAGTTAAATGGGAAACGTATAATGATAATAATGGTTGGATACTAAAATTCCCTATTTGAATTAAGGCAGTAACGAACATTATGCTTAATATAAGTGGGTGGTGGAAAATCGCCCAAAGAATATTTTTTCTTGAATAAAGATTACTTTTTTCTTTTCGAATCATTTCAGGCTCATGAATGCCAAAAATGATAATAATGGCAGCAATCGTAATGGCGATGGAAGTGAAAATAAACGTGTAATTAAAGCCGACTGCATCCGCTATAGTACCGCCGATTACCGGTCCAAATAAAGAACCGCCAACGCTACCAATTTGTAGGGTACCTAAGGTTTTGCCAGCAATATTTTTCGGTGTATGTTTACTAATGAAGGCAGTAGAAGTAGGGATAAATCCAGTAACTAATCCCATAATAATTCGTAAAATAAAAAATTGAATTACGTTTGTTACGTAACCCATTAAAAAGATGCTTAGGGCAATACCAAAGCAGTTCATAATCATAATCGGTTTATAACCGTATTTATCAGCAATACGTCCCCAAATTGGAGACATAATAAAGGCGGTTATAAAGGTTGCGCCAAAAATTAATCCTGCCCATTTTTGTACATAGCTCTCTGAAAAATCTCCAAAAGTATTTATATAGAGAGATAAAAAGGGCATAATCATCGTCATGGAGCCCGCGACGATAAAATTAGATATTAAAATAATGATAAAATTATGTTTTCGGTTCGACATTTCTGTTCACTTTCTTCCTAATAATTCTCCATCATTTGTTTCGTGAAATTGATGTTTTGTCAAGTATAACGTATTTCGGAAACCGAAGAAAGGGCAAAAAGGATATTAGCGGAAAATTTAAACGTTCTATGATAAACTGTACGAGGTATTAAATGATTTTTATTTATATAAAGGAATACCTAAATCGAACATATTTTATTGTAAAAGGAGAGACTTTTCATGTTTCCACAATTAACGAAAGAATTAAACCCAGGTGAAGTTTTAGTTGAAATGAATACTACTTTAGGTTCAATCAAAATAAAACTTTTCCCTGAACATGCACCAAAAACGGTAGAAAACTTTTTAGGACACGCAAAATCCGGATATTATAATGGTATCATTTTCCACCGAGTAATTTCAGATTTTATGATTCAAGGTGGTGACCCAACTGGAACAGGGATGGGTGGTGAATCTATCTGGGGCAATTCTTTCGAAGATGAATTTAATGAACAGTTGTTCAACTTACGAGGAGCCCTTTCAATGGCCAATGCAGGTCCAAACACAAATGGTTCCCAATTCTTTATCGTTCAAATGCAACATACACCGAACAATATGATTCAACAAATGGAGCAAGCTGGATATCCAAAAGAAATTATTGAAGCATATGCCAACGAAGGTGGAACACCTTGGTTAGATTTCAAACATACTGTATTTGGACATGTAGTTGAAGGCATGGACGTTGTTGACAAAATTGCGAACGTTGACAAAGATATGCGCGACAAACCGCTTGAAGATGTTAAAATTGAATCGATTACAGTAGTCGAATAATACAATGAAAGAAGTGTGACAACAAAATGGATCGATTCGTTATCCTAGGATTTTTATATTTCCCAGAGGATAAAAGTTCATACATCCCAGCCGCAATAGAAATGGTATTTTTAGTCATCCTATGTTTTTTGGCCTTCATGTGGTTTAAACGTTTGTCTAAAAAGCAAGAACAAAAAACAAAGGATTTGGAACAGCGAATTTTAAGCGAGCGCCAACAAAACATACAATCTAAAGTAGAAAAGTAATGAAAAAAGGGCAACCGTTGTTGGTTGCCCTTTTATGAACTTTATAATAAAGCTTTCTTAAACCGTTCTACTCCATCTTTTACTGTTTCCATGGAACAAGCGACGTTCATTCGTAAATAACCTCTACCTGCTTCACTATATTTTGTACCAGGTTCAATCGCTAATTTTCCTTTTTCAAGAAGACGATGCATCATTTCACTTTCCGTTAAACCTGTATCACGATAATCAATCCAAATTAGGTACGTGGATTGAGGTTTTGTTACTTTAATCCCGTCGATTTTATTTAACTCTTCCACAACATAATCCATATTGTTCGATACATAAGAAATCATTGCGTCGACCCATTCGTCGCCCTTTTCATATGCTGCTTGTACAGCCGCAGCAGCTAGTAAGTTTAAATCGTCACGGCCATGAGCTTCCTTATCTTTCATAAGTTTTAAACGCAACTCTTTATTTGGGACAACCATAATCGCAGCATGAATTCCAGCGATATTAAAGGTTTTTGTTGGAGCGATACAAGTAATAATTTTTGCTTTATCTGCATCCTTTACAGTTAAAGTTGGAACGTGTCGATATCCTTCAAATACAATATCCGCATGAATTTCATCTGAAATAAGTAATACATCATATTTAATACAAAGTTGTACAAGTTTTTCTAATTCTTCTTTTGACCAAACAACACCACCTGGGTTATGTGGACTGCATAGAATGTAAACTTTAACTCCTAATTTAAACTGTTCTTCAAGGCGATTAAAATCATAAGTAAAAGTATTGTCCGTTACATTTAACTCACACTCAATTACTTCGAGTTGTTGAGCTTTTGGGATGTTGAAAAAGGCAGGATAAACGGGTGTAGAAATACAAATTTTATCCCCAGCCTCTGTAAATGTTTCAAGAATGGTTGCAAGGGCAGGTACGACCCCTTGATGGAACATAAGTGAATTCGTGTCAATGTGCCAATTGTGACGACGCTCAAACCAACCCTGTATTGCCTCTTTACAAGCATCACTAACATAGGAATACCCAAAAATAGGGTGGTCTAGCCGCGCTTTAATAGCATCTGAGATTACTTGAGGAATAGCAAAGTCCATATCTGCAACCCACATTGGCAGTATATCAGAAGCGTCTTCCACATTATAAGTGAGTTTTAGACGGTCCTTAAATTGGTCCCACTTAAGACTATTCGTGTTTTTACGATCATAGAGCTCATCAAAATTAAACAAAGTTATCACTCATTTCTTTTTTTAATTATGTATTATATAATAGCATAGTAAATTGTAAATTTAGGGTGAAAACTTTGGAAAATATATTAATGAATAAATCAGCCATTGAATTATTAAAACAATGGGATCCATTTCATATTGGTAGTGACAACTATGACACAGAAGCAGCGGATGTTGTAGCTGCCCTTCAAGGAATTGATGACCCTAGTCAACTGGCAAAAGTAATTCAAACTGTATATGAGCATTCTTTTGAGCAATGGATACCTTTTGAAAATTGTGTTGCGATTTCTTATAAATTAATTGCGATTAAATTTGAAGCAAAATGTATCGTATAAAAAGAAAAAGGACTTCCTTTATAGTTGAAAGGAAATCCTTTTTTTTATGCTTGTATGCCGTCTGTTAAATTTGAAGCAGGAACTTCTAATACAGTTGAAAGTTTTAAAATAGTTTGTACTGAAGGAATAAGTTCTCCTTTTTCATAAAGTGCTAATTTTTCAACGCCAACTTGAGTTAATTTCGATAACTCATCGAGGGTTAAATTTCGTTCTTCACGTAAAAATTTTAATTGTTCATGAAATTTTTGTTTCACTTTTAAAGCACTTCCTTTCCAATTTAAACTGGTATTCTATATTATAATTATTTTTTCTTCTAAATTATGAGAATATTTTGTCTGAAATATGAAATTTACAATCGGTTCATTTTTTTAAACTTTTCTTCAAATAATTAATATTCAGTGGGTTAGGGAGATTCTTTGTTCCCTCTTTATACATATGTTATAATTTAACATGACATTTACGTAGATAAAGAAAGTAGGACTGCTTTATGGCAAAAAAATACGAAGTAGGTGAAGTAGTAACCGGTAAGGTAACTGGAATTCAACCTTACGGGGCGTTTGTCGCACTAGATGAACAAACACAAGGTCTCGTTCATATTTCAGAGATAACATATGGGTATGTAAAGGACGTTGCAGATTTTTTAAAAGTAGGAGAAGCAATCCAAGTTAAAATTTTAGATATTGACGAGAACTCGGACAAAATAAGTTTATCAACTCGTGCGTTACAAGAAGCCCCTCCTCAAAAGAAGAAGGAACAACCACGAAAATCTTTACAAGACCGGGTAGATGAAAACGATGCGAATGGTTTTAAATCGTTAAAAGAAAAGTTACAACATTGGATTGAACAATCAGGACAATAAATAAGACAGAGGGAAGGTGTGATTTCCCTCTGTCTTATTTTTTTAGCTTTCTAAGGCGATACTGCAAGTTTTGTCTGCTCATTCCAAGGGCGTTAGCTGTTTTCGTAATATTCCCTTCGTACATATTTAAGACGTTTTGCAAATAATAATTTTCTGCCTCTCGTAAATAATCGTCTAACGGTAATAGTTCTTTATTGGAATGTACAATAAAAAAGTTAGGATTTCGAGTTTTATCGTCCAGTTGTTGAACTTTAAAACGGAAATGTAATGGTAACATTTCATACGTAACTATTTTTTCGTTTGTAATCATAGAAGCGATCTCATCTAAAAGTAATTCAAGTTCCTTTAAATTTCCTGGCCAATCATATTGCTGGAATAAGTTCATCACGTCTGGAGATAATCCTTTAATATTAGAAGCAAATCGTTCACGATGACGGCTAAAATAATCATCGACAAACGGTTTAATATCTTCTCTTCGTTTACTTAACGGAGGAATATAAATCGTCATTGATGCAAAATAATAATAAAGATCTTTCAATAATTGTCCATCGCTAATTAAATCGATTGGATCGTCTCCGATACTTCCGATAAACATATGCTTTTCAGTTGATAAATTGTGTAATAATTTGAGCAATTGTTTTTGCATAGGAATGGATAAAAATTCAATACGTTCAAAGAAAAAAGTGTATGTTTTATCCTGCGACAAATAGTTTTCTAATTTTTCAAAGACCGATTGTTCAGTTCGTCTACTAAATAAGGTGATAAATTCATCATTAGGTGGGCTTAATTCATAATGGATACTTTCAGCAATTAAGTCTTTACCTGTACCATTTTCACCTATTAATAACACGGGGATCCTGGCATGGGATGCTTTTTTAGCATTTTCTATAACTGTTTTCATTTGCTCGGATATGGCTGTAATAATTTCAAAGGTTAACGGTTCACCATATCTTCTTAATGGCTGATATACAAGTTTTTCTAAAGAAGTTATATCTCTGGCAAATTCGATAGCTCCTATAATTTTACCATCGTCCAAAAGAGGGTAAGTATCATTAATCGTTGTAATTTCGTGGCCATCTTTATTCCAATAAGTTTGTTTAACATTCATTTCCTTCATACCGGTTTGGAGGACGCGTAGTAAAGTACTTTCGTTTTGTCTAAAAGCAAATAATTCTAAAATGGAACGATCAGAAACATCTTCTATATCAAAGCCTTCAATTTCTTTCATTTTATTATTATAAATAATCGTATGTCCGTTTTGATCTACCGCATGAATACCTACGGAAACGTGTTCGATAGCGGATTCATAAAATTTTATCAATTGGTTAAGTTGTACCTTCAATAGGGTTCACCTCAAATAGTTTGATTTTTATAAAAATTATAACTTGAAAAACGCAACAATCTTTTGCATTATTATATATATAAATATTAAGTTGGTGCAAATATTTTTTGCACTTATGAATTGCTAGCTAAACACGCACTCTAAGCGTAACTATTAAAGGAGGACTTTTCATGATTCCGTACAAATCTGAGCCATTAACTGATTTTTCTGTTGAAGCAAATCGACAAGCTTATTTAGAAGCTTTGAAAAAAGTGGAAAGTGAACTTGGACAAGATTATCCGTTAATTATTGGTGGGGAAAGAATTACAACTGAACAAAAAATCACATCATATAACCCTGCCAATAAAACGGAAGTAGTTGGTACTGTTTCAAAAGCAAATCAAGAATTAGCTGAAAAAGCAATGCAAGTAGCTGATTCTACTTTTAATACTTGGAAAAAAGTAGATCCTGTAGTTCGCGCTGAAGTTTTATTTAAAGCAGCAGCTATCGTTCGTCGCCGTAAATACGAACTTTGTGCTTGGTTGACGAAAGAAGCTGGTAAACCATGGGCTCAAGCGGATGGTGACATCGCTGAAGGTATCGATTTCTTAGAATACTATGGTCGTCAAATGTTAGCTATTAAAGACGGTCAACCGTTAAATGAAAATCCAGGACAAATTAATAAATACAGTTATATTCCGCTTGGGGTTGGTGTTGTAATCTCTCCTTGGAATTTCCCATTTGCCATTATGGCAGGTACTACAATTGCGGCTGCTGTAACAGGTAATACAGTTCTTTTAAAACCAGCTTCTACAACGCCAGTAATTGCTTATAAATTTATGGAAATCCTTGAAGAAGCAGGTATGCCAGCGGGAGTTGTAAACTACATTCCAGGTTCAGGTGCTGAAGTAGGAGATTACTTAGTAGATCACCCACGTACTCGTTTCATCAGCTTTACAGGTTCTCGCGATGTAGGTTTACGTATTAACCAACGTGCGTCTGTATTAAATGAAGGGCAAATTTGGATTAAACGTGTGATCGCTGAAATGGGTGGTAAAGATACAATCGTAGTAGACGATGATGCAGATTTAGAATTAGCTGCGCAATCTATCGTAACAAGTGCATTCGGCTTTAGTGGTCAAAAATGTTCAGCATGTTCACGTGCGGTAGTTGTAGGTGACCAAGCTTACGAAAAAGTATTAAACCGTGTTGTAGAGTTAACGAATGAATTAATCGTTGGAGATCCAACGAACGAAGAAACATTCGTAGGTCCTGTTAATGATTCAGGTGCGTTTAAGAAGATTGCTGAATATATCGAGATTGGTAAAGGGGAAGGTCGTTTAGTAGCTGGAGGAAACTATGATGATTCGAAAGGTTACTTCATTCACCCAACTGTATTTAGCGACGTAGATCCACAAGCTCGTATTATGCAAGAAGAAATTTTTGGTCCAGTTCTTGCAATGACAAAAGCAAAAGACTTTGATGAAGCAATTGATATTGCAAACAATACTGTTTATGGCTTAACTGGTGCAGTTATTTCAAATAATCGTTTCCACCTAGAAAAAGCTCGTGAAGATTTTCATGTAGGGAACCTTTACTTTAACCGCGGATGTACAGCAGCAACAGTAGGTTACCAACCTTTCGGTGGATTCAATATGTCTGGTACGGACTCAAAAGCAGGTGGCCCAGATTATTTACAGCTTCACATGCAAGCAAAAACGGTTTCTGAAACTCTTTAGTTCGTTTATAAACTTAAAAGCAGACGTTTTGGCGTCTGCTTTTTTATCGTATGATACCATTAAGAAAATTCAACCTCATATTCTTATGAAAAATGCTTTTAAATTAATAATAATTGACCCATATTTAATAAAAAAGAAATGATTACAAAATGTATAGATATTCATAAACAAATAACAATTAAAGTATGTTACAATGTTTGCGATATAAAATCATTATAATTACTAAAGAGGCGAATCTAGATGGCTGAAAATTTAAATCTTTTTACTTCAACACAAGATGTAATTAAGGAAGCGTTAAACAAGCTGGGTTATGAAGAATCGATGTATGAGCTTTTAAAAGAACCACTTCGTATGTTACGTGTTCGTATTCCGGTGAAAATGGATGATGGTACTACTAAAGTCTTTACAGCATATCGAGCTCAACACAATGATGCAGTTGGACCAACTAAGGGCGGCGTACGATTCCACCCAATGGTTAGTGAAGACGAAGTAAAGGCACTTTCAATGTGGATGACGTTAAAGTGTGGAATTGTTGATCTACCTTATGGCGGTGGTAAAGGCGGTATTATTTGTGATCCCCGTCAAATGTCAATGGGAGAACTAGAACGTTTAAGTCGTGGTTATGTACGTGCGATTTCGCAAATTGTAGGACCTACAAAAGATATCCCTGCTCCAGACGTATTTACGAACGCACAAATTATGGCGTGGATGATGGATGAATATAGCCGAATGGATGAATTTAACTCACCTGGTTTTATTACAGGTAAACCAATCGTTCTTGGTGGTTCTCAAGGACGGGATCGTGCAACGGCTGAAGGTGTTACAATCGTTATCCAAGAGGCAGCAAAAAAACGTGGAATTGATATTAAAGATGCAAGAATTGTTATCCAAGGTTTTGGTAATGCTGGTAGTTTCTTAGCGAAATTTATGAGTGATTTAGGTGCGAAAGTAATCGGCATTTCTGATGCTTATGGTGCATTACACGATCCAAACGGTTTAGATATTGATTATTTATTAGATCGTCGTGATAGTTTTGGAACTGTTACAACTTTATTTGAAAATACGATTACGAATCAGGAATTATTGGAATTGGATTGTGATATTTTAGTTCCTGCAGCCATTGAAAATCAAATTACTGCAGATAATGCTTATGATATTAAAGCTAGTATTGTAGTAGAGGCTGCCAATGGACCAACTACAGCTGAAGCAACGAAGATTTTAACAGAGCGTGGTATTTTATTAGTACCAGATGTATTAGCATCTGCTGGTGGTGTTACGGTTTCTTACTTTGAATGGGTTCAAAATAACCAAGGTTACTATTGGACAGCAGAAGAAGTAAGTGAAAAATTACACAGAAAAATGGTAGAAGCATTTGAAAATGTGTATACTACTGCGACAACTCGTAATATAAACATGCGTTTAGCAGCATATATGGTTGGTGTTCGTCGTACTGCTGAAGCTTCTCGCTTCCGTGGATGGGTATAATCATATAAAATGGGCTATGTAAAAGAACAGTTCTTTACATAGCTTTTTTATTTTTCTAATAAAGGGGAGTCTACTTTGAACAATTTTACATTCTACAATCCAGTACGTTTGCATTTCGGTAAAGGTCAAATCGAACAACTGAAACAAGAATTACCTCAATACGGACATAACGTTCTTGTCGTTTATGGTGGGGGAAGCATTAAGAAAAATGGTTTATATGATGAAGTAATGACCATTTTAAATGAATTAAATATGAATGTTTTTGAAATTAGTGGTGTGGAACCTAACCCTAGAGTCGAAACAGCACGTAAAGGAATAGAAATTTGTAAAAAAGAATCCGTCGATTTTGTACTAGCTGTTGGTGGCGGGTCAGTAATTGATTGTTCCAAATTAATAGCTGCTGGCGCTAAAGTAGATGAAGATGCATGGAACATTGTTGTAAAGAAAACAAATGTAGTGGACGCTCTACCTTTAGGTACAATTTTAACACTTGCGGCAACTGGTTCTGAGATGAATTCTGGTTCTGTTATCTCAAATGAAGAAACACAAGAAAAATACGGATGGGGTCATCCATTGGTATTTCCTAAATTTTCTATTTTAGATCCAACTTATACATTCACTGTACCGAAAAATCATACAGTCTATGGTATGGTCGATATTATGTCTCACGTATTTGAGCAATACTTCCATAATGCAACGAATACTCCTATTACTGATGAGATGTGTGAAGGGGTATTACGTACAGTGATTAACACTGCACCAAAATTAATTGAAGACCTAGAAAACTATGAGTTGCGCGAAACGATTTTATTCGCAGGAACTATAGGGTTAAATGGATTCCTATCAATGGGTTCCCGTGGAGATTGGGCAACACATAATATAGAGCACTCTGTCTCTGCTGTGTACGATATACCTCATGGTGGTGGACTAGCAATTATTTTCCCGAACTGGATGCGACACAATGTTTCGGTTAATCCAGAACGTTTTGCAGGTTTAGCAACACGGGTATTTAATGTAAATCCAGAAGGTAAATCAGCAGAAGAAGTGGCATTAGAAGGTATTGAACGATTACGAGAGTTTTGGACATCGATAGGTGCTCCAAGTCGTCTTGCGGACTACGATATTGATGATTCCAAATTAGACGTTCTTGTTGAAAAATCGATGGTAAACGGTCCATTCGGTAGATTTAAAACGTTACAAGCTGAAGATGTCCGAGCTATTTTAGAAATGTCTTTATAATGAAAAGCCCCTTGCAACTAAGATTCTCAGTGCAAGGGGCTTTATGTTATTTCGAAGGATCTTCTTTTGAATTAGCGTTGTTAATTTTCTTTTCTTGCAAATGGTGTTTCCATTCCGTAATGCCGTCTTCTTCGTCGAAGGAAATCGTCACTTTTGAAACACCCTTTTGACTCATAATTAATTCAACTAAATGATCTCGTACATCATCTAAATAGGCTAATGATTTGTTAGGATCTGTTTCTGCAACGAGATCAACATGTAGAAATTCCCCTTCTTTAACTACTTCAAGTCTTTTAATATCCGTTACATTCGGATCTTCCATCACAAGATTTCCAATATGAACAAACATTTCTTCATCTGTTTCGCCAATTGCTCCGCGGGCATTATCTAAAAATACACGTCCGACGACATAGAACATCATTGCACCGATAATCATCGAAACGATACCTTCTAATGCGTGGAAACCGGTATAATAAGCAATTACAATAGCGAGAAAGGCAAGTACATTTCCGCTAGTCGCAACCGCGTCTTCCATCCACACAAGCTTTGTTGCAGGTTTAGCACGTTTTAAATAAGCGATTGATTTTGGAATAGCCATTAAACCAGCATGTTCTTGACCTACTTCATGCAATACTTCTTTTGCAGCTTTATGAAGTACAACTGCTTCTAATACAATCCCTAAAAATAAAACACCTAATGCGATTAATATTCCTTCAGAATTTTCAGCAGGATGTCTAAAGTGATGCCACCCTTCTTTAATTGTTTCATAAGAAAGAATTGCGACGATTAATACGGCGCCTAAACAGACTAAATTTACAACACGTCCGAAACCGTTAGGAAAGCGTTTAGTTGGTGCTTTTTTAGAAAGGGCAGAACCGACAAAAACGAAGAATTGGTTAGCAGCATCACCTAATGAATGCATCATCTCGGCAAACATAGCTACGTTCCCTGTAAAGAAATAGGCAACTCCTTTAATAATTCCTAAAAAAAGGTTTACAAATGCTGCAACAAGGGATGGTTTATTCCCACCCTTTAATAATTTGAAAAATTCACCCATTACATTTCCTCCATTATCCTAGATTTTCTAATTCAATTTTTTGTACATATGGTAATGAATGCAATGTATGATAGATATAGAGCGTATCAGTTCGGAATAAAGTTGAAAAACGAATATCTACCTCGTATAAAAAAAGCTCTGTCGATACAGGTATATCTTTAATACGAATATTATCTATATACATTTCATTTTCTTTCATAAAGTTAAGAAGGTGTTGAATATTTTCTTCTTCCGTTAACCTTACTTTTAAAACATGTTCTTTCATACGCAATCTTTTAGGACCAATTTTTAATAAAAAAGGAGCAATTAGTTCGATTCCTATTACAACAATGACTACTGTAGCGAATGCTTCTATATAAAAACCAGCTCCAACGGCAATTCCGATCCCAGCTGCACCCCATATCATTGCAGCTGTTGTTAATCCAGTAATACTATCATTACCTTTACGCAAAATGACACCTGCACCTAAAAAACCTATGCCGCTAACAATTTGTGCTGCGAGTCGTAGGGGGTCCATTGTAATATTAATATCGTCCCGACTAGGTGTACTATATGCAGTTTCAATCGAAATAATCGTTAATAAACAACTGAAGGTAGCGATAACTAAACTGGTTTTTAAGCCAACTGGTTTCTTTTTTAATTCCCTTTCAATTCCTATTATTAGACTTAATATTGCAGCGATAATAAGCTTCACAATAATCTCGTAGGAGAAAGGTTCGTTTAAAAATAGAATACCCAATAATGGTCCTCCTTTTTCTTGTTGATAACATTGGTTATAAATGACAGAATATGAATGAATGTCTTATTTTATTAATATAGCAAAATTTATCCAAGGGGGTTATCTAATTTTGGAAAAACCAAAAATACATCCATACATTCCAATATTGATAGGTGTTATTTCAATTTCGTTATCTGCAATTTTTGTGAAGTTAGCAGAAGCTGATGCTGGAGTCATTGCTTTTTACCGAATGCTTTTTTCCATATTAATTATGAGTCCGTTGTTTTTTTATAAATTTAAAGGCGAAATAAAAATTTTAACAAAAAGGGATTGGATTTTCTCCTCAATTGCAGGTATTTTTTTAGCATTTCATTTCATTTTATGGTTTGAGTCACTAAACTACACGTCCGTAGCAAGTTCTACAGTGTTAGTAACATTACAACCGTTATTTGCTTTTATCGGTACGTATCTGTTTTTTAAAGAAAAATTATCACTAAAGACAATTGTTTCAGGGATAATAGCCATTTCGGGAAGTGTGTTAATTAGTTGGGGAGATTTTCGGGTGAGTGGAAATGCCCTTTATGGGGATATGTTAGCTTTAATTGCTTGTGGACTTATAACTGGTTATTTATTATTTGGACAAGATGTAAGAAAACGAATTTCTTTAATTACATATACGATGGTAGTCTACTCAATAAGTACAATCTGTCTATTCTTTTATGTACTCATAAAAGGAGAGTCTTTCGGTCCTTATCCATCGATGACATGGGTTTGGTTTTTATTATTAGCAATCATCCCAAATTTATTAGGACATACGTTATTTAATTGGGCGGTAAAATGGGTAAGTACAAATGTTATTTCGGTAGCGGTATTATTCGAACCAATTGGAGCTGCAATTTTAGCTTATTTTATTTTTTTAGAGGATCTAATGACAACCCAAATTGTTGGAGGATTAATTGTAATTGCTGGTATTATCCTTTTTGTACTTGATATTAAAATATTAAAGAAGTTTTTTAAAAAAAGTGCTTGATTAGTTTTCTTGGTTATAGTATATTATTACTTGTCCTTAACGACGTGAATGTTTTGAAAAAGTATTTCAAAATAATAATTGACTAATAGTGAAGGATAACTTATAATATAAAAGTTACTATTTGAAGAGTAAGTGAAATTATATTTGAAATAACATTGTTGGAATGTTATAATATAAAAGTTGCTTATTTAAACGGTGACAAAATGAACCTTGAAAACTGAACGACAAAACGTTAATGAAATACAGTTTTAACTTAAGAGTTGAAACAAAATTTTGGACATCATTATGATGCCGGTGTAAATTTAGAGCTTTATCAAATTTTCTTTTATGGAGAGTTTGATCCTGGCTCAGGACGAACGCTGGCGGCGTGCCTAATACATGCAAGTCGAGCGAACAGATAAGGAGCTTGCTCCTT